>CP167917.1:2646270-3307837 GCA_041504365.1 Dryocola sp. LX212 | reverse complement strand
CGCGATACGGCAGAAAATCTTCCCGCAGGATGCGGCCAAAATTCTCTTCTGCGGAACCCGGAGGCGGACCATAGTTGTTCGCCAGATCCAGATGGGTAATGCCGACATCAAAGGCGCGGCGCAGAAGCTGGCGGCTGTTATCGAGCAGCGTGGTATCGCCAAAGTTATGCCACAGCCCAAGCGAAATAGCCGGGAGCTTCAGACCGCTGCGCCCACAGCGGCGATACGGCATTGATTCATAACGGGAAGGATTTGCCTGGTAGACCATGTTGTTACCCTTGTCAGTGAATGCTCAACCTAGTGTATACGTTTACACAGAACGCGCGACCCTCAGCTTACACCTCGTTTTGCTGTAAATCCTTCTTTCCACACTCTATTTGAGCTCTATCGCTCGACAGCGATCGCAGATGTCCAATACTCACAGCAGACCCCTGCTGGAAGGAATATGCCATGCGCTACTGTGTTGCGGACTATCTTCTCGACCGGTTTACGGAATGCGGAATTGCCCATCTATTCGGCGTCCCCGGCGACTACAACCTGCAGTTTCTCGATAACGTCATTGCCCATGAATCCGTTGCCTGGGTTGGCTGCGCCAACGAGCTGAATGCGGCTTACGCCGCAGATGGCTATGCCCGTTGTAGCGGCGCGGCGGCGCTGCTCACAACCTTCGGCGTAGGTGAACTCAGCGCCGTTAACGGCATTGCGGGCAGCTACGCTGAATATCTGCCCGTCATTCATGTCGTTGGATCTCCGTGCCTGGCTGCCCAGCAGCGGGGCGAACTGATGCATCACACCCTGGGCGACGGGGATTTTAACCATTTCGCCCGCATGGCCCGTGAAGTCAGCGTTTCGCAGGCTGCGCTGACCCCGGAAAATGCCTGCTATGAAATCGATCGGGTGCTGAAAGCGTCGCTAAGCAACCGCCGCCCCGGCTATCTGCTCCTGCCGAGCGATGTAGCCATGGCTCCTGCTACCGCCCCCGATAGCCCGCTTGAGATTGATCCTGCATACGGTGAAACCGCCGTCCTGGATGAGTTTCGACGCGCCGCCCAGGCCAGGCTCTCTGAAAGCCGCAGCGTTGCCCTGCTGGCGGATTTCCTGGCGCTGCGCTACGGGCAGCAAAAAGCGCTCCAGCAGTGGATGGACGACACGCCGCTGCCGCACGCCACGCTGCTGATGGGCAAAGGCCTGTTCGATGAGGGGCAGCAGGGGTTTATTGGAACATACAGCGGGGCGGCGAGCGAGAAGGGGATCAGGATCGCTATTGAAGAAGCGGAGCTGGTGGTCTGCGTGGGGGTGAAATTCACCGATACCATTACGGCAGGTTTTACCCAGAAGCTGACGCGACAGCAGACGATAGATATTCAGCCCAACGCCACGCGCATCGGCGAACGCTGGTTCAGCGGCCTGCCGATGACGCAGGCGGTGGAAGTTCTGCATCAGCTCTGCAAGCGCCAGGTTTCACACTGGCCAGTGCCGGACCAGAAGCCGCCCACGCTGCCGACCTGCGAAAGTGGCAGGCTTGACCAGCACGCGTTCTGGCAGTCGATACAAAAATTTCTCCTGCTTGGCGATATCATTCTTGCCGATCAGGGGACGGCGGCATTCGGGGCGGCCACGCTCACGCTGCCTGCGGGTTCGACTTTTATAGCTCAGCCGCTGTGGGGATCGATTGGCTACACGCTGCCCGCCGCGTTTGGCGCGCAGACGGCCTGCCCGAACCGCCGCGTCGTGTTGCTGGTGGGGGATGGCTCGGCACAGCTTACTATTCAGGAGCTGGGGTCGATGCAGCGGGATAAACAGACGCCGGTGATTTTCCTGCTGAACAACGACGGCTACACGGTCGAGCGGGCGATACATGGGGCGGAGCAGCGCTATAACGACATCGCGCCGTGGAACTGGACGCAGCTGCCGCAGGCGCTACATCTGAACTGTGAGGCGCAGTGCTGGCGGGTAACTGAAACGGTGCAGCTTGAAGAGGCTATGGCTAAAGCGGGCGGGGCAGAACGGCTCACGCTTATCGAAGTCGTTCTGCCGAAGCAAGACGTGCCGGAGCTGTTACAGGCCGTCACGACGTCCTTAGCACGCCGCAACGCCCAGGAAGACTAGTCGTTATGCCTGTCGACCATCATTACCGGCTTGCCTGCCAGCAGCAGCCAGGCCGGCAGCATCACGATACACAGCAGCGGCAGCAGTTTGATGTCCGGCACCACGGCCATCGCCATAAACAGGCTCAGCCAGCCGTCGCGGGTAACCACTAACACCAGGCCAAGGATGGCGCAGGAGATGGTGATGGCCGCCGGTACTGCCTCAACGTGCTGGTGAAGCATCATCCCCAGCGCCACGCCGACAAACACTACCGGGAAAATGCGTCCACCGCGAAATCCGCAGGCGGAGGCGACAACCAGCGCAGCGAGTTTTACCATCGCAAACATCAGCAGCGTACCAACGGCGTAGTTCGCCGTGCCGAGCTGGCGCATCTCGTCCAGCCCTTTAAACAGCGTCACTTCGCCGCCGACAAGACCCAGCAGGCCCAGCAGAAAGCCACCGGCACCCAGCACCAGCACCGGATGTTTAAGCTTGTGTATCAGGCGATGGGCATGAGGCAGACACCAGACGGCGACCATACCCAGCGCGATAGCGATAGCCGCGACAACCGCCCCGCTGAAGATATCGACGACGTGCAGTTCGGCATATTGTTCCACAGGCAGGGAGAAATCAGGATCGAAGAAGAAGCCCGTTGTGAGGGCACCCGCCGCCGCCGCCATCAGCGGCGCAAATAATCTGTCCCAAATCGGTACGTCGTTACTGCCGTTGAGCGTCTGCGAAAAAATCAGCGCTGCCGCAAGGGGGGTACCAAACAATGCGCCGATGGTCCCGGCAGCCGCAAGGATCGTCCAGTCCAGCGCGCCGACCCTGGGCAGGAGGCGTGCGCCAATGGCGACGGCCAGGGCAATATTTACCGCCATGATAGGGTGCTCCGGGCCGAGGCTCACCCCGCCGGACAGGCCAAGAATCAGCGCCAGAATCAGCCCCGGCAGCGCCATTACCGGCACGGGGGCGCCAATTAACGGTTCTGTTGCGGGATCGGGTCCCGCGTGACCCGGCATATAGCGGATCACCAGCCCTACGGCAACGCCGGTCATCGTCAGCGTCAGTAGGATCCAAACCGGCGAATTAATATCCATACCGAAGTGAACAGGCAGCGTAATCCACAGAAAAGATTGTAAGATGGAGGCAACTTTCATCACCAGAATCAATATCAGGCTGGAAAAAACACCGATGATTAAAGCCGGAACAGAAAGAACCAGCATGGTTCTGGCTCGCGGATGGAGCATAATCCTTCCTTATTTTTTGCTATTTTTAACGCGTATAGGTCACTTGTTACAGTCTGACAGAGAACGTCGCTCCACGCTTACGCAAAACGGGCTGAAACGTTCAGGCTAATATGTGACGTAGATCTATAATCCCGGGAGATAACTCAGCGGGGCGTTGTTGTTTTGGCTGGCTAATTTTACAGTGTGGCCAGGACTTATTCTGACTTTAGCGGAGCAGTTGAAGAATGACAAAATATGCTTTGGTGGGAGATGTTGGCGGCACCAACGCGCGTCTGGCACTGTGTAACGTTGAAAATGGTGATATCACGCAGGCAAAAACCTACTCCGGCCTCGATTTTCCGAGCCTGGAAGCGGTGGTGGTGCATTATCTCAAAGAGCACAACGCAAGCGTGACGGATGGCTGTATCGCCATCGCCTGCCCGATAACCGGCGACTGGGTGGCGATGACCAACCATACCTGGGAATTTTCCATCGCCGAAATGAAAAAGAATCTTGGCTTTGACCATCTGGAAATCATCAACGATTTCACCGCCGTTTCGATGGCGATTCCGATGATCAAAGAGGAACACCTGATCAAATTCGGCGGCGGCGAGCCGGTGCAGGGCAAGCCGGTTGCGGTTTACGGCGCGGGCACCGGGCTTGGTGTGGCGCACCTTGTCCACGTTGATAAACGCTGGGTAAGCCTGCCGGGCGAAGGCGGCCACGTCGACTTTGCGCCGAACAGCGAAGAAGAGGGCATTATCCTTGAAGAGCTGCGCGCGGAAATCGGCCACGTGTCGGCGGAGCGCGTACTTTCAGGTCCGGGGCTGGTGAACTTCTACCGCGCGATTGTTAAATCTGACGGCCGCGAGCCGGAACGCTACGAACCTAAAGACATTACCGAACGCGCGCTGAACGACAGCTGCACGGACTGTAAGCGTGCGCTTTCGCTATTCTGCGTAGTGCTTGGGCGCTTTGGGGGTAACCTGGCTTTAACACTCGGCTGCTTCGGCGGGGTTTATATCGCAGGCGGCATCGTGCCGCGCTTCCTTGAGTTCTTCAGAGCCTCCGGTTTCCGCGGTGGGTTTGAAGATAAAGGGCGCTTCAGGGATTACGTTAAAGACATCCCGGTCTACCTGATCGTCCACGATCAGCCGGGACTGCTGGGGGCCGGCGCGCATCTGCGCCAGACGCTGGGGCAGATCCTTTAACCTGCAAAAAATGCGGTGGATGGTGCCTGCGCTCATCCACCCTTTCCCGCATTACAGCCGCATCAGCTGGCGAAACTCTTTCACCTTGCTGCGGCTCACCGGCACCTGAAAATCTAAATCCCTTAAGCGCAAAATATAGGTGTTGTTAAACCACGGTTCGATCTCGCGGATCTTGCTTAAGTTCACGCAGTAAGAGCGGTGGCAGCGAAAGAAGCGGCTTTCGGGTAGACGGCTGCAAAACTCGGTGATATTCATCGGCATCACGTAGGCCTCGCGTCGCGTATAAACAAACGTCATTTTCTCGTGCGCTTCCGCGTAATAGATATCGTTGATGTCCGTGACGATAATACGCTCATCCTTTACCAGGTTAATGGTGAGGTTTTCACGGCTGCTGCTGGCGTGAACCTGCGGCGCGGTCTGTTGATGGTGCGCGGCCTCCAGCTTTTGCAGCATGCCAATAATCCGCGACTCCTCATAAGGCTTCAGAATGTAGTCGAAGGCCTCAAGCTCAAAGGCTTCTACCGCATGCTCCTTCCAGGCGGTGATAAACACGATAAAGGGCTTATGGGCAAACTTACTGATGTTCTGCGCCAGCAGCACGCCGTCCAGCGACGGGATGTTAATGTCGAGGAAAATGGCGTCCACTTCATGATGCTGAAGGTATTTCAGCACGTCCATGCCGTCGTCAAAGGTGGCAACAATGTCCATCTGCGAATGGTTTTGGATCAACCAGTTCAGCTCCTGCTGGGCCAGCACCTCATCTTCTACAATGATCACCTTCATCCTTTCTCTCCTTCCAGCGGCAGCAGCCCCGGCGGCAGGCTGGCGACGGCCTTCGGCACGTAAAACGCAATCTCGGTACCCGGCTCGAGGCGGCGAATAATCAGCCCTTCGCCATAGAGCAGCTTAACCCGATGATGAACGTTCAGCAGGCCGATTTTGTTGCCCGGCATCTCGTTGGCCTCTACGCGCTCAATGACTTTCGGATCGATACCGTTGCCCGTGTCCCGGACCGCAATACGCACTCGGTTACCGCTCTCTTCCACGCTGATGGTGACCACGCCTTTCCCTTTGCAGGGCTGGATCCCATGCACGATGGCATTCTCGACCAGCGGCTGGATGAGCAGGCTCGGGATCTTACACGTCACCTCTTCATCAATGTGATAAATCACCGTCAGCTTATCCCCGAAGCGGGCCTGTTCGATGGCGATGTAATCTTTAATCTGGTAAAGCTCGCGCTTGATATCGATCTGTTCGTCGTCGTTCAGCTCAATATTGAAGCGCAGATAGCGTGAAAGATTGAAAATCAGCTGGCGGGCGGTGTCCGGATTCAGGCGAATTGAAGAGGAAATGGCGTTCAGCGCGTTAAACAGAAAGTGCGGGTTAATCTTACTTTGCAGCGCCCGCAGCTCAGCCTTGTTCGCCATTTCGCGCAGCTGCTCAGCGCGGGAAACTTCGAGCTGGGTCGAGATTATCTGCGACAGCCCAACCGCCATTTCCTGCAACGTGGAGGTGATCTGGTGCGCGTGGCGATAGTAAATTTTCAGCGTGCCGGTCACCACGCCTTTTTCCCACAGCGGGATGATGATCAGGGAGTGGATCTCCGGCGTGCGGTAGGCCTCGTCGTCGTTGCGGATAATGATTTTGCCTTCACGCAGCGCCAGCCTGGTACGCGGGCTGATCCCGAGGTCGTTCTGCTTATAGTTCTTCTCACCGACGCCAACGTAGGCCAGCACTTTATCGTTGTCAGTAATCGCTACCGCATCGGCATCGATGTCCTGACGAATAATATCGCAGACCTTGCGCAGGGATTCGCTGTTCACATTACGAAACAGCGGTAGGGTTTTGTTGGCAATATCCAGCGCCAGCTTCGCCTGGCGAGCCGCGCTGGCCTCCTTTTCCCCTTCAACGCTCTGCACCAGCAGCACGATAAAACCGATGGAAACCGAGCCCAGAATCATCGGCGCGCCGATTTTTGAGACGATATCCCAGCCAAGCTCGATGGACGGCGCCCAGAGCACGACCAGCGTCATGGTCATCGTTTCGCATAGCATGCCGGCGATAATCCCGATGCGCCAGTGCTGCTCTTTCGGCACTTTGCGGTTGATCCACCCGGAGATAAAGCCTGCGGTAATGCTGGTAATAAAGCACGGCACGGCGGTGACGCCGCCGATATCAATTAAATAGCGGTGCGTCCCGGCAATCACGCCGGTAATAATGCCTACCCATGGGCCAAACAGAATGCCGCCCGCCATAACGGCGATAATCCGCACGTTGACCAGCGAGCCTTCAACATGCACGCCGGACCAGGTGCTGAAGAGGGCGAACATCGAGAAAATAGCGGTAACGGCCAGCAGCTCTTTCGGCGTGTGGGCGTTTTTGTGCAGCAGCTCGCGAAACAGGCGGATGCGGATCAGGAAGAAAAGACAAATAAGCATCAGCGCCGCCCGGTCAAACACTGCCAGCAGCATATTAAAAATTTCGTGCACGGGTTACTCGCATGCCTTGAGGGAAGAGGCCATGATAAGGAAATTCTGACGGGGAAGCCAGAACCCTCATACCGAACACGTGATGGGTGGCACTTTGTTTATCCGCCCTACAATTCCCGGATCGTAGGGCGGATAAGCCTGCGTCATCCGCAGAAAAACTATTTCCCGCCCATCAGCTCAACCCCGGCGGCGGTCAAGTCCGCAGGCGTTGCCCGGCCGCTGAAATCTACCTCGAAATCGTCAGCGGCAAAGTCCGGCGGGGACTGACCTTCTACAAACGCCGGCCACTGGCGCTCAAGATAGGCAATGTTCTTCTCGCACCAGGGGGCTGCAGCGATATACATGACGTTGCTGTCGAACTCGCCAAGATGCTCGTTTTCAACCGAGTGGATCACGTCGCAGTGCCAGAACACGGTGTCGCCCGCTTCCATATCAGGAATTGAGGATATCCCCGTTAATAAAAGGGGATGCCACCGTTCGTTAATGGACAGCGCGCGGCCCGGCCAGGCTTCGCAAAGCGAATCTTCCGGCACGTCATCCTGTAGGGCACGCAGCAAAATATAGGCCATAGCATTGGCAATCGGCAGCAGATTCAGCGTGCCGCCGTGTTTGCGCTGCGGGCTAAGTGCGGTCCAGCCCTGGAAGGTGCGGAACATGGAGCACACCGCCGGGGAAGGGAACTCGCGTACTTCCGTACGGCCTTCTGCGGCAAAAGGGTTGTAGTTCTGCCACTGGCCTGCAAAAACGTGACGGTAAACGTGGCGGAAGTTGTCATCCAGCCAGCGTTCAACGGAGCCGCCGTCAACGTGTGGGGAAAGGCCCAGCGAGGTTGAACGAGGCGGACGGCGGCGCGTCCGGTCGGCGTAGCTCACCACACGGTCGGCATCAAAGTGCTGTTTACCGTTGCTTTCGGTCTCCCACAGGTTATTGAGGAACACTTGCACCGCTTTCATGCGTTCGTGCTGGCGCGCTTCGACCTGCGGTTTTGACCAGTAAATGCCGTAAATTTGCGGCTTACTGGCGGCAAGCGTGCCGAAGTAGTTGTCTTCTGCTGCGTTCTTTAGCCTGTCGGTAAAGTTGTTTCGCGCAAGGTAATTACCGATCTCTTCGTTCCAGGCGCGGGCCTGCTGCTCCGGGAAAACCCCTTTAACGGTGCAGCATCCGCGCTGGCGGATCAGGGCTTTTTGCTGCTCGCTAATGCGGTTTTGCACGATGTCATCGGCATGAATTTGCGGGACGGGGTTTTCTCCGCGATCAAGCTCAGAACGAATGTCGTCGATCTGGCGGCGCATATCCCTTTCCAGTTCGGCGAACACCTCTTTGTAATTGGGGAGGTTTTTTCGAAGCTGTTGTTTAATATGGCGAATTTCTTGCGGCAATTCATCGATGTTCAGGTTCATGGCAGGTTCCTCGTTGTCATCGGGTAAGAGGTAATTGTTTTGTTGCGATGAGGTTAATATAGGCTTTAGTATCAAATAAAACAGTGATGGCTTTCAAATGAAAGTTCATGTTTTAGGCGAAACAAAAATATTTTCGCTTAGCCTCTCGACAGATGATTTTTATTCAGGCTATTTTCAAAGCGGGCCACAACAGCGTGGCAGCGTCGCTCGGACGGTCCGGGCGCTTACGTAAACCAGAGGAATCTATGGCTGACTCCAGTCCTAAACGTCGTTTTTCGCGTATCGATCGTCTTCCCCCGTATGTATTTAATATCACCGCCGAACTGAAAATGGCCGCGCGTCGCCGTGGCGAAGATATTATCGATTTCAGCATGGGCAACCCCGACGGCCCTACGCCTCCGCATATCGTTGAAAAACTCTGCACCGTAGCCCAGCGTGACGACACGCACGGCTACTCCACCTCCCGTGGTATCCCACGCCTGCGCCGCGCAATTTCTCGCTGGTACAAAGATCGCTATGAAGTGGATATCGATCCGGAGAGCGAAGCGATTGTCACCATCGGCTCGAAAGAAGGGCTGGCGCACCTGATGCTGGCCACGCTCGATCATGGTGACACTGTGCTGGTGCCAAACCCGAGCTACCCGATTCATATCTACGGCGCGGTCATCGCGGGTGCGCAGGTGCGTTCCGTGCCGCTGGTGGAAGGCGTTGACTTCTTTAACGAGCTGGAGCGCGCCATTCGCGAAAGCTACCCGAAGCCGAAGATGATGATCCTGGGCTTCCCGTCTAACCCAACGGCGCAGTGCGTGGAGCTGGAATTCTTCGAAAAGGTTGTGGCGCTGGCTAAGCGCTATGACGTGCTGGTGATCCACGATCTGGCCTATGCCGATATCGTGTACGACGGCTGGAAAGCGCCGTCTATCATGCAGGTTCCCGGCGCGCGCGACGTGGCCGTCGAATTCTTTACGCTGTCAAAAAGCTATAACATGGCGGGCTGGCGTATTGGCTTTATGGTGGGCAACCAGGAGCTGGTAAGCGCGCTGGCGCGTATCAAAAGCTATCACGATTACGGCACGTTTACTCCGTTGCAGGTGGCGGCGATCGCCGCGCTGGAAGGGGATCAGCAGTGCGTGAAAGATATCGCCGAACAGTACAAGCGCCGCCGCGACGTGCTGGTCAAAGGGCTGCATGAAGCTGGCTGGATGGTGGAATGCCCGAAAGCTTCTATGTACGTGTGGGCGAAAATTCCAGAACAGTATGCGGCGATGGGGTCGCTGGAGTTTGCCAAGAAGTTGCTACAGGACGCGAAGGTCTGCGTTTCGCCTGGTATCGGTTTTGGTGATTACGGCGATACCCACGTGCGATTTGCGCTGATTGAAAACCGCGACCGTATCCGGCAGGCGGTGCGGGGTATTAAATCCATGTTCCGTGCGGACGGGTTGCTTCCTGCGACCACTAAAGCCGCAACGGATATCACCGGATAAAAACGCAAACAGGAGCCATCGGCTCCTGTTTTTATCACCGGCTGCGTGAAGATTAAATCATAATCACAAAAGTCCCGACCCACACCGCCAGAATGACTGAGATACCCATCAGAAAATATTTCACTTTGCATTGCTCCGCGCGTCTTCACGCACTTTTGTCGCCAGAAAACCAGTATAGAAAAGTGAAATCGCCGGAGGGGCATTTTGGGATTAACTTCATCCGTCGTGCGGAGCGTTTCACGTTGTATTCCTTGGCCGGGAGCGGCCAGTCGGCGCTAATGTACTCCCAATGACCGAAGCTTTACAAGGGGATGAAAAGCGCGGTGGCGATCCTTTTTTAAACTTTACATTTCACGGCGTAAGAGAATAGTAAACCTGCTGAATTAAAAAGTTTTTATAAGCATTATTCTGCATAAAAGGGTCCTGAAATTCGGTACAAAAGGGATCTCCCCACCGGACGTCCTATTATTTAAGAGTTTTGGCGCTGCGTCAGGAAGGTTACTGAGCCACAATAACCGATAGCAGTGAAAATATTCCCATCGTATTAATTTCTCAGCTGACTGATTAGGTTTTGTCGGATGACGCTGCGCTTATCCGACCTACTATAAAAATACCTGTAAATGATTAAGCCGGAGCCAATGACTACAACGCACGAATCACACACGGATTCCCCACCGCAGACTACTTCGGTTCGTTTGCTCTTCGCCGCCCTGATGCTGGTGATGCTGCTTGCCGCGCTGGATCAAACTATCGTTTCCACGGCGCTGCCGACGATTGTTAGCGAGCTGGGCGGGCTGGAAAAACTCTCCTGGGTTGTCACGGCGTATCTGCTTTCTTCAACGATTGTCGTGCCGCTGTACGGTAAATTTGGCGATCTGCTCGGGCGCAAAATCGTTCTGCAAACGGCTATTGTGATCTTCCTGGTCGGCTCCGCGCTGTGCGGCCTGGCGCAGAATATGACGCAGCTTATTCTGATGCGCGCCCTGCAAGGTCTTGGTGGCGGCGGTCTGATGGTAGTCACTATGGCAGCGGTAGGGGACGTTATTCCCCCGGCGGACCGCGGTAAATACCAGGGGCTGTTTGGCGGGGTATTTGGGCTGGCAACCGTTATCGGGCCGCTGATTGGCGGCTTCCTGGTCGAACATTTCTCCTGGCGCTGGATCTTTTATATCAACCTGCCGCTCGGGGTCTTTGCGCTGCTGGTGATTGGCGCGGTGCTGAAGCCGCAGACGGCGCGCATTCGCCATCAGATAGACTTCCTCGGCGCGGGCTATCTTGCCATCTCGCTAACCTGTCTGATCCTCTTTACCAGCCAGGGTGGCACCGTGATGGCGTGGTCCGATCCGCAGCTCTGGTGCATCTTTGCCTTCTTTGCCGTGACGCTCGGCGGGTTTATTTATGAAGAGCGGCTGGCCATCGAACCGATCATCCCGCTGGGCCTGTTCCGCGACCGCACTTTCCTGCTCAGCTGCCTGATTGGCTTTATCATCGGGATGTCGCTGTTTGGCTCGATGACCTTCCTGCCGCTCTATTTGCAGGTGGTGAAATCGTCGACGCCAACGGAGGCGGGCATCCAGCTGCTGCCGCTGATGGGCGGCCTGATGATCACCTCGATTATTAGCGGCCGCATTATCAGTAAAATTGGTCGCTACCGCATCTTCCCGATCGTCGGCACGCTGGTGACGTTTATTGCCATGGCGCTGCTGGGCACGTTGAAAATCGACTCGCCGCTGCACACGCTCTATTTCTATATAGCGCTGCTCGGCTGCGGTCTGGGGATGGTGATGCAGGTGCTGATCCTCGCGGTGCAGAACAGCGTGGAACAAAAGCTGATCGGCGTGGCAACCTCCAGCGCTACGTTGTTCCGCCAGATTGGCGGCTCGATTGGCGTGGCGGGCTTCGGTGCAATCTTCACTAACGTTCTGCAAACTAAGCTTATGGCGCTGATCCCTCCGGGCGTAGAACTTCCGCATCAGATGGGCGCAAAAGCCGTGCATGAGCTGCCCGTCGCCCTGCGTAATGACTATCTACAGGCGTTTGGTTCAGCCCTGCACTCGGTTTACATCATTGCGGCAGGCGTAGTGGTGCTGGCATTTATTCTGTCATGGCTGATAAAGGACGTGCCGCTGCGTAAGTAGCCTGATATATGCTAGTTTTCTCTAAGGTCTTGGACAGGGAATTGGCAATGAGCATAACAATCGATTTAAACAGCGATCTGGGTGAGAGCTTCGGGCAGTGGACGATGGGCGATGACGCTGCGATTTTAAACGTAGTCAGCAGCGCGAACGTTGCCTGTGGATTTCATGCGGGTTCGCCTGCTGGTCTTCTCGGTACGCTGCGTGCGGCACAGGCACAAGGCGTGGTCGTTGGTGCTCACGTCGCTTATCCCGACCTCGTTGGTTTTGGCCGCCGCAGTATGGACATCGCCAGCGGCGAGCTGACCGCCGATGTCATCTATCAGATTGGCGCGTTACAGGGGCTGGCGAAAGCCGCGGGAACAACAGTCCGCTACGTCAAACCGCATGGCGCGCTCTATAACACCATCGCTCATGACGAACGCCAGGCAGCGGCGGTGATTGAGGGCATACTTGCGGCCGATTCGACTCTGCCGCTGGTGGGGCTAGCCGGTTCAAAGATTCTGGAGTGGGCCGAGCAAAAAGGGCTGCGGGTAATTTCTGAAGCTTTTGCCGACCGTGCTTATCACGGTGACGGCACTTTAGTTGCCCGCCGTGAACCAGGCTCGGTAATTCACGATCCGCAAACAGTTGCCCAGCGTATGCTCCAGCTCATCACCCAGGGCGGCATCATTTCTGTAGAAGGAACGTTCACCCCGATTCAGGCAGATTCTCTTTGCGTGCATGGCGACACCCCCGGCGCGGTTGAAATGGCCCGTCGGGTGCGTCAGCTGCTGGAAGAGCAGGGGATTGTGGTGCGCAGTTTCATCGGATGACGCTACGCTATTGTTGAGCAAAGAGTGCCAGGGTGGATAAGCGCCAGCGTCTTCCGTTAATACCCCCGCTTACTTATCTGTGTAACTCTTAAAAATCTCGCTCAAAATATGCAGCGACAACGCTGGACCTGGGAGTGATGTAGACTTTTAATTGAGATGACGGGCTGCCTTTTTTGGAAATGATGGGGATGCTTCAGGCTGTCTGCGCGTCTAACAGCGAAGTACCGTATGAGTTATCGACGGTGCAAAGCCAGCGGCCATCGGCCTCGTGGCGAAAGACATAGGTTGCCCGACGGGTTGTCTCCGTCGTGCCGCCGTGGCCGTCGGGGAAACGAAGCCGCGTTTCCATAATCACCAGCGCGTTTCCGCCGCCTTCGACGATCTGCATCTCTCCCTGCTCCACGCTCAGCTGGTCCTGAAAGTAATCGGCAATGGCGATAAACGCTTTGCGGATAGCCTCTTTGCCGTTGGCTACCATGCCCGGTTTAACCACCAGGGCGGCGTCCTCCGCATAGTGCTCCATCAGCGAGTCATAGTCTTTCGCGGTGATGGCTCTGTCACAGGCTTCAACGATCTGCCGTACTGGATGTGAATGCATAATCTTCTCCTGTTGCGTTAGCTTAAAGGCCTGTCGTGTTACCCGGCCTGCGGCCAGATTCGCCAGCCGCGGGTAAATTCGGTACTATCCGCTGCCACTCTTCAGCCGGGCCGCCTGATGTCTACGATTATCGATACTTTTATTGCCCCGCCGTGCCATGACGAGATCGAGATCCTCTGTCAGGACGAGCACCTGGTGCTTATTAACAAACCCGCCGGGCTGCTGAGCCTGTCGGGGAAAAATCCGCAGAATCTCGATTCCGTACATCACCGGCTGGTAAAGATCTTCCCCGGCTGTACCCTGGTCCACCGGCTTGATTTCGGCACTTCCGGGCTGATGGTGGTTGCCCGCAACAAGTCTGTTAACGCCGCGCTTTGCCACCAGTTCAGCCAGCGCACCGTCAGTAAGGTTTACAGCGCGCTGCTTTGCGGGCACCTGGACAAAGACGAAGGAGTGATAGACGCGCCCATAGCCAAAGATCCGGCGCTGTTCCCGTTAATGTCGATTTGCGCGGTCAACGGCAAGCCCGCTCGCTCCCGCTATCGGGTTGTTGAGCGCTTCTACCGCGATTTGCTGCCGCTAACGCGGGTCGAGCTGACGCCGGAGACCGGACGTACGCACCAGCTGCGCATTCACAGCCAGCAGCTGGGCCATCCTATTCTGGGCTGCGATCTCTACGGCGGGCTGCTCCAACCGGGCACGGAACACGCACCGCGCCTGATGCTGCATGCCAGCGAGCTCCACTTTATTCATCCCGCCAGCGAAAAGCCAGTACATGCCCGTCATGCCAGTCCTTTCTGAATAACCTCTTCGTAGTTTGACCGGCAGCATTATCTGGCACTTTTTACTTACCGGTGTGCCAGACTGATAGTAGCTAACCGGAACGGAGAACGCCCCTAAATGATCGCATTATGCAAAGCCTGCGGAACTTCTTACGACGTCAGCGGCTCCCCTCCCGAACGCTGCAAGATCTGCGAAGATGAGCGTCAGTATGTGCCAGCCGCGGGGCAGAAATGGGTGGATTTCGATACCCTGATTGCAACCCATAGCAATAAGTGGAGGCAGCACGAGGCTGACCTCCTCAGCATCCGCACCGTCCCAGATTTTGCCATTAACCAGCGGGCTTTTATCGTACGAACCCCGGAAGGCAATATTCTTTGGGACTGTATCGCCACCTTCGACGAAGCCACCAGAACGCTGGTATCCGCCCTCGGTGGGCTGAAAGCCATCGCCATCTCGCATCCTCATTACTACACCACCATGCAGGATTGGGCCGAAGCGTTTGACGCCCCGATTTATCTTCATACCAGCGACCGGGAGTGGATCATGCGTGACAGCCCTCACGTTACCCTCTGGGAAGGAGACACCCTTAAGCTGACCAGCGATGTCACCCTGATGCGCCTCGGCGGCCACTTCGCGGGCGGCAGCGTACTCCACTGGCAGCAGGGTGAAGGAGTGCTGCTGTCAGGGGATATCCTTCAGGTAACGCCGGGCGCGGACGCCGTCTCCTTTATGTGGAGTTACCCAAATATGCTGCCGCTTGCAGCAGAGACGGTTCGTGATATGACGCGTCGCCTGAGCGGCGTGAAGTTTAAGAAACTCTACGGCGCGTTCGAAGGCAAGGACATAAAGGAGAGGGCGGACGAAATCGTGCAGCGCTCCGGGGAGAGGTATGTACGATGTCTGGGTTGAGGTTAACTTTGAATGCGTACTTATGTGGCTGGGTACGGATTGAATTAACCATTCAGTTTCAAGACATCAGAAAAATTCCATTTTTTCATAAGGCTGCCTCATGCAGGCGTTGAGGCGGCTCTCCATATCGCCGTCATGTATTTCCAGCTTGTGCCCATCAGGGTCAAGGAAGTAGAGAGATTTTCCTTCACTCTTATTTGTTTTCCACTCTTTAACGCCCGATGACTTCAGCTGAGCAGCAAACGCATCGAAGTCTTCGCTGCGGATGCTGAATGCGTAGTGAGTGTAATCTTCCTGAGGGGCCACCGCGTCAGCGGAAAGGCACAGCCACAGGCTACCAAGACAAAGATAAGCCCCGCTGGCCCATCTGGCCTTAGGGACAAAACCAAGCGTGTTGACATAAAAGTCAAAGCTTCTCGTAACATCACTTACGGCAATGGTTATGTGATTTAGACCGCTCAGCATACATACCACCTTCAGCAAAATGCGGGAGGCTATAAGCTACCATAAGCGCACTTCAGCTCGCTGCATGAGTGAATGGAAATTGTGCTTTTCATAAACGTTGCGGCATTCTTGCTTAACCGTTACCAACTGAAATATCGCTTTTGGTGCAAATAAATACTTTAATTTGAGCCCTGGTGCCGATAACCTTGTCAGACAAAGCTTACGGTCGACTTCTGAACATGGCTGGAAACTGTAGTTTCGGCTCATTCGGAAATATCTTCAGAGATGGGCCTGGATCACATTTTTTGGTGACGTTTTGCCAGACTACAGTTTCATAACGGCTGTACTGATTAAAACCATCTGTTAGGGAAGGATTATGTTGAAGATATTCAAAACTCGCGAAGGGAAAAAATTCCTGATTGCAGTAGCTATTGTTTTTATAATTGTTTTTTCGGCCGTCTCAAGCGTGACCTTCGAAGGCGTTGAGGAGCAGTATAATATGCCAATGGAACAATGGAGTGCATCACTCTTCATCATTCAAGGCGCGTGGGTTGCCATTTACAGTATTATGTTCACAATCATTGGCTCATCACCTTTCGCTTTTTATTTTCTGGTTCCCAAAGATGGGCGAGGTTAAAGCTATACTCTGAGACCGTGGCAATGTTCGATAACCAGAACTTTGGGTCGGTGTTCCATTTGCGGACAGTCGACGCATTGCTTCTTCTCAGATGCCACATGCCAGCATCATTGATGTCTGGTTGGTGGGCTCTAAACGTGCACGACTTAAGGTCAAAATTTGCAAAAGGGCAATGAAATAAAATCCATCGCCCTGAATATCTCTGTTAAATGCTCATTACCACATCAAATCATCAGGTATTTTAAAGTCCGCGTACGGATCTTCTTCATCCTGTTCTTCGGTGCTTAGCGCACTGTTTAATACGATACTGCTCGCGTCACGCTGGGCAATTTTATCCGCTACGCTTGCGGGGATAATCGCATATTCACTGTCGCCATTCTTATCTGTAGACAGGCGGGCAATGGCAAGACGGCCATTAATCAGTTGGCCCTGGGTTGCTTTATCCACATAGACTTTTTTAATTAAATTATTGTCCGTGAAGTTATAACCGATATCGCCACGAGAAATAACGATTCTGTTCATTTCAATTAATTGCTTAACCTGAGCTTTAAATTCTTTGGCTAACGCGGCCTGCTTTTGCTGCTCGCTTAACTCTTTATCACGCTCAAGCTGCGCCTTCTTATTCTCTTCCACGGCCTCTCTTGCCTCGCGCGCCTGAACGCGTGATTTTTTGGCCGTTTTTTGCACTTTGGCCATTTTCTTGCTGGTCACTAAGCCAGCTTTCAGCATCTGCTCTTGTAGGGTGAGTTTTGTCATCTTTGCGTCTGAATCAGTTGGGTCATGCGCAGGATTATACCTTTAATAACCGGGACTGTGCCAGGTAACGACACCTGGACGCGTAAAGCTGAGTACATGAGCCGATCGAAACAGAAGCTTTGCTAACGGGTGCTGGTTTTCCCTGCACCGGCTCAAAACATCGTTTCATGCCATTACTTGACGCACTAACCTGTGTAAAATCAGAGCTAACCCAATATCGTTGAGAGCTCTGCTATGGCTGGCGTAAACAAAACGCACCTGACTGAAACGGACATCATCACCAAATTCATTCTGCCTGCGGTGAAAGACGCAGGCTGGAACGTGATGACGCAGATACGCCAGGAGGTAAAACTCCGTGATGGCAAAGTGGTGGTACGCGGCAAACTGGCGGCACGCCTGACGGTGAAATCAGCCGATATTGTGCTTTACCATAAGCCGGGGTTACCGCTTGCGGTTATAGAAGCAAAAGCCAATAAGCATGAGATGGGCAAAGGGATGCAGCAAGGGCTGGATTACGCGCGCTTGCTTGATGTGCCGTTTGTTTTTGCCTCCAACGGGGACGGCTTTATCTTTCACGATAAAACCAATGCTGTGCAGCTTGAATCTGAAATCAAGCTGGAAGATTTCCCCGGCCCCGAACGGCTGTGGGATAAATACTGCGCCTGGAAAGGTTTTACTCCCGAGCAAATGCCCGTCATCAGCCAGGATTACTACGATGACAACTCAGGAAAATCCCCGCGCTACTATCAGTTACAGGCAATCAATAAAACTATAGCGGCGATCTCTGGCGGGCAAAAACGCGTACTGCTGGTGATGGCGACCGGAACCGGGAAAACCTACACCGCTTTCCAGATTATCTGGCGTTTATGGAAAGCAAAAAACAAGAAACGCATTCTGTTCCTCGCTGACCGCAATATCCTGGTTGATCAAACTAAAACTAACGACTTCCAGCCTTTCGGCAGCGCGATGACAAAAATCACCGGGCGCACCATCGACCCGGCTTATGAAATCCAGCTGGCGCTCTACCAGGCGATCACCGGGCCAGAGGAACATCAGAAAGCCTTTAAACAAGTCGCGCCAGACTTCTTCGACCTGATTGTTATCGACGAATGCCACCGCGGCAGCGCGTCGGAAGACAGCGCCTGGCGTGAAATCCTTGAATACTTCAGCAGCGCCACGCAGATTGGTCTCACCGCGACGCCGAAAGAAACCGAGGACGTCTCCAGCACCGATTACTTTGGCGAACCGGTCTACACCTATTCGCTGAAAGAAGGTATTGAAGACGGCTTCCTCGCACCGTACAAAGTGGTGCGCGTGGACATTGATGTGGATTTGCAGGGCTGGCGGCCAACCAGAGGGCAGGTGGATAAGCGCGGCGAGCTGATTGAAGACCGTATTTACAACCAGAAAGATTTCGACCGCACAATGGTCATTGATGAGCGCACCCTGCTGGTGGCGCAAACCATCACCGACTATCTAAAACGCACCAACCCGATGGATAAAACCATCGTCTTTTGTAACGACATCGACCATGCCGACAGAATGCGCCGGGCGCTGGTCAACCTGAACCCGGAGCAGGTGAAGAAGAACGAAAAGTATGTGATGAAAATTACCGGCGATGACGAGATCGGCAAAGGGCAGCTGGATAACTTCATCAACCCGAAAAAGCCTTACCCGGTGATTGCCACCACGTCTGAACTGATGAGCACGGGCGTCGATGCCCAAACCTGCAAGCTGGTGGTGCTGGATCAAAACATCCAGTCGATGACCAAATTTAAGCAAATCATCGGGCGCGGAACGCGTATCAACGAAAAACACGGCAAGCTGTGGTTCACCATTCTCGACTTCAAAAAAGCCACCGAATTGTTTGCCGATGAACGCTTTGACGGCGTACCGGAAAAAGTGATCCGTACCACGGCAGAAGAGATTACCGACCCGGACTCTGATTTTGACGAGCGGCTGGAAGACGAAACGCCAGAGGGTGAATTGCCAGATGTGTTTGCAGGGGCAGACGAGACTCCCGCAGCTTACGATGCGACGTCAGGCGTTGGCGCCGGTGCTATCGAAGAAGACGACGAGAACAAAATCCGCAAATTCCACGTCAACGGCGTTGCGGTTAAAGTGCTGGCGAAACGCGTGCAGTATTACGATGCGGACGGCAAACTGGTCACAGAATCCTTCCAGGACTACACCCGCAAAACGTTGCTGAAAGATAAAGACTACGCATCGCTTGATGACTTCACCCGTAAATGGCACTCTGCCGCCCGCAAGCAGGTTATCATTGCGGAGCTGCAAGAGCTGGGCGTGCTTTGGGACGTGCTGGCCGAAGAGGTGGGTAAAGATCTCGACCCGTTCGATTTGCTTTGCCACGTGGTTTACGGCCAGCCGCCGCTAACGCGCCAGGAACGAGCCAACAACGTGCGTAAACGTAACTATTTCACCAAATATTCCGCGCCTGCGCAGAACGTGTTAAACACGCTTCTGGATAAATACGCCGACGAAGGCGTGCAGGAAATCGAGGATATCCAGGTGCTGAAGCTGAAACCGTTCGACTCGCTCGGTCGCCCGCTTGAAATTATCAAAAGCAGTTTTGGCAACAAGCAGGCTTACGAAGACGCCGTGTTTGACCTGGAAAACGAAATCTACCAGCTGCCGCCACGCTCCGCCTGATAACCCAACGTCTATTCTGCCACCTGGCGCTTTCGGCTTCCGGTGGCATCATTATTTAAAAACGGAAAGAAAACATGTCGATTAGCTCAGTCATAAAATCCCTCCAGGACATCATGCGCAAAGACGCAGGCGTGGACGGCGACGCCCAACGCCTGGGCCAGCTTTCCTGGCTGCTGTTCCTGAAAATTTTTGACACCCAGGAAGAAGAGCTTGAACTGGAGCAGGATGACTACCAGCTGCCGATCCCTGAACGCTACCTGTGGCGCACCTGGGCGGCAAACAGCGAAGGGATCACCGGCGACGAGCTGCTGGAATTTGTGAATGACGACCTGTTCCCAACCCTGAAAAGCATGATTGCGCCAATCGATAAAAACCCGCGCGGTTTTGTGGTCAAACAAGCGTTCAGCGATGCCTATAACTACATGAAGAACGGCACGCTGCTGCGCCAGGTCATTAATAAACTTAATGAAATCGACTTCAGCAGCAGTTCCGAACGCCACCTGTTTGGTGACATCTACGAACAAATCCTGCGCGACCTGCAAAACGCGGGCAATGCGGGCGAGTTCTATACCCCGCGTGCGGTGACGCGCTTTATGGTCAACCGCATCGACCCGAAGCTGGGCGAGTCGATTATGGACCCGGCCTGCGGTACCGGCGGTTTCCTGGCGTGTTCGTTTGACCATGTGAAAGAACATTACGTTAACACCACCGAAGACCATAAAACCCTGCAAAAGCAGATTTTCGGCGTGGAGAAAAAGCAGCTCCCGCACCTGCTGTGTACCACCAATATGCTGCTGCACGGCATTGAAGTCCCGGTGCAAATCCGCCACGACAACACGCTTAACAAGCCGCTTTCCTCGTGGGATGAGCAGCTTGACGTGATCGTCACCAACCCGCCGTTTGGCGGCACCGAAGAAGACGGCATCGAGAAAAACTTCCCGGCAGAAATGCAGACCCGCGAAACCGCCGATCTGTTCCTGCAGCTGATTATTGAAGTGCTGGCCGATAAAGGCCGTGCGGCGGTGGTATTGCCGGACGGCACGCTGTTTGGCGAAGGCGTGAAAACCAAAATCAAAAAGCTGCTCACCGAAGAGTGCAACCTGCACACCATCGTGCGCCTGCCGAACGGCGTGTTTAACCCGTATACAGGCATCAAAACCAATATTCTGTTCTTCACCAAAGGCCAGCCGACCAAAGAGATCTGGTTCTACGAGCATCCGTACCCGGCTGGCGTAAAGAACTACAGCAAAACCAAACCGATGAAGTTTGAAGAGTTCCAGACCGAGATCGACTGGTGGGGCAGTGAAGCAGACGGTTTTGCCAGCCGCGAAGCGAACAACCAGGCGTGGAAAGTCAGTATCGATGAAGTGATTGCCCGCAACTTCAACCTCGACATCAAAAACCCGTACCAGGGCGAAACCATCAGCCACGATCCGGAAGAGCTGCTGGCGCAGTACCAGACGCAGCAGGCGGAAATCAGCAAGCTGCGCAGCCAGCTGCGCGATATTCTCGGTGCCGCGCTGGCGGGCAACAAGGGGGCGAACTGATGGCCGTTGAACAACTGATCACCCAACATATCGATACCTGGACTTCCGCCCTGCAAACCCGCTCAACCGCCGGGCGCGGCAGCAACGGTAAAATCGATCTCTACGGCATTAAGAAACTGCGCGAGCTGATTCTGGAGCTGGCGGTGCGCGGCAAGCTGGTGCCGCAGGATCCGAATGATGAACCGGCTTCTGAGTTGTTAAAGCGTATTGCCGCTGAAAAAGCCGAGCTGGTGAAACAGGGAAAAATTAAAAAGCAAAAGCCGCTACCTGAAATTAGCGAGGATGAGAAGCCTTTTGAGCTGCCGCAGGGGTGGGCGTGGGTAAGACTGGGTAATGTTGGTATGTGCTCAACTGGAAAAACACCAAGCACATCAGTCTCCAGTCATTTTAACGGAAATATTCCCTTTGTTGGTCCTGGGCAAATAACTCAATGTGGTGAGATTACTCAAGGAGATAAATTTCTTTCTGAAGATGGCATGTTGAATAGCACAGAGGCTAATAATGGGGATGTTTTCACTGTTTGCATTGGTGGTTCTATTGGTAAATCAGCAGTAGTCAGTGAGCGAGTAGCATTTAATCAACAAATTAACTCTATAAGACCAGTGTTAGTAGATAGTAAATATCTATATTTCTCTATTTCAACAACACTTTTTATTAGTTCAATGATCACAGCATCTACAGGTTCAGCAACGCCAATAATAAATAGAGGCAAATGGGAGAGCTTGTTAATACCGTGTGCACCAGTCACAGAACAACACAGTATCGTCGCCAAAGTTAATGAACTAATGGCTCTCTGTGACCAACTTGAACAACAATCTTTAATTATTTTGGAGGCACACCAGCAACTGGTTGAAACCCTGCTGGCAACGCTGACCGTTAGCCAAAATGCCGAAGAACTCGCCGAACACTGGGCGCGAATCAGCCAGCATTTCGACACGCTGTTTACCACCGAAGCGAGCATTGATGCGCTTAAGCAAACCATTCTGCAACTGGCGGTAATGGGTAAACTGGTGCCGCAGGATCCTAGTGATGAGCCTGCATCTGAGCTGCTTAAACGTATTGAGCAGGAAAAAGCGCAACTGGTGAAAGAAGGCAAAATTAAAAAACAAAAACCTTTGCCGCCAGTGAGTGATGAAGAAAAACCTTTTGTTTTACCGCCGGGGTGGGAGTGGTGTCGTATTGGTGACATTATTGAAAATATGGATGCAGGTTGGAGTCCTGCATGTTTACCTGAACCATCTCCAAATGAAAATGTCTGGGGCATACTAAAAACCACCGCAGTACAAACATTAGAGTATAGAGAGCAGGAAAATAAAACCTTACCAAATAGCAAGCAACCACGGGCACAATATGAAGTAAAAACTGGTGACATTTTGATAACAAGAGCTGGGCCAAAGAATCGAGTTGGTATTTCTTGTGTGGTTGAAAAAACGAGAAAGAGATTAATGATATCCGATAAGATAATTAGGTTTCATTTGATTTCAAAGGATATATCAGCAAAATATATTTCTTTGTGCCTTAATTGTGGTGTGACCGCGGAGTATCTGGAATCATCTAAATCAGGTATGGCTGAAAGCCAGATGAATATTTCCCAAGATAATTTAAAATTTGCTCCCGTTGCGCTTCCTCCTACTAAAACTCAACTAAAAGTAATTTTGACGGTTGAGGCATTTTTCAGCACCTGCGATTCCCTCAAGTCCCGCCTGCAATCCGCCCAGCAAACCCAGCTCCACCTGGCGGACGCACTGACTGACGCTGCATTAAGCTAATCTTTTCGGCGGGTAGCGCTTGCTGCTTACCCGCCAACCAATCTCACCTAGCCGCGCAGAAAACGCGGCGCCTGTAAATCTTCGACCAGTTCATTAATCTGCTCAAACAGCATGCCGGTTAAGGCGCGGTTCACCTCAAGGGTATGGGCGCGGCTCAATAAGGTTTGCGTCAGCGCGTGGCAATACTGGCGTTGTATTTCTGAGTCGTGGTTCACCTGGATTTTCACTTCTTTATCGACGGTGAGGCGTTCCACCAGATACGCGGGCAGCGGCTGGTCAAAGGTGGTTTTCATCACTTCCAGGCAGTGGGCGATGCGCCCGCAAAGCGCCTGTTGTTCGGTTGCTGTTTTGCATTCAATTAACTCGTCGGCAAGGGATTCGCACACGTCGAGAAGCTGAAACAGATCCATGCTGGCGGTAATCGGGGAAACCAGGGCGTTGTCTGGTTGCGGCTGAGAATGGGTTTGAGCTGACATCATGATAATGATCTCCTACAGAGTAGATAATCACCATCACCAGAGTTCCTACGCTCGGGTGGTGGCGCTGATGAGGGTAGGAAACCGACCTCTAAGGAATATCGGCCAACCCGAAGGTTGCCCCACCAGCGCCACCGTTGATAAGGATAAAGGTGTGTTGGTGCCACGACAACAAAAAAGACGTTAAGCCCTTGATATTGCCCTAGAGAAAACCGGGTTCCTACGCCCGGCACCAGATTTTGCTGGTGCGCAGAGAGAATACGCCCGGAGGTTTGCAGGTGACAAGCAGAAAAATGGCGGTTACAGCGTTGCATTTTGGGTGTGCGAAGGGGCTCGCAAACAACAAATTTGTACTGGACTCGTAGCTACCGCCTTGATGGTCAAGCGGCAGCGTCGTCCACCCTTTGATTCATATTGTCGGAAGACGCTTCGCTTTTCCGACCTACAAACAGCGGATGTGAGCAGGCGTTGATATATGAAAATATACCTGTGCAGGCTGATTTAACGGCGTTTTATAGCGTTGAGTAAACGGAAGGCTGTAGTTAAATGGTGTCCCCTGCAGGAATGATGAAACAAGGTAACATATTAATTATTAAAGATAATTATTGGTTTCGTGTTTTTTAGGGATACATAGAGGGATATTAAGCAGAATGGCGGTAACGGAAGGAAGGGCATTACCGCCAGGGGGATTTTATGCGGCGCTGTGTGGCTTGAATGTCACATCGCCACGCCCGGCCAGGAGTCCTTCAATAGAAATATCCTCATTGAGGCTATCCCAGTGAATACCACGGCGGCTTAACTCAAAGTCGTTTCGCTCATCAGGGCTGGCGTGCATCAATTTCGGAAACCATGCCAACGGTACGCCCATCGTACGGGCATCGCTTAACTCTACCCACATATTGTATTCGTCGAATTTTACGTTCTTAGGCGAAATAGTCATTCCACGCCTCCATTAGTAGTTTGCGATTTTCTTCAACCACGCCCACCAGCTCTTTCAGATCGCGAGCATTAAAACCATCGTTACGCGCCAGCAGCACTTCAGGTGTTAGCCAAAATTTTGCCTCACCATCAGTGCCGCGAACGTGAATGTGTGCAGGTTCGCGGGGGTCACCCTCATTCGAATAGAAAAAGAACCGATACCCCTTAAATCTTAGTATGACAGGCATAAATAAGTTCTCAATGTTTGGTTAATTGATTCGATTCAGGGACTGCTTCACCTACAGCAGACCATAAGCTATCGACACAACGAAATCATTAACATAATCATCAAGCCCGTGCCACAGGCTTTGCTGAACTATCCCCACATGCCGCGGATAAACATCAAGGGCTTCAAGACGCGAAGCATCTTCTGGTTTCTCGCCATTAGGATATTACATATTCTTTGTCTTTTGGCGGCGCATTCTTAATTTCGATATAGTTAAGGGCATATGTCCTTCCTGAAGTTTAAAGGGACACTTTTAATCGTGGCTTTGGGGGCTATTTAAAGGGATTGCTTAGAAATGAAATAAGGCTTAAAGCCTTGTGTTATGCGGGTTTGGTGGGGGGTATGGAGAGAAAGTGCTGATGGTGTCCCCTGCAGGAATCGAACCTGCAACTAGCCCTTAGGAGGGGCTCGTTATATCCATTTAACTAAGAGGACAAGCGGGCGTAGTATACCCGCTTTTCGGGCTGCGGTAAGGGGTTAACGGGTTGATTGCCTGAATCGTAACCAGTTTTCGCCTTACGCCTGCCGTTTGCTGCCTTTCCCTTCGTCCTCGCCGTTCTCCACTTCCGCTTTGCGCTTCGCTTTGGCTTTTGCTTCGGCCTTCTTCTTGTTGCTCATATCGTTGCGGATTTGTGCGTGGCTGATCAGTGCGAAAATAAACGTGCCGCCGCAGATGTTGCCCGCAAGGGTCGGCAGGGCGAAGGGCCAGAAGAAGTCGCTCCAGTGGAGAGTGCCGTTAAAGACCAGGTAGAGGATCTCTACGGAGCCGACGACGATATGCGTTAAATTGCCCAGCCCCACCAGCCACGTCATGATGATAATCACCACTATTTTGGCCGAGCCTGCAGAGGGGAACATCCAGACCATGGTGGCGATGATCCAGCCGGAAATCATGGCGTTGGCAAACATCTCTCCCGGCGTGTTGTGCATCACTTCCATGCCGATGGTCACAAACGCGTCCCGGGTTTTTTCATCGAAAATGGGCATGTATTCAAAGGCGTATGCCGCAAGCCCGGTGCCTATCAAGTTGCCCAGCAGCACCATGCCCCATAAACGTAGCAGCAGCAGGAAGTTGCTGGCGCTGGGATTTTGCATGACGGGCAGCACCGCCGTGACGGTGTTCTCGGTAAACAGCTGCTGGCGGGCCATAATCACGATGATAAACCCGAAGGTATAGCCGAGGTTCTCCAGCAGGAAGCTGCCCGGCACGCCTTCCAGATGGACGTGAAACACGCCCTTTGCCAGCAACGATGCCCCCATCGACAGGCCTGCGGCAATGGCCGACCACAGCAACGCCATGGCGTCGCGCTCCAGCTCTTTCTCCCCGTCCTGACGGATGTGCTCGTGAATGGCCATCGCCCGAGAGGGCAGATGATCCTCGTCCACGTCGATCTCTTTGCCGCTCGACTTCTCTTCGCTCTCTACCTCCAGTTCGTCGCTGGATTTATCGATTTTGTCTTCCTTCAGTTTGTCCATGTAACGGGCGCTCCGCTTGAGTTCTGATAAAGTAAGCGTAGCGGCTTTTTAGCTGCGCCTCGCTAATTTCAGGAATTCGCCCAATCGTTGATCTCGCAGGTGGTGTTTACCTCTTTCGGAGTACCACTAAGTGCTTGTACGGCCTGGAGCAAGCAGGATGATGTGCTATCATTCATTCCCCTAAAATTCGTAGCGATACTTCCTCATGCTTGATGCCGTAAATTTGAGCTGCACCCGTGACGACCGTCTGCTGTTCAGCGCGCTGTCGTTTACCGTTAACGCGGGCGAAATGGTTCAGGTGGCGGGCGCGAACGGCGCGGGTAAAACATCCCTGCTGCGTATTCTTGCCGGGCTTTCTCAGGCCGAAGAGGGGGACGTTCGCTGGCGGGGCGAACCCCTGCGGCGAGCGCGTGACCTGTTTCACCAGGATTTACTCTGGCTTGGGCATCAGCCCGGCATCAAAGCGGTGCTCACCGCTGTCGAAAATATAAATTTTTTTCATGCCGACACCCCGGTTGCCGCGCGCTGGGAAGCCCTTGCGGAGGCCGGCCTGCTGGGATTTGAGGACGTGCCGGTGAATCAGCTCTCTGCCGGACAGCAGCGCCGCGTGGCGCTGGCGCGTTTATGGCTCAGCTCTGCAAAGCTGTGGATTCTGGACGAGCCGTTTACCGCCATTGATGTCGCCGGCGTGGAAAAGCTCACGCGGCAGATGGTGAAGCATGCCGAAGCGGGTGGCATGGTCATCCTCACGACGCACCAGCCGCTGGCGCTGGCCTCCGTCCGCCAGATTGTTTTACGGGAAGCGCAGCCATGATGGGGCGTATTTTTTTGCAGGAAATGCGGATTGTCTTCAGAAAAAGATCGGAAATCGCCAATCCGCTGTGGTTTTTTATTATTGTTATCACCTTGTTCCCGCTGGGAATTGGCCCGGAGCCGCAGCTGCTGGCGCGCATTGCGCCAGGCGTTATCTGGGTTGCCGCGCTGCTGGCGTCGCTGCTGGCGATGGACAGGCTGTTCCGTGATGACTTCCTGGACGGCTCGCTGGAACAGCTTATGTTGTTGCCTGTCCCTTTACCCGTGGTGGTGCTGGCGAAAGTGACCGCTCACTGGGTGGTAACCGGCCTGCCGCTGTTAATTCTCTCGCCGCTGGCGGCGCTGCTGCTGGGCCTGGATTTCTACAGCTGGCAGGTGATGGCGTTAACGCTGCTGTTAGGCACGCCGACGCTGAGCTTTTTGGGCGCGCCGGGCGTTGGCTTAACGGTTGGCCTGCGGCGAGGCGGCGTTCTGCTGAGCCTGCTGGTGCTGCCGCTGACCATCCCGCTGCTGATTTTCGCCACGGCGGCAATGGACGCGGCGTCAATGCATTTACCCGTCGATGGCTATATGGCGATCCTCGGTGCGCTGCTTGCGGGCAGCGCGACACTAAGCCCGTTCGCTACGGCGGCGGCGCTGCGCGTGAGCGTGCAGTAAAAAACTAGAGTGCGTTGTTGGGTGGATAAGCGGCTGCGTCATCCACCGTAAGACTTTTTAATTTGTGAGCAAATGGACTATGTGGAAAGCGCTACATCAACTGGCTAAGCCGGAACGGCTCTATCAGCTATGCGGGAAATTCGTGCCGTGGCTGGCGGTGCTCAGTGCCATTACGTTAATTGCGGGCTGCGCGTGGGGATTTGTCTATGCCCCTGCTGACTACCAGCAGGGACAGAGCTACCGCATCATGTATCTTCATGTCCCGGCGGCGATCTGGTCGATGGGTATCTACGGGTCGATGGCCGTGGCGGCCTTTATCGGGCTGGTCTGGCAGATGAAAATGTCCGATCTGGCCGTGGCGGCCATGGCGCCGGTCGGCGCGGTCTTTACCTTTATCGCGCTGGTGACCGGCTCGGCGTGGGGTAAACCAATGTGGGGAACCTGGTGGATCTGGGACGCCCGCCTGACCTCGGAGCTGGTGCTACTCTTCCTTTATATTGGCGTCATCGCCCTTTATAACGCCTTCGATGACCGCCGCCTGGCCGGGCGCGCCGCCGGCATCCTCGTGCTGGTGGGCGTGGTAAACCTGCCGATCATTCATTACTCCGTGGAGTGGTGGAACACCCTGCATCAGGGGTCCACCAACATGCAGCAAAGCATCGACCCTTCGATGCGCACGCCGCTGCGCCTGACCATCGTTGGCTTCCTGCTGCTGTTTATCACCCTGACGCTAATGCGCCTTCGTAACCTCATCCTGCTTCAGGAGCGCCGTCGCCCGTGGGTGTTAGCGCTTGCAAACAAAGGGAGAAGCCTGTGACCAGTGCCTTTACCAGCTGGGCCGATTTTTTCGCCATGGGTGGCTACGCCTTTTACGTCTGGCTGGCCGTTGCCTTTACCGTGATTCCGCTGCTGGGGCTGGTGGTGCATACCGCATCCCGGCATCGCGCCATTTTAAATGACGTGGATCGCCAGCAGGCGCGCGAACAGCGCATTCGTGCAAGAAAGCAAAGCGAGGGAGTGTAAGTGAACAGTCGTCGTAAAACCCGTCTCTGGCTGGCCGTGGCCGTACTGGTGGGGTTAGGGCTCACTATCTCGCTGGTGCTCTATGCGCTGCGCAGCAACATCGATCTCTTTTACACGCCAGGCGAAATTATCTACGGCAAGGGTGAAAGCCAGCAGCTGCCGGAAATCGGCCAGCGCCTGCGCGTTGGCGGCATGGTTCAGCCGGGCAGCGTTAAGCGCGATAGCAACACCCTTAAAGTCACCTTCAAGCTTTATGACATCAACGGCGTGGTGGATGTCACCTACGTCGGCATCCTGCCGGATCTGTTCCGTGAGGGCCAGGGCGTAGTCGCCCAGGGCGTACTGGAAAAGGGCAATCTTATCGCCGCCAAAGAAGTGCTGGCGAAGCATGACGAAAATTATACGCCGCCGGAAGTCAAAGAGGCGATGAACAAAAATCACAAGCGTGCGCCGCAAACCTATAAGGACAATGCCTCATGATGCCTGAAGTCGGCAGTTTTTTGCTTTGCGTGGCGCTGGCGCTCTCCATCCTGCTGAGCGTATATCCGCTTTGGGGCGTGAAGCGTAACGATTTGCGGCTGATGAACTCCGCGCGTCCGCTTGCCTGGGCGCTGTTCTTTACCATTCTCACTTCATTTTTAGTGCTGGTGTATGCGTTCGTGGTTAACGACTTCACCGTGCTGTACGTGGCGAGCAACTCCAACACGGAGCTGCCGGTCTGGTATCGGGTGGCGGCAACCTGGGGGGCGCATGAAGGCTCGCTGATGCTCTGGGTGCTGCTGATGAGCAGCTGGACATTTGCCGTGGCGCTGTTCAGCGAGGGTATGCCAAAAGATGCGCTGGCGCGGGTGCTGTCGGTGATGGGGATGATTAACTTCGGCTTCCTGCTGTTTATCATCTTCACCTCGAACCCGTTCACCCGTACGCTGCCGGACTTCCCCATTGAAGGACGCGACCTGAATCCGCTGCTGCAGGATATCGGGCTGATCTTCCATCCGCCGCTGCTGTATATGGGCTACGTCGGCTTCTCCGTCGCCTTTGCGTTTTCCATTGCCGCGCTGATGGCGGGCAAGCTGGATACCAACTGGGCGCGCTGGACCCGTCCGTGGACGCTGGCGGCCTGGTCGTTCCTGACCATCGGCATCGTTCTTGGCTCCGCCTGGGCCTACTACGAGCTGGGCTGGGGCGGCTGGTGGTTCTGGGACCCGGTAGAAAACGCCTCGTTCATGCCGTGGCTTGCGGGGACAGCGCTGATCCACTCCCTGTCGGTCACGGAAAAGCGCGGCAGCTTTAAGGCCTGGACAGTGCTGCTGGCGATTACCGCGTTCTCGCTTTGCCTGCTGGGGACATTCCTGGTGCGCTCCGGCGTGCTGGTATCCGTCCACTCCTTCGCCTCGGATCCGGCTCGCGGCATGTTTATCCTCGCCTTCCTGGTCATCGTTATTGGCGGCTCGCTGCTGCTGTACGCGGTAAAAGGCAGCAAGGTGCGTTCGCGGGTGGGCAATGAACTCTGGTCGCGCGAATCTTTCCTGTTAGGCAATAACGTCCTGCTGATTGCCGCCATGCTGGTGGTGCTGCTGGGTACGCTGCTGCCGCTGGTGCATAAACAGCTAGGGCTGGGCAGCATCTCAATCGGCGAACCGTTCTTTAATACAATGTTTACCGCGCTGATGGCGCCGTTTGCGCTGCTGCTGGGTATCGGGCCGCTGGTGCGCTGGCGCCGCGATGAGCCGCAGAAGCTGGTCAGGCGGCTGGTTACCGCGCTGGTAATTACGGTTGTTTTGTCGCTTGCGCTGCCGTGGCTGATGCAGGACCGCGTGGAGGCCATGACCGTTGTCGGGCTGCTGATGGCGGTCTGGGTCTTTGTGCTGGCGCTGACTGAAGTGTACGGGCGCGCCACGCATCGCCGTGGGCTGCTGATGGGGCTGTGGAAATTACCGCGCAGCCACTGGGGCATGGTGTTTGGCCATCTTGGCCTGGCGGTGACGGTTGTCGGCATCGCCTTCAGCCAGAGCTACAGCGTTGAGCGCGACGTGCGCATGAAATCCGGCGACAGTATCGACATTCACCAGTACCACTTCGTCTTCCGCGACGTGCACGACCTGACTGGCCCGAACTACAGCGGCGGCGTAGGGATTATCGACGTCACGCGCAACGGCAAGCACGAAGCTACGCTGCACGCGGAAAAACGCTTTTACAACAGCAGCCGCTCGATGATGACCGAAGCGGCTATCGACGGCGGCTTCACCCGCGATTTGTACGCTGCGCTGGGGGAAGAGCTGGACGACGGCAGCTGGGCGGTGCGCCTTTACTATAAGCCATTTGTGCGCTGGATCTGGGCGGGCGGTTTGCTGATGACGCTGGGCGGCCTGTGCTGCCTGCTCGATCCCCGCTATCGCTCACGTAAAAAAATGGCGGAGGCCGCATGAACCGCAAAATATTGTACATCCCGCTGGTGCTCTTTTTACTGCTGGCGGCGGCGCTGCTGTGGCAGCTGACGCGTAATGCGCAGGGGGACGACCCGACGAATCTGGAATCCGCGCTGATTGGCAAGCCGGTGCCGGAATTCCGCCTTGAATCGTTAGACATTCCCGGAAAAAACTATGATCAGGCGGTGCTGACGGACGGCAAGCCGCTGCTGCTTAACGTCTGGGCGACCTGGTGCCCGACCTGCCGCGCGGAGCATCAGTATCTCAACGGCCTGAAGGCGCAGGGCATTCGCGTGGTGGGTATGAACTACAAAGACGACCGCCAGAAGGCGATAACCTGGCTCAACGAGCTGGGAAACCCCTATGCCCTGAGCCTGTTTGACGGCAACGGCATGCTGGGGCTGGATTTGGGCGTTTATGGCGCGCCGGAAACTTTTCTGATCGACGGCAAAGGGATCATCCGCTATCGCCACGCGGGGGATCTCAACGATCGCGTGTGGAATCAGGAGATTAAGCCGCTGTGGGACAAATACAACAAGGAGGCGGGTGCATGAAACGCTGTCTGTTACTGATTGCCGCGCTGCTGTTCTCTTTTTACGCCACCGCCGCCATCGACACTTATAAGTTTAAAGACGAAGCCCAGGAGCAGCAGTTCCGCCAGCTGACGGAGCAGCTGCGCTGCCCGAAATGCCAGAACAACAGCATTGCGGATTCCAACGCGATGATTGCTTCGGACATGCGTCTGAAGGTCTATGAGCTGATGCAGCAGGGCAAAAGCAAGCAGCAGATCATTGAATATATGGTCGACCGCTACGGCAACTTTGTGACCTACGAGCCGCCGGTTACGCCATCGACCATTATCCTCTGGGTGCTGCCGGTGCTGTTTATTCTGGGCGGTATCGGGGTGATCGTGGTGCGCAGCCGCAAACGTCGGGTCTATTTCCGGGACGGGGTAGACGGTGATGACACCGACGAACCGGTGGAAAAGGCCAGCTACTGGATATTCGCGCCTGGCGCGGTGATCCTTATTGTTGTCAGCGTTGGTGTTTATCTGAACGTTTCCAGTATTAAACAGGTTCGCGAGTGGCAGCAGGTAACGGAACAAACGCCGCAGCTGCTGCAGCGCGTAATGAATCCTAAAGCGGAGCCGCTGAATATCGAGGATATGGCGCGCCTTGGGCTGGGCTTACGTACCCGTCTGCAGCAGGACCCTGACAATGTTGAGGGGTGGATGATGCTCGGGCGTATTGGTATGGTGGTCAATAACGCAACTACCGCTACACAAGCCTTTGCCAGAGCATATAAACTGTCGCCGACCAACGGTGATGTAAAGCTGGGCTATGCTGAAGTATTGACTCGCTCCGGCGATCCGCAAGACAACCTGCTGGGGGGACGTCTGCTGCGGGAATTACTCAAGAGCGACCATGCCAACGTACGCGTGCTAAGTCTGTTTGCCTTCAACGCATTCGAGCAGCAGCAGTACCGTGAGGCGATGGGTGCCTGGCAGGTCATGCTGAAGCTGCTTCCTGCTGACGATCAGCGCCGTGCGGTCGTCGAGCGCAGCATCGCGCAGGCGAAGTCGAAGTCAGGCAAGGATATCACCGCACCTGAGAGCGTAAACAAACAATAACAGGGAGACGCATAATGAATTTTCGCCTGACCGGGCTGGCACTGGCCACCATGCTACTTGTAGGGTGTGCCAGTTCGACCGATCAACAGACGCAGGGCCGTTCGGATCCCTTTGAAGGATTCAACCGCACCATGTACGACTTCAACTTTAACGTGTTGGATCCTTACGTTGTGCGCCCGGTTGCTGTGGTCTGGCGTGATTATGTGCCGCAGCCCGCGCGTAACGGGATAAGCAACTTCACCAGCAACCTTGAAGAGCCCGCTATCATGGCGAACTACTTTGTGCAGGGGAATCCGTATCAGGGGATGGTGCACTTCACGCGCTTCTTCCTGAACACCGTGCTGGGGATGGGCGGGTTAATCGACGTGGCAGGGATGGCGAACCCGGAACTGCAGCGTGAAGAGCCGCACCGCTTCGGTTCGACCCTTGGGCATTATGGCGTCGGCTACGGCCCGTATCTGCAGCTTCCTTTCTACGGCAGCTTTACGCTGCGTGATGAAGGCGGTGACAGCGTGGATGCGCTGTATCCGGTACTCTCCTGGCTGACGTGGCCGATGTCCGTCGGCAAATGGGCCATTGAGGGGATCGAAACTCGTGCGCAGCTTCTGGATTCCGACGGCCTGCTCAAGCAGTCCTCCGATCCCTATATTCTGGTGCGTGAAGCTTATTTCCAGCGCCACGACTTTATTACGAATGGCGGCAGCCTGACGCCGCAGGTGAACCCGAACGCGGCGCTGATTGAGGACGATTTAAAAGATATCGACTCGCAGTAATCTGCGACGGCATAAAAAAGGCGAACCTCCGGGTTCGCCTTTTTTGTTGCTGCTGGGTATCAGAACGCGTAGTTGAAGTTCATGCCGTACAGCCACGCTTTCCCTTCCGAGCGGAAGGTGTATGGCCCTTCGTTGATTTCAACGTGCTGGCCGTGCATATAAGACACGCCCAGGTCCACGGTCGCGTCGTCGTTAAACGCGTAGGTGGTACCCGCGCTCAGCCACAGACGATCCTGATCCGGGATTGATATGGAGCGGTTATCAGCCGGAACCGGGCTATCATCGAATGCGATGCCGGTACGGAAGGTCCAGTTTTTATCCATAAAGTAGGTGGTACCGAGCGCGATGCGCCAGGCATCCTTGAAGCTTTCATCTTTATAGAACAGCGTCTGGCCGTTGTTGCCGGTTGCTTTCAGCTCCTGGAACTGGCTCCAGCTGGTGTAGGTCAAGCTGTAGTGGATGGCCCACTGCGGTGCGACCTGGTTATACCCGGACAGCTCCCACATTTCAGGCAGGTTCAGGGTCAGCGCGCCCGGAACGGTTTGGCCGTTGGTGCCAGCCGGTAGGCCAAAGTTAGACAGCAGCGGGTTATAGGCGGCAGGAAGGTTGCTCTTATAGTCGCCGTCGAAGTCGATTTTGATTTCTGAACGGTAGGTGAAGCCATAGCGGTTATTTTTATCGATTTCATAAAGAATACCGGCGTTCCAGCCGTAGCCCCACTCGTCACCTTTCAGGTGGGCGATTTGGGTGTCGCCAGGGATCTGGGAAACCGGACCTGCCAGCTGCGGCGGCAGGGCGCCAGACCCAGCGATGAGCTGAGGCAGGTCACCGGCGTAACGCTCGATTTTTGCCTTGGCGTATACGGCATCAAAGCCAACGCCGAAGCTCCAGTTATTGTTCAGGCGGTAAGCGCCGCTGAGGTTCAGGTTCAGGGTGGTCAGGTCGGTTTTGCCGCCCATTGAGCCTGCGGTGTAGTCATCGGTAAATTCTGTTGCCAGACCATAGTTAGAAGTGACCGATGCCCCCCAACCAAATTGTTCGTTAATCGGCGCGACAAAGTGCAGGTTGGGCACCCAGGCGGTTGGCGCAATGTTATCTGCGTCAAGGCTGCGGCCTGAAGGTGAGGTGCCTGAAATATTTACGTCCGGGTCGATGAAGATCGCGCCACCCGAGAAAGAAGGGCGATCGAACATCATGATGGTGGCAGGGTTACGGCTGGCTGAGCCCGCGTTGTCCGCCACTGCACCTTCCCCCGAATACGCTCGGCCAAGGCCAGAGGAAGAGAACTCGTTTAATTGAAAGCCGGCGGCGTACGCCTGCGAGGAGACAATTGCCACTGCAACCGCGAGGGCTGACTTTGTAAACAGGTTTTTCTGGCTCATGACCAAAACCTCATAGATTTATTTTTATACAAATAATGTTACATGTAGTAACAGGAGCGCGAATAGTAGGGACTGATCCGTGTAAGAGAAATCTGACCAGTGGCGAGAGTATAGGTCTGACCAGATGGGATGTTGCAAGTTTGTTTCTAAAGTTTTTAAAGTTTGATCTTAAAAACGAGATCTGCCTGGCAAAATAGCGGCCAGGGCAACCAGGCCAGAAGCATGAAATTTGTTTTAGATCATTTTTAAGCGTGATTTTGTTCCCCTGGCGCACCAGATAATATTAACGACTGGTGAGCCTTCAACTGGGAGCGTAAAATAGACAGTAATTGTTGAATCCCTTCTCATCTTTAGATACAGAGGAAAATCATAATGAGTAAGAACAGCGCTGATGAAACCCCGGTTTGCTGCTGTATTGATGTCGGCTCCATCATTGATAATACCGACTGCATCGCAACCTACAGCCGCGTCTTTGACAACAAGGCCCAGGCAGAAGAAACGCTGGCTGCGCTAAGCGCGAAGGCCCGCGAAGTCGAATCCGAACCCTGCCAGATCACCCCAACTTTTAAAGAGGTTGAGGGCGGCGTGCAGATGGATATCGACTTTGTCTTCAGCTGCCAGGCTGAAACCATGATTTTCCAGCTCGGCCTGCGTTAATCCCGTTCCGATCCTCCCGGCATAACTTAGCTGTAGGGTGGATAAGCGAAGCGTCATCCTCCGTAATTGCGTTGGATGACGCACGCAACATCCTCCGTCGTCATCTCCAGAAATCCTGCTGTAAAGCGTGCCCCCTCTCAAATTTATTAAGACTATGCGGTTATATCCTCTTTGACCAAGTCAGAAATGTCACCCATCGTATTTTGGGGGGGTATTTCATGGCAAAAGAGATAATTAGCGTGAGTCACAAAGAGCTCGATCGGCTCCAGATTATTCGGGGGTCGGTCAGCCGCCACATCACTCAGGACCAGGCTGCGGAGCGAAAAGGTCTTTCGGTCCGGCAGGTCAAACATCTTGTTCAACGATACCGGGTTGAAGGTTCTCAGGGGATGATTTCCCCTCGTCGTGGGAAATGCTCCAATAATGCTTTCTCGCCTGAGTTTCGCTCACTCGTTGGGGAACTGATCCAGATTGATGCTCTCCGCATGACTGGTTGGAGCACGGGGTCGCGCTGAACGGGCTAATTAGACACTTCAGGAGAAGCACGTTAAGGAATTACGGCTCCGTAATATTAGAACGCAGGGTGAAGAGCGGGTAAAACCGCCGAAATTACACAGAAAGAAGCCTGACAGGGACAAATCACGATGAATACGGGACTGGTTCATTTACCTGAATAGTCATGCAGTGGGGTAAAATTCTGCCTGTGTATTTCTGGCGGGTTTTCGGGCGGTTTGTTGACTCTTTTACCGGTTATCCGTCAGAAACGCCCTGAAGCCGTTTTTGCGGTGCGTACAATGGTGCGCATAATATAAGGGCTTTATGTCAAATAGGGGCTTTTGTTGTCCGGAAAAGGCTGGGCAAAAATACGATAAAAAGTGTCAGCCGGTAAACAGCATGACATAGCCAGATGTTGGGTTATAAGTCAGACAGAAGGCTGTACAGGAACTGGGGCATATAGGCGATAAGCCCGGCGAAACACAGACTGGTGGAGAGTCCGTAAAATAGCGTTCATGCGATAACGGTCAGCATAATTCTAATCATTGTCCTTTCTCATCTATTTCTAATATGCCCGTTAAATCAGGGTGTTGATTGTTTTTTCGCAAGAAATGGACTAAAAAATTTGTTTGTGATCCCATTATTATCTCTGCATACGACCAAAAAAGCCCCGCACATGGGCGGGGCTGAATGCAGCGAGTCTACTACGGTGACCGATCACGGAAGCGTCCAGTCAGGCCGTTCAAAATGGCAGGTATAGCCGTCCGGATTATGCTGCAGGTAATCCTGGTGCTCTGGCTCTGCAGACCAGAATTCACCGGCCTGCTCTACTTCTGTCACCACGACTCCGGGCCAGACTCCTGAGTCATCTATTTCACGGATAAGCTGGTTTGCCTGCTGCTTTTGCTCCTCTGTGGTGAAAAATATAGCTGAGCGGTAGCTTGAGCCGATGTCATTACCCTGACGGCGCATGGTGGCAGGATTATGAATTTTAAAGAAATACTCCAGCAGCTTCCGATAGCTCAGCATGTCGGGTGAAAACTCCACCCTGACGGCTTCGGCGTGACCGGGGTGGTGCTGGTATGTCGGGTTATCATTACGCCCGCCGGTGTAACCTACTTCGGTGCTGACCACGCCATCAAGTTTACGAAGCAGCTGCTGGACGCCCCAGAAGCAACCACCGGCAAGGATTGCCACATCAGTTTTCATACTTATCTCCTTTTTCAAACAGGGGAAGAAATTCACCGTATCCTTCTGTTTCCAGAGCGGCTTTCGGGATAAAACGCAGTGAAGCAGAGTTAATGCAGTAACGTAATCCACCTGTATCCTGGGGCCCGTCAGAGAAGACGTGTCCCAAATGGCTGTCACCATGACGGGAACGCACTTCAGTACGCACCATGGCGTGACTGAGGTCGCTCAGGTTGCGGACGTTGTTTTCCACTGGTTTGCTGAATGCCGGCCAGCCACAGCCCGAATCAAATTTGTCCTTCGACGAGAACAGTGGCTCACCGGAGACGATATCCACGTACAGTCCGTCCTCAAAGTGGTCGGTATATTCTCCGGTAAACGGGCGCTCAGTGGCGCTTTTCTGGGTGACGCTGAACTGCAGCTCCGTCAGCGCCTGAATGGTCTGTGGGTCTTTTTTATACGGTTTGTTCATATCGCTCTCCTTACAAATCTCACTCACCGGGACGGGTCCTACTCATGAATGAGATCCAGATAGTGTTTTTCAAAGTCCGGGCTGGCGAGAAGCGGCTTATTTTCCAGGTGGCGCTCTAAAAAGTCGTGGGGAGCGATCCCCGCCTGAAAAGCGGCTTCCATGCCTCTCACCATGAACCCGGGAGTGGTGTCATATTTGCTGGCCAGAAATATCAGGCTGCTGCGTAATTCAGGGTCGCCCCACGGCTGACAATGCGTCAGACGAGCGGGGCTTGTGCACGGAGCTGAGTTGCTTCGCCCTCCGGTTAATCAGTGTCCGTCGCAGGTCATGACGCAACAGCACCAGTCCAGCGCCAATCAGAAGAACATCCTTGATAATGAAGCTGTCAATGCGACCCAACTGCGGCAGAATGCTCAGGGTGACGATGCCGGTGCCTGCCACCATCAGGGCGCCTGCTGCGCCGACTGCTGGTCGGAAAAATCCGGCAATCAGAGCCAGCAGGGTGATATTTTCCACCACCCCAAGTGCGTAGCTGAATCCCTGAACGCCGAGAGCCGGATACAGCGCACTGAGCCAGGTGCCTGACAGCAGGTGGTGAAGGGCGTTGGCCTCGAAGGCAAACCATTTGTAGGTACCAAACAGTGCGAAGATGAAAATCACTGACAGCCGCAGAACAATAATGTCCAGGCCTGACGTTTTACGAAGTAACCGGCGCAGTTGCGGCTCGATGTTATTTTTCATGGTGTGTGTCCTTTTATCTTCGTTTGATGTCTACGCAAGCAGCGTGGCGCGGGCATGGACGAAACGGGCCTGCTCAAGCTCAGAAATCAGATAAGCGGCGGCACCATGTTCAAGGGCTTCGCGGATAACCTCCCGCTCCAGCTCATCCACGGAAGACACCCAACCAACAGAAAGGGTGCGGACCGGTACCAGAGCCGCTTTTTCTTCATCGGACAGACCGGATTTGATGATGACCGGTCCACGGGGTTTACGGGTGAAGATAGCAATAACGTTGCTGATAAGTGCTTTCATGATGATGCCCCCTGCATGTCTGTTTTATTGTGTTGTCGTGTTGTTAAGATTTAATCTACCTATCAGTAGATAGTTTGGCAAGGGGTAGCTCAAAATTAAATGCAAGGAAAGTCTTAATATCTTCTGTGGTCCCCGGAATACAGGCGTTGTCAGCGGTAATTTTTTGAGTGCTGACTGCCGGTGTGGCAGTCAGCGCCCCGTTTGTGGACACAGGTGCTGGCTGCCTCCGGGTTAACCGGGGCAGCCACAGGCGTGGTTTTACGGGCGGCAGAGTAGCTGAATAAGAGCGCTCATGGTGCGGGAGCAGGCATCATGAGGAGGGATTCGGTTGAGCATCAGGGCCCCTTTAATGGCGCTGCCGATGATAATGGCCACGTCGGCCGGCTCAGCAGTAAAAGCCAGTTCACCACTTTCACGACCCGAAACCAGCACATTGGTCAGGATGCGCAGGTCGGTTTGTGCCAGCCGGGAGGTGGCTTTCTGAAGAGGTTCTTCAAACAGGGCGCTGTCGGACAACATGGCGTGAATGCCACACATCTGGCCGCTGTCGGCGCATTTGAGAAATGCGTCCATATAACCCTGCAGGCGGGCTTTACCCGGTGGCAGCTGTAACAGGGCCGCTTCCAGTTTCAGCAGGCCGGCCTCCTTGTAGTCACAGTAGGCAAGCCCGAGGTCGGTTTTGGTCTGAAAATGGTAATGGATACTGGCCTTACGTATTCCCAGACCGTCAGCGAGATCAGCATAGCTGAAGCCCTGGTAGCCGTTCTGCTGGATAAGGGTGTCAGTCAGTTCAATCAGACTGTCATGGGTGGACATAATGTTCTCCTGGCACCTGCGGGTGCCTGTTATTCAGACGCAACTGCGCCCGGAAACCAAAAATGTTCCGGGCGCAGGTGCGAGGGTAACGGGTATTCAACGATACAGGACGGCGGTACCGGAGAGTTTATTCATGCCGCTGGCACTGGTGATGCGGTAGTGTGTGGCTCCGGCATCAGCGGCTTTCATATCCAGTGAGGCCACCAGTTCATCCAGGGTGGTGAAGCCTCCGGAGGAGACCACGCCAATTTTTTGCAGCGATGCAGCTTCGCTGCTGGAAACCATTTGCGGGCTGGCGGCATAGCTCAGTGCGCTGACGAACAGGGCGATGATAGCAACGGTGGTTTTGATGATCTTTTTCATGATGACGCTCCTGATGTTTTGTTGTGTGTTTTTGTTCGTAAGTCGTGTTGTTGAAATTAAATCTACCAACCAGTAGATAGGTTGGCAAGTGTTGATTTACCTTGCGGGGCTAAAATGTGATTCGTGTCTCATTTTATTTGGGGGGATGTGTGGGACAGAAATGTAGCAAAACCTCTTGTGAAGGGGTTTTAAGGTTCGCTTCATTAGAGCGTTATGGTAAATCTCATTTGTAATGGCCGATGCCAGGGTAATCCCCCATTTTTAACGGCGGTGATAAGTAGAATCAGGTTATGCGTGACCGAACGGGGCGTCTCAATTCTGTGCTATAAAGGCTCAGACCGGCGCTGGCGTGCTTCAATGCGTCATCTGGATGCAGATTTATAGACCGGAGATATTCCCGTTCATAACTTTGACCAGGTAGAAAAACGCTCGCCGGGTAAGGGGGTTAATATCGAGATTGACCTGCTGCCGGCAGGACAGGTCTTCTACCTGGTGAGCAACTTCGCCTTGTTATCAGTGGACGAAGCCTGTTGGGCTCCAGGATGCCGGGAATACGAGAACACACACCGGCTAACAGCGTAACTCACGTTATTCCTACCGGCGGCAACTATCCATGTTATATCCAGTTACCTAAGCGAGTTAATGTCGCTCGAAACCGTCGTATTGCCACAGCCCGGGCAGGATGACGGTTGCGGTTAATAATATCCCGAATGATTGTAGACAGTTGATGCTGATTACTGGGTTTGTCACGCCGCTGGCTGACGTCCAACATCGACCTGTTGAACTCACAGCGAACGGCAGACGCCCTGTGTTAAGTGTAGATTTATTGTTCCTGCTGGACTACCTATGATAGGGCAATTCATTTTACCTACTCAGCATAAATGTGGCAGAACTTATGCTGAGGAGACGCTTCAGTCAAATTATCTACATGCAGGGTTCAGGAGAAATCAACCCGAAGATAAGCCAGCGTTGTAAACTGACCAACAGTGGGAGTATTACCTGTTGTACCTACTGGGTAGGCATGGAGCGTAATATTTGTTCTTAAGCTATCATCTAATTCAAATGGAATGACACTGCTACTGTCGTTGGGAATTAGCGGGTCGCCGTTGCTATTCGTTATCACAACACCAATATCAGGATTGTCCGACTGCAGAGCATTAGGCAGCGTGGCAGAAGGTGTTCCTTGGATACGTAATGTAAGGTTGGCAACTGCACTTGCGTCATTGCATTGGATGGGGATATTAAACGTTTTTGGGGTGAAATTTTCAGGTTTCTGACCCACATTATTGAAATCGCCTTCATAAAAGGTCCCCAAAGGAACAACGATCTGCGTGCCTGCATTAATTTCGCAGTTCTGGGGCACAACCACATGCCCTGAAAAAGAATAGGTATATGTCGCATTCCCTGGCGTGCAAGGAATACCTTGAGTCGTTACTGCAACGCATTCCTGAGCAATTTTCGTCAAAGGGATAAATGATTCACCGACAAACGGTCGTCTTATTTTTAAACTCAGTCGTCCATTACCTCCTGTAGGAAGGCCGCCGATAGTCGTTTGTGTTTGACAGGCACCAGAATTACCTGGACCAGTCGATGCATCCTGGTAAGGTATGGTTTTCCAGGAGTCATTAAAATTAATATCCAATCTTGCATCTAAGTAATCATTCATGACATACCAGTTATCACCATCATCGGGTAAATTCATAGAAGACGAAAAAAATAAGGTCCAGGTGAAGAACAGTCACACCATAATTTTGCATCACCAAGCATATTAAATTCAGCAACATTGTTTTTAACAACGCCAGTCGTATTATCAGTTGCAGTGAGTGATATTGTTCCAAAATCATATGCCCAGGCATTTGCATCTTTTGCAGATGACCGGTAACATTGGTTAGTGGCCGCCGTTGCAGAAAAGGAGATGTGTAATCCGGTTATTATCATCAACAAAAAAAACGCCATATTGCTGAATTTTTTTAATGTGTTTTTCATAAGTGCTCGCTATATCATTGCTGATTTTTTTGATTGATTCCGTTACTGCTGACAGGAAGGTAAATACCGTCATATTGCATTACTGTTGATAGCCTGCAACTCCATTCCGCAGTTATCAGATCTTACGTTGCCGCCACTATAATCGGAACAACGCAGGTGGTCGTTTTGGCAGGATTCTCTGCTTGTTCACCCAACATTGATGACTTTATATATCAATATAATTATCTTAATTGTAGTCCATGTTAAGAGCCTCATCCAGGAAAGATGTCAGCCCAATCCTGTCGACGGATAAAAATGGTCTTACCGGAAAGTAATACATGAGGTTGTCGTTACTGTAAGCATCCGGGTCTTCGGTAATCCCCCATTTTTAACGGCGGTGATAAGTAGAATCAGGTTATGCGTGACCGAACGGGGCGTCTCAATTCTGTGCTATAAAGGCTCAGACCGGCGCTGGCGTGCTTCAATGCGTCATCTGGATGCAGATTTATAGACCGGAGATATTCCCGTTCATAACTTTGACCAGGTAGAAAAACGCTCGCCGGGTAAGGGGGTTAATATCGAGATTGACCTGCTGCCGGCAGGACAGGTCTTCTACCTGGTGAGCAACTTCGCCCTGTTATCAGTGGACGAAGCCTGTTGCGGTTAATGATATCCTGAAGGATCGTTGACAGTTGACGTTGATTACTGGGTTTGTCACGCCGCTGGCTAACGTCCAACCTGTAGGTTTTAGGTATTCCTCGCCTGACGCATGAATTGCCTAATTTTAACAACGCCGCTAATAAGCATGACTGGAACGCCGCAGCCAATGAATCCCAGCATACAGACACTGGAAACTGCCGTAATAACGATACAAAAACTCAGCTGCAAAATGCTGGCAAAGGTAAATAACACCAAAGGCGCTAGTTGAGCACCTTCATTGCATAAGCATATGTCTTGAAATCATCTCGCCGTGATGAGTGGCCTGTTCTCCACTGATTAACACTCTGCGTTGTTAGAAATGTCCGCTTCTGGCTGTGAGTTGCCCCCAGAAGAAATTAGGGCTTGCATGCGGTTAATTAGCAGTAGGTAACCGGAGGAAAAGTGTTTTTTCCTGTGTAATTGAGGGTATGAATCCATGATGCAGGTAAAACTGGTTTGCCACATCAGACAAGGCATGCACCATAATGGCCCGGACGCCATTATCATCGCAACCCGGCAAATACGTAGTACCGCATCATGCAGTAAATCCGCACCATGGCCCTGCCATGGTAACTAGAATCAACTACCAGCCGGGCCAGAATTATGATGGGAAGGGGATCAGGCATGTTTCGTCTGAATCCACCGGGTGCAATGGCATGAGTGACACTGTCGGTGGCCAGAGAGTAAAAAGCAATCACTTGCGAAGAATCTTCCCGGCATACCACAAACGTTCTGGCGGCGCCGGTCGACTGGTTTTTTAACCCCCGGAGTTTGATCCATTCATCCTGTGCAGCTTCTCCAGAGTAAAATTCTGAAAGAAGGTGAGTCTTATTTAGCGGTGCTGGAGCGGTTACTTTGGACTTTTCCCACTGCAGTTTTCTCGCCAGGAGCGTATCCAGTGCCGGATTCGCCGTAACGAGTGCATCCAGCATAGCGATAAATTCGGCGTACTGTTCATCATCGAGATTAAACATCCGGCGCTCAAGGATAACGTTTTCAGCAGCATGACAAGCTATGTCTGGCATAAAGTCGGTGCGTGATTTATGAAGAATACCGGCAGCGGTATCGATCAACGCACGCTGGGCTTGGGCATCAGATTTCATGATGAGCTTCTGTATAGCAAATGGTATACACGGCTTACACCTGACGTATAGAGAATGCTATACACATTGAGTGCAAAAATTTTGTGCCCCGATAGCTTTGAATCAGTCAACCTGTGCCTAAGCCAGAAGTAGGGACATTTCTGTCGTGCTACAAAAAGGCCTTTTCTGCTTTGCGTTGACATCCTCCCTCCCAAATTTCTCCTCCCCCAGTTGGCTGAATGTAACTTTTTGGTTAAAACTATGATCAGGTCAGACCACAACTTTATCTGCTTAATTATTTAACAGGGGCGCGTTATGAGTAAGGCACTTCCGCTGGTTACCCGTCAGGGCGATCGCATTGCTATCGTCAGCGGTTTACGCACGCCGTTTGCAAAACAGGCGACAGCTTTTCACGGTATTCCCGCCATCGATCTTGGCAATATGGTGGTCAGCGAACTGCTGGCACGCAGCGAAATATCCCCGGAAGTGATTGAGCAGCTCGTTTTCGGCCAGGTTGTGCAGATGCCGGAAGCGCCAAATATTGCTCGTGAAATCGTGCTCGGCACCGGCATGAGCGTGCACACCGATGCCTATAGCGTTAGCCGTGCGTGCGCGACAAGTTTCCAGGCCGTGGCGAACGTGGCGGAAAGTTTACTTGCCGGGACGATTCGCGCGGGGATCGCGGGTGGGGCAGACTCATCCTCCGTTTTGCCGATTGGCGTGAGTAAAAAGCTTGGCCGTACTCTCGTGGATGTGAACAAAGCCCGCACGCTCGGGCAGCGACTCAAACTATTCTCTAAGCTTCGCCCTCGCGATTTACTGCCTGTTCCTCCGGCGGTAGCAGAGTATTCGACCGGATTACGCATGGGCGATACCGCCGAACAAATGGCGAAAACGCATGGTATTACCCGTGAACAGCAGGATGCCCTGGCCCATCGTTCTCATCTTCGTGCGGCGCAGGCATGGCAGGAAGGCAAGCTGTCGGATGAAGTGATGACGGCGTTTATCCCTCCTTATCGCCAGCCTTTTGCGGAAGATAACAACGTGCGCAAAAGTTCTTCACTGGAAGATTACGCAAAACTACGGCCTGCTTTCGATCGTAAACACGGCACGGTAACCGCGGCCAACAGCACGCCGCTGACCGACGGGGCCGCTGCCATAATACTGATGACGGAATCGCGTGCTCGTGAGCTCGGCCTTAAGCCGCTTGGTTTTCTGCGCAGCTATGCGTTTACCGCAGTAGACGTCTGGAAAGACATGCTTCTTGGCCCGGCCTGGGCTACGCCGCTGGCGCTGGAGCGCGCCGGGATCACGCTTGCCGATCTGACCCTTTTTGATATGCATGAAGCCTTCGCGGCGCAGACGCTTGCCAATTTGAAAATGCTTTCCAGCGAGCGCTTTGCCCGCGATGTTCTTGGACGCGCTCACGCTACGGGAGAAGTAGACGATGCTAAATTTAACGTGCTCGGCGGCTCGATTGCCTACGGCCACCCGTTTGCGGCCACGGGCGCGCGCATGATTACCCAGACGCTGCATGAACTGCGCCGTCGCGGCGGTGGGCTTGGGTTGGTGACGGCCTGTGCCGCCGGTGGCCTCGGCGCAGCTATGGTACTGGAGGTCGAATAATGGAACAGACAAGCGCATTCACTCTGCACGTCCGTCTCGACAACGTGGCGGTGGTGACCATCGACGTTTCCGGCGAGAAGATGAATACCCTCAAGGCTTCGTTTGGCCCGGAGGTTCACGCCATCATTAAACAGGTTCGCGATAACCACAGTTTGCAGGGGCTGGTATTCATTTCCGGCAAGCCGGATAACTTCGTGGCCGGTGCGGATATCAACATGATTGCCGGCTGCCAGACCGCCGCAGAAGCCCAGTCCCTGGCGCAGCAGGGCCAGCAGATAATGGCAGAAATTGCGGCTTTACCGATACCGGTGGTGGCAGCAATCCACGGCGCCTGCCTGGGCGGCGGCCTGGAGCTGGCGCTGGCCTGCCACGCGCGTATCTGCACCGACGACGAAAAAACGAAGCTGGGGCTGCCTGAAGTGCAGCTCGGGCTGCTGCCCGGTTCCGGCGGCACGCAGCGTTTACCGCGTCTGGTTGGCGTAAGCAACGCGCTGGATATGATCCTGACCGGCAAACAGCTTCGCCCGCGCCAGGCGCTGAAGCTGGGCCTGGTGGACGACGTTGTTCCGCACTCTATTTTGCTGAATGCGGCAGTGGAGCTGGCCCTGAAAGGCCGCAAACCTTCGCGCGTTTTACCCGTCCGGGAGCGTATTCTCGCCGGGCCGCTGGGGCGCTCACTATTGTTTAATCTCGTCGGTAAAAAGACCGAACAAAAAACCAAAGGCAACTATCCGGCGACGCGACGCATTCTTGGCGTTATCAAAACCGGCTTAGAGCAGGGGAGCCACAGCGGCTACGAAGCGGAGGCAAAAGCCTTTGGTGAGCTGGCGATGACGCCGCAGTCCGCCGCGTTGCGGAGCATTTTTTTCGCCAGCACGGAGCTTAAAAAAGAGCATGGCGGTGACGCCGAGCCTCGTCCGATTCATGCAGTCGGCGTAGTGGGCGGCGGCCTGATGGGCGGTGGCATTGCTTACGTTACGGCATCGAAAGGGCATCTCCCGGTGCGAATTAAAGACATCAGTAACGACGGCATCAACCACGCCCTGAAATACAGCTGGGATCTGCTGGACAAAAAGGTGCGCCGCCGTCATATGAAAGCGGCAGAGCGGCAGCGGGAAATGGCGCGTATTTCTGGCGGCACGGATTACCACGGCTTCAGCCATCGCGACATCGTGGTGGAAGCCGTTTTCGAAGACCTGGCGCTGAAGCAGAAAATGGTGGCGGAAATTGAACGGTACGCCGCGGCGCATACCATCTTTGCCTCTAATACCTCTTCTTTGCCTATTGCCGATATCGCAGCGAACGCTGCGCGTCCTGAACAGGTCATTGGCCTGCACTACTTCAGCCCAGTGGACAAAATGCCGCTGGTGGAGGTGATTCCCCACCTCGGAACTTCTGCGGAAACTATTTCCACTACGGTTGCGCTGGCGAAAAAGCAGGGTAAAACGCCGATCGTGGTCGGCGATAGCGCCGGGTTCTACGTCAACCGTATTCTTGCTCCTTACATAAATGAGGCCCTGCGCTGTCTGGCAGAAGGGGAGCCGATCGAAAAAATCGACGAAGCCCTGGTGAAGTATGGTTTCCCAGTTGGCCCAATCCAACTTTTGGATGAGGTGGGAATCGACGTGGGGACTAAAATTATTCCAATACTTCAAAACGCTTACGGCGATCGTTTTGCCGCTCCGCCTGCAATAGACGCAATTTTGAAGGACGATCGCAAAGGGAGAAAAAATGGGCGCGGTTTCTATCTTTATCCGGCGAAAGGGCGTAAAAGCAAAAAACAGGCCGACCCGGCAATTTATAAACTGCTGGGCGTAACGCCGAAAGGGCAGCTCGATCCGCAGGTTATCGCTGAGCGTTGCGTGTTAATGATGCTGAATGAAGCTACTCGCTGCCTGGATGAAGGCGTGGTGCGCAGCGCGCGTGATGGCGATATGGGGGCCGTATTTGGTATAGGATTCCCACCTTTCCTCGGTGGCCCGTTCCGCTATATGGATAGCCGGGGCGCGGGTGACATTGTGGCGAGGCTCGAACGGCTGGCAGGGCAGCACGGGGAGCGTTTCACACCCTGTGAACGGCTCCGGCAGATGGCAGAGAACAACCTTACTTTCTCAGGAACAGTGAACCCTGCTGCGGAAGTTGGGGTCAAAGAAGCATGAGTTTCTCCTCGCCCCGGGCGAGGCAGCAACTCGGTGAATGGGCGCTGGTTGGTTAATGTGTAAACACTAATTGACTATACTTGCAGCAATAAGGTAAAAAACAGCGTTTCATTCGATGTACGGATAAGGCACAATGCCCGGCTGCTGAATATATCCTCTGCTCTCATTGGGGATATGGCGCAGCATTCCTGGTTAACAAAAGCGGTGCAATATGCAAGTTTTTATCATGCGTCACGGCGACGCGGCACTCGATGCCGCCAGTGACTCGGTACGTCCATTAACCCAGTGCGGTTGTGACGAATCCCGGGTGATGGCGACCTGGTTAAAAGGTCAGGTAGCGGATATCGAACGTGTTCTGGTGAGCCCTTACCTGCGAGCTGAACAGACCCTGGACGTGGTGCGGGAAGCGCTTAACCTCCCGGAAAAAGAGGACATCCTGCAGGAGTTAACTCCGTGCGGTGACGTAGGCCTGGTGGGCGACTACCTGCAGGCCCTGGCCAGTGAAGGCGTTGCGTCAGCGCTGGTGGTATCTCACCTGCCGTTGGTCGGTTATCTGGTGTCTGAACTCTGCCCCGAAGAGTCTCCACCTATGTTTTGTACCTCGGCAATCGCCAACGTCACGCTCGATCCGCAGACCGGAAAAGGCGTATTCAACTGGCAGATGAATCCGTACAACCTCAGGGTAGCGAAAGCGATCTGAGAGCCGTAAGCATGAAAAAAAGAGCCGCATATAGCGGCTCTTTCTGTTTCTGGCGGATGGCGCTTATCCACCCTACGATAATTGTCATCCAACACAACCTAAGGCAGCTCCGGCGGCTGCCACTCTTCCACTTCAATCAGTACCAGCAGCGCCGCGTCGCCGCCGTACTCTTTCGGTGCCTGATGGAAAGCCATCACGTGCGGATGCTGCGCCAGCCACAGCGGCGTCTGCTGCTTTAAAACATGCTTGCCGTGCCCGTGCATTACGCAGGCACAAAATACGTGCTCCCGACGGCAGGCGGCAATCAGCGCGCCCAGCTCCTGCTTGGCCTGCAGCTGCGTTAACCCGTGCAAATCCAGAAACAGCTCGGGGGAGTAGTCGCCCCGGCGAATCTTCTTTAGTTCAAAGTGGCTGACGTCCTCGCGGACATAGCGTGTTGGGCCTTCCGTTGCCAGGCGCGGCTGGAACTCATCGGAAAAGTAGTGGCTGGCGTCCGCCTGCTCCTGTAACAGCCGTTTCACCGGGACCTGCATGGCTTTTTTGCGCGCCGGACGGTGAACAATGGTGTCCTGGTTGAGTTTTTTGGTGCCGCTCATCAGATCGCGGAAAAGGTTCTGATCGTCAGCGCTGAGCGGTGGTTTCTTCTTCATCTGTTTCTCGTCTCGCATCTGCTATGCCGCCAGTTTACCCGCTTTGCCGCCCATCGCTAAATAAAACGCGATTTTCAGCCCCACCACGGCGATTGTCTGCTGATTTGTCGCGGCCTTCATGGCAAACTAATCGATTATTGTATTAGCGCGAACGGCCTGCGGAGGGCAACGTGGATAAAATTTTCGTCGATGAGGCAGTAAGTGAACTGCACACCATTCAGGATATGCTGCGCTGGTCGGTCAGTCGCTTCAGCGCCGCCAACATCTGGTATGGTCACGGCACTGACAACCCGTGGGATGAAGCCGTTCAGCTGGTGCTGCCAAGCCTCTATCTGCCGCTGGATATCCCTGAAGATATGCGCACCGCGCGCCTGACCTCCAGCGAGCGCCACCGTATCGTGGAGCGCGTGATTCGCCGTGTCAACGAGCGCATTCCGGTTGCCTATCTCACCAACAAAGCCTGGTTCTGCGGCCACGAATTCTACGTGGACGAGCGCGTGCTGGTGCCACGTTCGCCAATCGGTGAGCTTATCACCAACCGCTTTGCGGGCCTGTTTGACGGCGAGCCGCAGCACATTCTGGATATGTGTACCGGCAGCGGCTGCATCGCCATCGCCTGCGCCTATGAGTTCCAGAATGCTGAAGTCGACGCGGTCGATATCTCCCTGGACGCGCTGGCGGTTGCCGAGCAAAACATTGCTGAACACGGTCTGGAGAATCAGGTCACGCCAATTCGATCCGACCTGTTCCGCGACCTGCCGAAGGTGCAGTACGACATTATCGTGACCAATCCGCCGTACGTGGATGCGGAAGATATGTCCGACCTGCCGGGCGAGTTCCGCTTTGAGCCGGAGCTGGGTCTGGCAGCGGGCAGCGACGGTCTGAAGCTGGCGCGCCGTATCCTGGCCTGCGCCCCGGATTACCTGGCGGACGGCGGCGTGCTGGTCTGCGAAGTGGGGAACAGCATGGTTCACCTGATGGAGCAGTACCCGGAGGTGCCGTTCACCTGGCTTGAGTTCGACAACGGCGGTGACGGTGTCTTCATGCTCACCAAAGCGCAGCTGATTGCGGCGCGCGAGCACTTCAGCATCTACAAAGATTGACCGCAGGCGGGCCGTAAGGCCCGTCTTCTTTTCGCCAACAGCTTAATCGATAGCCAACAACACAATCAAAAATGACAACGGTAAGGAGCCGTGAAAAATGGCAGGAAATTCAATCGGACAGGTTTTTCGCGTAACGACTTTTGGTGAGTCTCACGGTATTGCGCTGGGCTGCATCGTGGACGGTGTACCGCCGGGTATTCCCCTGACGGAAGCAGACTTACAGCACGACCTCGACCGCCGTCGCCCCGGCACATCGCGCTACACCACGCAGCGCCGCGAGCCGGACCAGGTAAAAATCCTCTCCGGCGTGTTTGAAGGCGTCACCACCGGCACCAGCATCGGCCTGCTGATCGAAAATACCGACCAGCGCTCGCAGGATTACAGCGCCATTAAAGACGTGTTCCGCCCGGGCCACGCCGACTACACCTACGAACAAAAATACGGCCAGCGCGATTATCGTGGCGGTGGCCGTTCCTCTGCCCGTGAAACCGCCATGCGCGTGGCGGCGGGTGCCATTGCGAAAAAGTATCTGGCGCAGAAGTATGGCATCACCATTCGCGGTTGTCTGACGCAGATGGGCGACGTGCCGTTAGAGATTAAGGACTGGGATCAGGTCGAGCAGAATCCGTTCTTCTGCCCGGACCCGGACAAAATCGAAACCCTCGACGAACTGATGCGCGCCCTGAAAAAAGAGGGTGATTCCATCGGTGCGAAGGTGACTGTGGTCGCCGACAACGTGCCGCCAGGCCTTGGCGAGCCGGTGTTCGACCGGCTGGATGCGGATATCGCCCATGCGCTGATGAGCATCAACGCCGTGAAAGGCGTTGAGATTGGCGAAGGCTTCGGCGTGGTCAGCCTGCGCGGCAGCCAGAACCGCGATGAGATCACCAAAGGGGGCTTCCAGAGCAACCATGCGGGCGGCATTCTCGGCGGCATCAGCAGCGGCCAGCAGATTGTGGCGAATATGGCGCTGAAGCCCACCTCCAGCATTATGGTGCCGGGCCGCACGATCAACCGCGAAGGCGAAGAGGTCGAGATGGTGACCCGTGGCCGTCACGATCCGTGCGTTGGGATCCGCGCGGTGCCGATCGCGGAGGCGATGCTGGCGATCGTCCTGATGGATCACATGCTGCGTCAGCGTGCTCAAAACGCCGACGTGACACCACCTTTGCCACAGTGGTAATACGATGAAAAAAGCACTCGTCGGTCTGCTGGCGCTCGTTGTCAGCAGCGTAACTTTTGCAGCCACCCCGTGGCAAAAAATCACCCATCCCGTTGCGGGCAGCGCGCAGTCTATCGGTTCCTTTGCCAACGGCTGTATCGTTGGCGCTCACGGGCTGCCGCTTGAAGATGCTAACTACCAGATTATGCGTCAGGATCAGCGCCGCTATTTCGGCCATCCCGATCTGGTGTTATTTATCCAGCGGCTTAGCAATCAGGTTCACCAGCTTGGGTTAGGCACGGTATTGATTGGCGATATGGGCATGGCCGCAGGCGGGCGCTTCAGCTCAGGACATGCCAGCCACCAGACCGGGCTGGATGTGGATATTTTCCTGCAGCTGCCGAAAACGCGCTGGACCTCGGCCCAGCTGCTCAGGCCGCAGGCGCTGGATTTAGTGGCCAGCGACGACAAGCACGTTATTCAGCGTTTGTGGCAGCCGGAAATCGACAGCCTGATCAAACTTGCCGCGAAAGATAACGACGTCACGCGCATTTTCGTCAACCCTGCGATTAAACAGCAGCTTTGTCTGGATGCCGGTGCGGATCGCGACTGGCTGCGTAAGGTTCGTCCGTGGTTTGCCCACCGCGCGCATATGCACGTTCGTCTGCGCTGTCCGGCAGACAGCCTCGAGTGTGTCGATCAGCCGCTGCCGCCTCCCGGTGACGGCTGCGGAGCAGAATTACAAAGTTGGTTCCAGCCTCCGCCGCCGGGCAGTAAACCGCCGAAGAAGAAAACGCCGCCGCCGATACCGGCCTCATGCCAGGCTCTACTGGATAATCACCAAATCTGACGGATACGTTTTTGGGTGAGATCTTTTCGCTTCACAATTGCATGAGGTAGGTCATCTTTCTTATGGAATGGTTTTTAGTTTCTCCCCTGATGCTGGTGACGCTGTTCTTTGTCGCGCTGCTGGCGGGGTTTATTGATGCTCTGGCGGGCGGCGGCGGCCTGTTGACCGTGCCCGCGCTGCTGGCAGCCGGGATGTCTCCGGCCCATGCGCTGGCGACCAACAAGCTTCAGGCCTGCGGCGGGTCTGTCTCCTCCTCGCTCTATTTTATTCGCCGAAAAGTCGTCAGCCTTGCGGATCAGAAGCTCAATATTCTGATGACCTTTATCGGGTCGATGACCGGCGCGCTGCTGGTGCAGCACGTTAAATCAGACTTGCTGCGCCAGATCCTGCCGCTGCTGGTTATCGGGATTGGCCTGTACTTCCTGCTGATGCCGAAGCTGGGGGAAGAAGATCGCCAGCGCCGGCTGTACGGCCTGCCGTTTGCGCTGGTGGCCGGTGGCTGCGTCGGGTTTTACGATGGATTTTTTGGGCCAGGCGCCGGTTCATTTTACGCCCTGGCGTTTGTTACGCTGTGTGGCTTCAACCTCGCAAAATCTACCGCTCACGCTAAAGTGCTGAACGCCACGTCTAACCTTGGCGGGCTGCTGCTGTTTATCATTGGCGGGAAGGTGATTTGGGGTACCGGCTTTGTAATGATGGCCGGGCAATTTTTGGGCGCGCGTATGGGTTCGCGCCTGGTATTAAGCAAAGGGCAGAAGCTCATCCGCCCGATGATCGTGATCGTTTCGGCGGTGATGAGTGCCAAATTATTATTCGACAGCCATGGAACGGAGATCCTCCACTGGATGGGGATAGCATGAGATGACTACAGCAAGTATGACGACTGAACACCACTATCAGCAGCTGATTGATATCTTCGATAGCTGCTTTAAAGATGATTTCAATACCCGTCTGATTAAAGGCGACGACGAACCGATCTATCTTCCCGCAGACGAAGAGCTGCCGTACAACCGTGTGGTGTTCGCCCACGGCTATTACGCAAGCGGGATGCATGAGATTTCTCACTGGTGCATCGCGGGAAAAGCCCGCCGTGAGCTGGTGGATTTCGGTTACTGGTACTGCCCGGACGGCCGTGATGCCGAAACGCAGAGCAGATTCGAAGACGTGGAGGTCAAGCCGCAGGCGCTGGAGTGGCTGCTTTGCGTGGCGGCGGGTTTCCCGTTTAACGTCAGCTGCGACAACTTAAGCGGCGACGTAGACCCGGACAGAATTGCTTTCCAGCGTCGGGTGCATACCCAGGTGATGATTTATCTGGAGCAGGGCATCCCTGAACGCCCGGCGCGTCTGATGGCGGCGCTTCGTGACTATTATAAAACGCCGCCGGTGACAGCAGAGCTGTTCCCGTGGCCGGAAGATCTAAACTAATTACCTGCAAATGAGGAAAGACGTACGATGATCGCGGAATTTGAAACACGCATTCTGGCGCTGATTGATGGGATGGTTGAAGTGGCCAGTGATGACGAGCTGTTCGCCAGCGGTTATCTGCGTGGCCACCTCACCCTGGCCGTGGCCGAAATTGAACACGGTGAAGACCACTCCCCGGAAGCGCTGCATGCGGCGGTGTCCGGCAGCCTCGAAAAAGCGATTCAGGCGGGCGAGCTCTCCCCGCGCGACCAGTCCCTGGTGCTGGAGATGTGGGATAATTTGTATAAGCAGGCCGAGTTCAAATAACCGGTGGATGACGCTGCCGCTTATCCACCCTACAATATCCGTCCGTCGGGACGGATAAGCGCGGCGTCATCCGACAAATTTACCCATATCCTCGCCGTTACCGTAGGACGGATAAGCACGGCGTTACCCGACAAATTTACCCATATCCTCGCTGTTACCGTAGGATGGATAAGCACGGTGTTATCCGACAAATTTACCCATATCCTCGCTGTTACCGTAGGTCGGATAAGCACGGCGTTACCCGACAAATTTACCCATATCCTCGCTGTTACCGTAGGTCGGATAAGCGCAGCGTCATCCGACGCAATTATTTAACCTCTCTTCCTTTCAGCAGCTTGCGTACCCAGAACCGATTTGGGTTAATCGCCGCAAGCGTTGTGCTGTCCAGCGGTATCGGCTCGTGGCTCATTTGCGCGGCTAATACTTCCGCCGCCAGCGGGGCGGAACATAACCCTCTTGAACCTAACCCGGCCAGCATAAAGAGATTTCCATAGACCGGCGCGTTCACCGCGTTTTCTTTGCTGTGCACCAGCCCAGCATAGCTTTCCAGCGTTTGCTCATAGTCCGGCACGCTGCCAATAAGCGGCAGATGGTCACGAGAGGCGCAGCGCACGGCGCAGCGGGCGTTGCCGGCGGAAACGTCCACCTCCTGCGGCCAGCCCTGGTCAGGCAGACAGTTAATAAGCCGCTGGCGATTCTGCTGCTGGTCCTCCTCGTTGTACTGCATATCTTCCACGCCGCGATGGTAGCTCGCCCCGATGCAGTGCTGCTGATTCGCGGGGTTTTGCGGCGTCAGGTAGCCGTCATAGCACAGGACCTGACGAAGCGAGGATAGCGCCGGGCCGGTGGGGATATGGCTCACCTGGCCGCCAACCGCGGATACCGGCAGCTTTTCAGCCTGTGAGAAATGGCTAACTTTGTGTCCGTTAGCCAGCACCACGGCGTTATGCCGTTGAGTCGGCTGCCCGGCAAACTCCAGCTGCCAGATATCTCCAGCTTTAGCCAGCTTATTCACGTGATGACCAAAATGCACTTTTAGCCCCTGCTTACGGGCAAGTTCAATAGCGCCAGCGGTCAGCTGCGCGGGGCAAAGCCAGCCGCCCAGCGGATAAGTAATGCCACCACAGCCTGTCGGAACGCCGCTCATTTCGGTAACGGTTTGTTGATCCACGGCGCGGACGATACCTTCAGGAAACTCAAGGCTCAGCATCTGCTCGATTTTGTGCTGGCTTCTTTCATCCCACGCGAGCTGGGTGACGCCGCACCAGTCGCGATCGAAATCAACGGGCAGCGCATCGTAAAGACGGCGGGCGAAGGTAAAGGCCGTGGCGAAAAAGTCCGTCAGCGATGCATCGTGAGTGCTCAGAAGAGGATAGAGCGCGCCCTGGCGATTGCCGGATGCGCCAAGCGCGGGTTCGTCGTCCTCACAGTAGAGCGTTACCTGCCAGCCGCGTCGAAGTAATGATAGGGAGAGCAGGGCGCTGGCAATCCCTCCGCCCACTATTGCGACCTCTCTACCCAGGGCGGGCGAACGGTGGAACCACGGGGTTTGTAACTGGGGAGGAAGTTCCTGCTCCATGATCCCGGTCAGCATCGTGCGCTTACGCCCGAAGCCTTTGGTTTTGAACATCGTAAAGCCCGCGTCAGTAAGCCCGCGGCGCACGAAGCCGGCGCAGGTGAAGGTGGCCAGCGTGCCGCCCGGACGAGCCAGCTTCGCCATGGCATTGAACAGCCGGGGCGTCCACATATCCGGGTTTTTCGACGGCGCAAAACCGTCCAGAAACCAGGCATCGACCTGCTTCGTTAAGGTGTCATCCAGCTGGGGGATTAGATCGTTAATATCTCCAAACCACAGATCGAGCGTGATTCTGCCTCCTGCCAGCAGCAGGCGATGGCAGCCAGAAAAGGGCTGCGGCCAGCTTTTTTGCAGCTCGCAGGCAAATTCAGCCAATTCTGGCCAATGGCCATGGGCGGCCTTTAAATCTGCTGCCGTGAGCGGGAATTTTTCGAAGCTGATGAAGTGCAGACGCTGCAGTGCAGCATCAGGCTGTTTTCGGCAAAATTCGTCGAAAACCAGCCATAAAGTCAGAAAGTTAAGCCCGGTGCCGAACCCGCTTTCCCCGACCACAAACAGCGAGCGGTCGTGCGTGGCAAAGCGCTCAGACAGACGATTTCCCTCAAGAAAGACATAACGAGTTTCTTCCAGTCCATTATCATTAGAGAAGTACACATCGTCGAATTCTCGGGATACAGGTGTACCCTCTTCGTTAAAGCCAAGGCTGGCGGATTGTATAGGGGAGTGTTTCACGTAAGTTACTCGTCTGGCAGGCTGTGAAAGGATCATAACGATGTGTGCGAAGCGGCGCAAATTTCGAACCGATTTCGCTGATCGGACTTGTTCAGCGTACAAGTGTACGCTATTGTGCCAGTCGAAATTCTAAATAGTGCAGTGGAAGAGGTATTGAATGAAACGTGCAGTGATTACTGGCCTGGGTATCGTTTCCAGCATTGGTAATAACCAGCAGGAAGTCCTGGCATCTCTGCGTGAAGGACGCTCCGGGATCGCTTTCTCTGAAGAGTTTAAAGATTCTGGCATGCGTAGCCACGTATGGGGCAACGTCAAACTGGACACTACCGGTTTGATTGACCGTAAAGTGGTTCGTTTCATGAACGATGCCTCGATCTATGCCTATCTGTCTATGCAGGAAGCCATTGCGGATGCGGGTCTGAAAGAAGAGGTGTATCAGAGTAACCCGCGTGTCGGCCTGATTGCCGGTTCCGGTGGTTCTTCTAAAGCGCAGGTATTTGGTGCCGACGCAATGCGTAGCCCACGTGGTCTGAAAGCGGTAGGCCCTTACGTCGTGACTAAAGCTATGGGCTCTGCGGTTTCAGCATGCCTCGCAACGCCGTTCAAAATCCACGGCGTTAACTATTCCATCAGCTCCGCGTGTGCGACTTCTGCACACTGTATTGGTAACGCTGTTGAGCAGATCCAGTTGGGTAAGCAGGACATCGTGTTTGCCGGCGGCGGCGAAGAGCTGGGCTGGGAAATGGCCTGTGAGTTTGACGCCATGGGCGCGCTGTCTACCAAATACAACGATGAGCCAACTAAGGCTTCACGCACTTACGATGCAGACCGTGACGGTTTTGTTATCGCAGGCGGCGGCGGTATGGTGGTGGTTGAAGAGCTGGAACACGCTCTGGCTCGTGGTGCACACATCTACGCGGAAATCGTTGGCTACGGCGCAACGTCCGACGGCGCAGACATGGTTGCTCCATCAGGCGAAGGCGCAGTGCGCTGCATGAAGATGGCAATGCACGGCGTTGACACCCCGATTGACTACCTGAACACCCACGGGACTTCTACGCCGGTTGGCGATGTGAAAGAGCTGGGCGCAATCCGCGAAGTCTTCGGCGATAACTCTCCGTCTATGTCCGCAACCAAAGCCATGACCGGCCACTCTCTGGGTGCCGCAGGCGTACAGGAAGCGATCTACTCTTTGCTGATGCTCGAACACGGCTTTATCGCCCCTAGCATCAACATTGAACAGCTGGACGAGAAGGCCGTTGGCCTGAACATCGTGACCGAAGCGACAGAAAAGAAACTGAAAACTGTGATGTCTAACAGCTTCGGCTTCGGTGGCACCAACGCCACGCTGGTTATGCGTAAAATGGACGCATAACAAACGCTTAAGCTTGTAAACGGGGTGCCTCTGGCGCCCCGTTTTTTTGCCTTTACACAAGTTGACGCGCAGGGGGATTAAAGGCACTATGCCGGCCTTAACATTATCAAAATGATAATGCGTAAGCGTTCGACGTCATCCAACGCATCTTTAATCTGACCTGTCAGATAGAGAGGCGCGGCGAATTCCCCGCCTTACTCTGCTGTCAATGGAGTAAGCAGTATGTCTGCAACGATTGATTCTCATTTTAAGAAGCCGAAGTCGGCGGATAAATCCCTGTTCAACATTGCCTTTGCCGTTTTTCTGACCTACATGACCGTCGGCCTGCCGCTGCCAGTGATCCCGCTGTTTGTGCACCATCAGCTGGGCTACGGCAACCTGATGGTGGGCATAGCCGTGGGTATTCAGTTCCTGGCAACGGTGCTAACGCGCGGCTATGCGGGGCGTCTGGCCGATCAGCAAGGGGCAAAGCGCACCGCGCTGCAGGGGATGTTTGCCTGCGCGCTGGCGGGCGTGGCCTACCTGCTGGCGGCGCTGCTGCCGGTAGATAACGCCATCAAGTTTGGGATACTCGTCGTCGGGCGTCTGATACTCGGCTTTGGCGAAAGCCAGCTGCTGACCGGTACGCTGACGTGGGGGATGGGGCTGGTCGGCCCGGCGCGTTCCGGCAAGGTGATGTCGTGGAACGGCATGGCTATCTATGGCGCGCTGGCGGCCGGTGCGCCGCTGGGGCTGATGCTCAACAGCCAGTGGGGCTTCATCGCCTTGGGCATCTCTACCCTCGCTTTACCGCTGCTTGGGTGGCTGTTCAACGGACGCGTGCATGCTGTGCCTGCGCATAAAGGCGAACGCCCTTCGATGCTGACGGTGATTGGGCTTATCTGGAAGCCGGGCCTCGGGCTTGCGCTGCAGGGCGTGGGTTTTGCGGTAATCGGGACTTTTGTTTCGCTCTACTTCGTTTCAAAAGGATGGGCGTGGGCAGGGTTTACGCTGACCGCATTTGGCGGGGCGTTTGTGCTGATGCGCGTGCTGTTCGGCTGGATGCCTGACCGCTTCGGCGGCGTGCGGGTGGCACTGGTTTCGCTGGTTATTGAAACGGTTGGTTTGCTGCTGCTGTGGCAGGCACCGGTCGCCTGGGTTGCGCTGCTGGGCGCGGCGCTAACCGGCAGCGGCTGTTCGCTAATTTTCCCGGCGCTGGGCGTTGAGGTGGTTAAGCGCGTCCCGGCTCAGGTTCGCGGCACGGCGCTGGGCGGCTACGCCGCGTTCCAGGATATCTCATATGGGGTGACAGCGCCGCTGACCGGCCTGCTGGCAACCTCGCTGGGTTATCCGTCGGTGTTCCTGGCCGGCGCGATTTCGGCGGTAGCGGGGATTGTGGTGACGGTTATCGCGTTCCGCAAATAGCCATTGTCGGGTCACGCTGTGCTTAACCGACCGACAAAGGACTGACGTCGTAGGGTGGATAAGCGCAGCGTCATCCACCAGATAAAGCCGGACTACACCACCATCCAGAACAGCAGCATCACCACGATCAGGGCAATCAATGCCAGTCCCGGACGTGCCGAAATAATCTTCAATGGTTCGATAAACGGCGCGATAAACGGATTATACACCGGCTGAATATTCTGGGTTTCAATCGGCCCGACGTGCTGTTTTTCAGCGCGCTTCAGGAACACCTGATTGAGGATATCCTGCACCTGGGCGGTGGTCAGCACCGTCTGCGGCGTAGCCTGGAAACGCTGCTGGGAATAGTCGGTCACCTCTTTCCATTCGTTTGCTTCCAGCGGCTGCTTCAGTGCGGCCTGAATGGTATGTAACGTCGGCGCGGAATGCTGGCTGAGGGACAGGCGAGCCTGTAGCCAGGTCGTCAGCAGCGTAAAGTGCTTCGCCGGGATCAGCTCGCCGGTTTTCACGCCGCTAAGCTCAAGCATGGACTGCCAGATTTGCTTGCCGGACTCGCCGGTTGCGGCGGTTAGCTTCGCGACCTGCTGATTTAGCGTGCTGTGCTCTGCGGGCAGTAACGGACGGTCCGTGGCCGGGCGCTGCTGCGGCTGGGGAATAGCCAGCTGGTTATTTTGCAGCAGCGTAAGCACGCTTTTTAACTGTTCTGGGGTGAGCTGGCTAAGGGCCGTCTGCCCAAACTGCTGGCGGATATAGTCGCTCACGGCCTGGCGGTTATTCCCCTGCGGCAGGAGTTCGCTCAGCTGCTGGACTATCTGGCGCGTGGCGTGGGTTGTCTGCGCGCTGGTCAGGCGCTGGTTGAGGTTCTGTTCCGCAGCAGGGAAATGGCGCGACAGCAGAGGCGCCTCGTTCTTCAGGCCCAGATCGTGTTTCAGACCGGCCCACAGCTCTGCGCTCTGCTGCTGGCTAACGGCAACGATGCGCGTAATCAGGCGTTCCAGAACGGTTCGCTGCAAGGAAGAGAGCGGCTGCTCCCCGGCAACGGATGGCGCGGGAGCGGGTTCCCCCGGAGGGCGCGGCGTGGCTCCCTGAATAGGCTGCATAGCATTAGATCCTTATCTCACCTGAAAAACGACAAAACATTACAAGGTAGTTCGTTATGCCCGGACGGCAGATTATGGCACACTATCGGGCTTAATCTCGACGATTAACCGACAGGTAGCGAACGTGAAAATTCTCGTTGATGAAAATATGCCCTATGCCCGCGAATTATTTAGTCGCCTGGGCGATGTAACCACCGTGCCAGGCCGCCCCATTCCCGTTTCGGAGCTTGCCGATGCTGACGCTTTAATGGTGCGCTCGGTTACCAAAGTGAACGCTGATTTGCTCGACGGAAAGCCTATCAAATTCGTGGGTACCGCCACGGCAGGAACGGATCATGTTGATGATGCGTATCTGGAACGCGCGGGTATCGCTTTCTCTGCCGCTCCCGGCTGTAACGCCATCGCCGTCGTGGAGTATGTTTTCTCCTCGCTGCTGATGCTTGCCGAGCGCGACGGTTTTGCCCTTACTGACCGCACGGTTGGCATTGTGGGCGTGGGCAACGTGGGCTCCCGTTTGCAGGCTCGTCTTGAAGCTTATGGCGTGCGTACGCTGCTTTGCGATCCGCCGCGCGCTGAGCGTGGCGATAAAGGACATTTCCAGCCGCTGGACGAGCTGGTGCGCGAAGCCGATGTGCTGACCTTCCATACCCCGCTGTTTAAAGATGGCCCTTACAAATCTCTGCATCTTGCGGATGAACAGCTTATTGCCAGCCTTAAGCCAGGCTGCATCCTGATCAATGCCTGCCGTGGCCCGGTGGTGGATAACGCGGCGCTGCTGAAATGCCTGCAAAGCGGGCAGGATCTCAGCGTGGTGCTGGACGTCTGGGAGCCGGAGCCTGAACTGAACGTCGATCTACTGGATCGGGTTGATATCGGTACGCCGCATATTGCGGGCTACACCCTGGAAGGCAAAGCGCGCGGCACCACGCAGGTGTTTGAGGCCTTCAGCCAGTTCATCGGCAAGCAGCAGCAGGTCGCGCTGGATACGCTGCTTCCGGCACCAGAATTTGGCCGCATAACGCTGCATGGCCCGCTCGATCAGTCCACGCTCAAAAGACTGGTTCATCTGGTGTATGATGTGCGCCGCGATGACGCGCCGCTGCGCAAGGTTGCGGCCGTGCCGGGTGAATTCGACAAGCTGCGGAAGAACTATTTAGAACGCCGCGAATGGTCGTCGCTCTTTATCCAGTGTGACGATGAGCCTGCGGCACAAACACTGCAAAAACTGGGCTTCAGCGCGGTCTACCACACCGCCCGCTAACCCTTATCTTTTGTGCCACCGGTCTTAGTCCCGGTGGGACGCTGTTTTTAAGTCTGGAGTAAACCAACATGTCTGAAGGCTGGAATATTGCCGTTTTAGGTGCCACGGGTGCCGTTGGCGCAGCTGTGTTTGATCTGCTGGCCGAACGCCAGTTCCCGGTTGGTGAGCTGTACGCCCTGGCCCGTAGCGAAAGCGCCGGAGAAAATCTGCGTTTTGAAGGCAAAACGGTGATGGTGCAGGACGTCGCCGAATTCGACTGGACTCAGGTGCAGCTTGCCTTCTTCGTCGCGGGCGCTGAAGCCTCGGCGCAGTATGTTGACGAAGCAACCAACGCGGGCTGCCTGGTCATTGACTCAAGCGGTCTGTTTGCCCTTGAGCCAGACGTGCCGCTGGTCGTGCCGGACGTGAATCCGTTCGTGCTGGGCGATTACCGTAACCGCAATGTGGTTGCCGTAGCCGACAGCATGACCAGCCAGCTGCTGACGGCGTTAAAACCGCTGATCGAACAAGGTGGATTATCGCGTATTCAGGTCACAAACCTGCTGGCCGCTTCCGCACGTGGCAAGGTAGCCGTGGATGCCCTGGCAGGGCAGAGCGCGCGCCTGCTTAACGGAATGCCAATCGAAGAAAACGACCTGTTTGGCCGTCAGCTGGCGTTCAACATGCTGCCGCTGGTGCCGGATGCGGAAGGCAGCGTGCGTGAAGAGCGCCGTCTGGTGAACGAAGTTCGCAAAATTCTTCAGGACGATAACCTGCCGATTTCCGTCAGCTACGTGCAGGCCCCGATTTTCTACGGTCACGCGCAAATGGTGAATTTTGAAGCCATGCGTCCGCTGGCGGCGGAAGAAGCGCGCGATGCGTTTGTCCAGGTTGCCGACGTGGAGCTGTCCGAAGAGGGCGAATACCCGACACAGGTTTCCGATGCCTCCGGCAGTGCGCATCTCTCCATTGGCTGCGTTCATAACGACTACGGTATGCCGGAACAGATTCAGTTCTGGTCCGTTGCCGATAACGTCCGCTTTGGCGGCGCGCTGATGGCGGTGAAAACGGCAGAAAAATTAGTGCAGGAGTACATGTACTAATGTCCGGCGAGCTGGTTGAAAGCCCGAAGCGCAAAATTGCGCTCGGTATTGAGTACGACGGCAGCAAATATTACGGCTGGCAGCGCCAGAACGAAGTGCGCAGCGTGCAGGAAAAGCTCGAAAAGGCGCTGACAAAAGTCGCCAACGAGCCAGTGAACGTGTTCTGCGCCGGGCGAACCGACGCAGGCGTACACGCCACCGGGCAGGTTGTGCATTTCGAAACGAGTATGGATCGTAAGGATGCGGCCTGGACGCTGGGCGTAAATGCGAATTTGCCTGGAGACATCGCGGTGCGTTGGGTGAAAGCTGTGCCCGACGATTTCCATGCCCGCTTCAGCGCCACGGCACGTCGCTACCGTTATGTCATTTATAACGAAAGGCTGCGTCCGGCGGTGATGGGGCAGGGGGTGACGCACTTCTACCACCCTCTGGACGCCGACAGAATGCATCGTGCCGCGCAGTGCCTGCTGGGCGAGAACGACTTTACCTCGTTCCGCGCGGTGCAGTGCCAATCCCGCACGCCGTGGCGCAACCTGATGCACATTACGGTCAACCGCTATGGCTCTTACGTAGTGGTGGACATCAAGGCGAACGCCTTCGTGCATCACATGGTGCGTAACATCGTCGGTAGCCTGATGGAAATCGGCTGCGGTAACCAGGCGGAAAATTGGATGGCTGAGTTGCTGGCGGCGAAAGACCGTAAGCTTGCCGCCGCCACGGGCAAAGCGGAAGGCTTATACCTCGTGTCGGTGGATTATCCGGATCATTTTGCGTTACCTACTCCCCGGATGGGGCCTCTGTTTTTGAGCTGTCTGATGCAGTCGTAAAGGTAAATCACAATGGAATATATCCACTTTATTATTGATTTTATTCTGCACATTGACGTGCACCTGGCTGAGCTGGTCGCGCAGTACGGCGTCTGGGTTTACGCTATACTTTTCCTTATCCTGTTCTGCGAAACGGGCCTGGTGGTGACGCCGTTCCTGCCCGGTGATTCGCTGCTGTTCGTGGCTGGCGCGCTGGCGGCGCTGCCAACCAACGATTTGAACGTCCACACAATGGTGATTCTGATGGTTATTGCCGCTATTGTGGGCGACGCCGTGAACTACACTATTGGGCGGCTGTTTGGCGAAAAGCTGTTCAGTAACCCCAATTCGAAGATCTTCCGCCGCAGCTATCTCGATAAAACTCACGCTTTTTACGAGCGTCACGGCGGAAAAACGATTATCCTCGCGCGCTTCGTTCCAATTGTGCGAACCTTCGCACCGTTCGTCGCGGGTATGGGGCACATGTCCTATCGCCACTTTGCGATGTATAACGTAGTTGGAGCGCTGCTGTGGGTGCTGCTGTTTACCTACGCGGGTTACCTGTTCGGCGATTTGCCGATTGTGCAGGAAAACCTGAAGCTGCTGATTGTGGCGATTATCGTGCTGTCGGTTCTGCCGGGCATCATAGAAATCATCCGCCACAAACGCGCCGCCGCACGGCTACAAAAGTAACTCCGTACAGCGGTTCGACCACTTTTTTATCCAAAGTCGCGGGCCGTTATGTTTTAATGAGCACCATTTATGGTCTGGGGCAGCATTAGCGCCACAGAAAAACTGGCATCGACCAGGTTCAAGCAGAAAGGTCATCAATGAGCTGGATTGAACGAATTCTCAAGAGTAACAACATCACCCCCACCCGTAAGGCGAGTATCCCTGAAGGTGTGTGGACGAAATGCGACAGCTGCGGCCAGGTCCTTTACCGCGCCGAGCTGGAACGCAATCTGGAAGTCTGCCCGAAGTGCGATCACCACATGCGTATGGCGGCGCGCGAGCGCCTGCACAGTCTGTTAGACGAAGACTCCATGGTGGAGCTGGGCAGCGAGCTTGAGCCGAAAGACGTGCTGAAGTTCAAAGACTCGAAAAAATACAAAGATCGTCTGGCAAGCGCCCAGAAAGAGACCGGCGAGAAAGACGCGCTGGTGGTCATGAAGGGTACCCTTCACGGTATGCCAGTGGTCGCTGCAGCCTTCGAGTTTGCTTTTATGGGCGGCTCAATGGGCTCTGTGGTCGGCGCGCGTTTTGTCCGTGCCGTTGAACAGGCGCTGGAAGATAACTGCCCGATGATCTGTTTCTCCGCATCCGGCGGCGCACGTATGCAGGAAGCATTGATGTCGCTGATGCAGATGGCAAAAACCAGCGCCGCGCTCGCGAAGATGCAGGAACGCGGTCTGCCGTACATCTCTGTCCTGACTGACCCTACCATGGGCGGCGTTTCCGCAAGCTTTGCGATGCTGGGCGATCTGAACGTTGCCGAGCCGAAAGCGCTGATCGGCTTTGCCGGTCCTCGCGTTATCGAACAAACCGTGCGTGAAAAACTGCCGGCGGGCTTCCAGCGCAGCGAATTCCTGATTGAGAAAGGGGCGATCGACATGATCGTCCGTCGTCCGGATCTGCGCCTGAAGCTGGCTCGCGTGCTGGCGAAGTTTATGAATCTGCCGGCACCAAACCCGGAAGCGCCGCGCGAACCTATTGTGGTTCCGCCAGCGCCGGAACAGGGTCAAGAGGCCTGATAGTCAATAAAGGCAGGGCCGCTCGCGGAACTGCCTTTTTTCTTGAACCGAACCCAGAACCGCGGACAGAACGGGTATCATGGAAAAACATCGCATTCCTCAAGCCACGTCGCCCCTGGCCACGTGGCTTTGCTATCTTGAAAATCTCCACTCAACAGCCATTGAGCTGGGCCTTGCCCGCGTTCAGAAGGTGGCGGCGACGCTGGACGTACTGAAACCTGCCCCCACCATCATCACCGTTGCCGGCACCAACGGCAAAGGCACCACCTGCCACACGCTGGAAATGGTGCTGATGGCGGCGGGCTACAGCGTGGGCGTTTACAGCTCTCCCCATCTGGTGCGCTATACCGAACGCGTACGTATTCAGAACGAAGAGCTGGACGAGGCGTACCACACGGCGGCATTTGCCGAAATCGAAGCCGCGCGGGGCGAAACGTCTCTGACTTACTTCGAGTACAGCACCCTGTCCGCGCTGCTGCTGTTTAAACAGCTGAACGTGGACGTAGTTATCCTTGAAGTTGGTCTGGGCGGGCGTCTGGATGCCACGAACATTGTCGATGCCGACGTGGCCGTCGTGACCAGCATTGCGCTGGATCATACCGACTGGCTGGGGCCGGACCGCGAAAGCATTGGCCGAGAAAAAGCGGGCGTTTTCCGTGGTGGTAAACCTGCGATAGTTGGCGAGCCGGATATGCCGCAGACTATTGCAGATGTGGCTGCCGAGAAAGGTGCCCAGCTACTGCGTCGTGGCGTTGACTGGTCTTATAGCGTGGATGCTGACGGCTGGAGCTTTAAAGACGGGAAGGGCGAGCTGACAGGCTTACCTTTGCCGCTGGTGCCCCAGCCTAATGCCGCAACCGCGCTTGCGGCCCTGCGCGCCAGCTGGCTGGACGTCAGTGAAACGGCGATTCGCCAGGGGCTTAAAGAAGCGGCGCTGCCGGGGCGTTTTCAGATTATATCTGACGCTCCATGCGTTATTCTGGACGTGGCGCATAATCCCCACGCCGCCGCTTATCTTGCCGACCGGCTGGCTCAGCTGCCGAAGAAAGGCCGCGTACTGGCGGTAATCGGGATGCTGCACGATAAAGATATAGCCGGCACGCTGGCGTGTTTGGCGGGACAGGTAGATAGCTGGTATTGTGCACCCCTTGAAGGGCCGCGCGGTGCGACCGCCGAACAGCTGGTGGAACATCTTAAGACTGGCGAAGTCTGTAGCAGCGTGGCCGAGGCCTGGCATGCGGCAATGGCCGCTGCCGGGGCAGACGACACCGTGCTGGTGTGTGGATCGTTCCACACGGTAGCCCACGTAATGGAAGCGCTGGACGCGGGGAGAAAAGGTGGCGAGTAAGTTTCAAAACCGATTAGTCGGGACCATTATTCTGGTCGCATTGGGAGTGATTATTCTTCCGGGCCTGCTCGACGGGCAGAAAAAACATTATCAGGATGAGTTTGCCGCTATTCCTCTGGTGCCAAAGCCTGGGGATACGGACGAGCCAGACATGCTGCCAGCGGCCACACAGGCTCTGCCTTCGCAGCCGCCGGAAGGGGCTGCGGAAGAGGTCAGAGCCGGTAACGCCTTTGCGCCTGGTATAGACACGGCTTCACTGCCGGGTGAAGCGGGCGCGGATATTGACGAAGTGCCGGTTACCCGTGAAAAACCGCCTCAGCCAAAACCAGCTGTAGAAAAGCCGAAGCCTAAGCCACAAAGCAGGCCTGTGGTCGATCAGACCGAAGAGCGGCTGGCGATGGTCAACGAGCAGCCGCCGAAAACCGAGAAGCCAGCGAAGCAGGATGACCAGCCAGCGGCACCGACCGGCAAGGCCTACGTCGTGCAGCTTGGTGCGCTCAAAAATGCCGAAAAAGTGAATGAAATTGTTGGTAAACTTCGTAGCGCTGGGTTCCGGGTTTATACCTCTCCGTCGACTCCGGTACCGGGTAAAATCACCCGTATTCTGGTTGGGCCGGATGCCTCGAAGGAAAAGCTTAAATCCTCCCTGAGCGAGCTGAACTCCATTTCCGGGCTGAACGGCGTGGTGATGAACTACTCGGTTCGCTAAGCGCGCCGCGAACGAGCGTGGTGGTGGATGGCGCTGACGCTTATCTACCCGACGATACGGGTTCAAAACGGGTGGCAGCGAGGCAAAATTTTAATGGCGTTGATTCTTTTTTCAACGCCATTATTTATTTAGGCGGGGGAAGGAAATCCCTACGCAAACGTTTTCTTTTTCTGTTAGAATGCGCCCCGAACTGGACGACAGGGCGATTTGACGCGAGATTTGTGCATGGTCTGGATAGATTACGCCATTATTGCTGTTATCGGCTTTTCGGCTCTGATTAGTGTGATTCGTGGCTTCGTCCGCGAAGCGTTATCGCTGGTGACCTGGGGATGTGCCTTCTTTGTTGCCAGTCACTACTACACTTACCTTTCGGTCTGGTTCACTGGCTTTGAAGACGAACTGGTACGTAATGGGATTGCTATCGCGATACTGTTTATCGCGACGCTGATTGTCGGCGCAATTGTCAATTATGTGATTGGCGCGCTGGTGGAGAAAACCGGCCTGTCGGGTACAGACAGGGTGTTGGGGATCTGTTTTGGCGCTCTGCGTGGTGCCCTGATTGTCGCCGCCATTCTGTTCTTTCTGGATACCTTCACCGGCTTTTCGAAAAGTGAAGACTGGCAAAAGTCGCAGCTTATCCCGCAATTCAGTTTCATCATCAGATGGTTCTTTGACTATCTGCAAAGCTCGTCAAGTTTCTTGCCCCGGCCATAAGGCGGGGGGTCGTGGCTTAATGAGGAAAAGACAACATGTGCGGTATTGTCGGTATCGCCGGTTTTATGCCGGTCAACCAGTCGATTTATGACGCGTTAACGGTGCTTCAGCACCGTGGCCAGGATGCCGCAGGCATCGTCACCATAGATGCATTAAACTGCTTCCGTCTGCGTAAAGCGAACGGCCTGGTGAGTGATGTATTTGAAGCCCGCCACATGCAGCGTATGCAGGGCAACATGGGTATTGGCCATGTCCGCTATCCGACCGCTGGCTCCTCCAGCGCCTCCGAAGCTCAGCCGTTCTACGTTAACTCCCCGTACGGTATTACTCTGGCGCACAACGGTAACCTGACCAACGCCCACGAACTGCGCAAAAAGCTGTTCGAAGAGAAACGCCGTCACATTAACACCACCTCAGATTCTGAAATCCTGCTCAACATCTTTGCCAGCGAGCTGGATAACTTCCGTAACTATCCGCTGGAAGCCGACAACATTTTTGCGGCCATTGCCGCAACTAACCGTCAGATCCGCGGCGCTTACGCCTGCGTAGCGATGATTATCGGTCACGGCATGGTGGCCTTCCGCGATCCGAACGGCATCCGTCCGCTGGTGATGGGCAAACGCGAACTGGGCGATGGTCGCACCGAATATATGGTCGCCTCGGAAAGCGTGGCGTTGGACACCCTGGGCTTTGAGTTCCTGCGCGATATCGCGCCCGGCGAAGCAATTTACGTCACCGAGAAGGGCCAGCTGTTTACCCGCCAGTGTGCGGATAACCCGGCCAGCAACCCGTGCCTGTTCGAGTACGTGTATTTTGCGCGCCCGGACTCCTTCATCGACAAAATTTCCGTTTACAGCGCCCGCGTTGAGATGGGCAAAAAACTCGGTGAGAAAATTGCCCGCGAGTGGGAGGATCTGGACATCGACGTGGTTATCCCGATCCCGGAAACATCCTGCGATATCGCACTGGAAATTGCCCGTATTCTCGATAAACCATACCGTCAGGGCTTTGTGAAAAACCGTTACGTTGGGCGCACGTTTATCATGCCGGGCCAGCACCTGCGTCGTAAGTCTGTACGCCGCAAGCTCAACGCAAACCGTGCCGAGTTCCGCGATAAGAACGTGCTGCTGGTGGATGACTCTATCGTGCGCGGTACGACGTCCGAACAGATTATCGAAATGGCCCGTGAAGCGGGGGCGAAGAAGGTCTATCTGGCCTCTGCGGCACCGGAAATTCGCTTCCCGAACGTCTACGGTATCGATATGCCAAGCGCCAATGAACTGATTGCCCACGGCCGTGAAGTGGATGAAATCCGCCAGATCATCGGTGCGGACGGGCTTATCTTCCAGGATCTGAACGATCTGATTGAAGCGGTGCGCGTCGAAAACCCGGACATCACCCAGTTTGAATGTTCGGTCTTCAACGGCATTTACGTGACCAAAGACGTTGACCAGCAGTACCTTGAGTATCTCGACTCCCTGCGCAATGACGACTCCAAAGCGCTGCTGCGTCAGAACGAAGTGGAAAACTTAGAGATGCACAACGAGGGCTAACGCCTGCTTTTGCCCTTTGTAGGGGGCATAAGCGCAGCGTCATCCACCAGATTTTGTGGCGGATGGCGCGAGGCTTATCCACCCTACAGATGCCATGCCTTTCACGCCTCCTTGCATCCCGTCCCATCTTGCGGCAAAGTCAGCCCAAACGAACTTGACGGGCAAAAGCATGAAACGGTTAATTGTTGGAATTTCAGGTGCCAGCGGCGCAATCTACGGAGTGCGACTGCTACAGGTGCTGCAACAAGTACCCGGGGTGGAAACCCATCTCATCATGAGCAACGCTGCCCGCCAGACCCTTACCTTAGAAACGGATTTGTCCCTGCGCGACGTGCAGGCGTTGGCCGACGTAGTACACGATGCGCGAGATATCGCCGCAAACATCTCCTCAGGCTCTTTTAAGACCCACGGCATGGTTGTCCTGCCTTGTTCCATCAAAACGCTGTCAGGCATCGTTCACAGCTATACGGACGGTCTGCTGACGCGCGCCGCTGACGTGGTGCTTAAAGAGCGTCGCCCGCTGGTGCTCTGCGTCCGCGAAACCCCTTTGCATCTGGGCCATCTGCGTTTACTGACCCAGGCCGCCGAGCTGGGTGCGGTCATCATGCCGCCGGTTCCCGCGTTCTATCACCGTCCGCAGACGCTGGATGACGTTATTAATCAGACCGTGAACCGCGTTATCGATCAGTTTGATATTGAGCTGCCTCAGGATCTCTTCCAACGCTGGCAGGGAGCATAGCGCTTTGTGCCAGCGCGGTGCATCACAGAATCGCCTGCATCAATTTGGGGCGGTTTTGTAACCCCGATCGCTTTTCTCGAATTTAGTCCGCACTTTACTCCGTAAACGTTTTGCCCCTTCGCCATACCTGCTATCTTTCAACCAGACGACAGAGTTGCAACGTTTTATTAACATAAAGCATCGCACTTTCCTCCACGCAGGGAAAAGTGGCATGAGAAGTGCAACTCTTCGTCCGCTACACCACACAACACGACACATAATAAGAGTCCACTTGAGGGTTATGTATGAAGAAGCAGGTTCTCGCTCTGTCTTTGTTGCTCGGTCTGACCAGCACCGTTTACGCAGCAATTCCGCAGAACGTTCGTATCGGTACGGACGCCACCTATGCGCCATTCTCTTCTAAAGATGCGAAAGGGCAGTTTGTCGGCTTTGATATTGATCTCGGCAACGAGCTGTGCAAACGCATTAATACCAAATGTACCTGGGTGGGCAGCGACTTCGACTCGCTAATCCCTTCTCTGAAAGCTAAGAAAATCGACGCGATCATCTCTTCTCTGTCCATCACTGAAAAACGCCAGCAGGAAATTGCTTTTTCCGACAAGCTCTACGCGGCGGACTCCCGTCTGATCGCTAGCAAAGGTTCGCCGATTAAACCTACCCTTGACTCGCTGAAAGGCAAGCACGTCGGCGTTCTGCAGGGCTCCACTCAGGAAGCGTTCGCCAATGCCGAATGGCGTCCAAAAGGCATTGATGTCGTGGCCTACGCTAACCAGGATCTGATCTACTCTGATCTGGCCGCGGGCCGTCTGGACGCGGCGTTCCAGGATGAAGTCGCCGCGAGCGAAGGGTTCCTGAAGCAGCCTGCGGGCAAAGAGTTTGCCTTTGCTGGCCCGTCCGTGAAGAACAAGCAGTACTTTGGTGACGGTACCGGTATCGGCATGCGCAAAGACGAAACGGAGCTGAAAGCTGCCTTCGACAAAGCGCTGGCAGAAATGCGAAAAGACGGTACCTATGACAAATTTGCCAAAAAGTACTTCGATTTTAATGTTTACGGTGATTAAGATTTTCCCGTAGTCTGTGCCCGGTTTTGAATATATTCTTAACCGGGCTGGATAATCATGCACGGCGAGCCCCGACAGCCGCCCTTTTTTGGTGCATTTTTATTCTTATTGATTAGCCATCAACCGGCATTAGCGCTAAACAGACAGTCTATGAGGATAATTATGAAAAAGTTGGTGTTGTCCCTTTCACTGGTGCTGGCATTCTCCAGTGTTTTCACAGCATTCGCCGCTATCCCTAAAAACGTGCGTATCGGCACGGACCCGACCTACGCCCCGTTCGAATCCAAGAACGCCCAGGGTGAATTAGTCGGTTTTGATATCGATCTGGCTAAAGAACTCTGCAAACGCATCGAAGCTAACTGTACGTTCGTTGAGAACCCGCTGGATGCGCTGATCCCCTCTCTGAAAGCAAAAAAAATCGACGTGATCATGTCGTCGCTTTCCATTACTGAAAAACGCCAGCAGGAAATCGCCTTTACCGACAAGCTCTACGCGGCCGATTCCCGCCTGGTGGTTGCGAAAGGCTCACCGATTCAGCCCACGCTTGACGCCCTGAAGGGCAAACGCGTCGGCGTGCTGCAGGGCACCACTCAGGAAACTTACGGTAACGAGCACTGGGCGCCAAAAGGCATTGAGATTGTCTCTTATCAGGGCCAGGACTCTATCTATGCTGACTTGACGGCGGGTCGAATCGACGCGGCGTTCCAGGACGAAGTGGCGGCCAGCGAAGGCTTCCTCAAGCAGCCTATCGGCAAAGACTACCAGTTTGGCGGCCCGTCCATTAAAGACAACAAACTCTTTGGTGTAGGCACCGGCATGGGCCTGCGCAAAGAGGACACCGAACTGCGTCAGGCGCTGAATAAAACTTTTGCTGAAATGCGTAAAGACGGCACCTACGAGAAGCTGGCGAAGAAGTACTTCGATTTCGATGTTTATGGTGGTTAACAGTCACCGGTGGTAGGGCCTGTCCCCGTAAGGGCAGGCCCGGTTTGTGCAGACACTGACGACAGGATACGCACCATGCTGTATGGCTTTTCTGAAGTGATTTTTAAGGGGGCGATCGTCACCCTGGAGCTGGCGTTAAGCTCTGTTGTGCTTTCGGTGATCATTGGCCTGGCCGGGGCGGGAGCGAAACTATCCAAAAATCGCCCGCTGGCGCTGCTGTTTGAGGGTTACACCACGCTGATTCGCGGCGTGCCGGATCTGGTGCTGATGCTGCTGATTTTCTACGGCCTGCAAATGCTGCTCAACAGCATTACCGACGCGCTGGGCGTGGCGCAGTTTGATATCGACCCTATGGTCGCAGGTATCATTACCCTCGGGTTTATCTACGGGGCCTATTTTACCGAAACCTTCCGTGGGGCTTTCCTTGCCGTTCCCAGAGGGCACATTGAAGCGGCAACTGCCTTTGGCTTTACCGGCTCACAGACCTTCCGCCGTATTCTTTTCCCGGCCATGATGCGCTACGCGCTGCCCGGTATCGGCAACAACTGGCAGGTTATCCTTAAGGCTACCGCCCTGGTTTCGCTGTTAGGCCTGGAAGATGTTGTGAAGGCGACCCAGCTTGCCGGTAAGAGCACCTGGCAGCCGTTCTATTTTGCTATCGTCGCCGGGATTATCTATCTGGCGTTTACCACCGTCTCTAACGGTGTGCTGCTCTGGCTCGAGCGCCGCTACTCGGTTGGCGTGAAGAGGGCTGAGCTATGATCGATATCCTTCAGGAATACTGGAAATCCCTGCTCTGGACGGACGGCTACCGTTTTACCGGCGTGGCAATCACCCTATGGTTGCTGATTTCATCGGTGATTATGGGCGGGATTCTGGCGCTGTTTCTTGCCATCGGGCGCGTCTCCAGCAACAAATTTATCGCCTTCCCAATCTGGCTGTTCACCTATATTTTCCGCGGCACGCCGCTGTACGTACAGCTGCTGGTGTTCTATTCCGGAATGTACACGCTGGAAGTGGTGAAGGGCACTGTGCTGCTGAACGAGTTCTTCCGCAGCGGGCTGAACTGTACCGTGCTGGCGCTGACGCTTAACACCTGCGCCTACACCACGGAAATCTTCGCCGGAGCGATCCGCTCCGTGCCGCACGGTGAAATCGAAGCCGCGCGGGCCTACGGTTTCTCGCGGGTGAAAATGTATCGCTGTATTATTCTGCCGTCCGCCCTGCGCATTGCGCTGCCGGCGTACAGCAACGAGGTGATTTTGATGCTGCACTCCACGGCGCTGGCCTTCACCGCCACCGTGCCGGACCTGCTGAAAATCGCCCGGGATATTAACTCCGCCACCTACCAGCCGTTTACGGCATTTGGCATCGCGGCGGTGCTGTATCTGATCATCTCTTACGTGCTGATAAGCCTGTTCCGCAAAGCCGAGCAGCGTTTTATGCAGCATGTTAAACCCAGCTCTTCGCATTGAGTGATTTCCATGGCCGATAATAAATTAAACGTTACTGATTTACACAAACGCTACGGCGAACATGAAGTGCTGAAAGGGGTTTCTTTGCGGGCCAACGCCGGGGATGTGATCAGCATCATCGGGTCATCCGGCTCGGGGAAAAGTACTTTTTTGCGCTGCATAAACTTCCTCGAAAAGCCGAGCGAAGGCACGATTGTGGTCAGCAACCAGAACATCAACCTGGTGCGCGACAAAGACGGGCAGCTGAAGGTGGCGGATAAAAACCAGCTGCGCCTGCTGCGTACGCGTCTGACGATGGTCTTCCAGCATTTCAACCTATGGAGCCACATGACGGTGCTGGAAAACGTTATGGAGGCGCCAATTCAGGTGCTGGGCTTAAGCAAGCAGGAAGCAAAAGAGCGTGCCCTGAAGTATCTGGCGAAGGTGGGCATTGACGAACGGCAGCAGGTTAAATACCCGGTGCATTTGTCCGGTGGCCAGCAGCAGCGCGTCTCAATTGCCCGTGCGCTGGCGATGGAGCCGGAAGTATTGCTGTTCGATGAGCCAACGTCCGCGCTGGATCCTGAGCTGGTGGGCGAGGTGTTGCGCATCATGCAGAAGCTTGCCGAAGAGGGGAAAACGATGGTGGTGGTCACACACGAGATGGATTTTGCCCGCCACGTTTCAAGCCACGTTATCTTCCTCCACCAGGGCCGCATTGAGGAAGAGGGCGCGCCGGACGAGCTGTTCGGCAACCCTAAGAGCGCTCGTTTGCAGCAGTTCCTTTCTGGATCTCTGAAGTAATTTTCAGAGGGCTTTGTCGGGTGGCGCTTGCGCTTACCCGACCTACGAAGGATGAATTTGTAGGGTGGATAAGCGCATGCGCCATCCACCGTTTACCAACTAGCGAACCACATCCGCCAGCGCTTCTTCCAGGTCAAAATAGCGGAAGCCAAAGCCGGATTCTTCCAGCCGTTTCGGCAGTGCCCGCTGCCCGCCAAGCACTAATACCGACGATTCCCCCATCATCAGCTTCACCGCCGTGGCAGGCGCACGCATAAAGGCCGGGCGATGAAGCGCCTGACCCAGGGCGTGAGAGAACTGCTCGTTGCGTACCGGGTAGGGCGAAACCATATTGAACGGGCCGCGCAAATCGTTGTTCAGCAGCCAGAGAATGCCGTTCACCATATCGTCGATGTGGATCCAGGCGAGATACTGGCGTCCTGTGCCTATCGGGCCACCGAGGCCTAAACGGAATAGGGGTAATAGCTTCGCCAGAATACCGCCTTTCGGGGCCAGCACAACGCCGGTGCGCAGCAGGCAGACCCGGGTACTATCGCTTTGCGCGCCGCAGGCGATTTGCTCCCAGCGGGCGCACAGCTTATGGGTAAATTCGTTGTGCGGCGGTTCGTCCTCGGTGACGACAACTTCGCCTAAATCGCCGTAATAGCCCGCAGCAGAACCGGATATCAGGACGGACGGGTGCGTGCTGCTTGCTTTGAACATTTCCACCAGGCGCTCGGTGATTTGCCAGCGGCTTACGCACAGACGCTGCTTCTGACCTTCTGTCCAGCGCTTGTCGGCAATCGGCTCGCCCGCAAGGTTAATCACCGCATCGAATCCATCAAGATTCTCATGCTCGTTCAGTCCTTTCCACAGCATCACGCGCGGATCGAAATGGCCGCGGGCTTTATCCGGGTCGCGTGTTACCACTGTGACCTCGTGGCCGGTCTCCAGCAGGCGAGGAACGAGGTGGCTGCCGATAAGCCCTGTGCCGCCGGTAATGAGTATCTGCATACGCGTCTCCTGAAGGCTACGCTTATCGCCGCCAGCTCATGGTCATGGAAACCGAGTCGGCGTAGCGCAGCGCGTGAAGTTTATCGATCTCTACTTCAGCATAAGACACCCACGGATGGTCACATGCGATATCGAGCACATCCTGAGTTAATTTTTCTAGCAGCGAGAAACGGTTGCTCTCGACCAGATGAATGATTTGCTTGGTAATAGTGCGATAGTTCAGCGCGTCGTTGATGTCTTCGCTGGCGCGAGCCTTGTCCGCAGGGTAGTGAATGGCGACGTTGACGACAATATCCTGACGGTTGGCGATCTCTTCTTCCTTGATGCCGATGAAGGTGCGCAGGCGTAGGTTTTTAATACGAATAATGGCGTCTGGCTGAGGGGATGACATTGCAGGTTTCCTCCGTGTGTTGCTTCCCGCCACAGAATACACCACGGCGGGAAGATTTTGACACGTCGGATCAGACGTTTTCAGCCTGTTTGTAAGCGCGTTCCGTCGCCGGACGGGAGCGAATTCTGTCGAACCAGTTTTTTACCGCCGGGTAGGTCGCAAGGTTAATGCGCTGCCGTTCAAAAGAGACGACCCACGGGTAGGTGGCGATATCCGCTATGCTGTACTCCTGTCCGCCAAGCCACGGCGTTTTCTCCAGCTGCTTGTTGAGCACGCCGTACAGGCGCTGTGTTTCCACCTGGTAGCGTTCGATAGCGTAAGGCACGGACTGCGGGGCGAAGTGGTTAAAGTGGTGATTCTGCCCCAGCATCGGGCCGAAGCCGCCAACCTGCCAGAACAGCCATTGCAGGGTATGGGTGCGCTCGCGCAGATCTTTACTTAGCAGCAAATTCGATTTCTCAGCCAGATAAAGCAGGATCGCGCCGGACTCGAAGACGCTCAGCGGGCCGCTGCCGTCGGCGGGCAGATGGTCAACGATAGCCGGAATTTTATTGTTCGGCGAAATCGCCAGGAAGTCCGGCCTGAACTGATCCCCTTTGCCAATATCGATGCGGTGAATGTTGTACTCCAGCTCCGCTTCTTCCAGGAACAGCGTGATTTTGTGCCCGTTAGGCGTTGGCGCATAAAAGAGATCGATCATAGACAGCCTCTGATAACAGTTTTCGGGAGCTTTTGCAGTATAGGTCCTGTGGCGGGAGACGGGCGGTCAATGTTGAGGTTTGCTCAAGTGACAGGTCGCCGTTTTCGCTATATGTTCAAAAGCCGGATGCGATGAATGACGAGGATTACCATGAGCCAGCCCGTAATTACCCTTTGGTCAGATGCGAACTTTTTCAGCCCCTATGTGCTTTCGGTCTATGTTGCCCTGAAGGAGAAGGGGTTGAATTTCACGACGGAAACCGTCGACCTCGCCGCCGGGCAGCAGCTACAGCCGGGCTGGAAGGGCTATGACTTCACGCGTCGCGTGCCGCTGCTGGCGGTAGACGAATTTGTGCTGAGCGAATCCTCCGCCATTACCGAGTATCTGGAAGAGCGCTTCGCCCCGCCGACCTGGGAGCGTATCTATCCGGTTGATATCGAAAAGCGCGCCCGCGCCCGTCAGATTCAGGCCTGGCTGCGCAGCGATCTGATGCCGATTCGCGAAGAGCGTTCGACGGACGTGGTTTTCGGCGGGGTAAAAAAACCGGCGCTTAGCCCTGCGGGCGTTAAGGCCGCAGAGAAGCTGTTTGCCACGGCGGAGTCCGTTTTGCCGGTCGGCCAGCAGAATCTGTTTGGGGAATGGTCGATTGCCGATACGGACCTGGCGCTGATGCTTAATCGCCTGGTGCTGAACGGCGATGCGGTGCCGGAACGCCTGCAGGAGTATGCCGCATTTCAGTGGCAGCGGGCTTCCGTCCAACGCTTTATCGCCCGTTCGGCCAAACGTACGGGCTGATCCCGCAGGCTTTGTTCGCTATCATTGAGCCACTTACCATTAAAAGAGGTGTGGGTTTATGAAGCTGATGTTTGCCTCCGATCTTCACGGTTCCTTACCGGCCACCGAAAAGGTACTGGAAATTTTTTCGCGCAGCGGCGCTCAGTGGCTTGTGCTGGTGGGCGATTTGCTCAACCACGGGCCGCGTAACGCGCTGCCGGAAGGCTATAATCCGGCGAAGGTTGCAGAAGAACTTAATACCGTGGCGGATAAGATCATCGCGGTGCGCGGCAACTGCGACAGTGAAGTCGACCAGATGCTGCTTAACTTTCCTATTACCGCCCCGTTTGCGCAGATCCTGCTGCCGGGTCAGCGTCTGTTCGTGACGCACGGGCATCTTTTTAATCCTGAAAAATTGCCACCTTTAGCACCACACGATGCGCTGATTTTCGGTCATACTCATCTTCCCGTGGCGGAAATTCGCGATGGGATCTATTACTTCAACCCTGGTTCGGTGAGTATCCCGAAAGGCGGATTTGAAGCGAGCTACGGCATGCTGAACGACGACGTTCTGACCGTTCACACACTGATTAACGACAGGGTTATTGCACAGGTTGGCATTACCCCGTACCTTACCGCTGGTAAGATCTTAAACGCGCCGTAAGAGCGCCCAATAGAGAAGGTTTCCGATGGTGGAACAGAGTCATTTTGCTGGCACGGAATGGGTAGACATTGTTAACGAAGACAATGAAGTGATCGCACAGGCCAGCCGTGAGCAGATGCGTGCGCAGGGCCTGCGTCACCGGGCTACCTACATTGTTGTACACGACGGGATGGGTAAAATTCTGGTGCAGCGCCGCACCGAGACCAAAGACTACCTGCCGGGCATGCTCGATGCGACCGCCGGAGGCGTTGTACAATCTGACGAACAGCTGCTCGATTCCGCCCGTCGCGAAGCCGAGGAAGAGCTGGGCATCGCGGGCGTTCCTTTTGCCGAACACGGCATGTTCTACTTCGAAGATAAGCACTGCCGCGTCTGGGGCGGGCTATTCAGCTGCGTCTCCCACGGCCCGTTTGCGCTGCAGGAAGACGAAGTCAGCGAAGTGAGCTGGATGTCTCCGGAAGAGATCACCGCCCGCTGCGACGACTTCACCCCAGATTCTTTAAAGGCGCTGTCGCTGTGGATGACGCGCAATGCCAAGAACGAATCGAAGTCCGCTACGACCACTGAATAATCTTCTTGATGACGCAGGTTTATCCGCCCTACAGCTGCCCACGTAGGGGGATAAACGAAGTGTCATCCACCACTAGCAGCTATCCCGCATACACAGCGCTGAAGCAATGGTCGGATCAGCATCCCACGGTTCATCGTTGATCCTTGCCAGCAGGGCGCGACCCGCTTCAATGCCAATCTTACGATGCGGCACCGCAATCGTTGTCAGCGCAGGCTGGCACACGCGGCTGACGTCGCTATCACCGAATCCGACTATCGCTAAATCCTCCGGCACTTTGATTCTTCTGCGCTGACATTCGTACAGCGCGCCGCAGGCCATTTCGTCCGATACGCAGACCAGCGCGTCCAGTTCCGGCCAGGCCAGTAAAAATTCGGGCAGCTGAGCCGTTCCTGTTGAGAATACGGGCGGGGCGGCGGCGTTGATCACCCGATTGGGCGACATATGGTGGCGCAGCATCGCCTTGTACCAGCCTTGAAGATGCTGCTGGAATATCCACTGCTCCTGGTTGGCGCACAACAGCCCGATATGCTGGTAACCGCGCTTGATGAGCATCTCCGTCAGTTCAAACATCGCCGCGACGTTATCGATGCCGATGTTCATGTCGATAGGATCTCCGCGCGTTGCGCCTATCTCCAGCACCGGAACGTTGGCGTTTCTCAGCCAGCTGCGTACGGTATCGCTGTGATCCGCGCTGAGCAGAATCGCCGCAGCGAGATTTGAGGTCAGCAGGGTTTCCAGCAGCTTCTCTTCCTGCTCCAGGCGGTGCTGTGATTCCGCCAGCACTATCTGGTAGCCCGCCGGTTGCAGCACCTGCTGTAGCCCGGCAAACATCTCCGTGCAGCCAGACTCCGCAAGGCTCGGCACGACCATGGCAATAGTATAGGACGAGGCCGATGCCAGCGCGCTGGCCGCCAGATTGGGCATGTAGCCCAGTTCGCTCACTGCGGCCTCAATTTTTTCCCGGAGCTTATCAGAGACCTGATCCGGGGTGCGAAGGGCTCGCGATACGGTCATGGTGCCGACGCCTGCCAGCTGGGCCACATCGGCAAGCGTTACCTTCCCTGTACTACGTCGCTTTCGGGTCATGGACATGGTTATGCCTGTTCTTATCGTTGTTGTGACAGCTTCTCCCCTGAATCTACAGGGGAAATTGGTGTTAAGTATACGCCGGAAATCCACCCAATCGCTGGCTTTTAGGCCAATGATTACGATCTGATAGCGCTATCACAAATTTGCGCGATAGTTTTTGGTAGCGCTATCTTTGTGACTATCATCACTGTCAGAAGGCGAAGCGTTGCATAAAGTTTGCCCATCTTGCTGGTCCGTTTTTAAACCAAAAGGAGGAAAGCGTGCTTAATCGCTGGTTACATGACGGCACCATCAGGGTGCTGCCGGAGGTGGAAAGCTGGAGGCAGGCGCTGGACGTTTGCGCGCGGCCCCTGCTGGACGCCGATATTATTACGACGGATTACGTTACCGCCATTAAGCAGCAGCACGGCAGGCTCGGGCCGTATTACGTGCTGGCGCCTGGGCTTGCCATGCCGCATGCCAGGCCGGAGGAGGGGGCGCAGGGGTTAGGGCTCTCTCTCCTGAAACTTGAAAAAGGGGTGAGCTTTAATTCCGAGGATAACGACCCTGTTGACCTCATAATTATGCTCGCGGCGCCGGATAGCCACAGCCATATTGAGACAATATCTGCGTTAGCTGAATTATTTTCCAGTGATGAAGATATGGCGTTACTACATAAAGCAAAAAGCGTGGAGGAGATTAAAAAAATAATCAATCGTTACTGAATTATCTTTTTAATCCTGATTTCTTACATTGCATTTGAAATGCGGTGCGGCGGTATGCATCCTGAATAAAAGGAAATAAAGATGAAAATAATGGCTATCTGCGGATCGGGTCTTGGCAGCAGTTTTATGGTCGAGATGAATATCAAAAAAGTTTTGAAAAAGTTGAATATAGACGCGGAGGTGGAGCACTCAGATTTATCTTCGGCCACGCCAGGGGCCGCCGACCTGTTTGTGATGGCAAAGGACATCGCTGAAAGTGCCAGCGTGCCGGGCGACAGGCTGGTGGTGCTGACCAGCATTATTGATATCAACGAACTGGAAGATAAGCTCGGTGCTTATTTTGCTAACCGTTAATCCTTACAGGGCGAGGTGGATATGTTTATCCTTGAAACGCTGAATTTTATTGTTGATATTCTTAAGGTGCCCGCCATCCTGGTTGGCTTAATTGCTTTGATTGGCCTGGTGGCGCAAAAGAAATCTTTTTCTGACGTGGTGAAAGGCTCAATTAAAACGGTTCTGGGCTTTATTGTTCTGGGCGGCGGGGCGACGGTATTGGTCAGCTCGTTAAATCCGCTGGGTGGCATGTTTGAACATGCTTTCAATATTCAGGGGATTATTCCTAATAACGAAGCCATCGTTTCAATTGCGCTGGAGAAATACGGCGCGTCGACCGCGCTGATTATGGCTTTCGGCATGGTCGCGAACATCATCGTCGCCCGCTTCACCAGGCTGAAGTATATCTTCCTGACCGGCCACCATACGTTTTATATGGCCTGCATGATCAGTGTGATCCTGACCGTCGCTGGCTTCGAGGGCGTAGGGCTGGTGTTTACCGGGTCGCTGATTTTGGGCCTGATCATGGCGTTCTTCCCGGCGATTGCCCAGCGCTATATGCGCCGCATTACCGGCACCGATGACATTGGCTTCGGGCATTTTGGGACCCTGGGCTACGTGCTCTCCGGCTGGATCGGCAGTAAATGCGGCAAGGGATCGCGTTCAACGGAAGAGATGAACCTGCCGAAGAACCTGAGTTTCCTGCGCGACAGCTCCATTTCTATCTCGCTGACCATGATCGTTATCTACCTGATCCTCGCCGTCTGCGCGGGAAAAGACTATGTCGAAAGCCAGCTGAGCGGTGGGCAGAACTTCCTGGTCTACTCGATTATCCAGGCGATTACCTTCGCCGCGGGTGTCTTCATCATCCTGCAGGGCGTGCGGCTGATTTTGGCGGAGATTGTCCCGGCGTTTACCGGCTTCTCTGAAAAACTGGTGCCAAACGCCCGGCCAGCGCTCGACTGCCCGGTGGTCTACCCCTACGCGCCAAACGCGGTGCTGATTGGCTTCCTGTTCAGCTTCCTCGGCGGGCTGGTGGGGCTGTTCCTGCTCGGGCAGATGAAGCTGGTGCTGATCCTGCCGGGCGTGGTGCCGCACTTCTTTACCGGGGCGACGGCGGGCGTGTTCGGTAACGCAACCGGTGGGCGCCGTGGCGCCATGCTCGGCGCCTTTGCCAACGGCCTGCTGATTACCTTCCTGCCCGTCCTGCTGCTGCCGGTACTGGGGGCGCTCGGCTTCGCCAATACCACCTTCTCGGACGCGGACTTCGGCGTGGTTGGCATCGTGCTGGGCAATCTGGCGCGCTTCGTATCGCCGGTTGGCATCACCGCGCTGGTGGTCGCGCTGTTCGCGGTGCTGGTGGGCTTCAACTATCTGGGCAAAAAGAAAGTGCAGTCTGAAAACAATGCAGAGGTGAAATGATGAGTAATCTGGCAGAGATAACGACCCTTGCGCGCCACATCCGCCTGGAAACGCTGAAGGCGTTAACGCAGCTCGGATTCGGGCACTACGGCGGCAGCATGTCGGTGGTAGAGACGCTGGCGGTGCTGTATGGCGACGTGATGCGTATCGATCCGGGCGACCCGGACTGGGCGGAGCGCGACTATTTTGTACTGTCAAAAGGCCACGCGGGCCCGGCGCTGTACAGCACGCTGGCGCTGAAAGGCTACTTCCCCGTTGAGCAGCTTTCCACGCTCAACGAGAACGGCACCAAATTACCCAGCCATCCCGATCGTCTGAAAACGCGCGGCGTGGATGCGACGACCGGCTCGCTCGGGCAGGGGATTTCGATTGCGGCGGGGATGGCGCTTTCCCACAAGCTCGGCAGGCGTAGCAACCGCGTTTTTTGTATTGTGGGCGACGGCGAGCTGAACGAGGGGCAGTGCTGGGAGGCGTTCCAGTTTATTGCCCACCATAAGCTGAACAACCTGACGGTGTTTATCGACTGGAATAAGCAGCAGCTGGACGGCGAGCTGGATGAAATTATCTGCGCCTTTGACCTGTCGGGGAAATTCATCTCGTTTGGCTTCGACGTGCAGACCGTGAAAGGCGATGACATCAGCGGCCTGCTGGCAGCAGTGAAGCCCGTGCGGGGCGAAGGCGAACGTCCGCTGGTAGTGATTCTCGACAGCATTAAAGGGCAGGGCGTGCCTTATCTCGAGCAGCTCAGCAATTCACATCATATTCGACTGACCGATTCCTCAAAACAGGCGCTTGAGCAGGCTATTGCAGAGCTGGAGGCAGCAGATGACAAATGACAGCATTGAGATGCGTAAGGTCTACGCGGGATTTGTTCAGCAGCAGATTACGGCAGTCAGCGAGATTATCGCGCTGGAAGCGGATCTGATGAGTTCGATGGCGATGGACAGCGTGCAGCGGGACTATCCTCAGCAGGTGATTAACTGCGGCATTATGGAGGCCAACGTGATTGGCGTGGCGGCGGGGCTGTCGCTCACCGGGCGCAAGCCGTTCGTTCACACCTTTACCGCATTCGCCAGCCGCCGCTGCTTCGATCAATTGTTTATGTCTTTGGACTACCAGCGCAACAACGTGAAGGTGATTGCCTCCGACGCGGGGGTAACGGCCTGTCATAACGGCGGCACGCATATGTCGTTTGAGGATATGGGCATCGTGCGCGGGCTGGCGAACTCGGTCGTGCTGGAGGTGACGGACGCGACGATGTTCAAAGATATCCTCAATCAGCTGATCACGCTGGAAGGATTTTACTGGGTACGCACCATCCGCAAGCAGGCGGTGAAGATCTACGAAGAAGGGGCGACCTTCACCATCGGCAAGGGCAACGTGCTGCGCGACGGCGAGGACGTTACGCTTATCGCCAACGGCATTATGGTCGCCGAAGCGCTGAAGGCGGCGGACATGCTGGCGGTGCAGGGCGTGAAGGCGGCGGTGATTGATATGTTCACCCTCAAGCCCATCGATCGCATGTTGGTGAAGAACTACGCGGAAAAAACCGGGCGCATCGTGACCTGTGAAAACCACAGTATTCACAACGGGCTGGGTTCAGCGGTGGCGGAGGTCTTAGTGGAAACTTGTCCGGTACCGATGAGGCGGGTAGGGGTGAAAGAACGCTATGGCCAGGTGGGAACCCAGGACTATTTGCAGAAGGTGTACGGCCTGACGGCGGACGATATCGTTAAGGCCGCGCGAGAACTGCTTTAGCTTTTTCGGTGGATGGCGCTGGCGCTTATCCACCCTACGGAACTTTATGGCGGATGAGGCCGAAAGATTTTTAGGTCGGTAAACCTGCGTCATCCGACACTGCCAATAAAAAAGGCCGCTTTCGCGGCCTTTCAGACTGATGATAAACCTAAAGCGAATGAGTTTCGAAAAGATCTCACCGAATAATTAACAAGGAAAATCAATTCATTGATTTTCGCCTGCTTATCACAAAGAAGGAAAAACCACGCTTTTTCCTTTTTTGTTAGCAATCTAAAGGCCGCTTTCGCGGCCTTTTTGCTCATCAACGAAACTTAGTCCTGCTGGGAGGACTGGATCGCCGTCAGCGCGATGGTGTAAACGATATCGTCTACCAGTGCGCCACGGGACAGGTCGTTGACCGGCTTGCGCATGCCCTGCAGCATTGGCCCGATGGAGATCAGGTCTGCTGAACGCTGCACCGCCTTGTAAGTGGTGTTACCGGTGTTCAGGTCCGGGAAGATGAACACAGTGGCACGACCCGCAACCGGGGAGTTTGGCGCTTTGGACTTCGCAACGTCTGCCATCACGGCGGCGTCGTACTGCAGCGGACCGTCGATCATCAGGTCAGGACGTTTTTCCTGGGCCAGACGAGTCGCTTCACGCACTTTCTCTACGTCGCTACCTGCACCAGAGGTACCGGTAGAGTAGGAGAGCATCGCTACGCGTGGCTCGATGCCGAATGCAGCAGCGGAATCCGCAGACTGAATGGCGATCTCTGCCAGCTGCTCAGCGGTTGGATCCGGGTTGATCGCGCAGTCGCCGTAAACGTAAACCTGATCAGGCAGCAGCATGAAGAACACGGAGGAAACCAGCGAGCTGCCCGGTGCAGTTTTGATCAGCTGCAGCGGTGGGCGGATGGTGTTCGCGGTGGTGTGCACCGCACCGGAAACCAGGCCGTCAACTTCGTCCTGCTCCAGCATCAGCGTGCCGAGTACGACGTTGTCTTCCAGCTGCTCGCGAGCAACGGCTTCGTTCATACCTTTGTTCTTACGCAGCTCAACCAGGCGGGGAATGTAGCTTTCGCGAACCACTTCCGGGTCAACGATTTCGATGCCTGCGCCCAGCTCAACGCCCTGCGCCGCAGCAACACGGGCGATTTCATCCGGGTTACCCAGCAGCACACAGGTCGCGATACCGCGTTCAGCGCAAATAGCGGCTGCTTTCACGGTACGCGGCTCGTCGCCTTCCGGCAGCACAACGCGCTTGCCGGCTTTACGGGCCAGTTCGGTCAGCTGATAGCGGAACGCCGGTGGAGACAGGCGACGGCTGCGCTCGGAGGTGGCGGTCAGGGATTCGATCCAGCTGCTGTCGATGTGGCTTGCCACATATTCCTGCACTTTCTCGATGCGCTGATGGTCGTCGGTCGGGACTTCCAGATTGAAGCTCTGCAGACTCAGGGAGGTCTGCCAGGTATTGGTATCAACCATGAACAGCGGCAGGCCGGTGGCAAAGGCACGTTCGCAGAGTTTGGTGATGCGCGGGTCCATTTCGTAGCCGCCGGTTAGCAGGATGGCACCGATTTCAACGCCGTTCATTGCGGCCAGACAGGCTGCAACCAGCACATCCGGACGGTCTGCGGAGGTCACCAGCAGTGAACCAGGGCGGAAGTGCTCCAGCATGTGCGGAATGCTGCGCGCACAGAAGGTCACGGACTTCACGCGGCGGGTTTTGATGTCGCCTTCGTTGATCACGGTTGCGTTCAGGTGGCGAGCCATGTCGATTGCGCGGGTAGCAATCAGCTCGAAGCTCCACGGTACGCAGCCCAGCACCGGCAGCGGGCTGTCGGCAAAGAGCTCTTTCGGATCGATGTTTGCGATGCTCGCTTTGGTGGAGTCATCGAAAATCTCGGACAGATCCGGACGGGTGCGACCCTGCTCATCAACCGGCGCGTTCAGCTTGTTGATGATAACGCCGGTGATGCTGGTGTTTTTGCTGCCGCCGAAGCTGCTGCGCGCCAGTTCGATACGCTCTTTCATCTGTTCCGGGGTGTTGTTGCCCAGGGACATCACGAAGACGATTTCAGCGTTCAGGGTTTTGGCGATTTCGTAGTTCAGGGACTGGGCAAACTCGTGCTTACGAGTCGGCACCAGACCTTCAACCAGCACCACTTCCGCATCTTTGCTGCTGGCGTGGTAGTTGGCGATGATCTCTTCCATCAGCACGTCCAGCTGGTTGCTGGAGAGCAGCGATTCAACGTGGGACATGTGCAGCGGCTCGGCCGCAGGGATGGCGGAGTTAGCACGCACGATGCTGGTGGTCTGGTCTGGCGTATCGCCGCCGGTACGCGGCTGGGCAATAGGCTTGAAGACGCTAAGGCGAACGCCTTTCTGTTCCATAGCACGGATAACGCCCAGGCTGACGCTGGTCAGGCCGACGCTGGTTCCGGTAGGGATCAACATAATAGTACGGGACACGGGATAACCTCTTTGTTGCACAAGCGTGGCTTGTGAGACTCAGAAAACAACCCCGCCAGCTAAGGCTGGCGGCGGGAGAATCAGGCTGTCAGGCGAGATGCATCCTGAGCGATAACCAGCTCTTCGTTGGTCGGAATGACCATCGCCGGGCGGGTACCCTCTTTGTTGATGTAGCCGGACTTGCCGAAGCGAGCGGCCAGGTTGCGTTCGTGGTCAACTTCAAAGCCCAGAACGCCCAGTTTGCCCAGAGACAGTTCACGTACCATTGCCGCGTTTTCACCGATACCACCGGTGAACACAACCGCGTCCAGACGACCGTCCATCAGCGCGGTGTAAGAACCGATGTATTTTGCCAGGCGGTGGCAGTAAACGTCCATTGCACGCTTAGCGTCAGCTTTGGTTTCGTAGTTATCTTCAACATAACGGCAGTCGCTGGTGACTTCGGTCAGGCCCAGCAGGCCGGACTCTTTGGTCAGCATTTTGTTGATATCTTCAACGCTCATGCCCAGGGCATCGTGCAGATGGAAGATGATTGCCGGGTCGATGTCACCAGAACGGGTGCCCATAACCAGACCTTCCAGCGGGGTCAGACCCATAGAAGTATCAACACATTCGCCGTTACGAATAGCTGAAACGGAGCCGCCGTTGCCCAGGTGGCAAGTGATGATGTTCACTTCTTCCACCGGCTTGTTCAGCATTTTGGCCGCTTCCTGAGTCACATAGAAGTGGCTGGTGCCGTGTGCGCCGTAGCGACGAACGCCGTGCTCTTTGTACAGTTTGTACGGCAGGGCGTAGAGGTAAGATTCTTCCGGCATGGTCTGGTGGAACGCGGTGTCGAACACGGCAACGTTTTTATCAGCCAGTTTAGGGAAGGATTTCAGCGCTTCAGCGATACCGATCAGGTGCGCCGGGTTATGCAGCGGTGCAAAAGAGGCGGAATCTTTGATACCCTGAATCACAGAGTCGTCGATAACGACGGAGCTGGTGTACTTTTCGCCGCCGTGGACGATACGGTGGCCGATTGCGGTCAGTTGCTCGGACAACTCTGGTTTTTGTGCCAGAATGGTATTAACCATATAGCTAAGAGCTTCACTGTGAGCGGCGCCTGCACCTAAAGCCGCTTCTTGTTTACCGCCATCCATTTTCCACTTGATACGTGCTTCAGGAAGATGGAAACATTCGGCTAAACCAGAGAGGTACTCATCACCGTTTAATGCATCAATGATTGCGAATTTCAGTGAGGAGCTACCGCAGTTAAGAACCAGTACTAACTTACTCGACATGGAAGTACCTACTTTTACGTGGCTAAAAAAACGTCAGATAGTCTCTCAGCGTAGCGCATGAAGAGGCTGACATTTATGATTAACGTCATGCCAAAGTGGTTTTTCTGGCATGGCGAAGAGAGTCTCTTGAGTTTACGCCATTTTGCGCATTTTTTCGGCAAAGGCGAATAGAGTGATAATTTGACAGGTGCGGGTTTCCCGGCTACGACCATCAAAAGCCGGCACAGGATAACCTCCGCGGCCCGTAAAGACAAAAGATTTTGAATTATGTCATATAGAGTTGTTGTCTTGCACAATAATTTTATTTTTTATATGTGAAGTTGAGGTAAAGCCATGTCGACACCCCAGAAAACCCACATAAGCTGGTTCAGCCTTTTTGGTCGTGGCCAGCATTATTCAAAGACCTGGCCCGTGGATAAACGCCTCGCCCCAATCTTTGTCGAAAACCGCGTGATCCGCGCCACCCGCTTTGCGATCCGCTTTATGCCTCCGCTCGCCATCTTCACATTGACCTGGCAGATCGCCCTTGGCGGCCAGCTTGGCCCCGCCGTAGCAACCGCACTTTTTGCCTGTAGCCTGCCGATGCAGGGGCTATGGTGGCTGGGCAAACGCTCCGTGACTCCACTGCCGCCAACCCTTCTAGGCTGGTACTACGAAGTGCGCGGCAAGCTTGAAGAAGCCGGGCAGGCGCTGGCCCCCGTCGAAGGAAAGCCGGACTATCAGGCGTTAGCTGACGTGCTTAAACGTGCCTTTAATCAGCTGGATAAAACTTTCCTCGATGATTTGTAAAAGCAGGGCGATTACGCATATAAAGGAAGGCATACTTTTAGCGGGACTTTTACCGTAACAGGAGCTTAAAAATGGAAATGACTCACGCCCAGCGTCTGATTTTATCTAATCAGTACAAAATGATGACCATGCTGGATCCGGACAACGCCGAGCGTTATCGCCGCCTGCAAACGATTATTGAGCGTGGCTACGGCCTGCAAATGCGCGAGCTGGATCGCGAGTTTGGTCAGCTGACCGAAGAGACCTGCCGCACGGTTATCGACATTATGGAGATGTACCACGCGCTCCACGTTTCGTGGGCCAACCTGAAAGACAGTCAGAACATTGACGAGCGCCGCGTGACTTTCCTGGGCTTTGACGCCGCTACCGAAGCGCGCTTCCTGGGCTACGTGCGCTTTATGGTTAACATTGAAGGCCGCTACGCTCACTTTGATGCGGGTACGCACGGATTTAACGCCCAGACCCCAATGTGGGAAAAATACCAACGCATGCTGAAAGTGTGGCAGTCATGCCCGCGTCAGTATCACTTGAGTGCGAACGAAATCGCGCAGATTATCAATGCCTGAGGACAGACGTGTGGTGAAGTGTAAAGGTTTCCTGTTTGATTTGGACGGTACGCTGGTGGACTCCCTGCCAGCCGTTGAGCGCGCATGGATGAACTGGGCGAAGCGATTTGATATTTCGTCTCAGGAGGTGCTGGGCTTTATCCACGGTAAGCAAGCGATAACTTCACTGCGCCACTTCATGGCGGGGGCCTCTGAAGAAGAGATCCAGCAGGAGTTTCTGCGCCTGGAGAAAATCGAATCCGAAGACACCGACGGCGTCACGGCGCTGCCGGGGGCGGCAGCGCTGCTGGCGCATCTTAATGAAGTGGGCATTCCCTGGGCCATAGTCACCTCTGGTTCGGTGCCGGTTGCCGCCGCGCGCCGCCTGGCGGGCGGGCTGCCGGAGCCGGAAGTTTTCGTCACCGCAGAACGTGTGGCGCGCGGTAAGCCGGAGCCGGATGCCTATCTGCTGGGGGCGCAGCTGCTGGGCCTTGAGCCAGAAGAGTGCGTCGTGGTGGAAGATGCTCCGGCGGGGATTTTGTCCGGTCTGGCGGCGGGCTGCCATGTGATCGCGGTGAACGCGCCTGGCGACACGCCTCGCCTGGAACACGTTGACTACGCGCTGAAATCACTGACCGAGCTGTTGATACAGAAAATGCCGGACGGCAGCGTCGAAGTTCTAAGAAAACACTGATCCCATGATTTAACCCCGCACCGGCGGGGTTTTTTTATGGCATGCTCAGCGCATTCGGTTAATTTTCGGAAAACAAGGACGCGTTTTGAGTTCGGAATTGATTTGGGTCTTATCGCTGTTAGGCATTGCCGTCGTGCTGTTCGCTACCGGCAAGGTTCGGATGGACGCGATCGCGCTGCTGGTGATTATCGCCTTCGTGCTTAGCGGCACGCTCACGCTCAGCGAAGCTTTTTCCGGCTTCAGCGACCCTAACGTTATTCTGATTGCCGCCCTCTTTATTCTCGGCGACGGCCTGGTGCGCACCGGCGTGGCAACCAAGATGGGATCCTGGCTGGTCAGCGCCGCGGGCAGCAGCGAAACGAAAATGCTGGTCCTGCTGATGTTAACCGTTGCCGGACTGGGGGCCTTTATGAGCTCCACCGGCGTCGTCGCCATTTTTATCCCCGTTGTACTCAGCGTCTCCATGCGCATGAAGATCTCCCCGTCGCGGCTGATGATGCCGCTAAGCTTCGCTGGCCTTATCAGCGGCATGATGACGCTGGTCGCCACGCCGCCTAACCTGGTTATCAATAGTGAATTGCTGCGCGAAGGGTTGCACGGCTTCAATTTCTTTAGCGTCACGCCAATCGGTCTTGTCGTGCTGGTGCTCGGTATCGTTTATATGCTGTTCGCGCGGTTCGCCCTTAAGGGCCAGAACAAGGAAGACGGCAGGGCGGGATGGAAGCGGCGCACGTTTCGCGACCTTATAAAAGAGTATCGCCTGACCGGACGCGCTCGTCGCCTGGCTATCCGCCCCGGCTCACCGATGGTGGGCCACCGCCTGGATGATTTAAAACTGCGCGAGCGTTACGGGGCCAACGTGATTGGCCTGGAGCGCTGGCGTAAATTCCGTCGGGTGATCGTCAACGTTACCGGGGTAACGGAGTTCCGCGCCCGCGACGTGCTGCTGATTGATATGTCCTCCTCGGATGTGGATCTCAGGGAGTTTTGCACCCAGCAGATGCTGGAGCCTATGGTGCTGCGTGGAGACTACTTCTCTGACCAGGCGCTGGATGTTGGCATGGCGGAAGTGTCGATGATCCCGGATTCAGAACTTATCGGCCAGACGCTGCGAGAAATCGGCTTTCGTACCCGCTACGGGCTGAACGTGGTAGGCCTTAAGCGCAGCGGCGAGGCGCTGGAAGGCGTGCTGGTGGATGAGGCTCTTCAGCTGGGGGATATTCTGCTGGTGGTGGGGGACTGGAAGCTTATCAGCCAGCTGAACCAGAAAAGCCGCGATTTCCTGGTGTTAAACCTGCCGGTAGAGGAAGGGGAAGCCTCTCCTGCCCACAGTCAGGCCCCGCACGCCATCTTCTGCCTGGCCTTGATGGTGGCGCTGATGCTGACTGATGAAGTTCCCAACCCCATCGCGGCCATTATCGCCTGCCTGCTGATGGGTAAATTCCGCTGTATCGACATGGAAAGCGCCTATAAAGCCATTCACTGGCCGAGCATCATCCTGATCGTTGGCATGATGCCGTTTGCGCTGGCGCTGCAGAAAACCGGCGGGGTGGATTTAATCGTCAGCGGGTTAATGTCATTCGGAGGCGGTTACGGGCCGTACATCATGCTGGTGTGCCTGTTCGTGATGTGTGCGGCTATCGGGCTGTTTATCTCTAATACCGCAACGGCCGTATTAATGGCGCCGATTGCTCTGGCTGCCGCAAAAACAATGGGCGTGTCCCCTTATCCGTTTGCGATGATTGTGGCGCTTGCCGCTTCCGCCGCGTTCATGACGCCTGTTTCTTCCCCGGTCAATACGCTGGTGCTGGGACCGGGGAACTACAAGTTCAGCGACTTCGTAAAGCTGGGCGTACCTTTCACGGTGATTGTGATGGTGGTAAGCGTTGTGATGGTGCCGATGCTGTTCCCCTTTTAATTAAATAATTATAGCCGGGGTCTCTATATCTTCAGCCAGGATAGCTGAGACTAGCGCTTACCCACAATGCCTTCCCGCAAATTAATAAAGCGATCTTAGCCGCCGCCGTGATGGTTTTATATAAAATAACAGCCACAGAAAAGTAAAATCTAAAATCAGTATAAAACTTCCCAATGCAATTGGAATTTCAGTAAAATATGCGTACAAATTGCGTTTAAACGTGATGGCAACGATGTAGTGCTGGACATTCCCAGCACCGATTCACAACTCTCTCTGGGTTAACGGTGTCTGGAGGGGGCGGTTCATTTTGTGGATATCCTGCGTCCCCCCAGTTAACACTAACCGATTTACCAAGTGGCAACCGTCAACTTTAAATAAACCCTCTAAAGCGGTGAATCCTGGCTTATTTCATCCAGCGAAAGCTGAAAGCTCGGCACAAACACATTCATGAAGTAATCCATCTCTTCGCTATGCCGGTCGGCCAGCGTTTTTTCCAGACGGCCCTTCGCCAGCAGAAACTCGTTGTTCCCGGCGGACAGCTCTTCGAGGCATTTCAGATAGGCGCAAAGCGCGTCGGCCTGCTTCACTATCGCTTTCTCTTCTTCGCTGCACTGATGTTCATCAATCAGCGGCGCCCAGATATCCCTCAGCTCCTGCGGCACCATATCGATAAGCTTCTGCTGGGCTATTTTTTCAATCGCTTTGTACTCATGGGCAATCTGGGAATTAAAGTATTTCACCGGGGTGGGCAGATCGCCGGTCAGGACTTCGCTGGCGTCGTGGTACATCGCCAGCAGCGCAATACGCTCGGCGTTCACGCTGCCGTTGAACTTACGGTTTTTGATCGCCGCCAGGGCATGAGCAACCATTGCCACCTGCAGGCTGTGCTCCGAGACGTTTTCGGTGCGCACGTTGCGCATCAGCGGCCAGCGATTAATGAGTTTCAGGCGGGAGAGATGGGCGAAGAAATGACTTTGACTCATGGGATCACCGAATTATGCGTAGGGCGGGTAAGCAGAGCGTCACCCGCCGGTAAGAGGGTGGATGACCACCCTGCGTGATTCAGACTACTGGTGGTAATGCCCCAGGAAACGCCCAAATTTGTTGATGGACATCTCCAGGTCATCCACGCGCGGCAGCGTGACGATACGCACATGGTCCGGCCACGGCCAGTTGAACGCCGAGCCCTGTACCAGCAGCACTTTTTCCTGCAGCAGGAAATCCAGCACCATTTTCTGGTCGTCGTGGATGTTAAACCGTTTGGCATCGATTTTTGGGAACATATACAGCGCGCCGCGCGGTTTCACGCACGAAACGCCGGGAATATCGTTGATTAGCTCCCATGCCCGATTGCGCTGCTCGTAAAGACGCCCGCCGGGCACGATAAATTCGCTGATGCTCTGATAGCCCCCCAGCGCGGTCTGAATCGCATGCTGTGCGGGCACGTTGGCGCAAAGACGCATCGAGGCCAGCATCTCCAGCCCTTCAATATAGCCTTTTGCGTGCTTCTTCGGCCCGCTCAACACCATCCAGCCCTGGCGGAAGCCCGCGACACGATAGGTCTTGGACAGCCCGTTGAAGGTAATGGTCAGCAGGTCCGGCGCCAGCGTGGCGATGGAGATGTGCTCTGCTTCGTCGTAAAGGATTTTGTCGTAAATCTCATCGGCGAAGATGATCAGGTTGTGCTGGCGCGCCAGCTCAACGATCTCCATCAGCAGCTCTTTCGAATAGACTGCCCCGGTTGGGTTATTCGGGTTGATGATTACGATGCCGCGGGTACGGGGAGTGATTTTAGCGCGGATATCGTCGAGGTCCGGGAACCAGTCTGCGGATTCATCACAAAGATAGTGAACCGCTTTACCGCCGGAAAGAGACACGGCGGCGGTCCACAGCGGGTAGTCCGGGGCCGGAACCAGCATTTCGTCGCCGCTGTTCAGCAGCGCCTGCATCGACTGGACGATGAGTTCGGACACGCCGTTACCGATGTAGATATCTTCGACGGTTACATCACGCATACCGCGGGCCTGGTAATGCTGCATGATAGCCTTGCGCGCGGAGTACAGCCCTTTCGAATCGCAGTATCCTTGCGCGGTCGGAAGGTTGCGGATCACATCGACAAGGATTTCATCCGGGGCGTCAAAACCGAACGGCGCCGGGTTGCCGATGTTCAGCTTAAGCACTTTATGGCCTTCTTCTTCCAGGCGTTTTGCCTCTTTGAGAACCGGACCGCGAATGTCGTAACAGACGTTATCTAATTTGCTGGATTTTTCGATAGGGGACATGAACCTTCGACCTTAAATGTGAGCGTTACTTCCTGCCGTGGAAGCAACCAGGCTCCAATGTACTCCTGCAGGCTCGAGATTTGAAGCGAGGCGAGGTGGGAAGTTGCGCATGTTTGCACTCCTTAGTAAGTTGAAAATCTAGCTAAAAAAAAACTTAGCTAGTCTTTTATTTTTGAAATTTAATTTTATACAGCGTAATTATCTGGGTTATGGCTTTTAGTATGATTTTATCTACTGCTGTTCTCGAACTTTCATAGAGTAGCTGTTCCCAGCTGTAACATTATTGAACAATGCATAAGGAAAAATGAATGTTCATGCACTAGGGTGAATAGCAAACTTCAGGCGTTAAGAAGATGTTTATAATCTTAATCCAGGATGTAATTAATATATGCATGAGTAATAGTTAAGGTGAATTTATTATAGCGCGTGACAAAATCACTCTACGTTAAGAATAAACTGACTGGGTGGAAGTGAAAAAAAGAGAATGAGATCAGATAATTCGCATGTTACCTTATAAGTTGTGTTGATTTGCGGTAAGATACCCCTGGAATAAGGTCGTTACATTACCTCATTTCGGATTATCCCCTGTGTTACTGGTTGTTCACTGATGTCTCGTTGTTTCTGCGCCCATGCTTGCGCCGCTAGTCTCCAGGCCGGGTTTCACGTACTGCGTTTCTTACCGGTGCCAGGAATAATTAAAATCATTCCTGTAGAGAGTTTACAAATATTACGATTTTTGAATTAAACCTACTGGTACGACGAGACGATTATTTGTATGTTGTATTCGTCAGTGCAATATCCCGCGTTGATTTTCTCAAAATAGAGAAGACGCAGCGGTAATAAAAATTACTTGTCAGAACGACTGAACCCAATGGCAGTAAAACCCTCAGGATCCGTTCTGTAAATGGAATTGCTTTATCTATTTGATAAATCACAGCAATAGAACAAGGGCAGACTCGTAAGAGCAACCTACTAGTGAAAAAATTATGATTAACGCAAATCGTCCGATCCTTAATCTCGACCTCGATCTGTTGAGGACTTTTGTTGCGGTTGCCGATCTGAACACCTTTGCGGCCGCTGCCGCAGCAGTACGCCGCACGCAGTCCGCCGTCAGCCAGCAGATGCAGCGCCTTGAGCAACTGGTAGGAAAAGAACTCTTTGCGCGTCATGGGCGTAACAAACTTTTGACGGAGCACGGTATTCAGCTGCTGGGCTATGCGCGGAAAATTCTTCGTTTTAACGATGAAGCCTGTTCGTCTTTAATGTTCAGTAATCTGCAGGGCGTGCTAACAATCGGCGCATCAGACGAAACCGCAGACACGATTTTACCTTTCCTGCTTAATCGGGTGAGTTCGGTCTATCCGAAGCTGGCGCTGGATGTGCGTGTCAAGCGTAACCCCTTTATGATTGAAATGCTGAACCAGCAGGAAGTTGATTTAGTCGTCACAACTTCCAGGCCTGCGCATTTTGACTCAATCGTGCTGCGCACCTCGCCTACATTATGGTACTGCGCGGCGGATTACGTTTTCCAGAAAGGGGAGGCCGTACCTCTGGTGCTGCTGGACGACCCAAGTCCCTATCGCGACATGATGCTTGAACATCTTAACGCTGAACGCATTCCGTGGCGGATATCTTATGTCGCTTCCACGCTTGCCGCCGTAAGAGCGGCTGTTAAAGCTGGTCTGGGGATCACCGCGCGGCCGGTGGAGATGATGAGCCCTGAACTTCGCGTGCTGGGTGCTACAGATGGTCTGCCTGCGATGCCCGATACCCGCTATCTGCTTTGTCGCGATCCGAACACCAACAACGAGATGGCGCAGGCAATCTTCAGCGCGATGGAAACCAGCCCGAACCCCTATCATTATCCAGCTAGTCCGGAAGAGGGCAGCGATCCGCTGCTGGTTGAGCGCGATACTGAATAGTTTTAGGGATTAGTTGGTAACAAATTGTTAGCTGTATAAAACGGGCCGCTGGGTCAAATTTTTCTTCCGACCGCCTATTTTTTATCTAAACGTGCGATTATTTAATTATAATAAATATAAATAATAATAAAAACAAGAAGTTGTTATTAAGTTGTGCTTCTTTCCACAAATGCCATTTGACAAATTCTGAGTCGCAGTAATTGTTAAAAAACGGGCGGCAATGTTGCTCCTTTAAGCTTCGAATTAACAAAAGCGTGTCTCAGATCAAGAAAATACTCCCTCTTAGGGGGAGGAATAGTTGTGATTTCCTGCCAAAATAGAGGTGCTGCACATTTTTCCGCGCCTTACGGACACGATTCACCTACAGTTAAAACTGATTGATAATTCGGTTAAATCGAGTATTAGGCATTAAATGTTAATGAATCGGCGTCGATGTAAATTAATGTGTGGATACTTTTGTTAAAGTTGACAAAAGGTTATAGAAAGGAGTAAAAAACCCCATCAATTTGCTGGTGAATTTCTGTTTTCCGGTAGTTATTGTAGGTTTATTTGTTCCTCCCCATGAATCGATGTGGTGTTCATCTGCCAGCCAAGAGCAGAGGTTTTAGCGCCACTTTTGATGAGTAAGCAATGAGTATGTCAACAACCACTGAAGTTATCGCTCATCACTGGGCGTTCGCTGTCTTTCTTATTGTTGCCGTTGGCCTGTGTTGCGTAATGCTGCTCGGGGCATGGTTCCTGGGCGGGAGAGCCAAGGGCCGGCACAAGAATACCCCCTTCGAGTCAGGTATTGACTCCGTTGGTACCGCGCGTTTACGCCTTTCCGCTAAGTTTTACCTGGTGGCCATGTTCTTCGTTATCTTCGACGTGGAAGCCCTGTATCTCTATGCGTGGTCTACTTCCATTCGGGAAAGTGGCTGGATTGGTTTCGCGGAAGCCGCAATTTTCATTTTAGTGCTACTGGCTGGTCTGGTGTATCTGGTGCGTATTGGCGCGCTCGATTGGACTCCTGCGCGTTCGCGCCGTGAGCAAATCAACCCGGAAACCGACAGTCTCACTAACCGTCATACGCAGTAACAGCGAGGCAATAAGATGGACTATACGCTCACCCGCATAGACCCCAACAACGGTGAGAATGACCGTTATCCCCTGCAAAAACAGGAAATCGTTACCGATCCACTGGACGCAGAAATTAACCGTAGCGTGTACATGGGCAAGCTCGAGCATGCCATGCACGACATGGTTAACTGGGGACGTAAAAACTCAATTTGGCCATATAACTTTGGCCTTTCTTGCTGCTACGTAGAGATGGTGACCTCGTTTACCGCCGTGCATGACGTGGCCCGTTTTGGTGCAGAAGTACTGCGTGCGTCTCCTCGTCAGGCTGACCTGATGGTTATCGCCGGGACCTGCTTCACCAAAATGGCACCGGTTATTCAGCGCCTTTACGACCAGATGCTTGAGCCAAAATGGGTAATCTCCATGGGTGCCTGCGCCAACTCAGGCGGCATGTACGACATCTACTCCGTCGTGCAGGGCGTGGATAAATTCCTGCCGGTTGACGTCTACATCCCGGGCTGCCCGCCGCGTCCCGAAGCCTATATGCAGGCGCTGATGCTGCTGCAGGAATCGATTGGTAAAGAGCGCCGCCCGCTGTCGTGGGTTGTTGGCGATCAGGGCGTTTATCGCGCCAACATGCAGTCCGAGCGCGAGCGTAAGCGCGGCGAGCGAATTGCTGTGACCAATCTGAGGTCGCCAGACGAGATTTAATTTGCGCCTGTAGCCAGCAAACACTGCTTCGCATATCAATAATATTAGCGCGGAGCCGCTGGCCGACAGTCACCACAGAACCATTTGCAATGGTGAGAAATATGACCGATTTAACAGCGCAAGACGCCGCCCTGCCAGCTTTGCAGACAAGGGATCATCTCGATGACCCGGTAATTGGCGAACTGCGTAACCGTTTTGGGCCGGATGCCTTCAGCGTTCAGCCAACCCGCACCGGGGTCCCGGTGGTTTGGGTCAAGCGTGAACAGCTACTGGAAGTAATCGATTTCCTGAAAAGATTGCCGAAACCTTATGTCATGTTGTTCGACTTACATGGCATGGACGAGCGTCTCAGAACTCACCGCGACGGTTTACCGGCCGCGGATTTTTCCGTTTTCTACCACCTGATTTCTATCGATCGCAACCGCGACATCATGCTCAAGGTGGCCTTCTCAGAAAACGATCTGAACGTGCCGACAATCACCAAACTCTTCCCGAACGCCAACTGGTACGAGCGTGAAACCTGGGAAATGTTTGGCATCACCTTTACCGGCCACCCGCACCTGACGCGCATCATGATGCCGCCAACGTGGGAAGGACACCCGCTGCGTAAAGACTACCCGGCTCGCGCCACCGAATTCGATCCGTTTGAGTTAACCAAACAGAAAGAAGATCTGGAAATGGAAGCGCTGACCTTCAAGCCTGAAGACTGGGGCATGAAGCGCAGCAGCGAGCATGAAGACTTCATGTTCCTGAACCTGGGGCCAAACCACCCGTCCGCGCACGGTGCGTTCCGCATCATCCTTCAGCTCGACGGTGAAGAGATTGTCGACTGCGTACCGGATATCGGCTACCACCACCGTGGCGCTGAGAAAATGGGCGAGCGCCAGTCCTGGCACAGCTACATTCCGTACACCGACCGTATCGAGTATCTCGGCGGCTGCGTGAACGAAATGCCATACGTGCTGGCCGTTGAGAAACTAGCGGGCATCAAGGTGCCTGAACGCGTTGACGTCATCCGCGTCATGCTCTCCGAGCTGTTCCGTATCAACAGCCACCTGCTATATATCTCCACGTTCATTCAGGACGTTGGGGCGATGACGCCGGTGTTCTTTGCGTTTACCGACCGTCAGAAAATCTACGATCTGGTTGAAGCGATTACCGGCTTCCGTATGCACCCGGCTTGGTTCCGTATCGGCGGTGTGGCACACGACCTGCCGAACGGCTGGGAGCGCCTGCTGAAAGAGTTCCTCGAGTGGATGCCGAAGCGTCTGGATTCCTACGAGAAAGCCGCGCTGCGTAACACCATTCTGAAAGGCCGTTCCCAGGGCGTTGCCGCTTACGGCAAGAAAGAAGCGCTGGAGTGGGGCACCACCGGTGCTGGCCTGCGCGCCACCGGTATCGACTTCGATATTCGTAAAGCCCGCCCTTACTCTGGCTATGAAAACTTCGACTTCGAAATCCCGGTCGGCGGTGGCGTGAGCGACTGTTACACCCGCGTGATGCTGAAGGTAGAAGAGTTGCGCCAGAGCCTGCGTATTCTTGACCAGTGCCTGAAAAACATGCCTGCTGGCCCGTTCAAGGCGGATCACCCGCTCACCACGCCGCCGCCGAAAGAGCGCACGCTACAGCATATCGAGACCCTGATTACTCACTTCTTGCAGGTTTCCTGGGGCCCGGTTATGCCGGCCAACGAATCCTTCCAGATGATTGAGGCAACCAAGGGGATTAACAGTTACTACCTGACCAGCGACGGCAGCACCATGAGCTACCGTACCCGTATTCGTACCCCGAGCTTTGCGCACCTGCAGCAAATCCCGGCGGCGATCCGCGGCAGCCTGGTTTCTGACCTGATTGTCTATCTGGGTAGTATCGATTTTGTCATGTCAGATGTGGACCGCTAACTATGCACGAGAATCAACAACCACAAACCGAAGCTTTCGAGCTGAGTGCGGCTGAGCGTGAAGCGATCGAGCACGAAAAACACCATTATGAAGATGCTCGCGCCGCGTCCATCGAAGCGCTGAAGATCGTTCAGAAGCAGCGTGGCTGGGTGCCGGACGGGGCAATTTACGCCATCGCTGACGTGCTGGGCATTCCTGCCAGCGACGTCGAAGGCGTTGCCACCTTCTACAGCCAGATATTCCGCCAGCCGGTGGGCCGTCATGTTATTCGCTACTGCGACAGCGTGGTTTGCCACATCACAGGTTACCAGGGCATTCAGTCCGCTATCGAAGCGAAGCTGAATATCAAACCGGGCCAGACCACGTTTGATGGTCGCTTTACCCTGCTGCCGACCTGCTGTCTGGGCAACTGCGACAAAGGGCCGACCATGATGATTGATGATGATACTCACAGCCATCTGACGCCGGAAGCGATCCCTGACCTGCTGGAGCAGTATAAATGAAGACGATTATTCGTACTGCCGAAACCCATCCGCTGACCTGGCGGTTGCGCGATGACAAACAGCCGGTATGGCTGGATGAATATCGCAGCAAAAACGGTTATGAAGGTGCGCGTAAAGCATTAACCGGTATGGCGCCGGACGACATCGTTAACGCCGTAAAAGACGCGGGCCTGAAGGGCCGCGGCGGCGCGGGCTTCTCCACTGGTCTGAAGTGGAGCCTGATGCCGAAAGACGAATCCATGAACATCCGTTACCTGCTGTGTAACGCCGATGAAATGGAGCCGGGCACCTATAAAGACCGCCTGCTGATGGAACAGCTGCCGCACCTGCTGGTGGAAGGCATGCTGATTTCCGCATTCGCACTGAAAGCTTATCGCGGCTACATCTTCCTGCGCGGGGAATACATTGAAGCGGCAGTAAACCTGCGCCGTGCAATCGCAGAAGCGACCGAAGCGGGCCTGCTTGGTAAAAATATTCTCGGGTCTGGTTTTGATTTTGAGCTGATCGTGCACACCGGTGCCGGGCGTTATATCTGCGGTGAAGAAACCGCGCTGATTAACTCCCTGGAAGGCCGCCGCGCGAACCCACGTTCAAAACCACCTTTCCCTGCTTCAAGCGGCGTCTGGGGCAAACCAACCTGCGTCAACAACGTTGAAACGCTGTGTAACGTCCCGGCGATTCTGGCGGATGGCGTTGAGTGGTATCAGGGCATTGGCGGCGGGCTTAGCAAAGACGCCGGCACCAAGCTGATGGGCTTCTCAGGCCGCGTGAAAAATCCAGGCGTCTGGGAATTACCGTTCGGGACTACCGCACGTGAAATCCTGGAAGACTATGCTGGCGGCATGCGCGACGGCCTGAAATTCAAAGCCTGGCAGCCGGGTGGGGCAGGGACAGACTTCCTGACCGAATCTCACCTCGACCTGCCGATGGAGTTTGAAAGCATCGGTAAAGCGGGCAGCCGTCTGGGTACGGCGCTGGCGATGGCCGTGGACCATGAAATTGGCATGGTGCCGCTGGTGCGTAACCTGGAAGAGTTCTTTGCCCGTGAATCCTGCGGCTGGTGTACACCCTGCCGTGACGGCCTGCCGTGGAGCGTAAAAATTCTGCGTGCGCTGGAGCGTGGCGAAGGCCAGCCTGGGGATATCGAAACGCTCGAGCAGCTGTGCCGTTTCCTCGGTCCGGGTAAAACCTTCTGTGCACACGCGCCGGGCGCGGTTGAGCCATTGCAGAGTGCGATTAAATATTTCCGCGAAGAATTCGAAGCAGGCATTGCCAAACAGGATCTCGGGAATCTGCGTGCCATCGGTGGCATTCAGCCGAACCTGTTAAAAACGCGCTGGTGATATTTTTCCCTGCGGCTTGCCGCGAGGAATTGCACAAGAATTTTTGATTAACGCCTGAGGTTACTCAGGCCAACTGGAAGCATGCTGACTATGGCTACGATTCATGTAGACGGCAAAGAATATGAGGTCAATGGGGCCGACAACCTGCTAGAGGCTTGTCTCTCCCTTGGACTCGATATTCCTTATTTTTGCTGGCACCCGGCGCTGGGCAGCGTCGGTGCTTGCCGCCAGTGTGCGGTGAAGCAATATCAGAACGCAGAAGATACCCGTGGTCGCCTGGTGATGTCCTGTATGACACCGGCTTCAGACGGTACGTTCATCTCTATTGATGACGGCGAAGCGAAGCAGTTCCGTGAGAGCGTTGTGGAGTGGCTGATGACCAACCACCCGCACGACTGTCCGGTCTGTGAAGAGGGCGGCAACTGCCACCTGCAGGATATGACTGTAATGACGGGGCATAGCTTCCGTCGCTATCGTTTCACCAAGCGTACGCACCGCAATCAGGATCTCGGCCCGTTCATCTCTCACGAAATGAACCGCTGTATCGCCTGCTACCGCTGCGTGCGTTACTACAAAGATTATGCAGACGGCAAAGATCTGGGCGTCTATGGCGCTCACGACAACGTCTACTTCGGTCGCCCGGAAGACGGCACGCTGGAAAGCGAGTTCTCCGGCAACCTGGTAGAGATTTGCCCGACCGGCGTTTTCACCGACAAAACCCACTCCGAGCGCTACAACCGTAAGTGGGATATGCAGTTCGCACCGAGCATCTGTCAGCAGTGCTCATTGGGTTGTAATACAAGCCCAGGCGAACGTTACGGTGAACTGCGTCGTATCGAAAACCGCTACAACGGTACGGTCAACCACTACTTCCTGTGTGACCGCGGTCGTTTCGGCTATGGCTACGTGAACCTGAAAGACCGTCCACGTCAGCCAATTCAGCGCCGTGGCGACGATCTGATCGCCCTGAACGCCGAGCAGGCGATGCAGGGCGCGGCAGATATTCTACGCCAGTCGAAGAAGGTTATCGGTATCGGCTCCCCGCGTGCCAGCGTTGAAAGCAACTTCGCGCTGCGTGAGCTGGTGGGTGCTGCCAACTTCTATACCGGCATTGCGGCAGGAGAGCAGGCTCGCCTGCAGCTGATGCTTAAAGTGCTGCGCGAAAGCGGAGTTCACACTCCTGCGCTGCGTGAAATCGAATCCTACGATGCGGTACTGATTCTGGGTGAGGATGTCACTCAGACCGGTGCTCGCGCCGCGCTGGCAATTCGTCAGGCAGTGAAAGGCAAAGCGCGCGAGATGGCAGCGGCACAAAAAGTGGCTGACTGGCAGATTGCAGCAATCATGAACATTGGCCAGCACGCGAAACATCCGCTGTTTGTCACCAACGTGGATAACACCCGCCTGGATGACATCGCAGCATGGACCTACCGCGCACCAGTTGAAGATCAGGCCCGCCTGGGCTTCGCGATTGCCAACGCGCTGGACAGCAACTCCCCGGCAGTTGAACTGGATCGCGACCTGAAAAACAAGGTCGACGTGATTGTTCAGGCGCTGGCGGGTGCGAAGAAACCTCTTATCGTCTCCGGGACTAACTCCGGCAGCGAAGCGGTGATTCAGGCTGCGGCGAACGTTGCGAAAGCGCTGAAAGGTCGCGGTGCCGAAGTGGGTATCACTATGATTGCCCGCGCCGTGAACAGCGTTGGCCTGGGCATGATTGGCGGCGGCTCTCTTGAAGAGGCGCTGAGCGAGCTGGAAAGCGGCGCGGCCGATGCGGTTGTGGTGCTGGAAAACGATCTTCACCGTCATGCTTCAGCCGCTCGCGTTGATGCTGCATTGTCTAAAGCACCGCTGGTGCTGGTTATCGATCATCAGCGCACGGCGATCATGGACAAAGCGCATCTGGTGTTGTCCACCGCAAGCTTCGCGGAGAGCGACGGCACGGTCGTTAACAACGAAGGTCGCGCCCAGCGTTTCTTCCAGGTTTACGACCCGTCCTACTATGACAAAAACGTGGCGATGCTTGAAAGCTGGCGCTGGCTGCACTCTCTGCACAGCACCGTGCTGAGCCGTGAAGTGGACTGGACGCAGCTTGATCACGTTATCGATGCCTGCGTGAAAGCGCTACCGCAGCTGGCCGGTATCAAAGATGCCGCGCCGGATGCAAGCTTCCGTATACGCGGTCAGAAACTGGCTCGTTCTCCTATCCGCTCAAGCGGTCGTACGGCAATGCGCGCTAATATCAGCGTACATGAGCCGCGTCAGCCGCATGATAAAGACACGATGTTCGCCTTCTCTATGGAAGGGAACAACAGCCCGCTGGCCGACCGTCAGCAGATCCCGTTTGCATGGGCACCAGGCTGGAACTCACCGCAAGCATGGAACAAATTCCAGGCCGAAGTGGGCGGCAAGCTGCGCCACGGCGATCCGGGCGTGCGTCTGATTGAAGCAGCGGACACGGGTATCGATTTCTTCGCAACGGTCCCGGAAAGCTTCCAGGCAGAAGAAGGCAAATGGCGTATCGCGCCGTACTACCACCTGTTCGGTAGCGACGAGATGTCCCAGCGTTCTCCTGTCTTCCAGAGCCGCATGGTCACACCACACATTACTCTTAACCCGGCAGACGCCGCGAAGCTTGGCGTCAACGCCGGTCAGCTGATCTCCTTCAGCTACGAAGGCCAGACGCTAAGCCTGCCGCTGCAGCTGTCCGAAGGGCTGGTAGCAGGGCAGGTTGGTCTGCCAATGGGCATGCCTGGCATTGCCCCGGTACTGGCCGGTGCCCGTCTTGAAAATCTGCAGGAGGCTGCGCAATGAGTTGGTTAACACCGGATGTTATCGACATTCTGCTTACCATCCTCAAAGCGGTGGTTATCCTGCTGGTTGTCGTCACCTGCGGCGCGTTCATGAGTTTCGGTGAACGTCGTCTGCTCGGTCTGTTCCAGAACCGTTATGGACCAAACCGCGTTGGCTGGGGCGGTTCGCTCCAGCTGGTTGCCGACATGATCAAGATGTTCTTTAAAGAGGACTGGATCCCGCGCTTCTCGGATCGCGTGATCTTTACTCTGGCACCGATGATCGCCTTCACCTCGCTGCTGCTGGCCTTTGCTATCGTGCCGGTTAGCCCGAGCTGGGTAGTTGCGGATCTGAACATCGGCATCCTGTTCTTCCTGATGATGGCAGGCCTCGCGGTTTACGCCGTGCTGTTCGCGGGCTGGTCAAGTAACAACAAATACTCCCTGCTGGGCGCAATGCGTGCATCCGCGCAGACGCTGAGCTACGAAGTGTTCCTTGGTCTTTCCCTGATGGGCGTGGTTGCTCAGGCGGGGTCGTTCAATATGGGCGATATCGTCAACAACCAGGCGCACCTGTGGAACGTCATCCCGCAGTTCTTCGGCTTTGTGACCTTTGCGATTGCGGGCGTGGCGGTATGTCACCGTCACCCGTTTGACCAACCGGAAGCCGAGCAGGAACTGGCCGATGGCTACCACATTGAATATTCCGGGATGAAATTCGGTCTGTTCTTCGTGGGTGAATACATCGGTATCGTCACCGTCTCCGCTATGATTGTGACGCTGTTCTTTGGTGGCTGGAATGGCCCGTGGTTACCACCGTTCATCTGGTTCGCGCTGAAAACCGCGTTCTTCATGATGATGTTCATTTTGATTCGCGCAGCGCTGCCTCGTCCTCGTTATGACCAGGTGATGTCGTTCGGCTGGAAAATCTGCCTGCCGCTGACGCTTGTCAACTTGCTGGTGACCGCCGCGGTCATTCTCTATCAGGCACCATAAGGGGTGAAAAAACCATGACATTGAAAGAGTTAGTGGTTGGTTTCGGCACCCAGGTACGCAGTATCTGGATGATCGGTCTGCACGCCTTCGCGAAACGCGAAACGCAGATGTATCCGGAAGAGCCAGTGTATCTGCCGCCGCGCTACCGTGGCCGTATCGTGTTGACGCGCGATCCGGATGGCGAAGAGCGTTGCGTTGCCTGTAACCTGTGTGCGGTTGCCTGCCCGGTTGGCTGTATCTCTCTGCAAAAAGCAGAGACCAAAGACGGCCGCTGGTATCCAGAATTCTTCCGCATTAACTTCTCACGCTGCATCTTCTGCGGCCTGTGCGAAGAAGCCTGTCCAACAACGGCGATTCAGCTGACCCCGGATTTCGAACTGGGTGAGTTTAAGCGTCAGGATCTGGTTTACGAAAAAGAGGACCTGCTGATTTCCGGTCCGGGCAAATACCCGGAATATAACTTCTACCGGATGGCAGGCATGGCAATCGACGGCAAAGATAAGGGCGAAGCGGAAAACGAAGCCAAGCCTATCGACGTCAAAGGCCTGTTACCTTAAGGAGTCAGGAATGGAATTCGCTTTTTATATATGCGCCTTAGTGGCGATCCTGACCACCCTGCGGGTGATCACGCACAGTAATCCGGTGCATGCGCTGCTGTATCTGATTATCTCCCTGCTCTCTATCGCCGGGGTGTTCTTCTCGCTCGGCGCGTATTTTGCCGGTGCGCTGGAGATTATCGTTTACGCCGGGGCCATCATGGTGCTGTTCGTCTTCGTGGTCATGATGCTTAACCTGGGTAACTCCGTGGTGCAGCAGGAGCGCGAGTGGCTGAAGCCGCAGCTGTGGATTGGGCCGGGCGTGCTGTCCGCCATCCTGCTGGCCGTGCTGGTTTACGCGATTCTGGGACTTAACGACCAGGGCATCGACGGCACGGCAATTGACGCGAAGCAGGTCGGTATCGCGCTGTTCGGGCCATACGTGCTGGCCGTTGAGCTGGCATCCATGCTGCTGCTGGCGGGTCTGATTGTTGCCTTCCACCTGGGTCGTGAAGACCGCATGGGTGAAGTGCTGAGCAACCGTCCAGAAATGGCTACAAAAAGAAAAACGGAGGAGCACGTATGATCCCGTTGCAACATGGACTCATCCTCGCAGCCATTTTGTTTGTGCTGGGTCTGACGGGGCTGGTCATCCGTCGCAACCTGCTTTTCATGCTGATTAGCCTGGAAATCATGATTAACGCCGCGGCGCTCGCATTTGTGGTTGCCGGTAGTTATTGGGGCCAGGCCGACGGTCAGGTGATGTATATCCTGGCGATTAGCTTAGCGGCCGCCGAAGCCAGTATTGGCCTCGCGCTGTTACTGCAGCTCCATCGTCGTCGCCAGAATCTGAATATCGATTCAGTAAGTGAGATGCGTGGATGAACCTTCTCTGGTTAACCATTCTTTTGCCATTTATTGGCTTTGTTCTGTTGGCATTTTCCCGTGGCCGCTGGTCTGAAAACCTGTCTGCCACCATCGGGATTGGCTCTATCGGCCTGGCAGCCCTGGTCACCGCTTTTGCGGGCGTTGATTTCTTCAACAACGGTCGTCAGGCGTTCGTGCAGCCGCTGTGGACCTGGATGTCGGTAGGCGATTTCAACATCGGCTTCAACCTGGTGCTGGATGGCCTGTCGCTGACCATGCTCTCCGTGGTCACCGGCGTGGGCTTCCTGATCCACATGTTCGCCTCCTGGTATATGCGTGGGGAAGAGGGCTACTCTCGCTTCTTCGCCTACACCAACCTGTTTATCGCCAGCATGGTCGTGCTGGTGCTGGGTGATAACCTGCTGCTGATGTATCTCGGCTGGGAAGGCGTAGGCCTGTGCTCGTATCTGCTGATCGGTTTTTACTACACCGATCCGAAGAATGGCGCAGCGGCAATGAAAGCGTTCGTGGTTACCCGTGTGGGTGACGTGTTCCTCGCTTTCGCGCTGTTCATTCTTTACAACGAGCTGGGTACGCTGAACTTCCGCGAAATGGTTGAGCTGGCGCCTGCGCACTTCGCCGCTGGCAATCAGATGCTCACCTGGGCAACCCTGATGCTGTTGGGCGGTGCGGTTGGTAAGTCTGCACAGCTTCCGCTGCAAACGTGGCTTGCGGATGCGATGGCTGGCCCAACGCCGGTTTCTGCTCTGATCCACGCCGCCACCATGGTTACCGCGGGCGTCTATCTGATTGCCCGTACTCACGGCCTGTTCCTGATGACGCCTGAAGTGCTGCATCTGGTCGGTATCGTGGGTGCAATTACCCTGGTGATGGCGGGCTTTGCGGCCCTGGTGCAGACCGACATCAAACGCGTGCTTGCTTACTCGACCATGAGCCAGATTGGCTACATGTTCCTGGCGCTGGGCGTACAGGCGTGGGATGCGGCTATCTTCCACCTGATGACCCACGCGTTCTTCAAGGCGCTGCTGTTCCTGTCATCCGGTTCGGTGATTCTGGCCTGCCACCACGAGCAAAACATCTTCAAAATGGGTGGCCTGCGTAAGTCCATTCCGCTGGTGTACGTCTGCTTCCTGGTGGGGGGCGCGGCGCTGTCCGCTCTGCCGCTGATTACCGCAGGTTTCTTCAGTAAAGACGAAATCCTTGCCGGTGCGCTGGCAAACGGTCATATGAATCTGATGATTGCGGGTCTGGTGGGTGCGTTCATGACCTCCCTCTATACCTTCCGTATGATCTTCATCGTCTTCCACGGGAAAGAGCAAATCCACGCTCACGCGGGCAAAGGCATTACTCACCACCTGCCGCTAATTGTACTGCTGGTGCTGTCCACCTTCGTTGGCGCAATGATTGTTCCACCGTTAGCGGGCGTGCTGCCGGCAACGGCTGAACTGGCGCACGGTAGCGTGCTGACGCTTGAGATTACTTCTGGCGTTGTCGCTATCGCGGGCATCCTGATTGCGGCATGGCTGTGGCTGGGCAAACGTACGCTGGTAACGGCTATCGCTAACAGCGCGCCGGGCCGCTTCTTCGGTACCTGGTGGTTCCATGCCTGGGGCTTCGACTGGCTGTACGACAAAATCTTCGTTAAGCCATTCCTCGCTATTGCCTGGCTACTGAAGCGCGATCCGCTGAACTCACTGATGAACATTCCGGCAGTCCTTGCCCGCTTCGGGGGCCGCGGCCTGCTGGTGAGCGAGAACGGTTACCTGCGCTGGTATGTGGCTTCAATGAGCATCGGTGCGGTGGTGGTTCTGGGCCTGCTGTTGGTCTTGCGCTAATTCAACACTCCCTCCTCCAGTGGAGGAGGGAGGTGAGTGATGTTTTGGTTTATTTTGACTTAGGGACACAAATGCCATGCTATTACCCTGGCTAATATTAATCCCCTTTATTGGCGGCTTCCTCTGCTGGCAAACTGAGCGCTTCGGCGTAAAAGTGCCGCGCTGGATCGCGCTGGTGACCATGGGGCTGACACTGGCACTTTCGCTGCAACTGTGGTTGCAGGGCGGCTACACGCTGACGCAGGCCGCAGGCCTGCCGCAGTGGCAGTCTGAATTTGTTCTGCCGTGGATCCCCCGCTTCGGGATTGAAATCCACTTAGCGCTGGACGGTCTGTCGTTGCTGATGGTCGTGCTGACCGGTCTGCTCGGCGTGCTGGCCGTACTCTGTTCCTGGAATGAAATCGAAAAGTATCAGGGCTTCTTCCACCTCAACCTGATGTGGATCCTCGGTGGCGTTATCGGCGTGTTCCTTGCCATCGACATGTTCCTGTTCTTCTTCTTCTGGGAAATGATGCTGGTGCCGATGTACTTCCTGATCGCGCTGTGGGGCCACAAAGCCTCTGACGGGAAGACGCGTATTACCGCTGCGACCAAGTTCTTCATCTATACCCAGGCAAGCGGCCTGGTGATGCTGATTGCTATTCTTGGCCTGGTATTCGTGCATTACAACGCAACCGGCGTCTGGACCTTCAACTATGAGCTGCTGCTGAAAACGCCGATGTCCCACGGTGTGCAGTGGCTGCTGATGCTCGGCTTCTTCATTGCGTTTGCGGTGAAAATGCCGGTGGTTCCGCTGCACGGCTGGCTGCCGGATGCTCACTCCCAGGCGCCAACGGCGGGTTCCGTTGACCTGGCGGGTATCCTGCTGAAAACCGCAGCTTACGGCCTGCTGCGCTTCTCGCTGCCGCTGTTCCCGGAAGCTTCCGCTGAGTTTGCCCCTATCGCTATGTGGCTGGGTGTCATCGGTATCTTCTACGGTGCGTGGATGGCCTTCGCACAAACCGATATCAAACGTCTGATTGCTTATACCTCCGTTTCCCACATGGGCTTCGTACTGATTGCTATTTACACAGGCAACCAGCTCGCTTACCAGGGTGCGGTTATTCAGATGATTGCCCACGGCCTTTCCGCTGCGGGTATGTTCATCATCTGTGGTCAGCTCTACGAGCGTCTGCACACCCGTGACATGCGTCTGATGGGCGGCCTGTGGAACAAAATTAAATGGCTGCCGGGTCTGTCGATGTTCTTTGCTGTGGCAACCCTCGGGATGCCGGGCACCGGTAACTTCGTTGGCGAGTTCATGATCCTGTTCGGCAGCTTCCACACCGTGCCGACGATCACCGTTATCTCGACCTTCGGCTTGGTGTTTGCTTCTGTCTATTCGCTGGCGATGCTGCATCGCGCCTACTTCGGTAAAGCGAAGAGCGAAATCAGCGATAAACAGCTGCCGGGCATGTCGCTGCGCGAGTTCTTTATCATCATGTTGCTGGTGGTGCTGCTGGTCCTGCTGGGCTTCTATCCACAGCCGATTCTGGATACCTCGCACGCTGCGATGAGCAATGTTCAGCAGTGGTTTAGCAGTTCACTTTCAACTACAAGGCCGTAATTCGCCATGACTATAACTCCTCAACATTTGATCGCGCTGCTGCCGCTGTTGATCGTCGGATTGACGGTGGTGGTTGTGATGCTCTCCATAGCGTGGCGACGCGACCATTTTGTTAATGCAATACTGTCCGTTATCGGGCTTAACGCGGCACTCGTCTCCCTGTGGTTTGTGGGGCAGGCCGGTGCGATGGATGTCACCCCGCTGATGCGCGTTGACGGCTACGCTATGCTCTATACCGGGCTGGTGCTGCTGGCAAGCCTCGCGACCTGTACCTTCGCTTATCCGTGGTTACAGGGCTACACCGACAACAAAGAAGAGTTCTATCTGCTGGTGCTGATCGCCGCCCTGGGCGGGATTCTGCTGGCGAACGCCAACCACCTGGCCGCGCTGTTCCTCGGCATTGAGCTGATTTCACTGCCGCTGTTCGGTCTGATTGGCTACGCCTTCCGACAGAAGCGGTCGCTGGAAGCCAGCATCAAGTACATGATCCTGTCCGCTGCGGCCTCTTCTTTCCTGCTGTTCGGTATGGCGCTGGTGTACGCAGAGTCCGGCAGCCTGTCGTTCGTTAGCCTCGGCAAGAGCCTGGCGGACAACATGCTGCACGAGCCGCTGCTGCTGGCGGGTCTAGGCATGATGATCGTTGGCCTGGGCTTCAAGCTGTCGCTGGTGCCGTTCCACCTGTGGACGCCAGACGTTTACCAGGGCGCACCTGCTCCGGTTTCCACTTTCCTGGCTACCGCCAGCAAAATCGCCATCTTTGGCGTGGTGATGCGTCTGTTCCTCTACGCACCGATAGGTGACAGCGAGGCCGTTCGCGTGGTGCTGGGCATTATCGCCTTCGCCTCCATCCTCTTCGGCAACCTGATGGCGCTGAGCCAGACCAACATCAAGCGTCTGCTCGGCTACTCCTCCATCGCGCACCTGGGTTACCTGATGGTAGCGTTGATTGCGATGCAGAACGGCAGCATGTCTATGGAGTCCGTTGGTGTTTACCTGGCAGGTTACCTGTTCAGTAGCCTTGGCGCGTTCGGTGTGGTCAGTCTGATGTCCAGCCCGTACCGTGGCCCGGATGCAGATTCACTGTACTCCTACCGCGGTCTGTTCTGGCACAAGCCGGTTCTGTCAGCCGTCTTGACCGTGATGATGCTGTCCCTGGCGGGTATCCCAATGACCCTGGGCTTCATCGGTAAGTTCTACATCATTGCAGTGGGCGTTCAGGCGCACCTGTGGTGGCTGACCGGCGCCGTGGTGCTGGGCAGCGCCATCGGCCTGTATTACTACCTGCGCGTCACCGTCAGCTTGTATCTGAGCGCGCCTCAGCAGCTCAATCGCGACACTCCGGGGAACTGGGCGTTTACCGCGGGCGGCGTAGTGGTGCTGATTTCTGCCGTGCTGGTGCTGCTGCTGGGCGTTTACCCGCAGCCGCTTATCGAGCTGGTACAGTTAGCGAAGCCATTGATGTAAGCTGAGTCCTGCTTTAGAAAACCGCCGCTTGTCGGCGGTTTTTTTATGCGTGAAGATAGGCGACTCGTCGAAAAATAAGGAACTTCAGAATGGTAATCTGGCAAGACCTACATCACTCAGAGCTGGGTGTGAACGATCTCTACAGCGTGCTGGCCCTGCGCAACGCGGTATTTATCGTTGAGCAGAACTGCCCGTATCAGGATATCGACGGTGACGACCTGGTTGACGAAAATCGTCATCTGCTTGGCTGGCGCGACGGCAAACTTGCGGCCTACGCCCGGATCCTGAAAAGCGATAACGATCTCGAACCGGTGGTGATCGGTCGGGTTATTATTGACCCGGGGGCGCGCGGCGAAAAGCTGGGCTACAAACTGATGGAGCAGGCGATGGCTTCATGCCAGCAGCATTGGCCGCAGTGCACGGTTTATCTTGGCGCACAGGCGCATCTGCAAGGCTTCTACGCCCACTTCGGCTTTAAGCCCGTGACGGAAGTTTATGACGAAGATGGCATCCCCCACGTTGGCATGGCGAATCGTTAAGCGTTGCGGGCAGGCAAGAAGCGCGCTCATTGTCTATAGTTAGCGAACGAGCAAATTTCCTTCCTTTTCCCGGAAATAACACGGAGAACAACGATGCAACCGTATGAATCTCGTCTTGATGATGACCTGACCCTGCTGAGTGAGACGCTTGAGGAAGTCCTGCGCTCTTCCGGCGATCCGGCTGACCAAAAGTACATCGAGCTTAAAGCACGCGCCGAACAGGCGTTGAACGATGTAAAAGATCGGGTCAGCCATGCTTCTGACAACTATTATTATCGCGCTAAAAAAGCGGCCTATCGTGCGGATGATTATGTCCACGAGAAACCCTGGCAGGGGATTGGGGTGGGCGCCGCCGCCGGGTTAATACTGGGGCTGCTGCTGGCCCGACGCTAAAGTGATACTGGCGTACATTTCACCGTACGCCAGCTAAAGAAATCTTACCTACAGGGTGGGATTTTTTTTTGTCGCCATGACCACGTATAATCAGGGGTTTTCAGGGAAGGTGAGGTAAACGTGAATTCAGTAGCCGTCGCGCTGCAACAACTCCGGCTTGCATTGACAGGCGAATTTGCGGATGTCCCAGGGCTTCACCGCATCTGTGTGGACGTCACCCTGAGCGATGATTCTGACCCGCTTGCCTGGCTGGCCTGCCAGAAGCAGTATCCTCAATTTTACTGGCAGCAGCGTGAGGGCAGTGACGAAGTTGCCGCGCTCGGCTCCCTGCGTCAGTTTACAGCGCTGGCGGATGCCCAGGCCTTTCTGAAAGCCCATTCAACTCATGCTTCGTTGCGCGTCTGGGGTCTGAACGCCTTCGACCCGGCGCAGGGCTGCTTATTCCTCTCGCGTCTTGAATGGCGGCGTAGAGGCGGCGAAGCCTGCCTGTGGCTGCATTTATACAGCGAAACTTCGCTTAAAGACGACGCCCTAGCGGCGGCGGCCTTCATTGAACGGCTTCTTCCCGCCAGGCCACTGCAGCCTCTGCACCTGCAATGCATGAGCGAACAGCACCAGCCGGGGCAGAACGACTGGTATCGTCTGATTGGACGGGCAGCGGAGGCCATTAGTAACGGCGAGATGGAAAAAGTCGTGCTGGCCCGCGCAACCGATCTCCGCTTCTCCGGCCCCGTTGCGCCCGCGGCGCTGATGGCAGCCAGCCGACGGGTGAATTTCAGATGCTACCATTTCATGATGGTCTTTGACGCCAACGCTGCTTTCCTGGGCTCAAGCCCGGAGCGGCTGTGGCGGCGTATCGACTCGGCGCTGCGTACCGAAGCGCTGGCCGGCACCGTAGCTAATCACGTTGACGATCATCATGCGTGGTCACTGGGCCAGTGGCTGCTCAAAGATGATAAAAACCAACGGGAAAATATGCTGGTGGTGGAAGATATCTGCGAGCGCCTGAAGGGCCAGTCCGGCGTGCTGGACGTGCTGCCTCCCCAGGTGGTACGCCTGCGCAAGGTGCAGCATCTTCGCCGCTGCATCTGGACGGATCTGGAAAACCCTGATGACGCCGTTTGCCTGGAACAGCTGCAGCCAACCGCCGCCGTTGCCGGGCTTCCTCGCGAATCCGCTAAAGCGTTTATTAATGATTTCGAACCTTTCGACCGTGAGTGGTACGCCGGTTCGGCAGGTTATCTGTCCTGTCACCAGACGGAGTTTTGCGTCGCGCTGCGCTCGGCTAAGGTCAGCAGCATCACGGTACGGCTGTACGCCGGGGCAGGGATCGTAGCCGGGTCTGACCCGGAGCAGGAGTGGCAGGAAATAGAAAATAAAGCGGCAAGCCTGCGGACTTTGCTGACCAAAACGGCCTTCTGAATGATTCATTACCGATTCATGTCAAAATAACCTTTCCAGCAATAATTATAATGAGTCAGCGAATTTGACTCAGGACCTGAAAATGTCGATAAGCTCGTTTAACCGCCGCTGGGCGCAGGTGATCCTCGAAGCGCTCACCCGCCACGGCGTGCGCCATGTCTGTATCGCACCGGGCTCGCGCTCCACCCCGCTGACGTTAACCGCGGCGGAGAATCAGGCGTTTATTTGCCACACCCACTTTGATGAGCGTGGGCTGGGCCATCTTGCATTAGGGCTTGCGAAAGCGAGCGGCCAGCCCGTGGCCGTGATTGTGACCTCCGGCACGGCGGTGGCAAATCTCTATCCCGCGCTGATTGAAGCGGGGCTGACGGGTGAAAAACTCATTCTGCTGACCGCGGACCGTCCGCCGGAACTTATCGACTGCGGGGCCAACCAGGCGATTCGCCAGTCGGGCATGTTTGGCACTCATCCAACGGTCAGCGTGAATTTACCTCGGCCGACCCAGGATATCCCCGCCCGCTGGCTCGTCTCGACAGTTGACAGCGCGCTGGGCCAGCAGACCAGCGGTGGCGTCCATATCAACTGCCCGTTCGCGGAGCCCCTTTACGGCGCGCCGGATGAGACCGGCATCGGCTGGCTGAACGAGCTGGGCGACTGGTGGCAGGGCGATAAACCCTGGCTGCGCGAAGTTTATGGCCGCGAAATCGCTAAACAGCGCGACTGGTTCTTCTGGCGGCAGAAGCGCGGCGTGGTAGTGGCCGGGCGTATGAACGCGGAAGAGGGCATGCAGGTTGCCGTGTGGGCAAAAATGCTCGGCTGGCCGCTGATAGGCGACGTGCTGTCGCAAACCGGGCAGCCGCTGCCGTGTGCGGACCTGTGGCTCGGCAACAGCCAGGCGACGACGGAGCTTGCCCAGGCGCAAATTATTATTCAATTCGGCGGCAGCCTGACGGGCAAGCGCGTTCTGCAATGGCAGGCTACCTGCCAGCCTGAAGAATACTGGATTATCGACCCGCTGCCGGGCAGGCTCGATCCGGCTAACCACCGTGGCCGCCGTCTTTCTGCGAATATTGGCGAATGGCTGGAAATGCATCCGGCTGAAAAACGTTCGGCCTGGACGGAAAAGCTGGCGCCGCTGGCTCGTCTGGCGCGGGATACCGTAAAACTGGGCACCGCTGAGTTTGGCGAGGCGCAGATCGCTGCACGCCTGCCGGAACTGCTTCCCGAAGGGGGCCAGCTGTTCGTCGGCAACAGCCTGATTGTTCGCCTCGTTGACTCCTTTGCGCAGATGCCCGCGGGCTACCCGGTTTACAGCAACCGCGGCGCGAGCGGCATTGATGGTCTGCTTTCGACTTCTGCTGGGGTCCAGCGGGCGACTGCTCGCCCTACGCTTGCCATCGTCGGGGATTTGTCCGCGCTGTACGATATGAACTCGCTGGCGTTATTACGCCAGGTTTCCGCGCCCTTTGTGCTGCTGGTGGTGAACAACAACGGCGGCCAAATCTTCTCGCTGCTGCCTACGCCTGCCGCCGAGCGCGAGCGCTTCTACTGTATGCCGCAGGACGTCAACTTCTCTCACGCAGCGGCGATGTTCGGGCTGGACTACCACAATCCATCCTCCTGGAGCGATCTTGAGAGCGTGGTGACGCAGGCCTGGAAATCGCCACGGGCCACGGTAGTTGAAATAACCGTGCCGGAAACGGACGGTGCGCAGACTCTGCAAACGCTGCTGGCGCAGGTCAGCCAGGCATGATCCTGCATGCGGCCCACATGCCAGGCCTGCGTGCGGATCTGCCCTGCGTGGTCTGGCTGCACGGCTTTCTGGGCAGCCAGCAGGAGTGGGCGCCCTTTTACGATTCGTTTGCACAGTGGCCTCAGCTCGCCGTTGACTTGCCCGGCCACGGCGGCTCGGCAGAGATTTCGGCGGAAGGGTTTGCTGCGGTTGACGATTTGCTGCGTAAAACGTTAGTTAGTTACAACATACTTAATTACTGGCTGGTGGGGTACTCGCTCGGTGGAAGAGTGGCGATGTATCACGCCTGTCAGACAGAAAATACCGGGCTGCAGGGGCTGATCGTCGAGGGCGGAAACCCGGGCCTTGGGGAGACCGACGCTCGTCACGCGAGGCTGATCTCCGATCGGCAATGGGCGCAGCGAATCCGTGTGCAGCCCGTCGCTGAGGTACTGAACGACTGGTATCAACAACCGGTGTTCCGCTCGCTGACGGATGCACAGCGGGCGGCGCTGGTTGAGCTACGCAGCCACAACAATCCCGCCACGCTTGCAGATATGCTTGAATCCACCTCCCTGGGTGCACAGCCGGATCTACACACGCCGCTCCGCGAGCTGCACGTGCCGTTTCACTATATTTGTGGTGAGCGGGATGAAAAATTCCGCACCGCTGCCGCAGGCCTGGGCCTGTCACCGCATCTTATTCCCGCAGCCGGGCATAACGCACACAGGGAAAATCCTGCTGCGTTTCGCGCCTGCCTGCTCATTTTATTGCGTCAATATATTGAGGTCTCACCATGATTTATCCTGATGAAAAAGTACTTTACGCCCCGGTTGAATGGCAGGACTGCTCCGAAGGCTATAGCGATATCCGCTACCACAAATCCGCAGACGGCATCGCTAAAATCACCATTAACCGCCCGGAAGTGCGTAATGCGTTCCGCCCGCTGACCGTCAAAGAGATGATCAACGCGCTGGCGGATGCCCGCTATGATGACAACATCGGCGTCATTATTCTGACCGGCGAAGGCGAAAAAGCCTTCTGCGCGGGCGGCGATCAGAAAGTACGCGGCGACTACGGCGGCTACCAGGACGCCAGCGGCACCCACCACCTGAACGTGCTGGACTTCCAGCGCCAGATCCGCACCTGCCCAAAACCAGTGGTGGCGATGGTAGCCGGTTATTCCATCGGCGGCGGTCATGTACTGCACATGATGTGTGACCTGACAATCGCGGCTGAAAACGCCATCTTCGGCCAGACCGGCCCGAAAGTTGGCTCCTTTGACGGCGGCTGGGGTGCTTCTTACATGGCCCGCATCGTGGGTCAGAAAAAAGCGCGCGAAATCTGGTTCCTGTGCCGTCAGTACGACGCGAAAGAGGCGCTGGATATGGGCCTGGTTAACACCGTGGTGCCGAATGCCGATCTGGAAAAAGAGACCGTGCGCTGGTGCCGTGAAATGCTGGAAAACAGCCCGATGGCGCTGCGCTGCCTGAAAGCCGCGCTGAACGCGGACTGCGACGGCCAGGCCGGCCTGCAGGAGCTGGCGGGTAACGCCACCATGCTGTTCTACATGACCGAAGAAGGCCAGGAAGGGCGCAACGCGTTCAACCAGAAGCGCCAGCCGGACTTCAGCAAATTTAAACGGAATCCGTAATGCGAAGCGTTGGGCTGTGGCGTTTTCAGCTGCCAATGGATGCAGGCGTGGTGCTGCGCAATCAGCGCCTGAAAACCCGCGACGGCCTGCTGGTGCGACTTTGCGACGGCGAAAAAGAAGGCTGGGGGGAAATCTCCCCGCTACCGGGCTTTAGCGCTGAAACCGTGGACGACGCGCAGCGTTTAGCGCTGGATTGGCTAACGGCCTGGCAATCCGGTTGGGGCAGTGAGCTGCCCGAGCTGCCTTCCGTGGCATTTGGCCTGGGCTGCGCGTTGGCGGAGCTTAACGGTGAGCTGCCAGCGGCGGCAGACTATCGCGCCGCGCCGCTTTGCACCGGCGACCCGGACGAGCTTTTTACGATGCTGGAAGCTTTGCCCGGCGAGAAAGTGGCGAAGGTGAAAGTCGGCCTGTACGAAGCCGTGCGCGACGGCATGGTCGTTAATCTGCTGCTTGAAGCGATGCCTGACTTACGGCTGCGTCTGGACGCCAATCGTGGCTGGACGCCGCTTAAGGCGCAGCAGTTTGCAAAATACGTCAATCCTGAGCTGCGTCCGCGCATCGCCTTTATCGAAGAGCCGTGTAAAACCCGCGAGCAGTCCCGCGAATTTGCGCGCGAAACGGGCATTGCGATCGCCTGGGACGAAAGCCTGCGCGAGGCGGATTTTGAGTTTGCCGCCGAGCCTGGCCTGAAAGCCGTAATTATCAAACCCACGCTTACCGGCAGCCTAGGAAAAGTACGGACGCAGGTGGAAGCGGCGCACGCTCTGGGGTTAACGGCTGTGATCAGCTCATCCATTGAGTCCAGCCTTGGCCTGACGCAGCTGGCGCGCATTGCCGCCTGGCTTACGCCACAGACCGTGCCCGGGCTTGATACCCTGTCGCTGATGCAGGCGCAGCTGGTGCGGAAATGGCCGGGTAGTCCGCTGCCGTGCTGGCAGCTGGACAAGCTTGAGCGCGTACTATGAATTTTATTACCTGGCCCTGGCAGCACTGGGCAACGCTTCGTAGTAAATCTTCGGCGCTACGGCTGGCGGATGAAACGCTGGACTGGCTGACGCTTTGTCAACGAGTCGATGCGCTGGCCGGTGGGTTCTGCCAGCAGGGCGTTCGCGAAGGGGACGGCGTTGCGCTGCGGGCAAAAAACAGCGCTGAAACTCTACTCTGCTGGCTGGCGCTGCTGCAGTGCGGTGCGCGGGTCTTGCCGCTCAACCCTCAACTGCCGGATGCTTTGCTCCGCCAGCTGCTTCCAGAACTGTCCATCAGCCACGCGCTGGTGCTGGATGACGCGCAGCCTGTGCCGGGATTCATCACGCTTAAGGTTATAGCGGATAAACCCTGGCAGATAGGCTGGCAGCCGCAGCGGCTGGCCTCCATGACCCTCACTTCCGGCTCCAGCGGTTTGCCAAAGGCCGCCGTTCATACTTTTGCCGCGCATCTTGCCAGCGCGCAGGGCGTGCTGTCGGTGATGAATTATGGAAAGGACGACAGCTGGCTGCTCTCGCTGCCGCTGTTTCACGTTTCCGGGCAGGGCATCCTCTGGCGCTGGCTGCTCGCCGGTGGCTGCATGGTTGTGAGGTCGCTTCACCCTCTCGCGGATGCGTTGCAGGGCTGCACGCACGCCTCGCTTGTACCAACGCAGCTCTGGCGCCTGCTCGAACAATCTGAACCACTGGCATTACGCGAAGTTCTGCTGGGCGGCGCGGCAATCCCCGTTGAGCTAACCGAAGCAGCTCAGGCGCGCGGTGTCAACTGCTGGTGTGGTTATGGCCTGACGGAGCTTGCTTCTACGGTGTGTGCAAAGCGGGCTGACGGGTTGCCTGACGTCGGTGAGGCGCTGCCTGGCCGCGAAGTGAAGATCGTCGAAAACGAGGTCTGCATCCGCGCCAACAGCCTGGCCTGTGGCTACTGGCGTAACGGCAAGCTGGTGCCGATTGTCAATGATGAAGGCTGGTTCAGCACCCGCGATCGGGGCATGCTAAGCGGCAAGCGTCTGACGATTATCGGGCGTCTGGATAATCTCTTTTTCAGCGGGGGGGAAGGCATTCAGCCGGAAGAGGTGGAGCGCGTTATCGCTGCGCACCCGGCGGTGAAGCAGATATTTGTCGTACCCGTTGACGATGCCGAATTTGGCCAGCGGCCGGTTGCAGTGGTTGAGGCGGATGCGGAATTTGATTTGTCGCTTATGGCGGAGTGGGTGCAAGGGCGGCTGGCGCGTTTCCAGCAGCCTGTGCGCTGGCTGCCGCTGCCCGACTCGGTAAAACAGGGCGGGATAAAAATATCCCGCGCCCGGTTAATTGCATGGGTTAATGAGAAAAGTAGGGTGGATAAGCATTAGCGCCATCCACCAAAGAATCACCCTAATTCCACCGCCGCCTTACGCTGACGACGAACCAGACGTAACAGCGGCGGGATTACAATCACCGCTGCCGCCAGTACCAGCAGGCTTTTTGCGACGCCGCTTTCCCACAGTATAGACAGCCCGCCGTTGCTGATGGACAGCGCCCGGCGCAGGTTCTGCTCGAGCATTTCCCCCAGCACGAATCCCAGGATCAGCGGCGACATCGGGAAGTGCATCTTACGCAGGATGTACCCCAGAATTCCAAGCCCGACCATCAGCACCAAATCGAAGGTGGTGCTGTGAACCGCATAAACCCCGACGGCCGAAACAGCCGCAATCGCCGGGACCAGGAACCACAGAGGGATGGTCAGCATGCGGGTAAACAGGCCAATCAGCGGGATGTTCATCACCAGCAGCATCACGTTGGCAACCAGCAGCGAGGCAATCAGGCCCCAGACGATATCCGGCTGCTCGGTGAACATTGCGGGTCCAGGCGTGATGTTATAGAGCGTCAGCGCGCCCATCATAACCGCCGTGGTGCCGGAACCCGGCACGCCCAGCGTCAGCATCGGGATAAACGACCCGCAGGCTGAGGCGTTGTTGGCGGCCTCCGGTGCGGCTACGCCGCGAATATCCCCCTTGCCAAACGTGTCGCTGTTACCGCTGATTTTCTTCTCGGTCATGTAGGTGATGGCGCTGGCGATGGTGGCCCCGGCACCTGGCAGAATGCCGACGAAGAAACCAATCACCGACGAGCGCAAAGTCGCCCCGGTACACTGCGCGGCTTCTTTCATGTTGAACATCATGCGTCCGGTTTTGCGCACCAGCGTCTGCCCGCTGCTGGTGGACTCCAGCATCAGCAGAATTTCGGACACTGAGAACAGGCCGATAACCACCACGATGAACTGCACGCCGTCGGAGAGATGAACGCTGTCAAACGTGAAGCGATAAACCCCGGTGTTGGCATCTACCCCGACGGTGGCAAGACCCAGGCCGATGAGGGCGGCAAGAAACGATTTCAGCGGATTCTGCGCCATCATGCTGCCCAGACAGGCAATGGCGAAGACCATCAGCGCAAAGTACTCGGCGGGCCCGAAGCTCAGCGACCACTGCGCCAGCGCCGGAGCAAATAGAATAATCCCGCCGATGGCAATCATTGAGCCGACGAACGAACTGACCGCAGAGATAGAAAGCGCGACGCCGCCTTTCCCCTGCTGCGCCATCGGATAGCCGTCCAGCGCGGTCATGATAGCGGCGGCATCCCCCGGCACGTTCAGCAAAATGGATGAAATCCGCCCCCCGTATTCGCAGCCTATATAGACCGTTGCCAGCAGAATCAGCGCCGACTCGGGTGGCAGCTTGAGCGCAAAAGCCAGCGGCAGCAGTATCGCCACGCCGTTTATTGGCCCCAGGCCCGGCAGCAGCCCGACGATGGTGCCGACGAAGCAGCCGATAAGGGCAATCATCAGGTTTTCAGGGGTGAGCGCAACGGCAAAGCCCTGTGAAAGATAAAGCCAGGTATCCATAAATCCTCCGTTAGCTCAGCCAGGCGCCGAGGGGTAGGGTGACGTCCAGCAGATAATCGAAGGCGAAAAAGAGCGCGCCGCCCATCACGATCCCCGCAACGATGGCGGCAGGCCATGTCGCCCCAAACTGCATACCGATACAGACCGTTAGCAGCGCGGTGGCAAGCGGGAAGCCCAGCCACTCAAAGCCCCATGCGTACAGTAGCAGACCGATTACCATCACCAGCAGGCGCTGAAGCACCTTGTGATGAGGCCAACTGACCACGTCCGGCTGGCGCAGCAGAAGCAGCAGGGAGCACAGCGCCATCAGTCCGACAATCGCCATCGGGAACGGCCTTGGTCCAACGGGTTCATAGGTATATTCGCTCTGGATTTGCCAGGCGACGAACAGGCCGCCGATGCACAGCAGCAGCCAGATACCGGCAAAAATACGATCGCTCATCATGACCTCCGGTATCGGTTATTTCGCCAGCCCAAACGCTTTAGCCTGCTCGCGATAATCCGTAACCTGTTTTTTGACGTAGCTGTCCAGCGCTGCGCCCGTCATGTTGAACTCAAACAGGCCGCGCAGATCCCGCTGCTGTTTGAATTCGGCGGTCTGCTGCAGCTTCTCAAACTCCTTTACCCACCAGGCGTAGGTTTCGTCGCTGACTTTTGGCCCAACGTAGAAGCCGCGAATAATCGGCCAGACGAGGTCATAACCCTGCTCTTTAGCGGTGGGAACCTGGGCCAGATCGCCGGGCAGCCGCTTGTCGGAAAACACCGCCAGCACGCGCAGCTTGTTGCCTTTCAGATAGGGAACCATTTCGCTCAGATCGCCGGAAACGGCCTGGATATGATTGCCGAGCAGGGCGGTCACCGGCTCGCCGCCGCCCTCAAAGGCCACGTAGCGCATTTTATGGGGATCGACACCAGCCTGTTTCGCCAGCAGCGCCGTTTTCATCCAGTCCTGGCTGCCGATGGAGGCGCCCGCGCCAAACACCACGCTGTTAGGATCTTTTTCCATTGCCTGCATTAAATCTTTCAGGCTCTTCCACGGGGAGTCGGCGCGCACGGCAATCATGCCATAGTCGGTGCCCACGCTCGCCAGCCAGCGCACGTCGTCCACGCCATAGCGGCCAAATTTCCCCTGGGAAAGGTTAAGCAACGAGCCGCCGGAAAATGCCACCAGCGTGCCCGCTTCGGCAGGGCGCTGGGCCACAATGGCGTTATAAGCCACGGCACCCACGCCGCCCGGCATGTAGGTGACGCGCATCGGTTTGTTAATGGCTCCCGTTTCCTGAAGGCTGACCTGAATCAGTTTGCAGGTCAGATCGAAACCGCCGCCGGGTTTTGCTGGGGCAATACATTCGGTTCGGGAGGGGGCTTCCGCCGCTATGCCTGCAAACGAGCTGCAAAGCAGGGAAAGCGCTGAAAGGGTACAGAGCAGAGATGTTTTCATTGTCTTCCTCACATCAAATTATCGAGAGATGTTTTGCGTTATGTGAACCGCTCTGTAGCGATTCTGTTTCTCGATTGTTAAAACAGTAACCTTTCATTTTCCTTTCACTGCGCTACTAACTTTACAGGATGTGATATGCGTCTCTTATTGGCGGAAGATAACCGTGAGCTGGCTCATTGGCTGGAGAAGGCGCTGGTGCAGAACGGCTTTGCCGTTGATTGCGTCTATGACGGCCAGGCGGCAGACCACCTGCTACAAAACGAAGGTTACGCCGTAGCGGTGCTGGATATTGAGATGCCACGGCTGGACGGGCTTGAGGTTGTGCAACGCCTGCGGCACCGCGGTCAGAGCACGCCGGTCCTGTTTCTTACCGCGCGCCATGCGGTGGCGGATCGGGTGAAAGGGTTGAATGCAGGCGCGGACGACTATCTTGCCAAACCTTTTGAGGTAGAGGAGCTTGATGCCCGCCTGCGGGCGCTGGTGCGACGCAGCGAAGGGCAGGTTTCCGAGGCGCAGCAGTTTGGCGATCTCAGCCTGCATGACGGCAATATTTTTATGCTTCAGGACAAAGCGCTGGCGCTGACGCCCCGCGAACACGCGCTGCTGACGATTCTGCTGTACCGCCGTCGTCGTCCGGTGGCGAAGAACCAGCTGTTCGAGCAAATGTTTGGCCTGAACGATGAGGCAAGCCTCGAAAGCATTGAGCTATACGTGCATCGGCTGCGCAAGAAGCTGCACGGCAGCAATCTGCAAATCACCACGCTGCGCGGCCTGGGCTACCTTCTGGAGCGCAGCGATGAGGCTTCTTAAGCGTCCGGACTCTCTGCTCTGGCAGCTGCTGCTGTTTCTGGGACTCCCCCTTTTTGGCCTGTGGGGCGTTTCGGCGCTTTCCAGCTATTCCAGCGCGCTGACGGCGGCGACTCAGGCCTACGACCGGACGCTGTTGGCTTCTACCCGAACCATCGCGGAGCGGCTGGTGGTGAAAGAAGGTAAGCTGCAGGTTGACGTTCCCTGGGTGGTGCTCGACAGCTTCGAGCTGAACATGAACGACCGCCTGTTTTACAAGGTGGTTGATACGCACGGTAAAGTGATATCCGGCTATGACGACCTGCCGGATATTCCGGCCCACACGCGGCGGACCGATCTCTATCCCGCGCTGGCCTGGTTTTATCACACCAGCTATCAAAACCAGCCCATCCGCGTTGCCAGCCTTTTGCAGCCGGTCAACGAAGGGGGCGTGAACGGCATGGCGAAAATCTACGTGGCCGAAACCCTGGCCTCCCGGCGGCACCTGGCCTCCAGCCTGTTAGTCTCGTCGCTGTTGATGCAGGGTATTCTGGTACTGCTGACGCTGCTGCTGGCCTGGTGGCTGCTGCGCAAAGTGCTAAGGCCGATGCGCCAGCTTTCGACGATCATGGTGCGCCGCGATCCTGCCGTGCTCACTCCGCTGCCCGACCTGCTGCCCTGGTCAGAAACACGCCTGCTGATCGTGGCGTTTAACCGCTACATTGAGCGGCTACGTTCGCTTATCTCCCGCCAGGAAAGGTTCAGCGCTGACGCCTCCCATCAGTTAAAAACCCCGCTTACCGTGCTGAAAACCCAGCTTTCTTTTGCGCTGGCAAGCCCGAACCCTGAACACTGGCGGGAAAGCCTTGAGGGGATGAGCGGCACGCTGGACAGCACCATTCTGCTTACCGAGCGGCTGCTGCAGCTCGCAAAAATTAAGGATAAAGATCTGTCACGGCAGCGCACCCTGGAGAGGGTGGACCTGGTGGCCATCGCCCAGGAGTGCTGCTTCTCGCGGCTGGCCCAGGCGCGCAGTAAGCAGGTGGATTTGGGCTACGAAGGGGAGCCGCAGGCCTGGATTCAGGGCGACAGCATCCTGCTGGCGGAAATGTGCGCCAACCTGCTGGATAACGCGCTGAAATATACCCCTGATAACGGCACGGTGACGATACGCATCCGGAGCGAAGGAGAGTCGGTGCTGTTGGAGGTTGAGGACAGCGGGCCGGGCATCGACGCCGAACGGCGGCAGCAGGCTTTACAGCCGTTTCATCGGCTGGACAACGCAGCGGGTCGGGTGGGGGCCGGGCTGGGGCTGGCGCTGGTTAACGACATCGCCCGCTGGCATCAGACTCGTCCGGAGCTGCTGGTCGGCGAGACGCTGGGGGGATTGTTGGTTCGGGTGCGGCTAAAGGCTACATAAAAAAACGGCCGTAATGGCCGTTTTAGAATGGCTTACTTACTGCTTCGCTTCTTTCAACGCCTTCAGCGCGTTGGCAATACCCGCGCCGTATTCCGGGTGAACTTCACTGAACAGGCCAATCTGGCGCTCCTGAATAAATTCAGGTATGTCTTTCATGTCCCCGGCGATACGTTTGAACATGCGTTGATGCTCTTCGTCGCTCAGCAGGTTATAAAGCGCCCGCGGCTGGCTGAAATAGTCAGTGTCTTCGCGGTGGTTCCAGTGATCCGCAGCGCCCTCAAGGCTCAGCGCCGGTTCGCTGAAATCTGGCTGCTCCTGGAACGCCCCAAAGCTGTTTGGCTCATAGGTCGGGCCATTGCCGCTGTTGCCGTCAATACGCATCGCGCCGTCGCGGTGATAGTTGTGGAACGGACATTTTGGCGCGTTTACCGGGATCTGGTGATGGTTTACGCCTAAGCGGTAGCGGTGCGCATCACCGTAGGAGAACAGGCGACCCTGCAGCATGCGGTCCGGCGAGAAACCGATTCCGGGCACGACGTTCGCCGGTGACATGGCAACCTGCTCAACCTCAGCAAAATAGTTGTCCGGGTTGCGGTTCAGCTCCAGCTCGCCCACCTCAATCAGCGGATAGTCGCCGTGCGGCCAGACCTTGGTCAGGTCGAACGGGTTGTACGGCGTTTTAGACGCGTCTGCTTCCGGCATCACCTGTACGTAGAATTTCCAGCGCGGGAAGTCGCCTTTCTCAATAGACTCAAACAGATCACGCTGGGAGCTTTCACGGTCATCAGCAATAATCGCGGCCGCTTCGTCGTCCATCAGGTTGGCGATCTCCTGCTGGGTTTTCAGGTGGAACTTCACCCAGAAACGCTCGTTGTCGGCGTTGATAAAGCTGAAAGTATGGCTGCCGAAGCCGTGAATATGGCGGTAAGAGCGAGGCAGGCCACGGTCGCTGAAGTCGATGGTTAACTGGTGAAGCGATTCCGGCTGATGGGAGAAGAAGTCCCACTTCCAGGTGGCGTTGCGCAGGTTAGTGCGCGGGTCGCGCTTAACGACGTGGTTTAAATCCGGGAATTTCAGCGGATCGCGCAGATAAAACACCGGCGTGTTGTTGCCAACTAAGTCCCAGTTACCTTCTTCGGTATAGAACTTCATTGAGAAACCGCGAATATCTCGTTCAGCATCGGCTGCGCCGCGTTCTCCCGCGACCGTTGAGAAGCGAATAAAGAGGTCGGTTTGTTTGCCAATTTCAGAGAAAAGTTTTGCCCGCGTGTATTTAGAGATGTCGTGGGTGACGGTGAAAGTGCCGTAAGCGCCGGAACCTTTGGCATGCATGCGACGCTCCGGGATCACTTCACGGTCGAAGTGGGCCAGTTTCTCGAGGAACCAGACGTCCTGTAACAGCATCGGGCCGCGTGGGCCTGCGGTGGCCACGTTATTGTTATGGGCGACCGGGCAGCCGGCGGCGGTAGTCAATCCTTTCTTGCTCATTGTCGTCTCCAGTAAAAATGTAAAATGATGATATTAAACAGTTTTGTATGAGGAGGATCATTTTCAACAAGTTATGCCCTCAAGACAATGTGGCACTTTCTATCGCTGCTATTCCTTGATCCTGTCACCGGAATAGAGATCATTTTCATTTTCTTACAATCGAAGTGTGTAAAGCATTTTCTAACACATTGATTACAAGACGGCTGACTGTACAATCAGCGTTTTTTCGGGCTTACCCTTTTTATTTATTTTAGGATCCATGGAATGAACAAACTTCTACTTGCAGGCGTTGCCAGCCTTGCGCTGGTTTCTGCTGCGGCCAATGCTATCAGCATCAGCGGCGAAGCGGGCGAAAAATACACCAACATCGCCGTTGGTTTTGGTCAGGATACTACTGGCCTTGCCTTCAGCGGCAACTGGGCGCACAGCGATGACGATGGTGACGTTGCTGGTCTGGGTCTGGGTCTGAACGTGCCGCTGGGTCCGTTACTGGGCACCGTGGGTGGTAAGGCGCTTTATCTTAACCCGAAAGATGGTGATGAAGGTTATGCCGTTGCCGTGGGCGGCGGTTTAAGCTGGAAGCTGGCAGACAGCTTCACCGTGTTTGGCGACTACTATTATTCCCCGGACTCCCTGTCCAGCGGCGTGAAAGACTACCAGGAAGCGAGCGCCGGTGCGCGCTGGACTATCTTGCGTCCAGTTACTATCGAAGCGGGCTACCGTTACATTGGTCTGGAAGGCAAAGATGGCAATCGTGACAACGACATTGCTGACGGCCCGTATGTTGGCGTAAGCGCAAGCTTCTAATCTCTTCTTTGCCGCGGCGTCCTGCCGCGGCAATGCATTTCTGCGATCCTTCCACTTTGCTTGAGTTATAGTGAATCGTTATCTTCCCGCGGAGTAAAACGATGATAAAAGTGGAAATGCTCTCTACCGGCGACGAAGTGCTGTACGGGCAAATCATTGATACCAATGCAGCCTGGCTTGCCGACTACTTTTTTGAGCAGGGTTTACCCATGTCGCGCCGCAATACGGTGGGCGACAGCCTTGAAGATTTGATCGCCGTGCTCAAAGAGCGCAGTGAACATGCTGATATCCTTATTGTAAACGGTGGCCTCGGGCCAACCAGCGACGATTTAAGCGCGCTGGCGGCGGCAAAGGCGGCTGGCGTTGAGCTGGTCGAGCATGAAGAGTGGCTGCTGCACATGGAGAAATTCTTCTCAGAACGGGGGCGGGTCATGGCACCGAGCAACCGTAAACAGGCCCTAATCCCCGCTAACAGCGAAATGATCGACAATCCGGTCGGTACCGCCTGCGGTTTCGCCATGCAGTTGAACCGCTGCCTGATGTTTTTCACGCCGGGGGTCCCTTCTGAATTTAAAGCGATGGTCGACAGGCAAATCATGCCGCACCTGCGCGAGCGCTTCACGCTGCCAGAGCCGCCGGTTTGCCTGCGTCTGACTACCTTTGGTCGCTCTGAAAGCGAGCTTGCACAAAGCCTGGATCCGCTGACGCTGCCCGCAGGTGCCGTGATGGGTTACCGCTCGTCCATGCCGATTATCGAGCTGAAGCTCACCGGGCCGGCAAGCCTGTGTGAAGAGATGGAAGCCGTCTGGCCGGAAGTCCGACGCGTGGCGGGTGAAAGCACGATTTTTGAAGGCACCGAAGGCCTGCCAGCGCAGCTGGCCAGCCGCCTCAAAGAAAAAGGGCTGAGGATTGCGGTTAGCGAGCAGTTCACGGCAGGGTTACTGTGCTTGCAGCTTGCTGGTGCCGAAGCGCCGCTGGGCAACAGCAGCGTACTTTCGCCACGTTCCGAAACGCTGGCTGAGGTAACCTGGCGTGCGAAGGCAGAGGCCGTGCAGGCTGGTTGCGAAATTGCTTTGGTCGTCAGCGCCCTTATCGAAGATCACCTGAGCGTTGCGTTACACACCCCAACGGGTACCCATGGTTTACGGGTAATGTTCAACGTCAACCGTCACGGCCTGCGCACCCGGCAGGAAGTGTGCGCCATGATGGCGCTGAACATGCTCCGCCGCTGGCTGAACGGCTGGAATGTTGCCGCCGAGCACGGCTGGATCAACGTCGCTGAGGCCATTGAGCTTTAAATCTGTTCGAGCGCCTGAGCCAGTAAAGTAATCGGGTGCTCGCACTTTTTGCTGGTGGACATCTCGATTTGCCACTTACAGGTTTCACAGTCCGTCACCACCAAAAAAAAGGGCTTCTTTAAGAAGCCCTTACATTTCGATTTCGATATCGCCCTGCGCCTGACAGCAGCAGGGCAATATTTCACCGGGCTGGATGAACGCCAGCGGTTCGGTAAGCCATTTCACTTCCCCTGATACCAGTCGCGTGCGGCAGGAGCCGCAGTAGCCACCGCGGCACTGGTATTCCACGGCGACCTGGTGATGTTCCAGCGCCGCCAGCAGGGAAGGGTGCTCATCCTCACACATCAGGCGTGCGCCGGTGAGGCGAAGCGTAATCTGACCCATAGCTTAAAGCTGGAAGTTGCTCAGGTCGTCAGCGTCGATATTGGAATCGATCTGCCCAACCAGATAAGAGCTGACTTCCACTTCCTGCGGCGCAACCTGCACGTTGTCCGACACCAGCCATGCGTTGATCCACGGAATTGGGTTAGAACGAGTCTTAAACGGCAGATCCAGACCAACGGCCTGCATGCGGATATTGGTGATGTAATCCACGTACTGGCACAGGATGTCCTTGTTAAGGCCAATCATGGAGCCGTCGCGGAACAGGTAGCTTGCCCACTCTTTCTCCTGCTCGGCGGCCAGCACAAACAGGTCGTAGCACTGCTGGCGGCACTCAATAGCAATCTCTGCCATTTCCGGATCGTCTTCACCGGAGCGCATCAGATTCAGCATGTGCTGGGTACCGGTCAGGTGCAGGGCTTCGTCGCGGGCAATCAGCTTGATGATTTTCGCGTTGCCTTCCATCAGTTCGCGTTCGGCGAAGGCGAAGGAGCAGGCGAAACTAACGTAGAAACGAATGGCTTCCAGCGCGTTGACGCTCATCAGGCACAGGTAAAGCTGCTTCTTCAGCGCGCGCAGGTTAACGGTGATGGTTTTGCCGTTCACGTTGTGCGTGCCTTCACCCAGCAGATGCCAGTAGCTGGTCATCTCAATCAGATCGTCATAGTAGCCGGAGATATCTTTCGCGCGTTTGAGGATCTCTTCGTTGGTGACGATATCGTCGAACACAATCGCCGGATCGTTAACGATGTTACGAATGATATGGGTGTACGAACGTGAGTGGATAGTTTCGGAAAACGCCCAGGTTTCAATCCAGGTTTCCAGCTCCGGAATAGAGATCAGCGGCAGCAGCGCCACGTTCGGGCTGCGCCCCTGAATGGAATCCAGCAGCGTCTGGTACTTCAGATTGCTGATGAAAATATGCTTTTCGTGATCCGGCAGGGCCTGGTAGTCGATGCGGTCGCGGGAAACGTCCACCTCTTCCGGACGCCAGAAGAAGGAGAGTTGCTTTTCAATCAGCTTTTCGAAGATGTCATATTTTTGCTGATCGTAGCGCGCCACGTTAACCGGCTGGCCAAAGAACATAGGCTCAGCGAGCTGATCGTTTTTCGTCTGTGAAAAAGTAGTGTAAGCCATGAATTGGAGTCCTGTTGTGCTGATTTTCCCCTCACCCTGACCCTCTCCCCATAGGGGCGAGGGGACTGGATCGAGAAAATCCCCTCAGCGAGGTGAGGGGATTTAGCGTTAGATTTTACATGCGCCGCTTTCGCAGCCGTCGTCCTGGATAGAAGGTGCCAGGTCATCCTGCGCATCTTCCGCACCGTCGCGGGTGTTTTGGTAGTACAGCGTTTTCACGCCGAACTTATAGGCGGTGAGCAGATCTTTGAGCAGCTGCTGCATCGGCACTTTGCCAGACGGGAAGCGGGTCGGATCGTAGTTGGTATTCGCCGAAATAGACTGGTCGATAAACTTCTGCATCAGGCCAACCAGCTGCAGGTAGCCGTCGTTGTTCGGCAGATCCCACAGCAGTTCGTAGCGGTCCTTCAGCTCTTCGTAGTCCGGCACCACCTGGCGCAGAATGCCGTCTTTCGACGCTTTGATGCTGATGTGGCCGCGCGGTGGCTCAATGCCGTTAGTCGCGTTTGAGATCTGCGAAGAGGTTTCAGACGGCATCAGCGCAGAGAGCGTGGAGTTACGCAGGCCGTGCGTTTTGATGGATTCACGCAGGCTGTTCCAGTCCATGTGCAACGGTTCGTTGCTGATCGCGTCCAGGTCTTTCTTGTAGGTGTCGATCGGCATGATGCCCTTGGCGTAGGTGGTTTCGTTGAACCACGGGCACGCGCCTTGCTCTTTCGCCAGCTCGTTCGAGGCTTTCAGCAGATAGTACTGAATGGCTTCGAAGGTTTTGTGCGTCAGGTTGTTCGCGCTGCCGTCGGAGTAACGAACGCCGTGCTTCGCCAGGTAGTAAGCGAAGTTGATAACGCCAATACCCAGGGTACGACGACCCATTGCGCCGCGTTTTGCCGCGATGATGGGGTAGTCCTGGTAATCCAGCAGCGCGTCCAGCGCACGTACCGCAAGCGTGGCCAGCTCTTCCAGCTCGTCCAGGCTCTTGATGGCGCCCAGGTTGAAAGCAGACAGGGTACACAGCGCAATTTCGCCGTTTTCGTCGTTCACGTCGTTCAGCGGTTTGGTCGGCAGCGCAATTTCGAGGCACAGGTTGGACTGGCGAACGGGCGCAATAGCCGGGTCAAACGGGCTGTGGGTGTTGCAGTGGTCAACGTTCTGAATATAGATACGGCCGGTAGAAGCACGTTCCTGCATCATCAGTGAGAACAGCTCGGCGGCTTTCACGCGCTGCTTGCGGATGGTGCTGTCTTTTTCGTATTTGGTGTACAGGCGCTCAAACTCTTCCTGATCGGCGAAGAACGCATCGTACAGGCCCGGCACGTCGGACGGGCTGAACAGGGTGATGTCTTCCCCTTTCAGCAGACGGGTATACATCAGCTTGTTGATCTGTACGCCGTAGTCCATGTGACGAACGCGGTTGCCTTCAACGCCACGGTTGTTCTTCAGGACCAGCAGGCTTTCCACTTCCAGGTGCCACATCGGGTAGAACAGCGTTGCCGCCCCGCCGCGCACGCCGCCCTGAGAGCAGGATTTAACCGCCGTCTGGAAGTGCTTATAGAATGGGATACAGCCGGTGTGGAACGCTTCACCGCCACGGATCGGGCTGCCCAGCGCACGAATGCGGCCGGCGTTAATACCGATACCGGCGCGCTGGGAAACGTATTTCACGATTGCGCTGGAGGTGGCGTTAATGGAGTCAAGGCTGTCGCCGCACTCGATCAGCACACAGGAGCTGAACTGACGGGTAGGGGTGCGCACGCCGGACATGATTGGTGTAGGCAGAGAAATCTTGAACGTGGAGATCGCATCATAGAAGCGCTTCACGTAACTCAGGCGGGTCTCACGCGGGTAGCCGGAGAACAGGCAGGCAGCAACCAGAATATAAAGGAACTGCGCGCTTTCGTAGATTTCGCCCGTAACGCGGTTCTGCACCAGGTATTTCCCTTCCAGCTGCTTAACAGCCGCGTAGGAGAAGCTCAGGTCGCGGTCATGGTCGATAAAATCGTCCATCTGCTTGAACTCTTCTTCCGTGTAGTCTTCCAGCAGATGTTGATCGTATTTGCCCAGCTCAATCATGCGTACAACATGGTCGTGTAGCTTGGGCGGCTCAAACTGGCCATAAGCTTTTTTACGCAGGTGGAAGATGGCCAGACGCGCAGAAAGATACTGGTAGTCAGGTGCTTCGCGGGAGATTAAATCGGCGGCAGCCTTGATGATGGTCTCATGAATATCAGAGGTTTTGATGCCGTCATAAAACTGGATGTGGGAACGCAGTTCGACCTGCGAAACGGAGACGTTGTTCAGCCCCTCGGCAGCCCAGTCGAGCACGCGGTGAATTTTATCCAGATTGATACGCTCGGTGCGCCCGTCACGTTTTGTAACCAGCAGACTCTGATTCATGTGAGTTGACCCTGTCCGTGAAATTAAGAATATCCCCCGCTTATCCACAGTTGCCGTCTTGTGACTAACGTTGTGGATAAATACTATATGTAGGGGGTTGCGAGATAATGGACCGCTATATGGTGAGTATTCTAGTAACTAATCGGCGGAGAACAAGTATTGATTTCGTGCCTGATTTAAGGTTGCGATGCCAGGATTTTCCCTAAGTCCACGGCACATAAGGCCTGTGCCAGTTGTCAATGGGATGCAAAAAAAATGATATTTTTGATCGAGTGCTGATTTCTTAAACTTTATGGATAATTGCGCAACTGAGGTTGCGCAAGATCCATAGCCTGAGCTTATGAGCGGTGGGCTAATTACGCCTCGGTGTGCAACATATAATTAACATCAACACCCGGCGCCAGCTTAAAATTATTGGTGATCGGATTGTAATGCAGCCCGGTCATATGACGCTCGCGCAGCTGCGTGGCGTCTACCCAGCTTAAGAGTTCGGCAGGCTTGATGAACTTTTTAACATCGTGCGTGCCTTTTGGCACCATGCGCAGCACGTATTCAGCGCCGACCACGGCCATCAGCCAGGATTTGCCGTTACGGTTAAGCGTGGAGAAGAATACATGGCCGCCCGGCTTGACGAGTTTCGCGCAGGCTTGTACTACGGACTGCGGGTCTGGCACATGCTCAAGCATCTCCATGCAGGTGACCACGTCGTACTGCCCCGCATGTTCAGCGGCATGCTGTTCAACCGTTTCCTGAACGTAATCGACTTTAATGCCGCTTTCCAGCGAGTGCAGGCGGGCGACCTGAAGGGGCTCAAAGCCCATATCCAGGCCGGTCACGTTCGCGCCTTCACGCGCCATGCTCTCAGCCAGAATGCCGCCGCCGCAGCCGACGTCCAGCACCTTTTTGCCAAACAATCCGCCGGAACGCTGGTTGATATAGCCAAGACGCAGCGGATTGATGCGGTGCAGCGGTTTAAATTCGCCTTCTAAATCCCACCAGCGCGAAGCAACGGCTTCAAATTTGGCGATTTCATCATGGTCAACGTTCTGGATTACCGGTTGGTTTTCGGCATTCATAGGGGCTCTCATTCCTTGCGGGTGTTTAGCGGGGAGTATATCAGCCTCAGGCAATGAATAAAGCGCCGCGCATACGTCTTAGGTTTCCCCACCACGCGCCGCTTGTGTTATAATTTGCGACCTTTGAATCCGGGACACAGTAGAGGGATAGCGGTTACATGAGCGACCTTGCCAGAGAAATTACACCGGTCAACATTGAGGAAGAGCTGAAGAGCTCCTATCTGGATTACGCGATGTCGGTTATTGTCGGCCGCGCACTGCCAGATGTCCGCGATGGACTCAAGCCGGTACACCGTCGCGTACTTTACGCCATGAACGTATTGGGCAATGACTGGAATAAAGCATACAAAAAATCCGCCCGTGTCGTTGGTGACGTAATCGGTAAATACCACCCTCATGGTGATACCGCCGTTTATGACACAATCGTCCGTATGGCGCAGCCATTCTCCTTGCGCTACATGTTGGTCGACGGCCAGGGTAACTTCGGTTCAGTAGACGGCGACTCCGCCGCAGCGATGCGTTATACGGAAATCCGTATGTCGAAAATCGCCCATGAGCTGATGGCCGACCTGGAAAAAGACACCGTTGACTTCGTCGACAACTACGACGGCACCGAACGTATTCCAGATGTTATGCCAACCAAGATCCCGAATCTGCTGGTTAACGGCTCGTCCGGTATCGCCGTGGGTATGGCGACCAATATTCCGCCCCACAACATCACCGAAGTAATCAACGGCTGTCTCGCCTACATTGAAGATGAAGAGATAAGCGTAGAAGGGCTGATGGAACACATCCCAGGGCCGGACTTCCCGACTGCGGCAATCATCAATGGCCGTCGTGGCATTGAAGAGGCTTACCGCACCGGCCGTGGCAAAATCTATATTCGCGCACGCGCGGAAGTAGAAGCCGATGCCAAAACGGGCCGTGAAACGATCATCGTTCACGAAATCCCGTACCAGGTAAACAAAGCGCGCCTGATCGAAAAAATCGCCGAGCTGGTGAAAGATAAACGCGTAGAGGGCATCAGCGCCCTGCGCGACGAGTCTGACAAAGACGGGATGCGCATCGTAATCGAAATTAAACGCGATGCGGTGGGCGAAGTTGTGCTGAACAACCTCTACTCCCAGACCCAGCTGCAGACCTCCTTCGGTATCAACATGGTTGCGTTGCACCATGGTCAGCCGAAGATCATGAACCTGAAAGAGATCCTTTCCGCGTTCGTGCGTCACCGTCGTGAAGTGGTGACCCGTCGTACTATCTTCGAACTGCGTAAAGCCCGCGACCGTGCTCACATTCTCGAAGCACTGGCCGTGGCGCTGGCAAACATCGATCCAATCATCGAACTGATTCGCCGCGCCCCAACGCCTGCGGAAGCAAAAGCGGGTCTGATTGCCCGTTCATGGGAACTGGGCAATGTCTCCGCTATGCTGGAACGTGCCGGTGGCGATGCCGCGCGTCCGGAGTGGCTGGAGCCAGAGTTCGGTATTCGTGACGGTCAGTATTTCCTGACCGAGCAGCAGGCACAGGCGATTCTGGATCTGCGCTTGCAGAAACTGACCGGCCTCGAGCACGAAAAACTGCTCGACGAGTACAAAGAGCTGCTGGAGCAGATCGCTGAACTGCTGCATATTCTGGGCAGTGCCGAGCGTCTGATGGAAGTGATCACCGAAGAGCTGGTTGCGATGCGCGATCAGTTCGGCGACAACCGCCGCACCGAGATCACCGCCAATACCGCCGATATCAACATTGAAGATTTGATCAACCAGGAAGACGTGGTGGTCACCCTGTCTCACCAGGGCTATGTGAAGTATCAGCCGCTGACGGATTACGAAGCGCAGCGTCGCGGTGGCAAAGGCAAATCTGCGGCACGCATTAAAGAAGAAGACTTTATCGACCGCCTGCTGGTGGCCAACACCCACGATACGATCCTGCTGTTCTCCAGCCGCGGTCGCCTCTACTGGATGAAGGTTTATCAGCTGCCGGAAGCGAGCCGTGGCGCTCGTGGCCGTCCGATTGTTAACCTGCTGCCGTTGGAAGCTGACGAACGCATTACAGCGATTCTGCCAGTCCGCGAGTACGCCGAAGGCATCAACGTGTTCATGGCCACCGCAAGCGGTACCGTGAAGAAAACCGCGCTGACCGACTTCAGCCGTCCTCGCTCTGCGGGCATCATCGCTGTGAACTTGAACGAAGGCGACGAGCTGATTGGCGTTGACCTGACCGACGGCAGCAACGAAGCGATGCTGTTCTCAGCCGCCGGTAAAGTGGTGCGCTTCAAAGAAGACGCCGTTCGTACCATGGGCCGTACCGCAACGGGCGTTCGCGGCATCAAGCTTGCAGGCGAAGACAAAGTCGTTTCCCTGATCATTCCTCGCGGGGAAGGCTCCATCCTGACCGTGACGCAGAATGGCTACGGTAAACGTACTGCGGCAGACGAGTACCCGACCAAGTCTCGTGCTACCCAGGGCGTTATCTCCATCAAAGTGACCGAGCGTAACGGCAGCGTCGTTGGCGCGGTGCAGGTGGTAGACACTGACCAGATCATGATGATCACCGATGCAGGCACGCTGGTTCGTACCCGCGTTTCTGAGGTGAGCGTGGTTGGCCGTAACACCCAGGGCGTGATCCTCATCCGTACAGCGGAAGATGAAAATGTGGTGGGTCTGCAGCGTGTTGCAGAACCGGTTGACGAAGAAGAGCTGGATGCCATTGACGGCACCCTGGCGGAAGGCGACGATGAAATCGCGCCGGAAGCGGAAGGTGACGAAGATGCGGCGGACGACGCGGACGAATAATCCGTCTTTCGCGGTCTGAGACAACGCTTAAAACGCCTGATGCAGCGCATCGGGCGTTTTTTATTTTACTCCCCTGTACTATTCTGCTGTATGAAGAGCTCATTTATAAAGGTATGACAATGGCTATCCCTGAGAAGTATGAAAATGTAGAGCGCTGGGCGTTCGGCGACACGGAGCGTCAGGCGGATGAACTGGCGAAGCTGGTGCTTGACGGCGTGAAAACGGCGACCTGCTCCAATCTTGACGGCGAGGGTATTCCTCAGCCTGGGGATATCTTCGTGGTGGTGGACGGCAAGAACGAACCGGTTTGTGCGATAGAGCTGACCACGGTCGATATGAAGCCTTTCGATCAGGTGGACGAAGCCCATGCTCTGGCGGAAGGTGAGGGCGATAAAACCCTGGCCTACTGGCGCCGCGAGCATCAACGCTTTTTTGAGGAGTACGAGCTGTTCTCCCCGGATATGACGCTGGTGCTGATGGACTTTAAGGTGCTCGAAAAGTTTTGATTATCCTTCCTCATCGGGCGTCAGGCGCGATGGGGAAAATCAGCGTTCTGCCGTTGCGGGTTGTGGCTTTTGCGGCTACCTTAACGGCATCCCAACCTTATGATTTTCCGCGACCAGGCTCAAATTGAAATATCTCGTCTCTTTCCGCAGTACGCTTAAGATCTCCCGCTATCTTTTCAGGGCGCTGGCACTTTTGCTGTGGCTGCTGATCGCTCTTTTTTCCGTCTTCTATATCGTTAATGCGCTGCATGAAAAAGAGTCAGATATTCGTCAGGAGCTAAACACCAGTTTCGATCAGGCCCAGCGCTACATCCAGCGCACGTCGGACGTCATGAAAGAGCTGAAGTACATCGCGGAAAACCGCCTTACGGCGACCAACGGCGTGCTACCGACTATCGAGCGGGACGAAAGCAAAATCGAAGCCCCTGATTTTATGCCGCTGTTTCCCGATTCCGACTGCTCGGCGGTGAGCACATCCTGGCGCAGCTCCCTGCAGTCGCTCTCCTGGTTTCTGCGCTACTGGCGCGATAACTTCTCTGCCGCCTACGACCTGAATCGCGTGTTCCTGATCGGCGGCGAGAACCTTTGTATAGCGGACTTTGGCCTCAGAAACATGCCTCTTGAGCGCGAAAAGGCGTTGAAAACGCTGCACGAACGGATCATGAAATATCGCAGCGCGCCGCAGGACGAGCGCGGCAACAGCATTTACTGGATTGGCCAGGGGCCGCGTCCGGGCATCGGATACTTCTATACTTTAACCCCCGTTTATCTGGCAAACCGCCTGCAGGCACTGCTTGGCATCGAACAGACGGTGCGCATGGAAAACTTCCTGACGCCGGGCACGCTGCCGGTGGGCGTTACCATTCTCGATGAGAATAACCATCCGTTGATCTCCCTGACCGGCTCGGAGACCAGCATCGAGCCCCAGGCGCCTTGGGTGCAGGAGCGCAACTGGTTTGGCTACTCGTCAGGCTTTAAGCAGCTGGTGCTGAAGAAGAACCTGCCGCCGTCGTCCCTGAGCGTTATCTATTCCGTGCCGGTTGATACCGTGCTTGAACGCATCCGCATGCTGATACTCAATGCGGTGCTGCTGAATGTGCTGGTGGGGGGCGCGCTGTTTACGCTTGCGCGCATGTATGAGCGAAGGATATTTATCCCGGCGGAAAACGACGCCCAGCGTCTGGAAGAGCACGAGCAGTTCAACCGCAAAATTGTTGCCTCGGCGCCGGTAGGTATCTGTATCCTGCGCACCCAGGACGGCACGAATATTCTGAGTAACGAGCTCGCCCACAACTACCTGAACATGCTGACCCATGAAGACCGGCAGCAGCTCACCAAAATCATCTGTGGCCAGCAGGTTAATTTTGTCGACGTGCTGACCAGCAATCACACCAACCTGCAAATAAGCTTCGTGCATTCACGCTATCGCAATGAAAACGTAGCGATTTGTGTGCTGGTAGACGTCAGCGCGCGAGTGAAGATGGAAGAGTCATTGCAGGAGATGGCGCAGGCATCCGAACAGGCGAGCCAGTCCAAATCCATGTTCCTTGCTACCGTCAGCCATGAGCTGCGCACGCCGCTCTACGGCATCATCGGTAACCTGGATCTGCTGCAAACCAAAGCGCTGCCGAAAGGGGTGGATCGCCTGGTGACGGCGATGAACAACTCCTCCAGCCTGCTGCTGAAAATCATCAGCGACATTCTGGACTTCTCGAAAATTGAATCCGAACAGCTGAAGATTGAACCGCGCGAGTTCTCACCGCGTGAAGTGATGAGCCACATCACCGCCAACTATCTGCCGCTGGTGGTGCGCAAGCAGCTGGGGCTTTACTGTTTCATCGAGCCGGACGTGCCGCTGACGCTGCAGGGCGATCCGATGCGTCTGCAGCAGGTGATCTCTAACCTGCTGAGCAACGCCATTAAGTTCACGGATGTAGGCTGTATTATTCTGCACGTGTCGGTAACCGGGGATTACCTGAGCTTCCGGGTGCGGGATACCGGCGTTGGGATACCGGGCAAAGAAGTGACGCGTCTGTTCGATCCGTTCTTCCAGGTGGGTACCGGGGTGCAGCGTAACTTCCAGGGGACCGGGCTGGGCCTGGCTATTTGCGAAAAACTTATCAGCATGATGGACGGCGATATCTCGGTTGATACCGAAGCGGGGATGGGCAGCCAGTTCACAATCCGTATACCGCTTTATTCAGCCGTGGCTGCTCCGCACGCGCAGGTTGACGGACTGGCTAAGAAGCGCTGCTGGCTGGCGGTCAGAAATGCCTCTTTAAGCGGCTATCTGGAATCGCTGCTGTCCATGAATAACATTCAAACCGGCATTTACAGCGGGGAGACGCCCGGCAGTGACGACGTACTGATCACCGACGACGCGCTGGAAACGCCATGGTCAGGGCGTGCGGCGATTATCTTCTGCCGTCGCCACATCGGCATTCCTCAGGAGCAGTCGCCGGGCTGCTGGGTACACAGCGTGGCGGCGCCCCACGATCTACTGACGCTACTGGGCCGTATCTACAGTATTGATGTTGACGTGCCTGGTAGCCCCTCCGCGCTGCCGTCTCCGGCGCAGATCAACGAGCAGAACGACGACATGATGATCCTCGTGGTTGACGATCATCCGATAAATCGCCGCCTGCTTGCGGATCAGCTGGGATCGCTGGGCTACCAGTGTAAGACGGCCAATGACGGGGTGGATGCGCTCAACGTGCTGAGCAAAAACCATATTGATATCGTGCTGAGCGATGTGAACATGCCAAACATGGATGGCTATCGCCTGACGCAACGTATTCGTCAGCTGGGCCTGACGCTGCCGGTGATCGGCGTGACGGCGAACGCCCTTGCCGAAGAAAAACAGCGCTGTATTGAATCGGGCATGGACAGCTGCCTGTCGAAACCGGTGACGCTGGACGTGATTAAGCAGACGCTGGCGGTCTATGCGGCGCGGGTAAGAAGCGGAAGAGTATAAGCGCGGGATGTAAAGCCAAAGGCTTCCCCTCCCGCAGGAGTTGTCTCTTAGTCACAACTCACTCTGGCAATCAGTCAGAGTGAACTCTGATATCTCCGTTGCCATTCCGTTCACCTTAACGTCTGTTTATCTCTGTAACCGTTGTTAACGGTGAACGTGTCATGGGGATTACGCCATCCCCCTGACGACCCCGGCGCCCGGCAAATAAATCGCCGCTGAAGCGGTAAACTCCGGTTTTAACCCAACATGCAGGGTCGTTCGCGATTCGTTTATTCGGCACTTTGTGCCGAACCACTTCGTGGCCAACGCAAGCGTTGTTCAAAATGCTTCACTATTTTGTCCGACGATCGCTCTCTCACGTTGTTCCCGACAACGTGACCCTGCCTGAAGGGCAAAAACCGGAGCGATTTAAGCCGGGAACAGGGTGTCGCTTTAAGCCAGAAATAACTTCGGAAAACGCATCGCTTTGAAACCTACAGCGACGCCGGAGATGGGCCATTCATAGAAGTTGACGCGAGGATGTTGGGTCGGGCTTAAATCGCCGCCATATAAGAAACAGCCCCCGGGAGAGGGGGCTCAGAAGAAGTTAGTCTTTGTCAGCCGGAGACAGGCTTACCGAGGAGAGATAGTTCAGCAGGGCAATATCGTTCTCAACGCCCAGTTTCATCATCGCTGACTTTTTCTGACTACTGATGGTTTTGATACTGCGGTTCAGCTTACGGGCAATCTCTGTGACCAGGAAACCCTCCGCGAACAGGCGCAGCACTTCGCTCTCTTTAGGCGACAGACGCTTGTCGCCGTAACCGCCAGCGCTGATTTTCTCCAGCAGGCGGGAGACGCTCTCCGGCGTGAATTTCTTGCCTTTCTGCAGAGCGGCCAGCGCTTTAGGCAGATCGGTTGGTGCGCCTTGCTTCAGCACAATCCCTTCGATATCCAGATCCAGCACGGCGCTTAGAATCGCCGGGTTATTGTTCATCGTTAGCACAATGATGGAAATTGATGGGAAGTGACGCTTGATGTATTTAATCAGCGTGATGCCATCGCCGTATTTATCTCCAGGCATGGAGAGATCGGTAATGAGCACGTGCGCGTCTAATTTTGGTAAGTTATTGATAAGTGCTGTGGAATCTTCAAACTCACCGACAACATTCACCCACTCGATCTGCTCGAGTGATTTACGAATGCCGAACAGGACAATCGGATGGTCGTCGGCAATAATTACGTTCATACTGTTCATGTAATAGGCTACCTTGCTACAGCAAACTTTTGACGTAAGCGTCAATGTCGCTGATATATTTTTGTATGTTGGCAACATCACTCTCGCGAATGTGATGCTCTAACGTTTCACATAACTGCTTGCCCGGTACCAGATTTAGCATAGCAAACACGCCTTTAAGGCGGTGCGCCGTTTGCGCCAGTGCAGCAAAATCGCTTGCTGCTGATTCAGTATATAATCTACTGACGTCTTCCGGTACCGTGTCGACAAACAGCGAGTAATAGCCGCTGGCATGGAGTTGTGCGGTTTCGTCACCGCCTGACGGCGACTCGGGCAACTCTTCACGCGTCAGCTGCTCTTCTATCAGCCCTAGCACCGCATCCTGCAAAGCCGCGCTGATATTAAAGTTAACCCGGAACTGGCCAGGGCCTATTTTCCGCATTCCGTTTTCATCATCGCTTAAAAGCAAGCCTGAAGATGTAAGATTAGACGGATTATCAGTGACGAAGATATCAAATTCTTGACTGGCTAATCTTTCGTCGGGCGTGATGCAATCCGCACCCCAGTTTTCCAACTGGCGGGTGACGATGTGACGCACTTCGTTGGATGTAATATCCAGCATTGCCACCACTTCATCCAGCAGTTTCTCATTCTGGTCGTCCGGCTGCGGTTCTGCGGTCATTAAAACATGCAGATTGTAACGCGTGCCGATATCCTGGCGAGACTTGATGGAGAGATGTCCACCAAGCTTACGAGAAAGCTGATCGCACAGATAAAACGTCAGGCCGTGGGCTTTGCCGTAGCGGTCTTCACTCGTTTCGTTGAGGAATGGGAAATGCAGGTTGTCGATTTCATCGTTTCCGATGCCTTCTCCGGTGTCCAGCACGCGGAACAGCAGGCGCTCCGGCGCGGATTCTTCTTCACATATCTCAAGCGTTATTTTACCAATCTGCGTGGTGGTCACGGAGTAATGAAGCAGCAGCTGCAATATTTTGCGCAGCGCTTCACGGTCACCATGACGCACCTCGTCAGCCGGCAGCTGGTTATTAATCAGCAGTTGCAGACCCTTACGCTTTATGATCGGCAGCATCTCCAGCGCGACTTCATCCACCAGCGGCTGAATCGCAAACTCCGTGGCGTTAATTTTCCAGCTATCGGTTTCAAGCTGGTTCAATAGCTGGATTTCATCAACAAGGCGAATAATAGTTTGTGCTTCATTCGCAAGATGGATGTGTTCCGGAGTATTGATTTTTGCTGCACTCTCTGCAAGGTTTTTTACCGGTAACTGCAAGGCTTCTCCGATGTGTTGCATAAAGGCCACACGGCCCTGCTGATTCTTCTCATACAGGCGCTGGGCCTGTTTGAGCTTCTTATTAACGAGGATTTCCCTGTCCTGATCGCGGATAACAAAAATTTGCGTGCGGGGCGCGATCTGGCTGCGGAACTGGCGAATCTCATAGAGTTCGTTGTTGATGGTGGCCTGAATCACGCCCTGATGCTGGTCTGCCATAGCGATGATATTTTGCAGATTGAGATGCGGCAGCAGGTGATCGGCAATTTTATTGCTGATCACCGTTCGGTTGGCATCGAGGTCATGCACCAGCAGGCCCAGCGGCAGCAGGGCGACAATCTCTTCATTTAATGCGCGCAGGGTTTGCAGTTCATTACTGACACCCACTGTTGTTTCAGCGGCGCGCGGGGCCTGCTGGCGGAAGGTGGTAAAGCCAAACAGCGCCAGCGCCAGCAGCCCTATATTAAGCAGAAGCGGCAGCAAAATGTTTTGCAGGGTGTCCATCAGCAGTGTGCCAAACGGCACTTGCCAGACCAGACGTAAATGCGTGCTGGCCAGCGGGGAAGCTATCTCGATACGAGCGCTATTAAAGTTGATGGTGACGCTGTCCGGGCCCTCTTTATCAGTTGCCAGAGGCGCTGAAAGCGAGTCATCGGGTTCCAGCTGGAAGCTGTCAAGAGACATCGAAGGAGGAATAAGATCGTTGATCGGCAGATCAAAGGCGACAACCGTGGCCAGATGCCCCGGCTGGTTAAAGGTGGTACGCAGGGTAAAGTAGTGCCCATTCTGCCAGGCCAAACGGCGCAGGCGAGAGAAGCTTTCGCGTTCATCCAGCGCATTGGCCTGCTGCAGCATCTCTGCCCGGCGGGAATCGACGATGGTGCCGACGCCGGTTTCTTTGAAGCCTGATGAGAGATCTTTCAGCGGCAGGGTCGAGACCAGGATCATGCTGTTATCCTGGCCATTGAGATAATACATTGACCATGGGCTGCTTTCAGCGCCCCAGAGCGTATCCAAATAGCTGGAGATTCGCTGCGTCATCTCAAGGGTGGAGCTGTCATGGGAGCCAAAAATCAGCGCTTCGGTTTTACGGCGGGGCTTTTCCAGATAGTAAACGTCCTGGCGCAGGCGCGTTTCCTGCAAACCGTCACCCGTCGATGAGGCCGGGGTGGCCGCAATATTGTCGTAGATCTGCCATGTGGCATAGCGATAGGTATCGACACGTTTGTGTAGCGCATGGGTGATGTCGACTATCTGGTAACTTTTGTCTTTCAGCCAGGCGTTAACGGCGCTCTGTACCATCACTCCCATAGCAACAAGCAGCACAACGATCAACAACAGAAAGAAGCGCGTGATATTGCCGGGGATGAGGGAAAATTTATTCGGGATCATGCCGTCTGACTGACTCATTATTAGCGCGTAACCAGGCGAAAACTCGCCACTCAAGAAAACTTACCATGGCACCTGCCTGTCGCAGGCGCTGCAACCGTGAGGGACGCATTAAACGCACCCGCCCGTAGAATACCTTTAACGGGCGTTGGCGTCATCGTCTCTGTTTTAAACACATGGAGTATACGGGCAAAACTGTACTTTGCCAGGTTATTGAGAAGCCATCGAAAAAGCCGCCTGGACGAGAGGTTCAAAAAGACATCCTGATGCTCTTTTTTGTACTAATTGGTCGGCAGGCGTACAGCTTAATGTCCTGAACAGATTGTTTTCAAAGAGTAACACGCCTAAGAATTATCTTGATAGCCAATGGTGGGAATTTTATTTCGTCAGGTGATTACTTAATAGTGGTTATGTTTTTAGCGCGTAGCACAAAACTATTAAAGTTACGTAAAGAAGAGTAAAAAAAACCGGATGCAAGCATCCGGCATTAATAGGAATAAACAGGCATTCAGAGCTGAATGACGGTAATAAATAAAGTTAATGATGATAGCGGTTAGTATTTTATAGATTAATTGTGAAAATATTTTGTCATTCAGTGCTACTTGCTTGTTGATTATGTAATTAATTGATTTTATTATTTTTTTATGGTTTTTTGATTATTAGTGCTTATGTTTTTAGCTATTTGTGCTAGAAAAAGTTCCCTGAAATTCACATCCTGAAACATCCGCATTGATGTTTGAAACATCTATATAGTTTTAGTATCATATTCTTGTTGGATTAATCTGGATTTGTTTCGGACAATGTGTCGCCGACTGATTAGAGGCTAATCAGTAAGCAGTGGCATATAAAAAGGCATATAACAGAGGGTTAATAACGTGAAAGTTAAAGTACTGTCCCTCCTGGTTCCAGCTCTGCTGGTAGCAGGCACCGCTCATGCGGCCGAAATTTATAACAAAGACGGCAACAAATTAGATCTGTACGGTAAAGTTGATGGCCTGCACTACTTCTCTGATGACGACGGCGCAGACGGCGACCAGACTTATATGCGTCTGGGCTTCAAAGGCGAAACTCAGGTAAACGACCAGCTGACCGGTTACGGTCAGTGGGAATACCAGATTCAGGGCAACAGCGCTGAAAGCGAAAACAACTCCTGGACTCGTCTGGCGTTTGCTGGTCTGCGCTTTGCTGACTACGGCTCTTTCGACTACGGTCGTAACTACGGCGTTGTTTACGACGTAACTTCCTGGACCGATGTTCTGCCAGAGTTCGGCGGCGATACATACGGTGCCGACAACTTCCTGCAATCCCGTGCTAACGGCGTTGCTACTTACCGTAACACCGACTTCTTCGGTCTGGTTGACGGCCTGAACTTTGCTCTTCAGTACCAGGGTAAAAACGGCAGTCCATCTGGTGAAGGCGGCGGCGCGACCAACAACGGCCGTGGCGCACAGCGTCAGAACGGTGACGGCTTCGGCGGCTCCCTGACTTACGATCTGGGCGAAGGCTTTAGCGTAGGTTCTGCAATCGCCAGCTCCAAGCGTACGACTGACCAGAATGAAATGCTGCTTGGCGAAGGTGACCGTGCTGAAACTTACACCGGCGGCGTGAAATACGACGCGAACAACGTTTACCTGGCAACTCAGTTCACTCAGACCTACAACGCAACTCGCGCAGGCGACCTGGGCTTTGCTAACAAAGCACAGAACTTCGAAGTTGTTGCTCAGTACCAGTTTGACTTCGGTCTGCGTCCTTCCGTGGCTTACCTGCAGTCCAAAGGTAAGGACATCGAAGGTTACGGCGATCAGGACCTGCTGAAATATGTTGATGTTGGCGCGACTTACTACTTCAACAAAAACATGTCCACCTATGTTGATTACAAAATCAACCTGCTGGACGAAAACGATTTCACCCGCGCTTCTAGCATAGGTACCGACGATATCGTTGCACTGGGTCTGGTTTACCAGTTCTAAGTCCGACATTCGTTGTCAAAGGCGCCTCAGGGCGCCTTTGTTCTTTCTGTAAGCTCAACAAAACTTCCGCTTTGCCTCATCCCTTTCCCCTTTTGGTATACTCTTGCGCCTCAGAACTGGAGAAAGACACCAATGGAACGACAATTGCTTCGCCGTGGCCTGTTCGCCGTGGCACTTCTTGTACTTGCCGGGTGCGATAATCAGCCAGCCAAAGAAAGCACGGGTATGGTGCTGGAAGGTAAAACCATGGGCACCTTCTGGCGTGCCAGCCTGGCAGGCGTCGATAAAACCCGCCAGAGCGAGCTACGCGCGAAAATTCAGGCTCAGCTGGACGCCGACGACCGCCTGCTGTCGACTTATAAATCAGATTCCGCGCTGTCGCGTTTTAACCAGTCCCGCAGTACCGAACCTTACCGGGTCAGCGAAGGGATGAGCGACATCGTGACGCTCTCGCTGCGAATTGGCGCGAAAACCGATGGCGCAATGGATATTACGGTTGGTCCGCTGGTTAACCTGTGGGGGTTCGGCCCGGATAAACAGCCGGTGAAGACGCCGGACCAAGCTCAGATTGCCGCGGCAAGGGCACTGACCGGCCTGCAGCACCTGAAAGTGATTAATCAGGCAGGCGAGCAGTGGCTGCAAAAAAATCTGCCGGGTCTGTATGTCGATCTCTCAACCGTAGGGGAGGGGTACGCTGCAGACCACCTGGCGCGCCTGATGGAGCAAAACGGCATTGGCCGCTATCTGGTTTCCGTCGGTGGAGCGGTGGTGACGCGTGGCACTAACCCGGACGGCAAGGCCTGGCGCGTGGCGATTCAGAAACCGACCGACCGGGAAAACGCCGTACAGGCGGTGGTCGATCTGAACGGTCACGGGATCAGCACCTCGGGCAGCTACCGCAATTACTACGAGCTGGATGGCAAACGCTTGTCGCACGTTATCGACCCGACGACCGGGGCACCTATCCAGCACAGGCTGGTATCCGCCACGGTTATCGCCACTACGGCGCTGGAAGCCGACGGTTGGGACACGGGGCTGATGGTCCTCGGTACGGAAAAAGCGAAGCAGGTTGCCCAGAATGAGGGCCTGGCGGTCTACCTTATTACTAAAGAGGGCGACGGTTTCTCTACCTGGATGTCGCCGCAGTTTAAAACCTTCCTGCTGGGCGAGTAGAATTAGAAAGCAAGAATGTGGGTTTTCCGTCCCTGCAAGCGTGGCAAAGTCATCCTGTGACAGCAAACAGAGGAGCAGGTCATGAAAACGAAGAATGACGTTACCGCTGATGAGCGCCGCTGGCAGGCCGTGGAAACCCGAGATGGCCAGGCTGACGGTGAGTTTGTTTTTGCCGTCAGGACGACCGGTATTTTCTGCCGTCCTTCCTGTACCGCGCGTCATCCGCTGCGCAAAAATGTGCTTTTTTTCCAGAGTCCTGACGCGGCATCAGCGGCAGGTTTTCGCCCCTGCAAACGCTGCCAACCGGATAAGCTCGCCCCGGATCAGCAGCGTGTGGAACGCATCATGCAGGCGTGCCGCATCATGGAGGCCAGCCCGGAGAGCCTGACGCTTGAAGCCGTGGCTGCCAGCATGGCAATGAGCCCTTTTCATTTCCATCGCATCTTTAAAAGTATCGTCGGCGTGACCCCCTCCGCCTGGCAAAAGGCGCTGCGCGCCCGGCGGCTGCGCGAGCAGCTTACGAAAAGTGATACCGTTACCCAGGCCGCCTATGACGCTGGTTTTCAGTCGGGCAGCGGTTTCTATCAACAGGCCGATACCACGCTGGGCATGACGGCTCGTCAGTATCGCCAGGGCGGCAAAAGCGCGACCATCCAGTTTGTTGTGGGCACCTGCCAGCTGGGCGAGTTTCTGGTTGCCGAGAGCGAGCGGGGGATTTGCGCCATACTGTTAGGTAACGCGCCAGAAGAATTAATTGCCGAACTGGAGTCGCTGTTTCCGCAGGCTACCGTGGCAGCGGGCAACGAGGCGTTTGCGAAGCGTGTCGCAGGCGTGGTGAGCTATCTTGACCATCCTGGCCGGGCATTCGAATTGCCCCTTGATATCCAGGGTACGGCATTCCAGCGGCAGGTCTGGCAGACGCTGCGGGCTATTCCGGTGGGCGAAACGGTCAGCTACCGGCAGATTGCCGAACGAATGGGTAATCCGAAAGCGATCAGGGCAGTGGCGGGGGCCTGTGCCGCAAACCGGCTGGCCGTCGTTATCCCCTGCCATCGTGTTGTGCGCAACGACGGCGCGCTTTCCGGTTATCGCTGGGGCGTTGAGCGCAAGCAGCTGCTTCTTGATCTGGAAGCGCAGCAGAGGAAAGAATAATGTTGGATCTCTTTGCGGATGAATCTCCCTGGCAGGAGCCGCTGGCGGACGGAGCCATGATCCTGCGGCGATTCGCCCGCTCTCAGGCAGACGAGCTAATTGCGCAGATTGCGGACGTTGCCCGGCGCTCACCGTTTCGCCAGATGGTCACGCCGGGCGGCTATACCATGTCAGTGGCGATGACTAACTGCGGCGAGAGAGGCTGGACGACTGATCGGTACGGCTACCTCTATTCCCCGGACGACCCACTTACCGGAAAACGCTGGCCCGCTATGCCACAGGTTTTCCGGGCATTGTCCGATGCCGCTTCTGCCGCAGCAGGCTATCCCGGCTTCTCACCAGATGCCTGTCTTATCAACCGCTATGTCCCCGGGGCGAAGCTGTCGCTGCACCAGGATAAGGACGAGCCGAACCTGCAGCAGCCCATCGTTTCCGTTTCGCTCGGCCTGCCCGCAGTTTTTCAGTTTGGCGGACTGAAACGTAACGATCCCCTTCAAAGAGTAATGCTGGAGCACGGCGACGTTGTAGTCTGGGGCGGGGCGTCACGCCTGTTTTACCACGGTATTTTACCGCTCAAGCCGGGACAACATGCTGCCACGGGCGAGGTCCGGTACAACCTCACCTTTCGCAGTACATCAAAAAGCGAATAAAAATAAGAATTATTCTTGCTGTGGACGCGTTGCCGTTTAAACTGCTCGCTGTTTTTGTTTTCGGGTAGTGAGTGATGGAACTTTTACGCGTAGTTTACCGGCAGTACCGCTGGCCATTTATCATGGTGATGGTCCTGAGCCTCGCCAGCGCCGCGCTGGGCATCGGCCTGATTGCCTTTATCAACCAGCGGCTGATTGAAACCCCGGATATTTCTCTGTCGGTACTCCCCGAGTTCCTCGGTCTGCTGCTGCTTCTGATGGCGGTAACGCTTGGCTCGCAGCTGGCGCTTACCACGCTCGGCCACCATTTCGTCTACCGCCTGCGCAGTGAATTCATTAAGCGCCTGATGGACACCCACGTCGAGCGCGTTGAGCAGCTTGGCAGCGCTGCGCTGCTAGCGGGCCTGACCAGTGACGTGCGTAACATCACCATCGCCTTCGTGCGCTTGCCCGAGCTGGTGCAGGGGATCATTTTGACCTTCGGTTCTGCCGCGTATCTGGCGTGGCTCTCGCCAAAAATGCTGGCGGTGACCGCCGTCTGGGTGGCGATTACGATTTTCGGCGGCTTCGTGCTGGTGGCCCGCGTCTATAAGCATCTCGCCAGGTTGCGCGACATCGAGGATCAGCTTTATAACGATTACCAGACGGTTATCGAAGGCCGTAAAGAGCTGGCGCTGAACCGCGAGCGTGCTGAACGCCTTTACGAAGATACCTATGTTCCTCACGCCAGCGATTACCGCAGCCATATTATTCGCGCCGACACCTTCCACCTGAGCGCCGTTAACTGGTCAAATATTATGATGCTGGGCGTGATTGGCCTGGTGTTCTGGATGGCTAATAGCCTCGGCTGGTCGGATACTAACGTCGCTGCGACCTTCTCGCTGACGCTGCTTTTCCTGCGTACGCCGATGCTTTCCGCCGTTGGTGCGCTGCCGACGCTGCTAAGCGCACAGGTGGCGTTCAACAAGTTGAAAAAATTTGAGCTCGCCCCTTACGACGCGACTTTCCCTCGCTCTAAAGAAGCGGGGCAGTGGCAGACGCTGGAGATGCGCGACGTCGTCTTTAAATATGGCGACAACGCCTTTTCCGTCGGGCCGCTGAATCTGAAGATTGAACGCGGCGAACTCATCTTCCTGATTGGCGGCAACGGCAGCGGAAAATCGACGCTGGCGATGCTGTTGACCGGCCTTTATCACCCGGTTTCCGGCGCGATTTACCTCGACGGCAGGCAGATCGACGCCGGCAGTATGGACGACTACCGCAAGCTCTTCTCCGCGGTCTTTACCGACGTCTGGCTGTTCGACCGGCTGCTGGGGCAGCAGGGTGCACAGGCTAAGCCCGAGCTGGTTGCCAGCTGGCTTGAACGCCTGAAAATGAGCGAAAAGCTGGAGCTGGACAACAGCACCATCCTCAATCTGAAGCTCTCCAAAGGGCAGAAAAAACGCGTGGCGTTGCTGTTGGCGCTGGCAGAAGAGCGGGACATTATCCTGCTCGACGAGTGGGCCGCCGATCAGGATCCCCACTTCCGCCGGGAGTTTTACCAGGAGCTGCTGCCGCTGATGCAGCAGATGGGCAAAACGATTTTCGCCATCAGCCACGACGACCACTACTTTATCCACGCCGATCGCCTGCTGGAGATGCGTAAAGGGCAGCTTAGCGAACTGACCGGGCACGAACGTGACAGCGCATCCCGGGATGCGGTAGCCAGAACGGGAAGTTAAATATTAAAAAACCAGCTGTTAAAGGCTGGTTTTTTGTTTTCTGGGCGGCTTAAAGCTATAACTAACGTCGTCGTTATCAGGGAAAAACGCAAGATGTCAGCCACGCCTAAGTACAGCACCAGAGAGCGCGCCGAAGATCGCGCCCGAATCCTCCAGATCCTTCTCACCAATAAAGCCGTCGCCAGCGGCCTTCTCGGGCGTTTACCTTCGCCCGATGCGCAAACGCCAGAGCAGGATATTAACGAACTTGTCGAACTGGTTACCCGGCTGCCGGCCCCTGACCTTGCGGACGTGCTCGAAGCGCTGCCCAGCGAAGAGCGTGACGCGCTGTGGAGCCTGGTCAAAGAAAGCAAGCGCGGACCGGTACTGATTGAAGCGTCAGAAACCGTCTGGGACGACCTTATCGAAGATATGAGCGATAAAGAGCTGCTGAGAGCGCTGGCCCCGCTCGATATCGACGACCAGATCTATCTTGCGCAGTATCTCCCCCGTGACCTGATGGGGCGCCTGCTGTCTACGCTACCTCAGGATTCACGCACCCAGGTGCGGAAAGTCCTGCACTACGACAAGCACAGCGTCGGCGCGATCATGGACTTTGAGGTGATAACCGTACGTGCCGACGTTACGCTGGGCGTTGTTCAGCGTTATCTCCGCCTGCGTGGCAGGGTGCCGGAAAACACCGATAAACTGTTTGTCACCAGCCGCGACAAGACGCTGTTGGGCGAACTGGGTCTGACCACCATCCTGCTTCACTCCCCTGAAACACCTGTACTGAAGGTGATGGATGATAACCCGACGTGCTTTGCCCCCGAAGATCACGACGAGACTGCGGCCCGCACCTTTGAAAGGGATAACCTTATCAGCGCCGCCGTCATCGACGCTGCGGGCAGGCTGATGGGTCGCCTTACCATCGATGAAATCATTGACGTAGTTTATGAGGAAACGGATAGCGATTTACGCCGCATGGGTGGCTTAAGCGCGGAAGAAGATGTTTTTGCACCGGTGAGCAAGGCGGTTAAAGCGCGCTGGGCATGGCTGGCGATAAACCTTTGCACGGCGTTCGTTGCCTCGCGCGTCATCGGGATGTTCGAACATACCATCTCGCAGCTGGTGGCCCTGGCCTCGCTAATGCCGATTGTGGCGGGGATCGGTGGCAACACTGGCAACCAAACCATTACCATGATTGTTCGCGCGCTGGCCCTGCAGCATATCCAGGCGGGTAACTACTCGTTTTTAGTTTTTCGCGAGCTGGGCGTGGCGCTGATCAACGGGATTGTCTGGGGTGGGGTAATGGGCACCGTCACCTGGCTATTGTATGACGATCCCGCACTGGGTGGGGTGATGACGCTGGCGATGGTTTTAAACCTGCTGGTCGCGGCATTAATGGGCGTGCTGATCCCCATGATCATGACCAGGCTCGGAAAAGATCCGGCGGTAGGTTCCAGCGTGATGATCACCGCCCTGACGGATACCGGCGGCTTCTTTATATTTCTCGGACTGGCGACAATTTTCCTGCTTTGATGCAACATCTGTTAATTAAACGCAAGGGGCTTGGGCTTAACGCCCCTTTCAGTTATGGATTGTTCTGCTCCCTGTTTTGAAGTTTTATCCAGGCATCATCATATTTAATATTGCCTTTAAGGTAGTTCCACTCAATTCCTCTGGATCTGAAACCAACCACTTCATGCATATTCGGTGCTGTACTGCCGGGGTAATAAACGTGGCTGAAATCTAAAGAGGCGATGACAACGCTTTCTAACGTCACCCGATAAACCTCGGTTTCTATTCCGGCGTCTACGATCTCATAATAGTGGATTACCGCTTTCTGCAGCCTTTTTGATTCGCAAGCGGCGACGGCAAGCCAGGGGCTGACTTTATCAAGCTGTTTATGAATAACAAAGGGATCGTGCTGCCGGGCGCCCGTCATGTTACCGGTGCAGCTGTCCACACCGAGTTTAATCCCATAGCTGCTGTTCATCACTTCGATAGCGCCCTCCCTGCCAGGGGCCGTGCAGTTGCCCTTGACTAGCATGCCTTTTTCATCGTAAAGAAATAAATACGCGGGTAATGACATTATAAATCTCCCAGATGGGTTAAACGTCCATTGTTATCTATAAAAAATTCATGCACATATTTGTTGTTATTTAGGCTATACGTAATGGCATACGAATATCCGTAGCGCCATTTGAAACTTATACAATCATTGGGGTAAGAAAGATGTAAGTCATCTTCATATGTTATCAGGCTATTTTTTATATTTTCATTTGATTCAATGCGATAATAATCGAGCACATCTTTGCTATCTAAACTGAAGCAAAGATGTTCACCATCAATGAACGTAGCTCTTGGATGAGGGGGCGGGTTTCCGCCCGGACAGCCTGACAGCAGGAATGATAGTAAAATAATTAGTCGTTTCATCCGGGAAATCCTTTTAATACTGCCTTGTATCTGGCTATCAGAGAATATATCGACTCATGAGGATCGTAATCTCGATAATCATATAATCCTTTTCTCCCTTCAAAACCCATGTTAAGCAAGAGCCAATAATCACTGACTATCGAAGCCTGCTGCTCTAATCCATAGTGAAGTAAATCAGCTTTATCCAGGCTGTAAGTGTAATCGGCGAAACGTGAGAATAGTCCCCTGGTTCTGACGAACATACCTTTGTGGGATTGCCAGACATGCATCATCTCATGCATAAATCTGTGTTTTTTATCGATTTTGAATTCTAAAGAAAAGTCCGGGGAGTAGGTCTCTTCTCTGAACCACATCTCGCCGTTCGGACTCATTGCAACGTCGACAGGCTGCAAATTAAAGGGCAGATAGCTTTCTCTGTGTACCCAAACCTGGCTGTATTTAATGCTATAACCGTATAAGTTTTTTGCTAAGGCTATTTCTCCTGTCGTCAGCTGTCTTACCCCTCCGGGTTGGATCCGCGTACCTGATGTGGGTTCTATGCTTTCATCTACCGGCATTCAATTTCCTCCGCTCCATGATGGAATTGAACATTAATAGTACGGTTTAGAGCGGTGCACAGGGAAGGGGTCTAAGCCACAAATCTAGCCTGAGCGAGGAAGGAGGCCGCTGTGGGCAAGGGGCTGCAGAAAAAGAAAAAGGGCTAATCTTTCGATTAACCCTTTGTCCTGGATAAAAGATTTGGTCGGCACGGAGAGATTCGAACTCTCGACCCTCGCCACCCCATGACGATGCGCTACCAGGCTGCGCTACGTGCCGACAACTGGGTAAAAATATTACCGCTTTTGTCGGTCATTGCAAGATGATGCCATGCTAAGTGCCTTATAAATAGACAATCAGTTAGCGATGAAGCGCTTCTCATCCGTCAGAACCTGAAGCAGAAGCCCCAGCTGCGGCTTAGTCTCCTCCACGCGCTCGCCCTGCAAATCATAGATGCGGTAGTTACCGTTATTATCCAGTACCAGAGTCATCTGCGGCATAGTCACCGCCAGGCTGTTGTTATCCGCACCCACTACCCAGTTATTACGACGGGTGGCGGCAAACAAATCTTCACCCTGCGAATACTCATTCGGCGGGGTTTTAACATGCAGCAGACGCTGCATCAGGGTCGTCATAATATCCTGATGATCGGTCAGCTTGCCGACGATTTGTGCCGGCGTGCCTGGCCAGTGAATGACCAGCGGGACCTGAATACGTGAACGTGACCAGGCGAAGGAGTCCCTGTCGCTGCCTAGCGGCACGCCATGACCGGCGGTGATGATCACCACGGTATTCTCGAGCTTGCCGGTGGCCTTCAGGCCGTCCAGCACCCGCTGAATCTGTGCATCCACATTATGGGCCGCGCGGGCATAGCGGCGGGTGAAGGCCTGCTGATTGCTGTCGTCGGTAATGCTGGTGCCGTTAAAGGCAATCCAGGAGAACCAGCGGTTGTCTTCGGATGCGTACTGGTTCAGCCAGTTGATCCACTGCGAGGCGGTTTCGCTGTCCGACTGGCTTTTGGCCGACGGTAAAGAGAAGTCAGAGAGCAGCGCCTGACGATACATGGACGAGTTAAACCCGTCAGATGCGAACAGGCCGAGCTGATAGCCCTGCTGGTTAAGCGCGGTGATCAGCGCGGCCGGAATGCGGGCGGAAAGCACACCGTCCATATAGGCCGGTGAAATACCGTAGAACAGGCCGAAGATGCCGTTATCCGTCCCGTTACCCGCGCTCATGTGCTGCGTGAAGTTCACGTTGCTCTGGGCGAACTGATTAAGGGAAGGCAGGTCTTTGGCTATGCGCGAGGCGTTCAGGCCATCAACGGTAATCAGCAGCACGTTATGTCCGGTACCCATATCGCTGAACTGCAGGTTGCTCAGTGGGTACTGTACCGATACCGCCTCCGGATTACCCTGCTCAACGAGACGACGCTGGTACTCTTTTGCATCCAGCAGGCCGTGCTTCTCGAGGAAGCGACGGGCCGTCATCGGATAGGACAGCGGCAGGTTTGCGCGCTGCATAGTGATCGGGCGATAGAAATTCGCATCCGCCCAGATGTACAAAATATGGCTGCTGAAGAAGGCCACAAAGAACAGGGCCACGAGCGGTCTGGCAAAGTGTCTGCGCCGTCCCAGGCTGCGCAGCTTCTGCCAGCTCCAGGTCGCAAACAGCATCTCAATCAGCAGGATCACCGGCACGCTGATAAACATAAGCTGCCAGTCGCGCGCCATTTCGCTCCGATCGGGATTAATCACCAGTTCCCAGACAACAGGGTTGAGATGGAGGTGGAAACGGGTAAAGACTTCGCTGTCGATAAGCAGCAGCGTCAGGCCCGCCGTGGCAAAAGCCACCGACAGGAAGCGCATTAGCCGCTGCGACATGACGACAAAGGTCAGCGGGAAGAGTAGTAGCAGATACGCCGCAAATACCACAAAGCTAAAGTGACCAATAACGCTCAGGTACGAGAAGATGCGCCCGGTCAGCGTCGTTGGCCAGTCGGCGACGAACAAATAGCGGCTACCCAGCAGCGTGGCCAGCAGGATATTAAACAGGGCGAACCAGTGTCCCCAACTGACCATCTGGGAAACTTTTTCGCGGTAGCGCTGACGGTTAGTCACCATAACTCGTAGCTATAATCCCTTAATGAGCTTTGTCTTCACTCACGGAGGCTTGCAGCGCCTGCGCGAAGGACTGAGCCAGCGTGCGGCGCTGGGCCGAAGCCACACTGGTGTTGATAAGGTTGGTGACCATATTTCCCAGAACCATCAGGGAAAGATCGGTAGGCGCATGGTGTTTTTCCAGCACGCCAGCCAGCTCGGCCAACAGCTCTTCTACTTGTTCATCACTATAACGGGATATTTGTGGCATAAATTCAGAATCGGTTATGTTCAGGAAAGGGCGTCATCTTACCGTAGCAGCGCCTTTTTTTCTGCATTTTTATCTTCTGTTGCACAAGGCTGCCGGCAGTGGTTGAATACCGCCCGGTCTAAAAGGAGAGTTTAACATGAGTCTGGATATCAACCAGATTGCCCTGCATCAGCTTATCAAGCGTGGCGAAGAGACGCTTGAAGTGGTGCTGCGCGATTCCCTGCTGGCAACTAACGGTGCCGTAGAAGAGATGATGGCTGAGCTGCACCGTGTGTATAGCGCCAAAAATAAAGCTTACGGCCTGTTCAGCGAAGAGAGTGAACTGGCAGAAGCACTACGTTCACAGCGCAGAGGGGATGAGGATTTCCTTGCCTTTAGCCGTGCGGCGACCGGTCGTCTGCGTGATGAACTGGCAAAATATCCCTTTGCGGATGGCGGTATCGTCCTGTTCTGCCACTATCGTTACCTGGCCGTGGAGTATCTTCTGGTGGCGGTGCTCAACAACCTGAGCAGCATGCGCGTCAACGAAGAGCTGGATATCAGCTCCACGCACTATCTGGATATCAACCACGCCGATATCGTGGCAAGGGTCGATCTGACCGAATGGGAAACGAATCCTGAATCCACCCGTTACCTGACCTTCCTCAGAGGGCGCGTCGGCCGTAAGGTATCCGATTTCTTCATGGATTTCCTCGGCGCCAGCGAAGGGCTGAATGCCAAAGCGCAGAACAAAGGCCTGCTACAGGCGCTGGATGACTTCACCAACGAAGCGCAGCTGGACAAGAATGAGCGCCAGACGGCTCGCCAGCAGGTATACGCCTACTGCAACGAGCAGCTGCAGGCCGGTGAAGAAATCGAGCTGTCGTCCCTGGCGGATGAGCTGCCGTGGGCCGTCGATGACAAAAACTTCCAGCAGTTCACCGCGGAAAAAGGCTACGAGCTGGAAGAGAGCTTCCCGGCGGATCGCAGCACCCTGCGCCAACTGACCAAATATGCCGGCAGCGGCGGTGGCTTAACGATTAACTTCGACGCCATGCTGCTCGGTGAGCGCATCTTCTGGGATCCGGCTACTGACACCCTGACCATCAAAGGCACCCCACCAAACCTGCGCGATCAGCTCCAGCGCCGCAGTTCAGGCAAGTAACAGCGTTCGAATTCTGGAATCGCTCCCGCATATCCTGAGGCCCGCTATCCGTAGCGGGCTTTTTTATCTGGCAGGCCAAATATCAGATCGCTATTATCATTTATACGAAATTGCGTATATCATGGAGTGATAATGCCTAAGCCAGTCAGTTTCATTGATACAAGCCTTGCAGATTTGCGGCAGTTTCCAATGGATGCAAGAAAAGAGGCCGGGTATCAGCTTGATAAAGTACAGCATGGTTTTGATCCCGATGACTGGCGGCCCTTTACCGCTGTAGGACCGGGAGTAAAGGAGATACGCATCAGGGATGAGCAGGGGATTTATCGCGTAATGTATGTCGCGAAGTTTGAAGAAGCGGTGTACGTGCTTCACTGTTTTCAGAAGAAAACTCAAACCACTCGTGGCAAAGATGTTGAGCTGGCGGCGCAGCGATTTCGTGCGCTGCTTGTGGAGAGAAATAAATGAAAATTCAGACCTTCGACAGCGTCTGGGATGCCATCAGTGACACCCCCGAGCAAGCAGAAAACATGAAGGTGCGTGCGCAGCTTATGCAGGCCTTACAGAACTGGATTGAGCGTAAAGAACTTAGCCAGGCGGAGGCCGCAGAAGTGCTGGGGCTTAGCCAGCCTCGCGTATCTGAACTGATGCGTGGAAAAATACAGCTGTTTAGTGTCGACAGGCTTATTACCATCATGGCTGCCGTTGGGATGCATATTAGCAGTATTGAAATCTGCGAAACCGCAGCGGCTTAAAGCAAAAAACCCGCCGAAGCGGGTTTTTTTCGAGCCTGATTCGCGATTAAGCGCGAACGAAGTCGATGTGAGACAGTTTTGGCTTGAACGGGTGACGCTGAACAGCCTGAACCTTCACTTTTACTTCTTTACCGTTAACAACCAGAGTCAGAACTTCTTCGTAGAAACCTGGCTTAGTTTGCAGGTTCATTACGGAGTCGTGGTCCAGTTCGATAGAGATTGCAGCTTCTTTGCCACCGTAGATAATAGCTGGGAATTTGTTTGCTGCACGCAGGCGGCGGCTCGCACCCTTGCCCTGCTCTTTGCGTTCTTCAACATTGATAGTAAACATTAAATGTTTCTCTCTAAATAAGCCTGCTACAGGCGACCCAGCAACAGGTAAGTTATCTGCTTTGCGGATGCAAAAGCGGGCGGCATTATAGCCATATCTGGCCGGATGGGCAATGCGTATCGCCATTAACCGCGCAATTCATTTGCCCGACGGTAGCGCCCTTCGTAGTCGAATACCTTTTCCCGAACGTTCCAGAAGTTGCCGTTTTTACGGGCGACGACAAAATCAGGATGGCGCAGGAGCGCCTGCTGGGTGACAACGTCAGCCGCCGTTATCCAGCGCAAGGGGACGCCCGGTGCGCGGCTGTGAGGGCGGATAAACAGCTGCTCGAAGGCCATGCGCTGGGCCGGGGTGTGCAGACGGAAGCGCTCGCTTACATCCGCTCCGTCCTCGTCATAATAGATGATTTTCAGCCAGTCGCCTTTCGCATCGCCGCCCTGCAGCAGCGCCATACCGCTGCAGCGCAGGACCAGCGCATCTTTCAGCTTCAGCGCCGCCTTCAGCATGTCGTCCGGGTCGACCAGCACATGGTCACAGGTGTGGCAGCGGCGGGCGGCAATATCGTTCTCCGCATTGCACTGCGGGCAATTTTTGAAGCGGAAGCGGTAATCGCACTGCTCGCGATGCCCTTCGTCATCTTCAAACCAGCCCTGACAGCGGCGGCCAAAATGCTCAATGAGGGTGCCGTCGACGGTGGTTTTGCCCCAGAAAGTATTGGCAAAGCCGCAGGAAGGGCAAAAAACCTGCACCGGCACGTTGTCACTTTTTCCTTTCGCGTTGCCAACTTCCGGGGTAAAGAGATCGTGCGGGTTACCGGCATAGTCCAGAATCAGGCAGTCGGTTTTACCAGGCGACAGGCGCAGCCCGCGCCCCACGATCTGTTGGTAAAGACTTACTGATTCCGTTGGTCGTAGGATGGCAATCAAATCCACATGGGGTGCATCAAAACCGGTGGTCAGCACCGCCACGTTGACCAGATAGCGGAACTGCTGCTGTTTGAAAGCTTCTATCAACGTATCCCGAACCGGGCCGGGCGTGTCTGCGGTGATCAGCGCGGCGTCGGTTGCGGGCAGCAGGGCGGTTATTTCCTTCGCGTGTTCAACGGTGGCGGCAAAAATCATCACGCCACGCCGCTGGGCGGCAAATTCTACAATCTGGCTGATGATATGGGGCGTGATGCGCTTTTGCTGTTTTAGCTCGCGGTTAAGATCGGCTTCGCTGAATAAGCCGTTGGATTGGGCCTCCAGGCGGCTGAAATCATACTGCACAACAGGCATGTCCAGCCGCTCAGGCGGCGTCAGATAACCGTTTTTAATCATATAGCGCAGCGGCAGCTCGTAGATGCAGTCGCGAAACAGCGCTTTTTCATCGCCGCGCACCATGCCGTGATAATGAAAGTGATAAATCCAGCCTTTGCCAAGACGATAGGGCGTTGCGGTCAGCCCAAGCAGGCGCAGCTTTGGATTGGCGGTTCGCAGGTGAGAAAGTATTTGCTGATACTGGCTGTCGTCGGACTCGCCGATGCGGTGGCATTCGTCCACGATCAGCAGCGAAAACTCACCGTGAAACTGGTCGAGATTTCGCGCTACGGACTGAACGCTGCCGAAAACCACTTTGCCGCGGCTCTCTTTACGCGACAGACCGGCGGCAAAGATATCGGCCTCAAGCCCCAGCGCGCGATATTTTGCATGATTCTGGGCAACCAGCTCTTTGACATGAGCAAGTACCAACACGCGTCCACGGGCAATTCGCGCCAGCTCGGCGATCACCAGGCTTTTGCCTGCGCCGGTAGGCAGCACGATAACAGCAGGCTCAAGGTGCTTGCGAAAATGGGCGAGGGTGGCATCCACCGCTTCTTGCTGGTACGGGCGTAGAGTAAAGGACATCAGAAATCTGGCTTCATTGATTGGTTCATTGAATGCTTCAGCGGCGATTATGGCATGAAACGGGGTTTTAGCTTGAGAGAGTTTTCTATCCCGCTATACTGGCAAACTAATTAACAGGCAAACGATTTTGGCCTCAAAAACGGGCGGTAAGGTCCGGCCGGCGATTGATGCCGGTACCTCCATGACACAGGCAAGACTTAATGCGACTCGATAAATTTATCTCTCAGCAACTGGACGTAAGTCGTGCCATTGCTGGCCGTGAAATCCGCGCTCAACGTATCACTATCGACGGTGAAATTGTGCGTGACGCCTCTTTCAAACTGCGCCCTGAACACCAGGTTGAGTTTGACGGCAATCCGCTGAACCAGCAAAACGGCCCACGCTATTTTATGCTCAACAAGCCGCAGGGATATGTGTGCTCAACGGAAGACCCCGATCACCCAACCGTGCTTTATTTCCTCGATGTACCCGTCGCCTATAAGTTACACGCTGCAGGACGCCTGGATATCGACACCACCGGCCTGGTGCTGATGACCGATGACGGCCAGTGGTCGCACCGCATCACCTCGCCGCGTCACCACTGCGAGAAAACCTATCTGGTCACCTTGGAATCCCCGGTTTCCGATGACACGGCAGAGCAATTTACGCAGGGCGTTCAGCTACATAATGAAAAAGACCTGACAAAGCCCGCTACCCTTGAAGTGATCACTCCGACCGAAGTGCGCCTGACCATCAGCGAAGGGCGCTACCACCAGGTCAAGCGTATGTTTGCGGCGGTGGGGAATCGCGTGATTGGTCTGCACCGCGAGCGTATCGGCGGCATCCGACTGGATGACGATCTGGAACCGGGCGAATACCGTCTGTTAACCGCAGAAGAAATTGCCAGCGTCGGCATGCCAAAAAGCTAAATTCGGGAGTTACCGTTGAGTATCAAGCAGAACTCGTCAGTCGGTATCGTGGTGATTCTTGGCCTGCTGGCCATGTTAATGCCGCTGTCGATTGATATGTACCTGCCGGCGCTGCCGGTTATCGCCTCTGAATTTGGTGTGCCTGCGGGCAGCGCGCAAATGACGCTAAGTACTTACATACTTGGCTTTGCCATCGGCCAGCTATTCTACGGCCCGATGGCTGACAGCATTGGGCGCAAGCCGGTGGTGCTGGGTGGTACGCTGGTGTTTGCCGCCGCGGCGATTGCCTGCGCGCTCTCCCAGACAATCGACCATCTGATCTTCATGCGCTTCCTGCACGGTTTGTCCGCAGCGGCGGCGAGCGTGGTGATCAACGCCTTAATGCGCGATATCTATCCGAAAGAAGAGTTCTCCCGCATGATGTCGTTCGTCATGCTGATCACCACCATTGCTCCGCTGGTCGCGCCTATGGTGGGCGGTGCGGTGCTGGTGTGGTTCAGCTGGCACGCTATTTTCTGGATCCTGGCTATCGCAGCGCTGCTGGCTTCGGCGATGATTTTCTTCCTCATCCACGAAACCCTGCCCGCTGAACATCGCCAGAAATTCCATCTGCGCACCACAATCGGCAACTTCGCCACGCTGTTCCGCCACAAGCGCGTGCTGAGCTATATGCTGGCGAGTGGCTTCAGCTTTGCGGGGATGTTCTCGTTTTTAAGCGCCGGGCCGTTCGTTTACATTGAGCTTAACCACGTAGCGCCGCAGCACTTTGGCTACTACTTCGCGATTAATATCGTCTTCCTGTTTGTCATGACGATGATTAACAGTCGGTTCGTACGTCGCGTCGGCGCGCTCGCAATGTTCCGAACGGGGCTATATGTGCAGTTCGCAATGGCCATCTGGTTGGTTATCAGTACGCAGTTTGACTTCGGGTTCTGGGCGCTGGTGCTGGGCGTTGCGGCATTTGTCGGCTGTGTGTCGATGGTGTCGTCTAATGCGATGGCGGTCATTCTTGACGAGTTTCCCCATATGGCGGGTACGGCATCGTCGCTGGCCGGGACATTTCGTTTTGGCATTGGCGCATTCACCGGAGCGCTACTCTCTGTCGCAACATTCAGCACCGCGTGGCCAATGATCTGGTCCATTGCCGTCTGCGCCACCTGCTCAATCCTTTTCTATCTCTACGCAAGCCGTCCCCGTAATAAAACATCGGCATAATCTGAAAGGGGCATAACGTATGCCCCTTTGTTAATCCAAATCAACAAAATTTCCCCTCACAGGCCTACAATTTGTTTATGGAATGTAAACACTGCTGCAACAAAAAGTCACAGCATTGTAGTTAAAAAGGTTGAGTTAGATCCCAGAAAGCGTTACATATAGCGCCGAAACGCGTGCGCTGGCGCACAAAAAAGCGTCTGGAAGTTAAAAATAAACAAAAAACTACAGCGGATGTAAGCGGTTTACAGGTTGTTTACACTCATTTTAGCAACAATGTGTTAACCTTTATGTAAATTATTTGAGCAATATATTGTATGAGTTTTCCCGGGGACACGATTTTGAATACGTTACAGCTTTCTATCATTCATCGCTTACCGCAGAGTTATCGCTGGTCGGCGGGTTTTGCAGGTTCGAAAGTTGAACCGATTCCGCAAAATGCTCAGCAGGCCGAAAACTGTCTCATTGGCCTGAAATTACTTAGCGAAGATGGCGAAGAGGCGTGGCCTATCATGCACAAACTTAGCCAGGCGTTAAGCGATATCGAAGTCGCCTGCTCGGTGGTTGAATGTGAAGGTGAACCCTGCCTGTTTGTGGATCGTCAGGATGAACCTGCAGCAACCTGCCGACTTAAAAACTTCGGTGTCGCCATTGCAGAATCTTTCTCCAGCACTAATCCGTTTTGACGCCGCGGCTTCAGGCCAGCGTCAGTAGCTGGCGGGTGTACTCTGCCTGCGGCGCGGCAAAGACCTTCTGACACTCTCCCTGCTCGACCACTTCTCCCTGCCGAAGCACGATCACCTGATGACACAGCGATTTCACTACCTTCAAATCATGGCTGATGAAGATATACGCCAGCTGATGCTTTTCCTGTAATGATTTAAGCAGCGCCAGAATTTGCGCCTGGACGGATCTGTCCAGTGACGAGGTGGGTTCATCGAGAACGATCAGCTGGGGCTGCAGGATCAGTGCCCGGGCGATGGCGATCCGCTGCCGCTGGCCGCCTGAAAACTCCGCCGGGTAACGGTGGCGGGATTCGGGATCCAGACCTACTTCCGCCATTGCCGCAACAACCCGTTTCTCGCGTTCGACCGCGCTGAGATCCGGGTGATGAACGCGCAGCCCTTCCTCAATAATTTGCAGCACATCCAGACGTGGGTTTAGCGCTGAATTCGGATCCTGAAATACCACCTGAATACGGTGGCGCAGCGGCAGGAGCTTTTTGCGGTTAAGTTCATGCAGAGGATGGCCGTCAAACCAGATGGTGCCGCTGGAGTGGATCAGCCGCAGCAGCGCCAGGCCGGTAGTACTTTTCCCCGATCCGGATTCCCCAACCAGACCGATGCACTCGCCTGGTCTCAGCGTAAAACTCAGTCCTTTAATGCCGTAATGATAGCCGACCGTTTTCTTTAGCAGACCGCGGCGGATGGGGAAGGCGACTTCCAGAGACTCAACTTTTAATAATGGCGGCAGATTTGCATCCAGAGGCCACGGCTCGCCGCTGGGTTCCGCTGCCAGCAGCTGTTGCGTATAAGCATGCTGCGGTGACTGGAGCAGGGCAGCGGCGTTATTCTGTTCCACGCACTTACCGTTGCGCATCACAGCGATAGTATCCGCGAGCTGCCTGACGATGCTGAGGTTGTGAGTGATAAAAAGCAGGCCCATATTTAGCTCCTGCTTCAGCTCTTTCAGCAGCTGTAATATTTGCGCCTGAACGGTGACGTCCAGCGCGGTCGTTGGCTCGTCGGCAATCAGCAGCTCCGGGCGCGTCAGCAGCGCCATGGCAATCATGACGCGCTGGCGCTCGCCGCCGGAGAGCTGATGAGGAAAATCTTTCAGTCGAGAGGCCGCATGACGGATACCCACCCGGTCCAGACAGGTCAGCATTTCCGCCCTGGCAGCTTCACGACGCATGCCCCGGTGTAACGACAGCACTTCATAGAGCTGTTTTTCGATGCTGTGCAGCGGGTTAAGCGACACCATCGGCTCCTGAAAAATCATCGCGATTTTATTTCCGCGAATTCCCCGCAGCGTGCGTTCCGGTGCCTTTAACAGCTCCTGTCCTTTAAAACAGATTTCACCGTCGGGGTAGACTGCGGGGGGCGAGGGGAGCAGGCGCAGCACGGAAAGCGCCGTCACGCTTTTGCCCGAACCGGATTCACCCACCAGCGCCAGCGTCTCTCCGGCCTCTATTTGCAGGGAAAGATCGTCAACCACCAGACGGGTTTCCGTCCCCTGGCAGAAGGCGATGGAGAGGTTATTAATGGAAAGCAGTGGGGAAGTCATGTCAGCGCGCCTTACTCGGGTCAAAGGCGTCACGCACCGCTTCGCCAATAAAAATCAATAACGTTAACAGGATAGACAGATACACAAAGGCGGTAATGCCCAGCCACGGAGCCTGCAGGTTATTTTTGCCCTGCAGTAACAGTTCGCCCAGCGACGGCGAGCCCATCGGCAGACCGAAGCCCAGGAAATCCAGCGACGTCAGCGTGGTTATCGAGCCGCAGAGGATAAACGGTAAAAAAGTCAGGGTGGCGACCATGGCGTTCGGCAGCATGTGGCGGGTGATGATTGCCCCGTCGCTGACCCCCATCGCCTGGGCGGCACGAATATAGTCAAAATTACGGGTGCGCAGGAATTCAGCGCGCACGACGCCCACAAGGCTCATCCAGCCGAACAGCACCGTGATGCCCAGCAGCCACCAGAAGCTGGGCTGGACCACGCTCGACAGCAGGATGATAAGAAACAGAGTCGGCATGCCCGACCACACTTCGATAAAGCGCTGCCCCCAAAGGTCGACCCGCCCGCCGTAATAGCCCTGTACCGCCCCGGCCAGCACGCCAATCACGCTTGAGAAGAGCGTCAGCATCAGGCCAAACAAGATGGAGATTCGCGTGCCGTACAGCAGCCGCGCCAGCACGTCGCCGCCGTTTGCATCGGTACCCAGCCAGTTTTGAGCGCTCGGTGGGGAGGGGAAGGGAACGGGAGTGGCATAGTTAATAGCGTTCGCGCCAAAGCGAATCGGAGCCCAAAGCGTCCAGCCATCCCGGCTCAGATGTCCGGCAAGCCACGGATCCTGATAATCCGCCGCAGTTGCCAGCGGCCCGCCAAAGTCGCTTTCGCTGTAATTAACCAACGCCGGGAAATAGAAACGATCCTGATAGTGTACAAACAAAGGGCGATCGTTGGCCACCAGCTCGGAGCAGAGGCTCAGGACAAACAGAATGGCGAAGATCCACAGCGACCAGTAGCCGCGGCGGTTCTGGCGAAACCGCGCCCAGCGAGCCTGATTAATCAGGCTTAAACGGCTCATCCTCGCCCCTCAAAATCGATACGCGGGTCAACAAAGGTATAGGTGATATCGCTGAGGATATTCAGCAGCAGGCCAATCAGCGTAAAGATATAGAGCGTGCCGAACATCACCGGATAGTCCCGGGAAATAGTGGAGTCATAGCCCAGCAGGCCGAGCCCGTTTAACGAGAAGATCACCTCGATAAGCACCGAGCCGGTGAAAAACATGCTGATAAACGTGGCCGGAAATCCGGCGATCACCAGCAGCATGGCGTTACGGAAAACGTGGCGATAAAGGATTTTTTTCTCATCCAGCCCTTTGGCCCGCGCGGTGACCACGTACTGTTTGCGGATCTCGTCCAGAAACGAGTTTTTGGTCAGCATCGTTAACGTGGCGAATCCACCTACAACGGTAGCCAGCACCGGCAGGGTGATATGCCACAGATAATCAGTAATTTTTCCATACCACGGCAGGGTATCGAAATTGGTAGAAACAAGCCCGCGCAGCGGGAACCAGTCCAGATAGCTGCCGCCCGCGAACAGCACAATCAGCAGAATGGCGAACAAGAATGCCGGGATAGCATAACCGATGATGATTAAGGTGCTGCTCCAGACGTCGAAGTGGCTGCCGTTGCTGATGGCCTTGCGAATGCCCAGCGGAATCGACACCAGATAGATAATCAGCGTGCTCCACAGGCCGAGGGATATCGACACCGGCAGGCTCTCTTTGATGAGGTGCAGCACTGAAGCGCTGCGGAACAGGCTATCGCCAAAATCAAAGCGTACGTAGTCCCCGAGCATTTTGAAATAGCGCTCGTGCAGCGGTTTATCGAAGCCGTAGCGATGGGTAATTTCCGCGATGACCTCCGGGTCCAGCCCGCGTGCGCCGCGGTACTGGTTATCCGTGGCGTTCGCCACCCCCACCCTGGCGTGACCGCTGCCCATAGCGTCCGTGCTGACGCCGGGAATACCGGAGCCGTGGCCGAACTGAATCGCGGCTATCGCCTGATCCACCGGGCCGCCCGGTGCAATCTGCACGATAAAAAAGTTGATGGTGATAATCGCCCACAGGGTGGGGACGATCAGCAGCAGCCGTCTTAAAAGATAATTTCCCACGATACCCCTCAGCGCCGCTGTGCCGGCAGCTGCGCGGCCTTGTTGACGTCATACCACCAGGTATCGAATCCCGAAGTGTAGAGCGGGTGAACTGCCGGTTTAGAGAATTTGTTCCACCAGGCGAAACGGTCGGCGGTCATGTACCACATCGGGATCATATAGAAGTTCCATGTCAGCACGCGATCCAGGGCCCTGCCCAACGGCAGCAGCTTTTTCTTGTCACCCTGATTGGCGATGATCTCCCCGACAAGCCTGTCGATTATCGGATTTTTCACGCCCGGCGCGTTGTATGTTGAATCCACATATTCAGAAGCCCAGGAGATCTGCACGTCGGCGCTCGGGTAGGGCATGGCGCTGTAGAGCGTCGGCATCATGTCGTAATCCCTGTTGCGCAGGCGGTTGGTAAGCTGGGAGTTATCTACCTGGCGAATCTCCATTGTTATCCCGAGCCGCTCAAGATTGTGCTGGAACGGTAATACCCATTGGGTGTTGCCCGTCGTACCAATTAAAAGTTCAAAGTTGAACGGTTTGCCGGTTTTGGTATTGACCAGCGTCTGGTTTTTTAGCTCCCAGCCCGTCTCCTTTAACAGATTCAGCGCTTTCAGCAGGTTTCCGCGATCGAAACCGTCCCCTTTGGATTTGGGAGGGGTATAGATGGTCGTGAACACCTCAGGAGGCAGATCTTTTTTCATCGGGGCAAGCAGGGTCAGCTCGTCGGCGTCCGGGTAGCCGCGCGCCGCATACTCCGTATTCTGGAAGTAGCTGTCGGCGCGGCTGTAGGCACCGTAAAACAGCGCCTTATTCATCCATTCAAAATCGAAGGCCAGGCTAACGGCTTCGCGCACCTTACGGTCAGCAAACAACGGGCGCTGGATATTAAACGCCAGCCAGCGCGCGTCCTGGGCGGCATCGTTTTTCACTTCTTCTTTCACGATAAAATGACTGAAGAAATTTTTGCCGATATAGCGGGTGGCCCAGTTCTTTGCTGAACTCTCGGCGCGAAAATCAAAGGCCCCGGCCTTGAACGCCTCAAAGGCGACGTTATCGTCAAGGTAGTAATCGTAGCGAATGGAGTCGAAGTTCCAGCGCCCACGGTTAACCGGCAGATTCGCCGCCCAGTAGTCTTTCACCCGCGAATAGGTGATGTACTGGCCCATACGCCAGGCGGTGATTTTATAGGGGCCGCTGGCAAGCGGTGGTCTCGGAAGCGGGTCGCTCAGCTTATGATTTTTCCAGAATTTTTCCGGAAAAACAGGAAGGGAAAACAGGCCGAGCATCCGCTCTTTGCTCGGCTGAGCCAGCTCAATACGAACCGTCAGCGGGGCGATGGCTTTCACCTTTGCCCCTTTGTAGATGAGTCGAAACTGCGGCACCCCTTCGGTCATAAATTTAGTAAAGGTGAAGGCAACGTCTTTGGCGGTAATGGGTGAGCCGTCGTGAAAGCGGGCGAGAGGATTAATTTCGATTTCGGCCCAGGCAAAATTGTCCGGATAGCGCGCCATCTCGCCGACCAACGGGTAGTAGCTGCCCGGCTCGTCGTCCGAGGTGGTGAACAGGGAGTCATAAAGCGTCTCTGTACGGACGCCCGGATTGCCGCGCAGCGCGTAGCGGTTGAAGTTATCAAAGGTGCCAATTGCCGACAGCGTAATGTTTCCGCCTTTAGGGGCAGCCGGGTTCACGTAATCGAAATGGGTGAAGTTAATGGCATACTTTGGCTCACCGAGCACGGCAAAGGAGTAGCTCTCTTTGATGTTCTCCGCCAGGCTCTGGGCGGCAAACAGGCTGAGGCAAAGTAACAGGACGGCGCGCGCAAACATCAATCTGGTCAATCCTTTTAACACCATGATGCTAAATCATAAGTTAGACGGCGCGGATTGTGAAATTAATGCGCGTTTTTCAGCAATGGGTGGTCGTGTCCGGCCTGATGCCAGCTGATGAGCTGCTGTAACGTTAGCGGTCGGCTGAAGTAATAGCCCTGCAGGTAATTCACGCCCCGGTCGATTAGCCATTTGGCCTGTTCCGGCGTTTCGACGCCTTCTGCCACTGTTGCCATATTCAGGCGTCTGGCCAGCGTCAGCACTGCGTCCAACACCGGCGCGGTGACCGTCTCCATGCCGATAGAGTTAACAAACCCACGGTCAATTTTCAGATAGTCAAGGGTGAAGCGTTCCAGATAGATCAGCGCGCTATGCCCGGTGCCGAAGTCATCCACCGCCAGCTCAAAGCCCTGCTCGTGCAGCCAGGCGAAAATCCCCATCGCCTCTTTTTCCTTCAGCATATCGCGCTCGGTGATTTCAAAAACGATCTGGAAGTGGTGCGGCGGCAGCGAGGCGGCAAAATTAAGAATGTCTTCTTTAAATGACGGGGCGTGAAGATGGCTCGGAGCGAGATTGATGCCCAGCTTTGCGCCCGGCGGACAGATGTTTTGCAGTTCCTGCGCATCCCGCGCAACGAGCGCAAAGAGATGGCGGGTCAGCGGGACGATAAGCTGCTGGGCTTCGGCAAAGGCGATAAAGGCATCTGGTGGGATCATCCCGGCGGTTGGGTGCTGCCAGCGCATCAGCGCCTCGATGCCCTGCATCTCTAATCCTTTAGCATCAACAACCGGCTGATAGACCACGTGGAACTGCTCGCGTTTGATGCCCATCAGGATCTCTTTTCCCGGCCGCATACGGACGGAGAGGAAATAGCCGCACATCACGCCGCTCAGCAGACCAAAAATCAGCCCCGCCAGAAGGGAGAGCTGGATATCTGCCAACGGCCAGGCGGTGCCGTAGATATAGATGCTGAGCGGATAGTCTTTCAGGCTGGCGATACGGGTAGGATCCTGGGGAAGCGAAGCGGTGGACTGCACCTCCGGAGAGAGGGTGGAGAGCGCTTTGTCCCCTATCACTATCGCCATCGACATGACCTGGCTCTGACGTGCCGTAAACAGCAGGTAAGGGGTCAGGTTAACGTTCAGCGTGGTGAATACACCGCGCCCCTCGACGACCGGATTGCGAAACCAGGCCGCAATGGTCGGTTTTCCCGGCATCATCGGTGTGCCGCTCATGATCGACAGGTCGATTTTTTTATTTAAATCGATGTCGGGCACCAGCGCTTTCATCGCCATACTCATTGATCCGGTGGCGGACGAACAATAGGCGATACCGTTATTAATCAGCAGAAACGCGCGTACGTTGACGTTGAAGGCAGCCCTTGAGGTGAGTTCGCCGGTGACCAGCCTGCAGTCAGCGACGGTCAGCGGCTGAATGCCCTCTGCGGTAGCCGAAAGGTCGTGAAAGAAACTTCTTAGGTAGCCTCGAATGTCCTTTGCCAGCACGTCGTAGCTGGCCTCGCGCTTGTTATGCAGAACAAGGCTGGTTATCCCGCCGAAGAGCAAAGCGCTCAATAGGGCAAATAAAATGCTGAAGGAAGTAATTTGCCGTGGGCTGGAAAAATAGCGCACAAAAATTTTTTTTGAAGGCATGGTGAAATGTTCCTGCTGACGCAAGAGACGCATGGTTTATATGAGATTTTTTCTGACTATAGCGCAAAAGCCACCGGTGAGTCATATAGTTTCGCCAGGAAACCATAGTTTTTGTGCATGAAAGGAGGGGGCTCAGGAGAGGAACATAAAAGGGGGCTGGAAATAAAACGCTGCCGGGGCAGCGTTTTATTTGTTTATCTCGTCTCGTCAGGCAGCCAAGGGGTTTAACTGCGAGAACAACTAGCTACGGCTTAAGACACGACGCGCTTCGTTATAGCGCTTATTCCAGTAGGGCTCGTCCATGTTAGAGATCATTACACCGCTGCTGGTGGAAGCATGAACAAACTGGTTATTCCCAATATAAATGCCAACGTGACGGCCCGTAGAGCCTGCACGGAACAGCACTAAATCGCCGGTGCGAAGTTTGCTGCGCGACACGGATTTCCCCATGTCCTGCTGTTCAGAAGTTGAACGTGGCAACTCTACACCGAACTGGTCACGGAAAGTTCGCTGCACAAAAGCGGAACAGTCGATGCCTTTTTTGGTGCTGCCACCCAGGCGGTAACGCACACCTTTCCAGCTGGCATATTGATCCATGAGACGTGATTTCACATCAACATTACGGACCATCTCTTCGAATTCATCCTGAGAGGCTTGCAGTAAAAAACCATTTTTATTGCTGACTGCATGCGTCTCAGAATGCATATTTGCGGTGTTAGTGGAACTACATGCTGACAGCATTACTGCCACAGCAACGGCGGGGATAGCCCGCAAGATATATCTCAAGATAGGCTGAGATTTGACCATTTTGTTTATTATCCCTTGATGTCCTTAACGATACGAATCGTTATACAAAATTACCAACGTGACGAGACTAATTAGCTGTGCGCTTTGAAACAATTACTACTGAACAGAAATGTGGCTTGACGCACATTTTAATTCACAAGGGAATAATTGGGTTGCCAGCGCAAAACGTATTGAAGATTACCCCATTGAATCAGGCATGGCGAGTGCTTTTGCCACTTTTTTTATAAGAAATTGTGATGTTATAAGAAGAAAATTCAATTTGCATAAATGTTAGCCAGATGTGCCGTTAAAATGCGCAGATTCTTCATTTCACAGGGGAAAGAGAAAGGTTAAATAATACTCAAAAAGGTGGGGGGAAAGAAAACTATCAGGGATGCTTTAGGGATCCCTGATAGTTTGCGTTATGTCATGTTTGATTTATGTTACGCAATTGTTTTATTTTTGCCGGGAAGATAGCGGTCGAGGAGGTTTATTAACCCATCGCTGAGTGGGGTTAATAGCGCCCAGGGCAGGCCAATCAGCGCGATTGAAAGCGACCCAACATACACATCGGTAAACCAGTGTGCGCCGATCATTATGCGCGGCGAGGCAAAAACAAAGAAAATAAGCAGCGCAATAAAGAACGCTTTTTGACCAAAATAACGCAGGACGAAGCCGGTAAAAATAAGCAGCATTAAACCGTGATCGCCGGGGAAACTATCTTTCGAGGCATCTTTAGTCGGGAAATGCAGCAGTTCGCTCACCCGGTGAATATCCGGAAAATAGAGCGTGGGGCTGACGTGCGATACCGGGATCAGGTGGCCTAACTGATTAATGACCACAGCGCACAGCAGCAGCACGACGCCCATTATTACCAGGCGACGACGCCCATATGGGGTCTCATGCCACCAGAGCCAGGAGAACAGCGCGCCCATCGCCAGCAGGGAGATACCGTCGAAGACGCGGTTGTTAGTAATGGCCAGTAGCACAACGTAAGCGTGGCTCTTAACCAACCCATTATTAAAGAAATGGAAAATTCTGGCGTCCAGGCTAAACCAGAATCCGTGGTTTTCAGGCAGGTACCAGCTAAAGAACAGCGCCAGGCCTAGTGCGTTGAGCAATAAAATGAGGGGTAAGCGTATTTTCATCATGCGTTTTTTCAAAATCTTATATCGACTCGGGAGGGTAGACTCACGAACTTAAACGTAGCCTTAACAGCGTGGTTTGCAAGGCGTTCCAGTCCGTATCCTTATCATTTATTAATTCGATACGGCTGTCGGGGGGCGAAACGTTTTGCGTTTCAATATGTAGATCTTCACCCTGGCGATTGATGCGTACCAGTCCCTCGGCAATGCGCAGTACGCCTTTTACACGGCTGACCGGTGCCAGACGGGCCCATTCCATAATACCTACGGTATCGAAAACGGTCTCTTCATCAAAAATCCAACCGCAGGCTACATATCCCTGACCGCTATTAATGCTGCGTCTCCAGCGCTGGTGGCCGGGCAGATTCAGCGCAGCCAGACCACAGCTGGCCGCGTGAGTATGGCTATGCTCCGGGCTGTCAGGAAGTTCCCGCAGGTTCTGGCGAGGATTATCCAGCAGGTTGATATCAATCCGGCCATTTTGTGCGGGGATAATTTCGCGCCCGTTAGCAAACTCTTTCCGCCAGCGGGACAGTGCCAGTTGGCTCTCGTCGCAGGCCCGATCGCTTTTGTTGGCGATGATAATATCCGCGGCGGCAAGCTGGTCACGGAAGTTGTCATTATTAATGCTGCGCTCGTCGAGCAGCTGGCGCGCATCCAGCAGGCAGAGCGTCGCCCGCAGGTCAATCCAGGGCTGGTAAACCTCGGCGGTCAGCATATCAATAATCTGTTTTGGATGGCCCAGGCCGGTTGGCTCAATGAGCAGACGATCCGGTTTACCCTGGCGCAGCAGCGTATTAAGCCCAACCTGCATAGGCAGCCCGTTCACGCAGCACATGCAGCCGCCGGGGATCTCCTTAAGCAGCGCGCCGCTATCGGCAAGCAGCGCGCCATCTATGCCTACCTCGCCAAACTCATTGACCAACACGGCCCATTTTTCTTCAGCGGGCTTATGGGCCAGCAGATGCAGGATGGTGGTGGTTTTCCCGCTGCCGAGAAAACCGGTTATCAGATTGGTTTTGGTCACAGTCGCTCCGGCGGAGTAAAATTCAGTCCGTATCCTGAACAACATTGGCAAAAAATAGAAGTATAAAAACGGCCTGCGGCGGAACAGGGCCGTTTTAACGACACGGATCGTTAATTACAGCAGGTCCGCTACCGCCTGTTTTGCGCCGTTAATACGCAGTTTTTCCCAGGCGGCACTCACGCTTTGCACAAAGTGTTCGTCTTTAGGAAGATCGTTACCAAAGATTTCACTCAGGCTCAGCAGGGCGGCAACCCGTTCATTTTCTGAACTTTGCTCTACCAGACCTTTGATCTTCTGCGCCAGCGGGTCACGGATATCAATGGCGTTACCGGAATCATCCACGCCGCTGACGTAGCGCATCCAGCCCGCAATTGCTAAAGCCAGACAGGGCCACTCATCGCCGTTTTGCAGATGCCAGCGTACGCTTTCCAGCATACGCTGCGGAAGCTTCTGGCTGCCGTCCATGGCGATTTGCCAGGTGCGGTGCTGCAGGGCGGGGTTAGCGAAGCGCTCAAGAAGGCTGCAGGCATACTGCCCGAGGTCAATGCCTTTGACGCGCAGGGTGGGAGCCTGCTCATGCATCATCAGCTGATGGGCGGCACGTTTGAAATGCTCATCAGCCATGCACTCATTAATATGCTGGTAGCCCGCCAGATACCCAAGGTACGCCAGGAACGAGTGGCTGCCGTTGAGCATGCGCAGCTTCATCTGCTCCCAGGGCATCACGTCGTCTACCATCTCCACGCCAGCCACTTCCCAGTCCGGGCGTCCGGCAATGAAATTATCTTCAATTACCCACTGGATAAACGGCTCGCCTGAAATCGCGCAGGGATCTTCCACGCCCAGTGCGTCCGTAATTTCCTGCAAAGACTCTGCCGTCGCGGCAGGCACGATGCGGTCAACCATCGTGCTCGGGAAGGTTACGAATTCGCGTACCCAGTCGGCCAGCGGCTGGCTGCGCTTTTCCGCCATGCCGATGACGGCGTTTCGTACCACATGACCGTTGTCCGGGATGTTATCGCAGGAGAGAACGGTAAACGGAGGCAGGCCGCGCTCACGGCGGCGGTTAAGGGCTTCCACCAGAATGCCGGGGGCAGAGTGAGGTTCAGCAGGATTTTGCAGGTCGTGCATGATGCGTTCGTTAGCGGCGTCCAGCTTGCCCGTGGCCGGATCGATGCAGTAGCCCTTTTCCGTCACGGTCAGCGAGACAATAGCGACCTGCGGCTCGCAGAATTTTTCAATAATTGCTTCCATGCCGTCGAGCTTTGCATTCAGGCATTCTTTAACCGCGCCGACAATAATTGCCCGGTTACCTTCTGGCCCTTTCTCCAGCACGGTATAGAGGTGATCCTGCGCACGCAGGGCGCTCATCAGCTTATCGCCGCTAAACAGGCTGATCTCGCAGATCCCCCAGTCACCGCCCTGAGCGTTAAGAACCCGGTCGGTAAGCAGCGCCTGGTGCGCCCGGTGAAACGCGCCGAAGCCGAAATGGACGATGCGGGTTTTGAGGGCCCGGCGATCGTAGCCCGGCTGCCCGACGCCTTCGGGCAGGGTGACGGAAGCAATTGTATTCATAAATGCAAATCCTGATTAACGTAATGATAACAATTTCAGTGTAAAGTTATATGACAGCAAATTAAATTGGTGTGCTGCCTTTATCCCTTTAATGTGAGCTTGATCAACCAATGTGGTGCTGTAAATTGACGATTTGCCGCTTTGCGGTATGGTAGTCGTCATACAAAACGACTTGAATTGGTATGACATCTTTTAACTGAGGAACTGGCAATGGAACAAACCTGGCGTTGGTATGGCCCGAAAGACCCTGTATCACTGGACGACGTGCGCCAGGCGGGCGCAACCGGCGTGGTCACCGCTTTGCACCACATCCCAAACGGCGAAGTGTGGCCGGTGGCGGAAATAAAGCAGCGTCAGGCTGAGCTTGCGGCAAAAGGGCTGACCTGGTCCGTGGTGGAAAGCATTCCTGTTCACGAAGAGATAAAGACCCACAGCGGCGACTATGACAAACATATCGCCAGCTATCAGCAGAGCATCCGCAACCTTGCTGAATGCGGCATTGATACCGTCTGCTACAACTTTATGCCTATTCTGGACTGGACGCGTACCGACCTGGAATATGAGCTGCCGGACGGCTCCCGAGCGCTGCGTTTTGACCAGATTGCCTTCGCGGCGTTTGAGCTGCACATCCTGAAGCGCAAAGGCGCCGAGGCAGACTACAGCGAAGAAGAGCAGCGCCAGGCGCAGGACTACTTCAATAACATGTCCGAAGCCGAAATTGAGAAGCTGACCCGCAACATCATCGCGGGGCTGCCGGGAGCGGAAGAGGGCTACACGCTGGCTCAGTTCCGCGCCCGCCTTGCAGAATACGACGGTATTAACAAAGAGCAGCTGCGTGAAAACATGGCTTATTTCCTGCGCGCTATTGTAGCCGTGGCTGATGAAGTGGGCGTACGCCTGGCCGTGCATCCGGACGATCCGCCGCGCCCGATTCTCGGCCTGCCGCGCATTGTCTCTACCATCGAAGATATGCAGTGGCTGAAAGAGACCGTAGACAGCATCAACAATGGCTTTACCATGTGTACCGGCTCCTACGGCGTGCGTGCGGATAACGACCTGGTCCGCATGATAGAAACATTCGGCGACCGCATTCACTTCACCCATCTGCGCGCCACCTGCCGTGAAGATAACCCAAAAACCTTCCATGAAGGCGCGCACCTGCAGGGCGATGTGGATATGGTTGCGGTAGTGAAGGCGATTCTGACGGAGGAGCAGCGCCGTAAGGCGAGCGGTGATTTACGCCCGATTCCGATGCGCCCCGATCACGGCCACCAGATGCTGGACGATCTGCACAAGAAAACCAACCCGGGCTATTCGGCGATTGGCCGCCTGAAAGGGCTGGCAGAGGTGCGCGGCGTAGAGCTGGCGCTGAAGCAGATTATGTTCCCGGACCTGCTGAAATAAGCTCAACGCAGATATAAAAAACGCGCCAGAGGGCGCGTTTTTTTTGGTTGCAGGTCGGATAAACCTGCACTATCCAACATTTAACTAATTAGTCAGCACGGCCCATAGAGCGCTTCTCAGCGATATGAATGCGGATCTTCTCGCCGGTCACCATGTATTCCGGCACCTGAATCACCAGGCCGGTGGACATAGTGGCGGGCTTGGTGCGGGAGCTTGCTGACGCGCCTTTGATGCCAGGGGCGGTTTCAACGATTTCCAGATCCACGGTCTGCGGCAGCTCCAGCGCCAGCAGCTGGCCGTCCCAGGTCAGCACCTGCATGTCAGGCATGCCGCCTTCCGGGATGAACTGCAGCTCATCTTCGATCTGGTCTTTGGTGAAGATGTACGGCGTGTAATCTTCTTTATCCATGAACACGTATTCGTTGCCGTCGATATAAGAGAAATCAACGAAACGACGGGTCAGGGTAATGGTATCGACGATATCGTCACCTTTGAAACGCTCTTCCACCTTCTGCCCGGTACGGACGTCGGAAAAACGCATCTTATAAAGGGTAGCCGCGCCGCGTGCGCTCGGTGACTGGATATCGATATCTTTAACAATCAGCAGCTTGCCGTTGTGGTTAAGGACCATACCCTTTTTGATTTCGTTAGCTCTTGCCATCGGTGTTTCCTGTAAAATTTGAGAGGCGAAAATATTGCGACAAATTACTCGCGAGGGGCAGTTCAGGCAAGCGGATTTCATCGCTGCTGAGACAAAGTATAAATGTGCGTAGTAAAGGCGGAGCGGGGCTGCTACAGTCCGCTCACTTAGCCAGCCCACCGGAGTATTGCTGATGGACTGTCGTCCTGATTGCGGCGCCTGCTGCACCGCACCTTCCGTATCCAGCCCGATACCCGGCATGCCCAACGGCAAACCGGCAAATACTCCCTGCGCTCAGCTCGGCGACGATATGCGCTGCAAAATCTTTCTTTCGCCGCTGAGGCCAAAGGTTTGCGCGAGCCTGCAGGCCTGCCGCGAAATGTGCGGCACGACGCGGGCGCAGGCGATGGATTATCTTATCTGGCTTGAGGCCGCAACGGCCCCCTAAACGTCTTTAATGCGCAGCAGGCAGTAAGCCGTAATGACCACCATGCCCAGCGCAATAAAGAACACGGTGTGATAGCTCCAGATTTCAGCCACCACCCCGGCCATGGAGCCGGCGATTATCCAGCCCACGCGCGTGGTGTTGGTATACAGCGTAGTGGCCGCACCCGCCTGTCCCGGCATCAAATCCTGGAAGTAGAGCATGCCAATCCCCGCCAGAATGCCGATGAAAATCGCGTTCAGCAGCTGTAGCGCCAGCAGCAGCATCTCGTTGTGCAGCGTCAGCATGCCGATATAGAACAGCAGGCCCGCGACCAGCGAGATACGCATCAGGAAGCGTTTACCAAAGCGTTTTGCGTAGTAGCCCGCAATCAGCATGGTGGGGATTTCAAGGCCCGCCGCCGTTCCCATCATCACCCCCGCCAGCTTCTCCGGCAGATGCAGCTCGTTAATGATATAGAGCGGCATATTAATGATGTACAGGCTGTTGCAGCCCCACATCATGGTGCAGGCCACGAACAGCAGCAGCGCGTCGCGGCGGTTGCGGCGTGGGGCTTCCAGCTTGCCGGTAGCGGCAACGGGCGCTTTACGCATCGATGGCAGAAATAGCCAGACCATCAGGCTGCAGACCACAAAGGCAAAGGCGGCGCTCAGGTACATGGTCGTAAAGCCAAAACCCAGCGACAGCGCGTAGGCGACTGGCGGGCCGATAACCCAGGCCAGGGAAACCTGCGCGCGTAAAATCGAGCTGAACATCACGGCTTCGCGGCCGGTGCGGTCCGCGTGCTCCCGGGCCAGGGCGAACATCTGGGGGTTCGCGGTAGAGCCGAAGCTGCTCAGGAACACCCCAACGAACAGCAAAACAAAGTAGTTGCGGTTCCATGCAAACAGCAGGCAGGCCAGTGCGCCGAGCAGGCAGCAGACAAAAATCAGCGCCTTGCGATCCCCTTTACGGTCGGAACGTCCCGCCAGGAACTGGCTGACCAGAATGCCGATAACCGCGCTGCCGGTAAAAAAGAAGCCAACCAGCGCCGGACGGACGTGGACCTCCGTCGTCAGAAACAGGCTCAGGGTAGGCGTTTGCAGCGCGCCTGCAATGCCGGTTAAAAAAGCTACAATCAAGAAGGCGGATGACGTCAGATCGAGGGGCTTGCGGGCCGCGGCCACTGGGGTGTTTTGCATGGGGTCAGGGTCGTTGATGAATTAACGCGCGGAGTTTACGCGCCTTGTGAGCGAATAAACAGCGCTTCAAATCAAAAGGGACACAAAAAGTCAAAACGGCGTTCTGATTAAGTTTGGCTAAAGCTGAAGTTTGCTGAAGCTTAAAAGAAGCCGGGCTTTATTTCAGCTCTGACGTTTTGGTGAGCATAAAAATGTGCGTAACCTCAAAATTCCAGTAAAAAAATTGCAACAGTGCTTGCCTGGTTTGCGGGAAATACACACACTCATTGAAACGTTTCAGCGTCGTCTTGTTGCCATTGTCACACCAGAGGGCGCTTTTTTTCTCATAACAGCTGAATCGTTTCAATTCAGCAGAAGAGAGGATCCATGTTCCAGTTATCTGTTCAGGACATCCATCCTGGCCAAAGCGCCGGGAGTAAAGAAGAGGCCATCCGTCAGGTTGCCGCTGCACTTGTGCAGGCGGGTAACGTGGCCGAAGGCTACGTCGACGGCATGCTTGCGCGTGAGCAGCAGACCGCAACGTATCTGGGCAATGGCATCGCCATCCCACATGGCACGACGGATACCCGCGAGCTGGTGCTGAAAACCGGCGTTCAGGTCTTCCAGTTCCCGCAGGGCATTGAGTGGGCGGAAGGGCAGAAAGCCTATGTGGCCATCGGTATTGCCGCCAGCTCCGACGAACACCTTGGGTTGCTGCGTCAGCTGACGCATGTATTAAGCGATGACGCCGTTGCTGAACAGCTGCGCACCGCTTCGACCGCAGAAGAAGTGCGTGCCCTGCTGATGGGGGAAAAACAAAGCGCCGCGCTGCTGTTTGACAACTCCCTGCTGGCGCTGGACGTCACCGCCAGCGATCTCATGACATTGCAGGCGCTGAACGCTGGCCGTATCAAACAGGCTGGCGCGGCGGATGCCTCCTTTGTCAGCAACGTCGTTTCTAACAGGCCGCTGTATCTCGGTCAGGGTATCTGGCTGAGCGACAGTACCGAAGGCAACCTTGCCAGCGCGGTGGCTATCAGCCGTCCGTCCGCTGCTTTTGAAGCGGAAGGCGAGCCGGTCTCCATGCTGATGACCGTAGCCGTCGCCGACGACCAGCCGCTGCAGGTACTGAATCGCCTTAGCGATCTGCTGATCAACAATAAAGCAGAGCACCTGCTGAACGCGGATGCGCCGACTTTGCTGACGCTGCTGACCAGCGATGCCGCACCGGCTGAAAACGTGCTGACGGAAGAGTTCACCATCCGCAACGAACACGGCCTGCATGCCCGTCCGGGTACGATGCTGGTAAATACCATCAAGCAGTTCAGCAGTGATATCACCGTGACCAACCTCGACGGTTCCGGTAAACCCGCTAACGGCCGCAGCCTGATGAAAGTTGTCGCGCTGGGCGTGAAAAAAGGCCACCGCCTGCGCTTTACTGCACAGGGCGATGACGCACAACAGGCATTACAGGCTATCGGCGAGGCTATCGCCGCCGGTCTGGGCGAGGGGGCCGCATGACCAGACGTGTTGCAACAATTACGCTGAACCCGGCCTATGACCTGGTTGGCTACACCCCGGAAGTTGAACGCGGTGAAGTGAACCTGGTTCGCACAACCGGGCTGCATGCCGCCGGTAAAGGCATTAACGTCGCCAAAGTTCTCAAAGACCTGGGCATTGACGTTACCGTGGGCGGTTTCCTGGGAAAAGATAACCAGGACGGCTTCCAGCAGCTGTTCAGCGAGCTGGGTATCGCCAACCGTTTTCAGGTGGTGCAGGGCCGTACCCGCATCAACGTCAAGCTGACCGAGAAGGACGGGGAAGTCACCGACTTTAACTTCTCCGGCTTTGAAGTGACGCCGTCCGACTGGGAGCGCTTCGTTGCCGATTCTCTGAGCTGGCTGGGCCAGTTCGACATGGTCTGCGTCAGCGGCAGCCTGCCTGCGGGCGTGACGCCGGAAGCATTCACCGACTGGATGACCCGTCTTCGCAGCCAGTGTCCGTGCATCATCTTTGACAGCAGCCGTGAGGCGCTGGTAGCCGGGCTGAAGGCCGCGCCGTGGCTGGTCAAACCAAACCGCCGCGAGCTGGAAATCTGGGCTGGCCGCAAGCTTCCTGAAATGAAAGACGTGATCGAAGCCGCGCACGCCTTGCGCGAGCAGGGCATCGCACACGTTGTTATCTCCCTGGGTGCCGAAGGCGCGCTGTGGGTGAACGCGTCGGGCGAATGGATTGCGAAACCGCCTGCCTGCGAAGTTGTCAGCACCGTGGGCGCCGGAGATTCCATGGTTGGCGGCCTGATTTATGGCCTGCTGATGCGTGAATCCAGCGAGCATACCCTGCGCCTGGCAACGGCCGTTGCGGCACTGGCGGTGAGCCAGAGCAACGTTGGCATTACGGATCGCACCCAGCTGGCTGCCATGATGGCCCGCGTCGATCTGCAACCCTTTAACTAACGGCAGGAGAGGAACAATGAAAACGCTGCTGATTATCGATCCTACGCTTGGCCAGGCGCGCGCTTACCTCGCGAAAACCCTGCTGAGCGCTGCGGCACCGAAAGCGCATCTGACTATTATCGACAACCCGAACGAGGCCGAACTGGCTATCGTGGTGGGCACCTCCGTCCCTGCTGACACCGCTCTGAACGGCAAAAATGTCTTCCTGGGCGATATCGATCGTGCGGTGCTGCATCCTGAGCTGTTTCTGAGCGAAGCAAAAGGCAAAGCTAAGCCGTATACCGCCCCTGTTGCCGCTGCCGCACCGTCTGCGGCGGCAAAAGGGCCAAAACGCATTGTCGCCGTAACCGCCTGCCCAACTGGCGTAGCGCACACCTTTATGGCGGCGGAAGCCATCGAAACCGAAGCGAAAAAACGCGGCTGGTGGGTGAAGGTGGAAACGCGTGGTTCCGTAGGTGCGGGCAACGCCATCACGCCGGAAGAGGTGGCTGAGGCCGATCTGGTGATCGTGGCGGCTGACATCGAAGTGGATCTGGCGAAGTTTGCCGGCAAGCCGATGTACCGTACTTCCACCGGCCTTGCGCTGAAGAAAACGGCCCAGGAGCTGGATAAGGCGCAGACCGAAGCGACCATCTTTGAAGCCAAAGGCCAGAGCGCCGCGTCTGCAAAAGAAGGTAAGAAAGAGGGGGCCGGGGCATACCGTCACCTGCTGACCGGTGTGTCTTACATGCTGCCGATGGTTGTTGCGGGCGGCCTGTGCATCGCGCTCTCCTTCGCCTTTGGTATCGAAGCGTTTAAAGAGCCGGGCACGCTGGCTGCTGCGCTGATGCAGATCGGCGGCGGCTCCGCCTTTGCGCTGATGGTCCCGGTACTGGCGGGTTATATCGCGTTTTCCATCGCTGACCGTCCTGGCCTGACGCCGGGCCTAATCGGCGGTATGCTGGCCGTCAGCACCGGCGCGGGTTTCATCGGCGGGATCATTGCCGGTTTCCTTGCGGGCTACGTGGCGAAAGCGATCAGCACTAAGCTGAAGCTGCCGCCAAGCATGGAAGCGCTGAAACCTATCCTGATCATCCCGCTGATTTCCAGCCTGGTAGTTGGCCTGGCGATGATCTACCTGATCGGTACGCCGGTTGCGAAAATCCTCGAAGGCCTGACCCACTGGCTGCAGACCATGGGCACCGCAAACGCGGTTCTGCTTGGCGCGATCCTCGGCGGTATGATGTGTACCGATATGGGCGGCCCGGTGAACAAAGCGGCCTACGCCTTCGGGGTTGGCCTGCTGAGCACCCAGACCTACGCACCCATGGCGGCCATCATGGCGGCAGGCATGGTGCCACCGCTGGCGCTGGGCCTGGCGACGCTGGTTGCCCGTCGTAAGTTCGCTAAATCCGAGCAGGAAGGCGGCAAAGCGGCGCTGGTGCTGGGCCTGTGCTTCATCACCGAAGGGGCGATTCCGTTCGCGGCCCGTGACCCGATGCGCGTGCTGCCTTGCTGTATCGTGGGCGGTGCGGTAACAGGCGCTATCTCCATGGCGGTTGGCGCGAAGCTGATGGCGCCACACGGTGGCCTGTTCGTTCTGCTGATTCCGGGTGCGATTACGCCGGTGCTGGGCTATCTGATTGCGATTGTGGCGGGTACGCTGCTGGCAGGTTTGTCTTACGCCTTCCTGAAACTTCCGGACGCCGAGCTGGCTGTTAAAACAGCTTAATATTCGTAAAATCAAGCAGTTTATCTGAACGCCTCCGGGGAAAACCGGGGGCGTTTTCACTTTCCATTTCTGGCAAGCCCCGCTTACAACCCCATTTGTTACCCAAATGTTGCCAAATGAACCAGTTGGTTCAAAGATTAAAGCTCTCCCACACGGTTCCCGAGGAAAGTATGCAGCGTTCAATAGCCACCGTTTGTCTTGCCGGTACGTTACCTGAAAAACTCCACGCGATAGCCCGTGCGGGCTTTAGCGGCGTGGAAATCTTTGAGCCGGATCTCCAGGCCTGGCAGGGAAGCGCACGTGACATTGCGAAGCTCGCCAGCAGTCTGGGATTACAGATCCTGCTGTACCAGCCGTTTCGTAACTTCGAGGGAGTGCCGGATGCGAAGCTGGCGGAAAACCTCGAGCGGGCGCGCAGAACATTCGACACGATGAATCAGCTGGGCTGCGAAAAGCTATTACTGTGCAGCAACGTAGATGAGCAGTGTGACGCGAGCCGGGATAAGCAGATACACGACCTGGGAAAAATAGCCGAACTGGCCTGCCAGCACGGTGTGAAAGTGGGCTATGAGGCGCTGGCCTGGGGCAGGCATGTCAACCGATATCAGCAGTCGTGGGACCGTGTCAAAGCCGTTAATAGCGCATCGCTGGGACTGGTGCTGGACAGCTTCCACGTGCTGGCGCTGGGGGATGAACTCAACCTGATAAACATACCGCTGGAGAAGATCTTTTTTGTGCAGTTAGCGGATGCACCGCGCAAGGATCTGGACGTGCTGGAATGGAGCCGTCACTACCGCTGCGTGCCGGGCATGGGCGATCTGCCCGTGCTGGAGTTTGCCAGAACGCTGGTGGACAAAGGTTATCGCGGGCCATGGTCGCTGGAGATTTTTAACGATGAGTATCAGCTGGCAGAGCCGGGCAGGGTTGCAAAAGCAGGGTTTGAGTCGCTGCGGTGGCTGGAAGAGAATTTAAGCGAGCGGTTAGTGAAGTTTGCCTGAAAGGTACCGGCGGATGACGCTGTCGCTTATCCGCCCTACGAGATAAGTTGGGCGAGCGTATCCGCCGCAAAAAAGTTACGCCACCGCAGCTTCATGCTGCTGGGCTTTCAGCCAGGCGATCTCTTCGGCCCAGATATCCGGATTGGTCGTTTCCAGAATCAGCGGGATGCCGTCGAAGCGGCTGTCGCGCATTAGCCAGGCAAAAGGCGTATGACCGATATTGCCTTCTCCCAGACTGTTGTGGCGGTCAACCCGGCTGCCGAATTCGCTTTTGGCGTCGTTCAGGTGCATGCCGCGTAAATACTGGAAGCCGACGATGCGCTCGAATTCGCTGAACGTTTTCTCGCAGTCCTCTTCGGTCCGCAGATCGTAGCCCGCCGCGAACGCGTGGCAGGTGTCAATGCAGACGCCAACGCGGGATTTGTCCTCCACGCCGTCGATAATCGCCGCCAGATGCTCAAAGCGGAAGCCCAGATTGCTGCCCTGGCCCGCGGTGTTTTCGATAACCGCCACCACGTCTTTGGTTTTATCCAGCGCGATGTTGATGGACTGGGCGATTTTCGCCAGGCACTCTTCTTCAGGAATTTGCTTCAGGTGGCTGCCGGGATGGAAGTTCAGCAGCGTCAGCCCGAGCTGTTCGCAGCGCTGCATCTCATCCAGAAAGGCCTCGCGGGATTTTTCCAGCGCCTCTTCAACCGGATGGCCCAGGTTAATCAGATAGCTGTCGTGAGGCAGGATCTGGCCCGGCCCGTAGTTGTACTTTTCGCAGGCGCGCCTGAAGTTGCTGATGACTTCATCGGTGAGCGGTGCGGCCCGCCATTGACGCTGGTTTTTGGTAAACAGGGCAAAAGCGGTAGCGTCCAGTTCGTGGGCGCGAATGGCGGCGTTTTCTAATCCGCCCGAGGCGCTGACGTGCGCTCCAATAAACTTCATCTTTGTTTCTCCTGTCAAAACCCGCTACCGGGAAAACGCAATGATAGCGGGTTAAAGGGGAAATTTCTCTGCTCAGGCCATTAAATGGTGGATGCCCAGGTTAATGGCCGCGCCGCCGACGATCAGCCAGATGAACAGCACCAGTGCCATCAGCAGAGGACGCACCCCGGCTTTCTTCAGTGCGCCAATGTGGGTAGTCAGGCCCAGCGCCGCCATCGCCATCGCCAGCAGGAAGGTATCAAGGGTAACCAGCGCGTTCACAAGGCTTACGGGAAGCAGGTGGAAAGAGTTAAACATGGCGACCACAATGAACAGAACGGCAAACCACGGGATGGTGATTTTGCTCGCCTGTGCTGCACCAGCCGGAGCAAGTTGCTTAACGCGAGCCGCAAGGAAAATCAGGAACGGTGCCAGCATCATGACGCGCAGCATTTTGGCGATCACCGCCGCGTTCTCCGTTTCCGGGCTGATGGCGTGGCCCGCCGCAACAACCTGCGCAACTTCATGCATGGTCGATCCGGTGTAAATCCCGAAGGTTTCAGGCGTAAACCACTGGGTGACAAACGGATAAATCATTGGGTACAGGAATATTGCCAGCGTGCCGAAGATAACGACGGTCGCTACGGCCACGGTGACTTTGCTGGCCTCGGCTTTGACTACGGGTTCGGTGGCCAGAATCGCTGCCGCACCGCAGATGCTGCTGCCCGCACCAATCAGCCAGCTGGTTTGTTTATCCAGCCCAAACACCTTCTGTCCAAGCCAGCAGGCGAGGGTAAAGGTGCTGGTTAGGGTCAGAATGTCGATGATGATACCGCTGGCGCCGACGTCGGCGATTTGCGAAAACGTCAGGCGGAAGCCATAAAGAATAATCCCCAGGCGCAGCAGGTGCTGCTTGGCGAACAGCACGCCGCCGTCGCACTGCTGCCAGATTTTTGGGTACAGGGTATTGCCGATGACCATACCGCATAAAATAGCGAGCGTCAGCGCGCCCAGCCCCAGCCCGGCAACAGATGGGATATTGCCCATCCACAGCGCAAACGCGGTAATAACACCAGTCAGCGCCAGCCCTGGCAGGAAATGCCACAGAGTGTGACGCGGTGCGGGAACAGTGTGTGCAGTCATAACCTTCTCCTTTGTGATGGCAAAAGGATAGGGCGGGCTGGTTTAAAAATAAAATTGATTATATATTTATAATCAATCGAAATAAGTGTTAAGGCGAAATGCAATGCACATCACGCTGCGGCAGTTAGAAGTTTTTGCTGAGGTATTAAAAAGCGGTTCAACCACCCAGGCCTCGCAGATGCTGGCCCTGTCGCAGTCCGCCGTCAGCGCGGCGCTGGCAGATCTGGAAGGGCAGCTCGGCGTTCAGCTGTTTGACCGCGTGGGCAAGCGGCTGGTGGTGAACGAGCACGGAAGGCTGCTCTACCCGCGCGTGGTGGGCCTGCTTGAGCAGGCCGGAGAAATAGAACAGCTCTTCCGCGAGGCCAACGGTGCGATTCGCGTCTACGCCAGCAGCACCATCGGCAACTACATTCTGCCGGAGATGATCGCCCGCTATCGCCGTGATTTTCCGGCGTTGCCGCTGGAGATGAGCGTTGGTAACAGCCAGGACGTGATCAACGCAGTGGCAGATTTCCGCGTCGATATCGGCCTTATCGAAGGCCCAAGCCATATGACCGAACTGGTCACCGAACCCTGGCTTGAGGATGAGCTGGTCGTCTTTGCGGCACCCTCAGCCCCATTGCTAAAAGAGCCTGTGACCCTCGAGTCGCTGGCGAACCAGCAGTGGATCCTACGTGAGAAAGGCTCCGGCACGCGTGAAATCGTCGACTACCTGCTGCTTTCCCATTTGCCGCAGTTCCATCTGGGTATGGAGCTGGGCAATTCAGAGGCCATCAAACATGCGGTGCGTCACGGCCTTGGCATCAGCTGTTTGTCCCGCCGGGTCATCCAGGAGCAGCTGGAAACCGGCTCGCTGGTGGAGGTTGAGGTGCCACTGCCCAAACTTAAGCGCACGCTTTACCGCATTCATCATCGTCAGAAGCATATCTCTAATGCTTTGCAGCGTTTTTTGCGCTATTGCGAAGAATAGTTCAGCTCTCGTCCTGCGCTCTTTCTTATACAGATCTTTGAAACAGTTACTGGCGAGATCGAGAAGGTTCCGTTCACTCTGCGTCAGGTGGCATATGTTGCTGCCGAACCGGTGAACGTCCAGAGGGTGTTCGCCGTCACACCCTCTGGGCTCCCGACTCCCGGCAATAAATCGCCACCTGCGGCGGTAAACCTCCATTTTTGGCTCCCTGTCCGGGTCGGTTGCGATTCGTTCCCGACGATCACAACCTCCAGCCGTTCCCGACGGCTGGACCCGGCCATGAAGCCAAAAATGGAGGCGATTTAAGCCGGACCCAACACCCTCGCTTTAACTTTCATGAATGACTTATCTCCGGTGTCGCTGTAGGTTTCAAAGCGATGCTATTTCTGATGTTATTTCTGGCTTAAAGCGACACCCTGTTCCCGGCTTAAATCGCTCCGGTTTTTGCCCTTCAGGCAGGGTCACGTTGTCGGGAACAACGTGAGAGAGCGATCGTCTGGAACGAATCGCGAACGACCCTGCATGTTGGGTAAAAACCGGAGTTTACCGCTTCAGCGGCGATTTATTTGCCGGGCGCCGGGGTCGCCAGGGGATTGGCGTAAATCCCCTGGCACGTTCACCGTTCGCAACGGCAGCAGAGATAGCCAGACGAACGGGTGAACGGAATACCTGCAGATTAACAGATCCCACCCTGACGTATGATCCGGGTGAGTTGTGACTAAGGGACAGCGTCCGGTAAAGCCTCACGCTCCGCAGTCGGCAGCGTGAAGCTGAAGCAGCTGCCGTGGGGCGCGTTCGGCTGCGCCGTCAGCCTGCCGTGGTGCCGTTCGATAATGGAATGGCTGATCGTTAGCCCCATCCCCATGCCCTGCGCCTTAGTGGTGTAAAACGAGTCAAAAACTCGCTCCCGGACTTCAGGAGGCAGGCCCGTGCCGTTGTCCGTAACGTGCAGGGCTACCGAGCCTTCATCGGGGTTATTGGTGACTATGCGCAGCGTGCGGGGGCGGTCAGAGACATCGGCCATCGCTTCAACGGCGTTGATCACCAGGTTGATGAGCACCTGCTGGATCTGCACGCTGTCGGCAAGAATAAAGCGCTTGTCGGCCTTCAGTTCGTACTCCACGGCCACTCTTCTTTGTTCAATCTCGCTGCGCGACAGCGTCATAATATGGCGCACCAGGTAGTGCAGATCGATGCGGCAGAAATGGGACTCCCGCTTGCGCGTCAAGGCCTGGATGCTGCGGATAATCTCCCCTGCGCGCTGGCCTTCCGCGACGATTTCCTCAAGCCCGGCGCGAATATTGTCGTGCCTTATCGGGTCGTGATTCAGCCAGCGCAGGCTGGCCCCCGCGTTTGAAACGATCGACATTAGCGGCTGATTAATTTCATGGGCGATGGAAGAGGTTAGCTGGCCGACTGTGGTCGCGCGGGATACCCGGGCCAGCTCCGCCTGGGCCACCCTGACGGCATCTTCCGCCTGCCGCTGCGTGGTGATATCGGTGATGGTGCCGTAATATTCGTAGATCTCGGTACCCACCCCTACCGGACTGCCGATGCCCAGAATGTAGCGCACGCTTCCTTGAGTACTAATAATACGGAATTCAGCGTGTAGCGTCAGCCCGTCACGCACTCCGTCGGTGACCACTTCGCTGACGCGCAGATAGTCGTCCGGGTGGACGAAGGTCAGAAATTCCGCCATTGAAATCATCTTCTGCTTCTCCGGCAGGCCGAGGATTCGGGCGTATTCTTCGGACATAAACATCAGATCCTGCTCAATCTCCCAGCGCCAGCTGCCGGTATGGCTGATCTGCTCCCCGAGCATCAGCGAGGTCTGGCTTGCGCGCAGCTCTTTTTCCACCCGGCGGCGCTGGATGTTCTCCTCCAGCAGCTCGGCATACAGCCGGGCCGTTTCAAGAGAGACGGCGGCGTGCGCCCCGAGCAGGCTGACGACCTTAGAGTGCTCGGCGGTAAAGACCTCGGGCATCAGGCGATTTTCCAGGTAGAGCACGCCGACCAGCCGTGCGCCCTTAAACATCGGCACGCACAGCACGGCTGCGCCGGAGGTCACCAGGTAAGGGTCCTGCGAGAAGGGGCTGAACTCTTCAGGTTTTCCGGTTCGGATCTCCTGTCCGGTACGGATCACCGCCGCCAGCACCGACAGCGGCAGATCGCTCGCCATCGGCATGTTTCTGAGGATGCGCACCCGCACGCCGTCGCTGCTGGTCAGCGCGCTCGCTTCTACCTGGGGAATGTTGTTGTCCAGTACTCGAATCAGCAGCCCGCGCTGCGCGCCAGCACGCTCCAGCAGCATGGTCATCAGGATCTCAATTAAGCGTTCCAGATTAATTTCTTCCGAGAGGGCGCGGGAGGCTTTGATCACGCTTTGCAGATCGCGAATCTCTTCGTTCTGGGCGAAGGCGATGGTGTCGTAGGGGGTTGCTGGTGCTACGGAAACCAGGTGGGGATAAGCCAGCATGAGCTGGTTCACCTTCGCCTGCGCGCCGATACGCCCCCAGGCCGCCATCGCGCCGCGAAAATGCGCGTCCGCCGCCGTGTGGTAGCCGCAGCTTGAGGCAAAGCGCCCGGCAAGCTCGTGCGCCAGCGCGTTACCAGGGTTGAATCCCGCTTCACGGGAGAGCTGCACGGCTTTTTCGTATTGCTCCAGAGCAATGCTGTTCATGCCGTCAAGACGGACAATCTCCGCGTAGACCAGCGCTTCTTTATCGGCAAACGTCTCGGGGTTGATGCGCGCCCAGAGGGCAATCTTATGATGGTGGGTTTCCAGCCTGCGCCGGTGTTTCGCGGTGAAGGTTTCCGGCGTCAGCTGAACGGTGAGGGTCAGCGCGCTGTAGAGGTGCAGATCCAGCTGGTGGATGTGTCCGGGAGCCGACCAGGCGAAAGACGCAGCCTGGTCCAGCGCGTTCTGCGCCTGCGGGTAGCTGCCGGAGATGAAGTGCGCCATGCCCCGGTACAGCCAGAACCAGAAGATCAGCGTCGACATCTGCTGCGGAGCCTGTTCGGGCGCCACGGGCAGCAGGCTGTCCGGCAGCGCTTCCGCGCTTTCCCAACTGCCCACCGGCGGTTTTCTGAGGTAATCCACGTAGTGGCGCTGCAGCAGCAGGATGCGCTCCACGTCCTGGAACTGGGTTTTGCGCACGAAGGCCAGCCCGCGCTCGATGCTGGTCAGCACGTTGTCCAGATGATCGCCACGGCTTAAAAAGTTGATCACCTGATGGCAGGCGGCAAACGAGGCGATGGTTAAATCGCCGTGGGTGACCGCCGTCGTAAAGCAGGCTTTGGCGCATTCGGTGGTGTAGGAGAGCGGCTGCGTCCAGACGCTGAGCTGGTCAAGCGGCAGCAGGGTTTTGGCTTCGCAGGCGCTGAAGCCGTGGCGCTCGACTAATTCACGGGCCTGCTGGGCATACCTGAACCCCAGCCGGTACTCGGCGTAGCGTTCGCCAATCAGCACGCCAAACCAGCCCATCGCCGAGGTTGAAGCCCCGGTTACGCCGCGCTCGAGCGTTAGGTGCAGCATCTGGCACAGCAGCATGAAGTGCAGGTGCGGGTTGCTGAAGCTGGCGAAAATGCTGGCGCTGGAGAGCAGGTTCATCACCGCTTCCGTTTCTGGATGGGCCATCTCCGGCAGATGGGCAAACACCGCCGCCGGGTTATCGCCGATGCGATTGTTGAGCGCCTCCCAGGCCGCGTTGCACCCGCTGGAATCAGGATAGCGGTCAATGGAAATCCCGGAAACGGACAGCCAGCACAGCGTGGTTTCCAGCGCCAGCCGGTTGTCGGACTGACGCATGTGAATTTCTGCCAGCAGGTTGGCGGCGGCGACTTTCTCCGTCATCCCGCCGGGCGAGCCCAGCAGCCGGTCGCAAAGCTGGCGGGCGGCGGTCAGGTTGCCGAGTAAAAACTCGCACTCGGCTTCCTCCAGCTCCAGCCGCAGGTCGGCAGAGTTTTCGGCAGCGCCGCCCTCCAGCGCTCTTGCGGTCTGCAGATAGCGCAGCGCCGACAGGTAATCGCCGGTCCGCCTGGCCCGCTGCGCCGCCAGTATGCTCAGCTCCCGGAACATTTTGCGCTGCGCGGGCGGCTGAACGCAGTCTATCGCCGCCGAGACGTGGTGGATGGCGCGGAACAGCATTTCGTTGCCGGCGGCCAGACGGGAAGCCTCCGCCATAATGCTGGCGGTGGTGAGATGCAGACGCCCTTTTTCGGCGCTGTCCAGCAGGGCGAAAGCCGCCTCCTGCACTTTGTCGTGGGTAAAGGCCCAGCCGTCTGTCGACAGGGTGAGCAGCTGCGCCGTGACGGCAGGATGCAGCTGATAGCGAATATCGGCATCGGAAATGCTCAGCACGCGGCTGACGGTATCCAGCTCGCCCCGGCTGCCCAGGCAGGCCAGGCTTCCCAGCAGCCTGCGGGTCTCTGGCGGCATTTTCTCCAGCTGCTGAAGCACCAGGCTGACGACGTTTTCGGTGTAGTGACGCGCCTGGATCGCCGCCAGATCGTAGTGCCATTTCCCCTGATATTTGCTGTGGGTAACCAGCCCGTCCTCCACGATACGCTTGAGGAACTCATGTAAAAAGAGCGGATTACCGCCTGTTTTCTCATGGATCAGTCTGGCAAGGTCCGGGGTGTCCGCCGAGCGCTGCTGGAAAACATCCGCCAGCCAGCGGGCGATGGCCTTTACCGACAACGGGGCTGGGGTAATCGTTTTTAGCCGCTGAGCGGCGTCGGACAGCTGGCCCAGCGCGCCGGAAACCCCGCTCTTGTCGGGCACCGCGCCGTCCCGCAGGGCAATGACCATCAGCAGCGGCAGTGCGGCGCTGTTTTTCAGGATAAACGTCAGGACGTGGAGGCTGGCGGTGTCAATCCAGTGCAGATCGTCTATCAGCAGAATCAGCGGGCAGCCCGGCGAGGCGAAGGTAGTGACCAGGTTGAGTACCATATGATCAAACCTCGCCCTGGCATCCGTCGACAGCGGATCGGGCGCGCGGTGGGACTTCGCGTCAATCAGCAGCCCCAGCTCGGGAACAAGATTAATCGCCAGCCCTTCGTAACCTTCAAGGGCGCGCGAGAGGCGCATCTTCCATACCGCAACTTCTTCAGCGGGCAGGCCAAGCAGGGTGAGCGTCAGAGAACGGAATGCTGAAGTCAGCACGCCGTACGGCAGCGAGGCGGAAAACTGATCGACCTTGCCTATGGCAATCAGAGCATGCCTGTTCTGCAGCTCCTTCAGGGCTGAGGCAATCAGGGATGATTTACCGATCCCGGACGGGCCGCCGATCGCCGCCAGCAGATGATTACCGCTTTGATTAACCTCGTCGAAGGCCACTACCAGCTCCCTTGACTGCGGATGCGCGGTGTAGAGGGTGTCGGTGAGATGCACCTCGGGGGAGAGATCCTGTAAGCCCGGCGTGAAGGGCGGAATGTCACTGTTTTCGTCGAGCGTGGCCTGACAGCGGCGCAAATCCGCCACCAGGCCATCCACGGTCTGGTAACGGTTATCCGGCGACTTGGCTAGCAGGCGCAGAATGATGCCGGAAAGCATCACCGGAATCATGTTTCTGACCAGATGCGGCGGGCGGGGTTCAGAGGCGATGTGATGATGTGCCCACTCCGCCAGCCCCCCGGCGCTTAAGTCGAAGGGCAGCGTGCCCGTCAGCAGCTCATACAGCACAATACCGAGGCTATAAAGATCGCTGCGGCTGTCCACCGGCCTCTGGGTGCGGTTGGTATGTTCCGGTGACATATAGGCGAGTGTGCCGCCGGAAAAAGCGAGCCGGGCCTGCTTCAGCTCTTTGGAAGTGCCGGTGGTCAGGCCGAAGCCCGCCAGGCGGCAGGCGGTGTCGCCGTTGAGAAAGATATGGCCGGGCTTGATGTCGCCGTGGATCAGATTGCGCATGTGCATCAGGCGCAGCGGATGGCAAATGCGGATGGCCAGCGCCAGGAAGCTGGCGATACAGCTCATCGGCTGGCCTGTCACCCGCGTCAGCGGTTCGAAGGTAAAGGTCGGATAAACCAGGGCGTAGCGGCCACGATACTGTGTGCAGGCTGCGGGCTTCACGGCCCAGGCGCTGGACAGCCAGGGGCGCAGCGCAAACTCATTTTTTAGCAGCTGGGTTGCATCCGGCTCCGCCTCATCGCTTACGGCGGTCGCCAGAATAAAGGCCCCGTCTGAAAAGGGGTGCCTGCCGTTCATCCAGGCGATGCTGCCCTCCCTGATAAGCGGCGTAAAAATCACGTCGTCCCTGAAGGAAAATAGCTGCCCTTCCTGAAGGTCGGCAAGAACGGCACGGTCGGATGGGGTCGGCTTGTTATGCATTAGGGGTTCTCACGCGATGCGCTTTTATTATGTTGTGCCGGATCTTAGCTCGTTCTGAATATGGTTCAGCAGCTGCTCAATGTCGATGGGCTTACGTAAAAAAGCAGCGGCGCCCTGCTCGAGAGCGTACCGCTGCATCTGCTCGTCGCCGTGGCCGGAGATAAAAATGACCGGCGGAGGGGAGGCGACATGAGTTTTTATGTAGCTAAAGAGTTCGAAGCCGCTCATGCCTTTTAGTTTGATATCAATCACGAGCAGCGCGGCGTCCGCCAGCGCGCCGGGATCGGCCAGCAGCGCCTCGGCGGACGCAAAGCAGCCCGTTGAATAGCCGTCGGACCGCAGCAGGTTGCTCAACCCGCTGCGTACGGAAGGTTCGTCATCGACAATGGCAATACGCTGCGGCAGCGTCATCGGGTCATTCCTCTCACCGGTCATCGCTGGAGCTTACGGCCCTCGGCGTCTGACGTGGCGACTGCGGGCGGCGGGGTACCGCTGATTTTGGGCACGCATTCGTGGCGGAACCAGGCGAGGGTCAGCGGCTGGCGGCTGAGAAGCCTGCGGGCAATCGGGATAATTTGTTCCCCAACCAGCATGCCAAATAAGCCGAGCAGCGCGATAACCGGCGGTGCCGGTGAATGAATATCCGCCGCGGCGTAAAGCGCGCCGGCCAGCAGGCCAACGGCCAGTGAAACAAGCCATGTCTTCATCATTTACCTCTTTTCGGCGCAGGCGGCGGATGGCAGCTGACAGCTTTGCTGTGCCGTGGTTGGCGCGGGCCTGAGCATTTCTGCGGTCAGATGCTCACCGGCCAGCATGCCGAGCAGGCCGACCAGAGCGACGGCGGGCGGCGCCGGTGAACGGACCTTCAGCAGGGCGTACAGCAGGCCAATTACCACGCCTGCGAACAGGGACAGCAGTCCTGCACTCATCTTATTTCTCCACAAGGCAGGCTGACCGGTTTGCTGCCGGTCAGCGGAGCGGATTAGCGCGCGGCTACCGCAGCGAGAGTGGTGTGCTCACTCTTCTGGCGGGAAGGGGCTTTGTGCACCATGGTATAGGCATAATCAACGCCCATACCGTAAGCGCCGGAGTGTTCACGAACGATGTCCATCACGGCGTTGTAAGTCTCTTTGTGCGCCCAGTCGCGCTGCCACTCCAGCATTACCTGCTGCCAGGTTACCGGGATCACTCCAGCCTGGATCATGCGCTGCATGGCGTAATCATGGGCTTCTTTGGAGGTTCCGCCGGAAGCGTCCGCCACCATGTAAATTTCATAGTCGCCTTCCAGCATGGCGCACAGGGCGAAGCTGTTGTTGCACACTTCCGTCCACAGGCCGGAGACCACGACTTTCTTCTTGCCGTTTGCCGCCAGCGCGTCGCGGACCTTCTGGTCGTCCCAGGAGTTCATGGAGGTGCGCTCGAGGATATCCTTGCCTGGGAACACGTCCAGCAGCTCAGGATAGGTATTGCCCGAGAAGCTCTCGGTTTCAACGGTGGTAATAATCGTCGGAATATTAAAGACCTTAGCGGCCTTCGCCAGGGCGACGGTGTTGTTTTTCAGCACCTGGCGGTCGATGGACTGCACGCCAAAGGCCATCTGAGGCTGCTGATCGATAAAAATCATCTGACAGTTGGCAGGCGTGAGGACTTCAAGCTTAGAGGTTGTCATAAAATTACCCGTTGGTATGAGGTTAAAAGTAACAAAACCGCCGCGCTTCTGGCGCAGCGACAGCCGGGACAGCCGCCGGGAATGAAGGCTATCGACGGGCTGAATGGTAGGCCGGCCAGCCGGGTAAAACTATTATCTGATGGTATAACTATCCTCAGGTATAACTATACTTTGGTATAACTATCCCTTTGTATAACTAGTCTTTTTTGACCCTCGTTCACATACTCACCTCCATTCACGTGGCCCGTTGTGGCCCGTATTCTTCTCCGGGAGGGCGGCTGCCCGAACCGGAAATCTGAAAGTGGAGGATGTATGGTTGCGCTGGGCAAAGCTGATTTAATTCTGGTTAACGGGCAGTTTCACACCGTCGACCGCGAAAACCCGCTGGCGGAAGCGGTGGCGATCCGCGACGGAAAATTTATCGAGGTGGGCACCACCGCCGAAGTGATGCAGCACCACGACGAAGGGACGAAGGTGGTCGACCTGAAGGGGCACGCGGCCATTCCGGGGCTTAACGATTCGCACCTGCACCTGATACGTGGCGGCCTGAATTACAACCTTGAGCTGCGTTGGGAGGGCGTGCCGTCGCTGGCCGACGCGCTGCGGATGCTGAAAGAGCAGGCGTTGCGCACGCCTTCGCCACAGTGGGTTCGCGTGGTGGGCGGCTGGACGGAATTCCAGTTTGCCGAGCGCCGCATGCCGACGCTGGATGAAATTAACGAGGCCGCGCCGGATACGCCGGTTTTCATTCTGCATCTCTATGACCGCGCGCTGCTGAACCGCGCAGCGCTAAAGGTTGTGGGCTACACCAAAGACACGCCTAACCCGCCGGGTGGTGAGATCCAACGCGACGGCAACGGCAACCCGACCGGTATGCTGATTGCTCGCCCTAACGCGATGATCCTTTACTCCACCTTAGCCAAAGGGCCGAAGCTGCCGCTGGAGCAGCAAATAAACTCCACCCGCCAGTTTATGCGCGAGCTGAACCGCCTGGGGCTGACCAGCGCCATCGACGCGGGCGGCGGCTTCCAGAACTACCCGGAAGATTACGAGGTCATCGCCGAGCTTCATCAGAAGAAGCAGATGACGCTGCGCATCGCCTATAACCTCTTTACTCAACGTCCGGGCCACGAGCTGGAAGATTTTGAAAAGTGGACCGATATGCTGACGCCGGGCCAGGGCAGCGACTACTTCCGCCACAACGGCGCGGGGGAAATGCTGGTCTTTTCCGCCGCCGACTTCGAGGATTTCCTGGAGCCGCGCCCGGATCTTGCTCCGGGCATGGAGGACGAGCTGGAGCGTGTGGTGCGCCATCTGGTGGAACACCGCTGGCCGTTCCGCCTGCACGCCACCTACGACGAATCCATCAGCCGCATGCTGGACGTGTTTGAAAAGGTTAACCGTGATATTCCGTTTAACGGCCTGCACTGGTTCTTTGACCACGCCGAGACCGTCACCCAGAAAAATATCGACCGTATTAAGGAGCTGGGCGGGGGGATTGCCGTCCAGCACCGCATGGCCTTCCAGGGCGAATATTTCGCCGAACGTTACGGTATCGAAGCGACCCGCCACACGCCGCCGGTTGCCCGCATGCTGGAAACCGGCGTGCCGGTCGGGCTGGGAACGGATGCTACCCGCGTAGCAAGCTATAACCCCTGGACGGCGCTGTACTGGCTGGTGTCCGGCCGCACCGTCGGCGGCATGCAGATGTATGACGTCAACGCGCGTCTGGATCGCGAGACCGCGCTGATGCTCTGGACCCAGGGCAGCGCGTGGTTCTCCAGCGAGCAGGGCAAAAAAGGGCAGATCAAAAAAGGGCAGCTGGCGGACATGGCGGTGCTCAGCCAGGACTATTTCCGCGTCCGTGAAGAAGAGATCAAAGGCATCGAATCCGTGCTTACGGTGGTTGATGGCAATATTGTCTATGCCGCCGGTGCGTTCGGGCCGCTGTCGCCGCCGTCAATTCCGGTCCTGCCGGAGTGGTCGCCGGTGGTTAACGTCCCGGGGCACTATCGCGCCGCGCCGCCTGCCGTCACCCGGGCTGGCATGATGCCTCAGGCGCACCACTGTTCCGGTCCGTGCGGCGTGCATACCCATAATCACGATCTCGCCCGCGGCGCAGGGGTACCCGTTGCGGATGATTCTGCATTCTGGGGCGCGCTTGGCTGCAGCTGCTTTGCGTTTTAAATCATGAAGAGTTCATCGAACGTCTCTTTCCCGCCCCGGATCGACCTGGGGCTGTTCTTCCTGCGCCTGGCGGGGAGCCTGCTGCTGCTTTACGTACACGGGCTGCCGAAGGTGTTTCACTTCAGCGAAGAGCTGACGCGCATAGAGGATCCCTTTGGTCTGGGGCCGTACATGAGCCTGCTGCCTGCTATTTTCGCCGAGGTTATCTGCCCGCTGTTTATTATCGTCGGCTACCGGGCGCGCCTGGCCTGCCTGCCGATTATCGCCGTGCTGCTGGTGGCGATGCTGGTGGTGCACCCCGGCTGGAGCGTTGCTGAAGGGCAGTTCGGCTGGCTGCTGCTCATCATCTTTACCACGCTTGCGCTAACCGGACCGGGAGGCTGGCGTATTGGCGCGGACAGACGACAGGAGTGGCGGTATGGCAACGGTAAATGAGGTTCACCACGTCAGCACCGAGGCGCTGAAAGAGACTGGCGCAGCGACTGGTTCCCCCTGGCAGCCGCTGCGCCAGCGGGTGTTCCGCATGCTGTGGATAGCCACCGTCGTCTCCAACATCGGTTCATGGATGAACGATGTGGGCATGAACTGGACGATGCTCACGCTCAGCGCTGACCCGCTGTCCGTGGCGATGATCCAGGCGGCCAGCAGCCTGCCAATGTTTCTCTTCGCGCTGCCGTCCGGGGTGATGGCGGATATCGTTGACCGCCGTAAATACCTGCTGTTTTCCCAGCTGTGGACCTTAATCGCCGCCGTCGGGCTGACGCTGCTGTCGGTGGCGGGGCTGGTGACGCCAGCCGTACTGCTGATCGCCGCCTTCCTGATGAGCACCGGGGCGGCCATGAGCTCCCCGCCTTTTCAGGCGATTGTGCCGGATCTGGTGAGCAAGCAGGATTTGGGTGCGGCCATCGCGCTGAACTCGCTGGGTATTAATATCAGCCGTGCCATCGGCCCGGCGCTGGGCGGACTGATCCTCTCTTTTGCCGGAGCCTGGGTCGTGTTCGCCCTGAACGCGGTGTCGGTGCTGGGGGTTGCCTGGGTGCTGTACCGCTGGAAAACTGAACCCGCCGTCCAGCGGCTGCCCGCGGAGAACTTTTTCTCCGCCGTCCGCGCCGGGGTGCGCTATGTTCACGCCGCGCCGGTATTGCGCAACGTGCTGGCCCGCACCGTCGCCTTTTTCCTGTTTGGCAGCGCGGGCTGGGCGCTGTTGCCGCTGGTTGCCCGCCGCGAGCTGGGCCTTGGCCCCGGCGGCTACGGCATCATGCTGGCTTCCATCGGGCTGGGGGCGATTTTCGGCGCGGTGATGCTGCCGCGTTTGCGCAGGCACTTTAATCCTGACCGGCTGATGGTACTGGCAAGCCTGACGTTTGCCGCCACCATGCTGGCTCTGGCCTTCGTGCGGCATTTCTGGCTGCTTAACGCCTGCGAGTTTTTTACCGGCTTTTCCTGGATTGCGGTGCTCTCGACGCTCAACCTCGGCGCCCAGCGCAGCGCGGCTAAGTGGGTGAAGGCCCGCGCGCTGGCGGTTTATCTCACCGTCTTCTTCGGGTCGATGACCCTGGGCAGCGCCCTGTGGGGCCAGATCGCCTCCCATTACGGCATCGCGGTTTCGCTTTGCGCGGCGGCCCTGGGCATGGTGCTCGGCAGCGCCACAGTCCTTCGCTGGCGGCTGAATAAAGACCCGGATCTTAATCTTGAGGCCAGCAGCGATAACCTGGTCGCAATCGAGCTGGACGTCCGGCTGGATCGCGGTCCGGTGATGGTGAGCTACGAATACTTCATCAGGCCGGAGGACGCCCGGGGCTTCACGATCTGCATGCAGGATATGCGCCGCGTGCGGCGGCGAGGCGGGGCAATGAGCTGGTCGGTGTATGAGGACATTCTGCAGCCGGGCATCTTTGTCGAAACCTTTCTGGTCGGCTCGTGGGTTGAGCATCTGCGCCAGGAAGAACGCTACACCATGAATGACCGGAAGATTGAACGCCGCGTCCAGCTTTATCACCAGGGCGAAGCTCGCCCCGTGGTTCGTTATCTGGTGGCTCCGGCCTGATCCGCCGGGGCGCCGACCTGTTCACAACACACACCAACATAGGGGTACACCATGAGCACCATCAAAACCAAAGACGGCACGCAGATTTATTACAAAGACTGGGGAACGGGAAAGCCGGTGCTGTTCAGCCACGGCTGGCCGCTGGATGCGGATATGTGGGACAGCCAGCTTAACTATCTGGCCGAGCGGGGCTACCGCGTTATCGCCTTCGACCGCCGTGGCTTTGGTCGTTCAGAGCAGCCGTGGACGGGCTATGACTATGATACCTTCGCGTCTGATATTAACGACCTCATCACCCAGCTCGATCTGCGTGAGGTGACGCTGGTCGGCTTCTCCATGGGCGGCGGGGACGTGGCGCGCTATATCGGCCGCTACGGCAACGAGCGCCTTGCGGGCCTGGTACTGCTGGGGGCGGTGACGCCGGTATTTGGTAAAAGCGCCGCCAACCCGAACGGCGTTGACCTTTCGGTGTTCGAGGGTATCCGCGACGGGTTACGCAAAGACCGCGCGCAGTTTATCAGCGACTTTGCCGCGCCGTTTTACGGCACCAACGCGGGCCAGACGGTGTCCGAGGGCGTGCTGACCCAGACGCTGAATATCGCGCTTCTGGCCTCCCTGAAGGGGACGATTGACTGCGTCACGGCGTTCTCGGAAACCGACTTCCGCGACGATCTGGCGAAAGTAGACGTGCCGACGCTGGTGATCCACGGCAGCCACGATCAGATCGTGCCGTTCGAGACGACGGGCAGGGCGGCGGCCGAGGCGATTCGCGGAGCGGAGCTGAAGGTGTACGAGAATGCACCGCACGGCTTCGCGGTGACGCACCAGGAGCAGCTTAATCAGGATCTGCTGGCCTTCCTGCAGGCGCGTTAATCAGAATGAGGGCAGGGCACACGCGGCCCTGCTACTCCAGCCGACGGGAGGTCAGGAAGCTTTGGCTTTATTGATATTCAGGCGTTCGGCGTGGCGCACTAACTCAGCCAGCGAACGCACCTGCATTTTATCCATTACCCTGCGGCGATGGACCTTCACCGTGATTTCGCTTACCCCCAGCTCGGCGGCAATCTGCTTGTTCAGCAGCCCCTGAATCGTCAGCGCCAGCACCTCCTGTTCGCGCGGGGTGAGGGTCAGATGGCGCTGCTTAAGGCTGTGGAAATCCCGCAGCCGATCCGAGTTTTCCGCCGCCAGCGTCAGCGCTTCCTGCACCGCGCGGAGCAGGTCGTCGGCGTTGACCGGTTTGGTCAGAAACTCACAGGCTCCGGCTTTCATCGCCTGCACCGAGAGGGGAATGGTGCCGTAGCCGGTGAGAAATATGATCGGCATTTCCCGCCCGCAGGCCTTCAGCGCCTCGACTACCTCAAGCCCGTCCCTGTCGGGCATCTGCATATCTAATATCACGCAGCCGGGCAGGTCGGCGAAGGGGTGGGCAAGAAAGGCGTCGGCGGAGGCGAAATCAGCGGCGCTGTAGTCCGCCGAGTCCAGCAGCCGGACAATCGATTGCCTGACCGACTGGTCATCATCAACGACATATACGATGTGGTCCATAATCTTCCTCAGTGGCCAGGCCTGGCAGGCGCTGCTGCGCAAACTGCGGGCACAGCATCAAACAATCAAACCGCACGGAGTGACTGAAATGATTAACGTCATGAATGTATGATAATAACATAGTAATTATCATTACCAACTAAATCAGCAGGATATATCCGATCGGATTAACAGGCGTTGCTAAGTTATATCAGCGGCTTTGCTGCGATCCGCTTTATTGCACCGGGCTCAGAATAAGCAGGAAAGGATGTCAAAAATAAGACAGCCCTGAAGCCGCGCGAGGCCGCTGTCTAAAAGATAGCCAGAAATGCGGGTAAAGCCACCGATAAGTGCTTTACTTATAATCCGCCGTCGATCATGAAGCTCTCTTATAACCCGTCATTTACGCTATATGTCGCGGGTTGTTTTGCTACAATCTCGCCTCATTTTTTGGATGGACCGCAATATTCTATGGTTTCTCAAGATAAAACCACACAAGCGCCTGGCTTACGTCGTGAGCTAAAAGCGCGCCACCTGACGATGATCGCCATTGGCGGCTCCATCGGCACGGGGCTTTTTGTCGCCTCTGGGGCGACCATTTCTCAGGCGGGCCCCGGCGGCGCGCTGTTGTCCTACATGCTGATCGGCCTGATGGTCTACTTCCTGATGACCAGCCTGGGCGAACTGGCTGCGTATATGCCGGTCTCCGGCTCCTTTGCGACCTATGGTCAGCAGTACGTAGAAGAAGGCTTCGGCTTCGCGCTGGGCTGGAACTACTGGTACAACTGGGCGGTGACCATCGCCGTTGACCTCGTGGCCTCACAGCTGGTGATGAACTACTGGTTCCCGGACACCCCTGGCTGGATCTGGAGCGCGCTGTTCCTCGGCATCATGTTCCTGCTCAACTACATCTCCGTAAAAGGCTTTGGCGAAGCGGAATACTGGTTCTCACTGATTAAAGTGACCACCGTCATCATCTTTATTGTGGTCGGCGTGCTGATGATCTTCGGCATTTTCAAAGGCGAGCAACCTGCGGGCTGGAGCAACTGGTCGATTGGCGATGCGCCGTTCGCGGGCGGCTTCTCGGCGATGATTGGCGTGGCGATGATAGTCGGCTTCTCCTTCCAGGGTACCGAGCTGATTGGTATTGCCGCGGGCGAGTCTGAAGATCCCGGCAAGAACATTCCCCGCGCGGTGCGTCAGGTATTCTGGCGTATCCTGCTGTTCTACGTGTTCGCCATCCTGATTATCAGCCTGATCATTCCTTATACCGATCCGAGCCTGCTGCGTAACGACGTGAAAGACATCGGCGTCAGCCCGTTCACTCTGGTGTTCCAGCACGCTGGCCTGCTGTCAGCGGCGGCAATCATGAACGCCGTGATCCTGACCGCGGTGCTGTCTGCGGGCAACTCCGGCATGTATGCGTCCACCCGTATGCTTTACACCCTGGCGTGCGATGGCAAAGCGCCGCGTATCTTCTCTAAGCTTTCTAAAGGCGGCGTACCGCGTAACGCGCTCTATGCAACCACCGTGATTGCCGCGCTGTGCTTCCTGACCTCCATGTTCGGCAACCAGACCGTTTACCTGTGGCTGCTTAACACCTCGGGGATGACCGGGTTCATTGCCTGGCTGGGCATTGCCATCAGCCACTACCGTTTCCGTCGCGGCTACGTGAAGCAGGGCTACGACATTAAAGATCTGCCGTACGTCTCCGGCTTCTTCCCGCTGGGGCCAATGTTCGCCTTCGTGCTGTGCCTGATCATCACGCTGGGCCAGAACTACGAAGCATTCCTGGCCGATACCATCGACTGGGGCGGCGTCATGGCGACCTATATCGGCATCCCGCTGTTCCTGGCCATCTGGTTCGGCTACAGGATCACGAAGGGCACGCGTTTCGTGAAGTACAGCGAAATGACCTTCCCGGCTAGCATTAAGAAATAAGCTTTACAGGTGGAAAAGTGCGCGATTATCGCGCACTTAGTTTTTATGTAGGATGACCATTGTGCCGGATGACGCTGCGCTTATCCGGCCTACGGAAAAGTCAGGCTTAAATGGTTGCTCAAGGCGTCGGCTTCACAACATAAAAAAGAACTTAAAGAGATCCTTTTCGGTTATTGATCGGGCGTAACGTCAGTCAATGCTCCCCTGGCTTTCCGTATTTTTCTTTCAGGCGGGCAACTATCCGGTCCATTGCCCCGCGCTCCCTGGCAAAGCTTTGTGCATAGCGCGCTTTTCCTTGCAATCCCAGCATTGGCCGCCACACCTGCGGAGGGTTATGTTCCGCCCCTTTGTTGACCGGATCGTCTGCAGCCGGCTGACAGGCCGCGACCACCTCCGCCGGCCACACCGGAATTTTACTGGTCGCCATCACCAGCCAGCGCGGAAAGCTGATCACGAAGAAAATGGGAAGCTGCAGCGCATTCACCAGCAGACCAAGCCGCCCGTATTGCTTACTGAGGTAGAATAGCCCGAACAACCAGCCTTCCTTCTGTTTTTCCACCGGCGGGCACCAGGGAATGGTATCCACCAGATCCGGGAGATACTCATCCCTCTCTTCCATATAGCAGCGGATAAACTCCCAGTACATGGTCAGGTCTTCGGGATCCCAGTCTAAATTGATTGGAAGAGGAAATGTCCCGATGACTGCATCACCATCATCCTCTGTGATACAGCCCACAATGGTCCATTCCGTGGCTGTGAATACCTTTCCACCGGTCAGAACAAAGTGAATATCCCGCCATGGAACGGACAGCACCGTTCCACCGGACTGATAGACATACACCATCCTGTTTATACGGTTAAAGCGGATGGGATAGTAGGTACTGAAAAATGCCTCAGAGGCCATAATTCGGTATGTTACCCATGAGAGCGGAAGTGATATTAAGCACCAGATCACAATCAAATATATCCAGGTCTGAAGCGGATATCCGCCCTCCCAGAGCATGTGAACTATCAATGAGAGAAAGGTGCCAATAAATACCAGACAAAAAAAGAAAGCCCCGGCCAACGTCCATGTACCGCGCCATCTGTAATTCCGATCAACCAGCTCCAGATAGGTCGAGTTCAGCCGCACCACGCTGTCGAACCCGGAAATTCCTTTCACATCCGGGTCACCCGTTTTCTGCGAATAAATCCTGGAAATACGCTTATCACTGAGGAGGAGAAACATTTTATCGAACTGTTTTGACGGATCTGCAGGCAGCCGTTTAAAGAGATTAAACATGCGTACCTCTCTGTGGGTTCAGGGCCATATAGCCGTCCTTTTCCATGCGTTCATTCGGATAAATAGCCGGGATATCACTCTCACCCGGCGGTACCCGCCGCATCCTGACAAAATTCCTTCAACCCGCTTTCTCCTGCCTGCCATATTTTTCTTTCAGGCGGGCAACTATCCGGTCCATCGCCCCGCGCTCCCTGGCAAAGCTTTGTGCATAGCGCGCTTTTCCCTGCAATCCCAGCATTGGCCGCCACACCTGCGGAGGGTTATGTTCCGCCCCTTTGTTGACCGGATCGTCTGCAGCCGGCTGACAGGCCGCGACCACCTCCGCCGGCCACACCGGGATTTTACTGGTCGCCATCACCAGCCAGCGCGGAAAGCTGATCACGAAGAAAATGGGGAGCTGCAGTGCATTCACAAACAAACCAAGCCGCCCGAACAGCTGCTTACTGAGATAGAGCAGCCCGAACAGCCAGCCTTCCTTCTGTTTTTCCACCGGCGGGCACCAGGGAATGGTATCCACCAGGTCCGGGAGATACTCATCCCCCTCTTCCATATAACAGCGGATAAATTCCCAGTACATGAGTATGACCTCAGGACCCTGGCTCAAATCAATCGGAAGGGGGATCGCCTTCGCTACCGTGTCCCCGTCCTCTTCAGTGGTACACCCCACAATGGTCCACTGCGTTGAGAATCGCATCTTTACTGAAGTCAGGACAAAGTGGATATCCCGCCACGGAACGGACAGCACCGTTCCGCCGGACTGATACACATACACCATCCCATTTTTACGGTTAAAACGGATCGGATAGTAGGTGCTGAAAAACACCTCAGAAGTCATCATTCGGTATGTGAGTAGAGAGAGCGGCAATGTAATAACCCACGTTAAAATAGCCGCAAACCAGATGCCAAAACTGTACCCCCCCCATCCCAGCACCGCTCCGATGGTGCCGTAACAAAACAAACCAAAGAACATACAAAAAAAGATTACCCCGGCCAGCGTCCACGTCCCGCGCCAGTTGTAGGACCGATCAACCAGCTCCAGATAGGTCGAGTTCAGCCGGACCACGCTGTCAAACCCAGAAATACCTTTCACATTCGGGTCGCCTTTTTCCTGCGAATAAATCCGGGAAACGCCTTTATATCCAAACTGCCCCCCTTTATCACTCAGACGAAGAAACCCCTTATAGAACCGCCCTGAGGATGGGTCGACAGGGAATCGCTTAAAAGGATTAAACATGTTTCCCTCCCTGTGCGTTCAGGGCCATATAGCCGTCCTTTTCCATACGTGCATTCGGATAGATAGCCGGGATATCTTCTTCGTCTGGCGGAATCCGCCGCATCCTGACAAAAATTCCCTCAACCCGTTTTCTCCTGCCTGCCGTATTTTTCTTTCAGCCGGGAAACGATCCGGTCCATTGCCACGCGTTCCCTTGCAAAGCTTTGTGCATAGCGCGCTTTTCCCTGCAACCCCAGCATTGGCCGCCAGACCTGCGGGGGGTTATGTTCCGCTCCTTTGTTGACCGGATCGTCTGCAGCCGGCTGACAGGCCGCGACCACCTCCGCCGGCCACACCGGAATTTTACTGGTCGCCATCACCAGCCAGCGTGGAAAACTGAGTACGAAGAAAATAGGCAACTGCAGTGCATTCACCAGCAGACCAAGCCGCCCGAACAACTGTTTACTGAGATAGAGCAGCCCGAACAACCAGCCTTCCTTCTGTTTTTCAACTGGGGGACACCAGGGAATGGTATCGACCAGATCCGGGAGATACTCATCGCTCTCCTCCATATAGCAGCGGATAAACTCCCAGTACATGGTCAGGTCTTCGGGATCCCAGTTCAAATCGATCGGGAGAGGAATGGCCCCCGTGACAGTGTCCCCGTCATCCCCCGTAAGGCATCCCACAATGGTCCATTGTGTTGATAATGGCATCTTTGCTGAAGTCAGGACAAAGTGGATATCCCGCCACGGAACGGACAGCACCGTTCCACCGGACTGATACACATACACCATGCCGTTTTTACGGTTAAAGCGGATCGGGTAGTAGGTACTGAAAAATACCTCAGAGGTCATCATTCGGTATGTGAGTAAAGAGAGAGGTAATGTGATAGCCCAGATTAAAACGGTTCCAAACCAGATACCAAAACTGAACCCATCCCATCCCATCATCACTTCGATGAAGCTGTAACAAAAAGAACCAAAAATCATGCAAAAAAAGATTACCCCGGCCAGCGTCCACGTCCCGCGCCAGTTGTAAGACCGATCAACCAGCTCCAGATAGGTCGAGTTCAGTCGCACCACGCTGTCAAACCCGGATACACTTGGAACATCCGGATCGCCTGTTTTCTGCGAATAAATCCGTGAGACATTTTTATCACTCAGCCGACGAAAACCCGTATAGAACCGCTTTGACGGGTCGACAGGGAGTCGCTTAAAAGGATTAAACATGTTTCCCTCCCTGTGCGTTCAGGGCCATATAGCCGTCCTTTTCCATACGTGCATTCGGATAGATAGCCGGGATATCACTCTCGCCCGGCGGTACCCGCCGCCACTGCGTGCTGAGCAGCCAGTTCTGTATATCGTTCCGGGTATGGCTTAGCAGCCAGGCTCCGGCCCCCAGAACCAGCAGCATTCCGACAAATATCCCCGCCGGCCCCAGGAAGAACGCCGCCACAGAACTCGCCAAAACGGCATCCGACACCCCAAAAATGGAGATGAGCGCGATTGTTATCCTGCTGCCCCCTCCCACGGTCATCATCCCAACACCGAGAGCATTAATCAGATGCGCAATACCTGTGCCCATTTTTCCACTGTAAAGATCTATCCCCCCATTCCCAAACTCTACAAAGGTATAAACCAGTCCACCGCCATACCCTAATAGCCCCCAAAACCCTGCTCCGACAACCTTCATCATACCGTTCCTGATTACCGATAAGGTCGAAGGCAGCTCCAACGACATCAGCGGCGTCATCGCCAGCTTCAGCGCCTCCGCCGTGGACGCCACCGCCATGCTGGCATTGGCCACGAACACCGTCGCCGCTTTCCCTTTAACCGGCAGGCCGCTCTCTTTCACACCGTAACTCAGCACCATCCACTGGAAGTACGCCGAGAACACCGTCCCGCCAAACGTCATGCCTTTTGCCGCCATCTCCGTCGCCAGCGTGCCGGGTTTCATCCCGCTCAGCTTCGCCACCGATGAATTCAGTGAGTTCGGGAACAGCATCCGCGCCAGCTCATCCTCCGTGAGCATTGCCGTACTGAGCTTCGCCAGCCGTTCTTTGACCGGCAGTGCCGCCAGCGCTTTCGCCGCCGCCACATCCAGGATGCGCGGCAGCTGTATCTGCCCACCCGCGCTGTCCGGCAGGTCTTTCACCAGCCGCTCGGCCAGCTTACGCATTGCGCTGTACAGCTGACCGCCGCTTTTCCCGCTCATTTCCAGCATCCTGGCCATTCCGCGGGTCATCGCCCCGACAAAGTTTTTCGTCCCCGGCTGCACACTGACCGCAGAGAACGCCTTGCCCTGCATCGCCAGTATCCCGATGGCAAAGCGTACCGGCGTGCCCTTCACCATCAGGTCCACTGATTTCATCATCGCCTCAGACCACAGCAGGCTGAGTTTTTCCAGCCCCGTCAGAATGGCACTGGCATAGTTGCCGCTGTACTCTTTGGCCCCGTCAGCCAGACGGTCCCAGCTCATCCCCAGCCACCAGTCCGGGCCGCCGGTTTTCAGCTGTGCATTCACCTGAGCTATCCACCCGTCATGGTTAAAAAATGCTGCCCGCTGCAAAAAGTTTTCCGGGGTCAGCGGGGCCTGATTCAGCTGCTGGTCGATATGGGTAATTACCCCACCTTTGTCATTCATCCCGGCCAGTATTTTTGCCACCGTCTGAATATAGCGCCCGCCGCTGTGCGCACAGGCCGGGTCAAAATGCTGCACAAAGTAATCGGCCATCACCGGCCCCTGTATCCAGGTCAGATACATCCGAGTAATGGGAACCACCACCGTGTTATCGTACTCAGTGAGCCAGTCTTTCAGGGTCTGGCTGAATGCCTGCTCCTGTGTCCGGTCGATGTATTTTTCATAGCCGTTCTGCCACGCCTCATCCACCCGGTCGGCCCGGCTTGCGTCGTTCAGCGTGTGCATCCGGTCAGCCACGACCGGGGCCGGGAAATGCGGTCCTGCCGGGCTGTCCCAGCCGTAGCGCATCCGCTGCTCAACATGCGCATCGCCGGTTTCCGCAGACAGATAGAAATGATTACGCATCGCCAGCTCAACGCTGCCGAGCATGGTCTGCAGCGCAATTCCCCGGCTCAGCGCCGGATCCATGGCAATGGCCTGCCGCATTCGGTAACGTGCCAGCGCTGAAATCTCCGTCGCTATCCCGACCGGATCAGAAAGCACCAGAATCACGCCGTTACCGGCGTTAAGGGTATCGGCAGCCTGCTGCAGGTCGGTAGGGGAGTGGCCGTTGATCGTTTTGAGGGGAGACGGTGTCCAGTTTTTAAGGGTGCTGCTGCGCAGCCCTGGACTGTACTCTGCCACGCTGCTGAGCTGGCTGAACGGTAGCGCCTGCTGTCCGCTGTGGCTGGCAAGCCACGCATCCATATCAAATGGCTGCATGTACCGGCGGCGGAAAGTCACCTCTTCATGCTGCTGGCGAACCGCCGGTGTCCACTGCTCTTCTGACCAGGCAAACCAGTACACCCCGTTGAGCATACCCGCCGGTTTTACCGGTAAAGTCACCAGCGACGCGGTGGCCAGCTCTGCCGGCTGGGTGATACAGGGTTTCATCTCGTCGTTTGCCACGCGCGGCGGTACGCTGCCGTCTTCGGGCAGCGGGTAAAAATAACCGTCGCCGGTCGCGTAATAGTTAATCCAGCGCTGTGAGCGTTCTACCAGAATATAGAGATAGCCCTGGCGCATCAGACGGGCGGTATAGCCCGCTCCGCCTTCCGCTACCACCGGCACAGTGATGCTACCCGGGAGTACCGGTAGCCGGTCGCCTTTTTCCATGACCGCCGGACGAACCGGTAAAACAGGTAAACCGTAACGCCGGCAGAAGGTGCAGCCCTTATCGTTGCTCATAAAGAAGAATTCCTTTTCCTGTCAGAGGGAGACCCATCCGGCTGTGCGGAAAGCCTTCACCCTGTTTTTATGGTGGTTATTTGCCCATCATACACTGTACGGACCGCAACCAAAATTCCCTTAAAGGAATACAAAAGGATTTTCAGAAAGGGAAGGGCGCGATTATCGCACCCTTTTTTTTTAACCCTCTCGCCATCACTTCCTCCTCCGTAGTAAATTTTAACAATTCAATTGATAATCATTATCACTTAATTTATGGTGTCGGCAGTTTTTTAGCACGACCGCAGCCGCCCGCCAAAGTAGCGGATGGCGCAGCAAGGAATGTGAGCGCATTCAACGTAAGACTTTGTTGTATTTACCTCATGGAGAGAAAAGGAATGGTAAGGTTGAATCCCATCGTCCGGGGAGGACTTTGCGCGTCGGTTATCACGTTTGCGTTTCCAGCCGCTGCGGTTGAGCGCGAAGAGAGTCGTGAAGACACCGTGGTTGTGACCGCTTCAGCGACCGAACAAAACCTCAAAGATGCCCCCGCCAGTATCAGCGTGATCACGCAGGAAGACCTGCAAAAGAAACCGATTCAGAACCTGAAAGACGTGCTCCAGGAAGTGCCCGGCGTGCAGCTGACCAACGAGGGCGATAATCGCCAGGGCGTCAGCATTCGCGGTCTGAGCAGCAGCTACACGCTGATTCTGGTGGACGGCAAGCGCGTCAACTCCCGCAACGCCGTCTTCCGCCACAACGACTTCGACCTCAACTGGATCCCGGTGGATGCCATTGAGCGTATCGAAGTGGTGCGCGGCCCGATGTCTTCCCTGTACGGTTCCGATGCGCTGGGCGGCGTGGTGAATATCATCACCCGCAAAGTGGGCAAGGCGTGGCACGGCACAGTCTCTCTGGATTCAACCATTCAGGAAAACCGCGATCGCGGTGATGCCTATAACGGCAACTTCTTTACCAGCGGGCCGCTGATTGACGACCTGCTGGGCGTAAAAGTGTACGGCAACCTCGGCAAGCGCGAAAAAGATAAGCAGGAGCCGTCCGATACGGCCGCTTCTGGCGAAACACCGCGTATCGAAGGTTACACTACGCGCGGCGCCAGCACGGAATTTACGCTGACGCCAACGGATAATCAGGAGGTTCTTTTTGGCTACGGCTTTGACCGCCAGGACCGCGATTCCGACTCGCTGGACAAAAACCGCATGGAGCGCCAGGACTACTCCCTTTCTCACAATGGCCGCTGGGACTACGGCAACACCGAACTGCGCTTCTACGGTGATAAAGTGGATAACCTGAATCCGGGCAACAGCGATCCTATTACCGCCCGCAACAACAGCGTTGACGGCAAACTTACCCTGCCGCTGGGCGAAATCAATCAGCTGCTGACCTTCGGCGGCGAGTGGCGTCACGACAAGCTGACCGACCCGGTTAACCTGACCGGCGGCAGCAGTTCCGCCACCTCCGCCAGCCAGTACGCCCTGTTTGTGGAAGACGAATGGCGCATCTTCGAGCCTCTGTCATTGACAACCGGCGTGCGTATGGACGACCACGAAACCTATGGTGACCACTGGAGTCCGCGTGCGTACCTGGTCTATAGCGCGACCGACACCGTCACGGTAAAAGGCGGCTGGGCGACGGCGTTTAAAGCGCCTTCCTTATTGCAGCTCAGCCCGGACTGGAGCAGCAACTCCTGTCGCGGAAGCTGTAAGATTATCGGTAGCCCGGATCTGAAGCCGGAAACCAGCGAAAGCTTCGAGCTGGGCCTGTACTTTGCCGGTGATGAAGGGATCTTAGATGGCGTAACGGGCAGCGTGACCGCCTTCCAGAACAACGTCGACGATATGATTGGCATCAACCGTACCGCCAGCAGAACGGAAGCGCCGACCTATCCGAACTTTGTTGGTTTCGACAGCAACGGCAATCCGATCTTTAAATACTACAACGTCAACAAGGCGCGTATTCGCGGCGTGGAAACCGAAGTGAAAGTGCCGTTCAGCGACCAGTGGAAGCTGACGCTGAACTACACCTATAACGACGGGCGCGATCTCAGCGACGGCGGTAACAAGCCCCTGCAAAACATGGGATTCCATACCGCCAACGGAACCGTTGACTGGGTACCGGTGGATGACTGGTCATTCTACGTTTCGGCTAACTACACCGGCGAGAAGCGAGCGTTAACCCAGAATGCTGCAACGCCTGGCGGCTACGTTATCTGGAATACCGGCGCGGCGTGGAAAGCGACGAAAAACGTCAAGCTTCGCGCTGGCGTGCTGAACCTGCTGGATAAAGATCTGAACCGCGACGACTACAGCTATAACGAAGATGGCCGTCGTTACTTCGCGGCGGTGGATTACTCGTTCTGAGTTTTTCCCCGAGCCTCCCCCATTGGGGCTGAGTGCTCCCCAGTAATATGGTCAGTCATGCATGACCATATTACTGGAGCCCTTTCCCAGAGCCTTTAACGCCTGTCCGATATTCATCTACCTTATCTTGTTCAGCGACAGGTCCGTGTAGATGATATTCATACCATGGCGCAATGGCTGCGTCGTCAAGCCAGAAGGTGACGGAGCCAAGGCTGATAATGGCTTTGTTGTAAATACGCCAGTCGGTAGTTCGGAACGTCTGCGTTGTCACGGGATTGCCTGCGTTGCCAGGATCATGGGTGACTTTATCCGGCCATTCAGCAAAGGTTCGATTTTTTCAACAAGGCCCTGCCAGAATATTAAACATCTTGATCATAATATTTCCTTTCTAATTTAGTTAAGTGCGTGGGTGTTTTTTATGATCGAACTAGAAGTTAAAGGTCACATTCAGGTTCTGTAAGTGAATGTTAATTGGGATGGGATGATGTTTAATTTTAAACAATTATGTGGTTGCATTTTCTTTGGCTCTTCTTTGGTGTTTTTTTTAAATGAAATTATCGTGATAATATTAGGGGTTTAATGAAGCAGAACACTTATGGCTTAATGTTATCTTAATATTTGTTGCATACTTGCCTCGTATTTCTTCACGGGCATCACTTATTATGAAAATAAACACCACGCTTTCACCTGCAACCGCACTACTGGCACTCTTCTCCTGCATAATCCCTTTCGCCGCAAATATGCATATTCCTCTGCTGTATGGTCGCACGGTTACCTGGATTGAAAATTCACAGGCCGTTCTGCTGCTGCTGGGGGCGGTTCTTACCTTTAGCTACATGAAGCCGTTTGAACTTCCGGAAGGGGCTAAGAAATTCTGGCTATGGTCTGCCCTGTGGTGGGTCGTACTGCTTGGGCGCAGCACCAGCTGGGGACGCGATTACTTTCCCCACCTGCCGCACATTGTGTTCAGAAGCATTTCGGTGCTGCTGATTGGCGGTCTGGTGCTCTCCGTCATCGTTTCAAAACAGCTGCGAAAAGAGATAGCGCTGCGGCTGAATAAGCTCAGTCTGCCCGTCTGGACCTGCCTGCTGGTCGTAGCTACATTTTTATTAGCGGACACGGTAGAACATCACCGCCTGCTGGCGCCGTTGTTCCTGCATAGCGAAAAGTATCAGGATCTGACGGAAGAGCTGTATGAGACACCGTTTATACTCGGCCTGCTGATGATTTCGTTTGATTTTATGAAGCAGGAAGTGCAGTACAAAAACACCTTTTCCGAGGCGATGCTGGCGCTGCAGTACCGTCAGTCGATGAGAAAGGCGTAGGATATAAAATGCGGAATCAGCTAGCGTAGGGGTTTACGCCGGCTGATTTGTTGCCGCTGGTTATGCGAGCCTGATATCTGCTTCCGGGGCATATTATTGAGTTATAATGTATTGATTTAAAATACTAAAAATATTTTCGAAACATATCCAAAATGCCTCCCGGAAATGAACTTTAAAAACTTACCTTATATCAGCGATATAACGCTCAGATTTCGCGTAGCTTAATAGGGTAATGCCTCCAGTTATTAGAACATGTATTTTTAAATGAAGGCACCGATGGCCTTCATGATATCCAAAGCGGTCGCAACTTTAAGGGTTGTGTCCGTGATGCTAAGCCAGATGCTCCGCGTGGAACCGTAAATGGTCCTCCACGAAAGAAGCAATAAAATAGTAGCTATGATCGTAGCCCGGCTGAACGCGCAGGGTTAACGGCCAGTTTTTTTGTCTTGCTACTTCGGCAAGCTGGGCGGGCTGCAGCTGATCCGCCAGGAACTGATCCGCATCACCCTGATCGATTAAGGTCGGGATCGCATCCGCCTGATCCGCCGCCATCAGCAGGCAGCAGCTGTCCCACTTCTGCCACTCGCTTTCCTCATTGCCCAGATAGGCTGCAAACGCCTTTTGGCCCCACGGCACACGGGTTGGGTTGACGATAGGCGCGAACGCGGAAACGGAACGGAAGCGGCCCGGATTTTTTAACGCGATGCTTAACGCGCCGTGTCCGCCCATGGAATGGCCGAAGATGGAGGCCTTTTCGCTGATGCTGAAGTTGTCGGCGATCAGCGCGGGCAGCTCGTCACAAATATAATCATACATGCGGAAATGCTTCGCCCACGGCTGTTCGCTGGCGTTCAGGTAGAAGCTTGCGCCCTGGCCCAGGTCGTAGCTGTCGTTGTTCGGTACGCCGTCGCCGCGTGGGCTGGTGTCCGGCATGACAAGCACGATCCCCAGCTCTGCCGCCACGCGCTGTGCGCCTGCCTTGGTGGTGAAGTTTTCATCGTTGCAGGTCAGGCCCGAAAGCCAGTAGAGGACGGGAGGGGGCGTGGTGCGCGGCGGCGGCAGAAAAATACTGAACGTCATGGGGCAGTTGAGTAGCGCCGAATCATGGCGCCAGCGCTGCTGCCAGCCGTCAAAACAGCGATGTTCTTCGAGGAGTTCCATCCAGAGGTTCCTTAATTATATTCAGTATCGTTGAACAATTTTCACTTCAACCCAGTCTAGCTATGCTGCATCATGCTGACAACGGTATTGTAACAATTGAGGTCGGTGTGGCGGCACGTATCGCGTTAACGGGTTTTCTGGTGCTGGTGGTAGCGATGGGCATAGGCCGCTTTGCCTTCACCCCGCAGGTGCCGCTGATGATGTCAGAGGGCCAGCTTACCTTAACCAGCGCGGGCCTGGTCGCCGCAATCAACTATTTAGGTTATCTGGTCGGCGCGTGGGATGCCATGCGCGCGCATCGCCGCATAGAGCTCCGCCTGATGGCTGGGGTGTGGGGAGCTGCTCTTCTGACGCTGCTTTCTGCCACCGTCGATTCCGCGCTCTGGCACGGGGTGATACGCTTTCTGGTTGGCTGGGCAAGCGGCTGGGCAATGGTGCTGGTGGCCGCCTGGAGCAATGAACAGCTGGCGCGGCTGGGCAAGCCGGGCTTAAGCGCCGCGGTTTTCGCCGGGCCGGGGGCCGGGATTTTCATCAGCGGCCTGCTGGCTACGGGGATTCATAGCCTGAATCTGACCGCCCGGGAGGCCTGGCTGGTGTATGGCGTTCTGGCGCTTGCCCTGGTGCTTCTTATTGCACGCAATCTGCCTCGGAAAGGGGAGCTGCACCGTCCAGATACTGCGCCGGAGCCGCTGGTGCTGAACGCGCCGCTTAAACGTCTGGTCTGGAGCTACAGCCTCGCCGGTTTCGGCTATATTCTGCCCGCTACTTTCCTGTCGCAGATGGCGGCGGCCCGCTTCCCGGCCAGCGTTTTTGCCCAGTTTGCCTGGCCGATTTTCGGCGGGGCAGCGGTGGTGGGCATCGCCATCGGCATTGCCACGCGCCATCTGCTGCACAGCAATCAGCGTCTGGCTTTGGTGCTTTGGCTGCAGGCGGTCGGGGTCTTCGCCTCTGATTTAGTGCCCGGCATGACGGGCCTGGTATTGGGAGCCGTGCTGGTCGGCGGCGGCTTCCTTTGTGCGGTGCAGCTTTCGCTGCAGTATGGCCGCGAAATGGCACCGCAACACACGAGGTACCTGGCCGGGTTGCTGACAACGGGCTATGCCGTCGGCCAGCTTATCGGCCCTGCATTATCCGCATTATCAACGGCTTTAACGCATCAACTGGAACCGGCGCTGTATGTCGCCGGGGTAGCATTACTTATCGGCGGCGCGCTGGTCTGGAAAAGGTATTGACGATTTCAATAATTATCCCCGCCGCCACTGGATTATGCGAGCGCGCTCACGCACAATGAGCGCACACTTTGTCCCACGTAGGGCAGAGGTCAGCCACACCTGCAGGAGAAAACGACATGCCATCATTAAGTCACGAAGCCGCTCTCGTTCACGAGGCCCTCGTTGCGCGCGGGCTGGAAACGCCGCTGCGTCCCCCGGTTCGTGAAATGGATAACGAAACCCGCAAGCGCGAGATTGCCGGACATATGACGGAAATCATGCATTTGCTGAATCTGGATCTGAGCGACGACAGCCTGATGGAGACGCCGCACCGCATCGCCAAAATGTATGTCGATGAGATTTTCTCCGGCCTGGATTACGCGAACTTCCCGAAAATCACCGTCATTGAAAATAAGATGAAGGTCGATGAGATGGTGACGGTTCGTGACATCACGCTGACCAGCACCTGCGAACACCACTTCGTGACCATCGACGGGAAGGCCACCGTGGCGTACATCCCGAAAGAGACGGTTATTGGCCTGTCGAAGATTAACCGCATCGTGCAGTTCTTCGCCCAGCGCCCGCAGGTTCAGGAGCGCTTAACCCAGCAGATCCTGATTGCTCTGCAAACCCTGCTTGGCACCAATAATGTGGCGGTGTCTATTGATGCAGTCCATTATTGTGTGAAGGCTCGTGGGGTGCAGGACGCGACCAGCGCCACCACCACCACCTCGCTGGGCGGGCTGTTTAAATCCAGCCAGAACACACGCCAGGAGTTCCTGCGCGCCGTTCGTCATAGCTAACTGTTAAACGGGCAGGGACCATGGAAAGAAATGTCACGCTGGATTTTATTCGTGGCGTCGCCATCCTGGGTATTCTGCTGCTGAATATCGTCGCCTTCGGCCTGCCAAAGGCGGCGTATATCAATCCCGCCTGGTCCGGCTCCGTTTCCCTGAGCGATGCCTGGACATGGGCCGTGCTCGATCTGTTCGCGCAGGTTAAATTCCTCACCCTATTTGCTTTGTTGTTTGGCGCAGGGCTGCAGATGTTGTTACATCGCGGCAAGCGCTGGATCCAGTCACGCCTGACGCTGCTCGTCCTGCTCGGTTTTATGCACGCTTTGCTGCTGTGGGACGGCGATATTCTGCTGGCCTACGGGCTTGTGGGGCTAATCTGCTGGCGGATGATCCGCGACGCGCCGACGACGAAGCAGCTCTTTAATACCGGGGCGCTGCTTTATCTTATTGGGGTCGGCGTGCTGCTGCTGCTGGGCTTTATATCAGGCAACGCGCCCAACCGTTCCTGGCTACCGGACGCTGCGAACATCCAGTATGAAGCGTTCTGGAAGCTGAACGGCGGCGTGGAGGCCATCAGCAATCGCTCCGACCTGCTTTCTTCGAACCTGCTGGCGCTGGGCGCGCAGTACGGCTGGCAGCTGGCAGGCATGATGCTGCTCGGCGGCGCGCTGATGCGCAGTGGCTGGCTTAAAGGGCAGTACAGTTTGCAGCACTATCGCCGTACGGGATTCTGGCTGGTTGCGGTGGGTATGGCGATAAACCTGCCGGGGATTTACGCTCAGTGGCACCTTGACTGGAGCTATCGCTGGTGCGCATTTATTCTTCAGGCCCCCCGCGAGCTGAGCGCGCCCTTTCAGACGGCTGGCTATGCCGCGCTGGCCTTCGGCTTCTGGCCGTGGCTGTCTAAGCTGCGTCTGGCAGCGGCAATCACCTGCGTTGGCCGCATGGCCCTGTCTAACTATCTGCTGCAAACGCTTATCTGCACGACATTATTCTACCGCTTCGACCTGTTTATGAAATTCGACCGCCTGCAGCTGCTGGCCCTGGTGCCTGCCGTCTGGGCGGTCAATATTCTCTTCTCCGTTCTGTGGCTGCGCCGCTTCCGTCAGGGACCGGTGGAGTGGCTGTGGCGTCAGTTAACCGCACGTGCTGCGGGTGTTTCATTAAAGCCTTCCGCAAGATAATGACTTGCATCACAAAGGTTAACGAATTGTATGTAACCGTTTTCACGAGTGTGATCCTCTTCACGTAAACCCGCCCCGACTCGCTGCCAGAATAGCCACCTTGCCAAATACAGGGTTCCGCTATGAAACCGACACATCATCCGCACGGTGACAACCATGATCACCATCCGTGACGTTGCACGCATTGCCGGTGTTTCCGTGGCGACCGTTTCCCGCGTCCTGAACAACAGCGCGCTGGTCAGCCCGGAAACGCGTGAAAGCGTGATGCGGGCCGTGAACCAGACCGGTTACCGCCCCAACGCTAACGCCCAGGCGCTTGCTACCCAGGTGAGCGACACTATTGGCGTGGTGGTGATGGATGTTTCCGACCCCTTCTTTGGCGCGCTGGTTAAAGCGGTGGACGTAGTGGCACAAGAGCACAACAAATATGTGCTGATCGGCAACAGCTACCACCAGGAAGAAAAAGAGCGTCACGCCATTGAGGTGCTGATCCGCCAGCGCTGCAACGCGCTGATTGTGCACGCTAAGGCGCTGAGCGACGAAGAGCTTGCCGAATTCCTTGAGCACATTCCAGGCATGGTGCTGATCAACCGCATCGTGCCGGGCTACGCGCATCGCTGCGTAGGCCTCGACAACGTAAGCGGGGCTTTAATGGCCACGCGCATGCTGTTCAATCAGGGGCATCAGCGCATCGGCTATCTTGCCTCCAGCCACAACATTGAAGATAACGATCAGCGTCGGGAAGGGTGGCTGCGTGGCTTGTCAGAGCAGGGGATTGCGGCTCCGGAAAGCTGGGTTGGCGTGGGGTCGCCGGATATGCAGGGCGGCGAGGCGGCCATGGTTGAGTTGCTCGGGCGCAATCTGCAGCTCAGCGCGGTGTTTTCCTATAACGACAGCATGGCGGCGGGCGCGTTGACGGCGCTGAAAGATAACGGCATTGTCGTGCCGCATCATGTTTCAGTCATCGGCTTTGATGATATCCCTATTGCCCGTTACACGGACCCGCAGCTGACCACCGTTCGCTATCCCATCGTTTCAATGGCCCGGCTGGCGACGGAGCTGGCGTTGCAGGGGGCGGCAGGGACCATAGACGCTACGGCAACGCACTGTTTTATGCCGACTCTTGTGCGTCGTCATTCCGTCTCGCCAAAGCAAATTGTGGGGCCGATCACTCTCTGATTAAAGACTTTGATGTAACCGGTTTCAATTTGTGAGTAAATTCACAGTTAATTAACATAACGCTGTCTATGATGTCAGCGTTTTATAGGCTGAAACTATATGTAACGGTGATTAATCAGTTTCACTATAGGTATCAAGCTAAAAAGCAGCCATAAAATGCAGTACAGGATCGTTACAGAACACGGAAGCTTATTTTTTTAGGATAATTTTCGGCATTCAGTAACGTTTTCATAACATTACTGCCCTGCCTGAAGCTCACTAAGCACTACCCTGCAAAAAAACCGGAGATACCATGAATAAGAAGGTTTTGACCCTGTCCGCCGTTATGTCCTGCATGCTTTTTGGCACGGCTGCTCACGCTGCTGATACCCGTATCGGCGTGACCATCTACAAATACGACGATAACTTCATGTCGGTCGTGCGCAAAGCAATTGAGAAAGACGCCAAAGCAAGCCCGGACGTTGAGCTGCTGATGAACGACTCCCAGAACGACCAGTCCAAGCAGAACGACCAGATCGACGTACTGCTGGCGAAAGGCGTGAAGGCGTTGGCCATCAACCTGGTTGACCCGGCAGCGGCAGGCACGGTCATTGAAAAAGCCCGTGGCCAGAACATCCCGATTGTTTTCTACAACAAAGAACCTTCACGTAAAGCGCTGGATAGCTACGATAAAGCGTACTACGTAGGCACCGACTCTAAAGAGTCCGGCATCATTCAGGGCGACCTGATTGCGAAACACTGGGCGGCAAACCCGGCCTGGGATCTGAACAAAGACGGCCAGATTCAGTTCGTGCTGCTCAAAGGCGAGCCGGGCCACCCGGATGCTGAAGCCCGTACTACCTACGTTATCAAAGAGTTGAACACCAAGGGCCTGAAAACCCAGCAGCTGCAGTTAGATACTGCGATGTGGGACACCGCCCAGGCGAAAGATAAGATGGACGCGTGGATGTCCGGCCCGAACGCTAACAAAATCGAAGTGGTTATCGCCAACAACGATGCGATGGCAATGGGTGCGGTAGAAGCGCTGAAAGCACACAACAAATCTTCTATTCCGGTCTTCGGCGTGGATGCCCTGCCTGAAGCGCTGGCGCTGGTAAAATCCGGTGCGTTGGCCGGAACCGTGCTGAACGATGCCAACAACCAGGCGAAAGCCACCTTCGATCTGGCGAAAAACCTGGCGGCGGGCAAACCTGCGGCAGAAGGCACGAACTGGAAGATTGAAAACAAGATCGTGCGTATTCCTTACGTCGGCGTTGATAAAGACAACCTGGCGCAGTTCTCAAACAAATAAATGCCCGTCATACTTCGAGCCGCAGGTGCGTTAGCTGCGCTCGCTCACCCCAGTCACTTACTTGATGTAAGTTCCTGGGGATTCCCGAGCTTGTTGCCTTCCTGCAACTCGAATTATTTAGGGCATTACGGTTAGCAATGTTATGTCCGGGTGCGTTAACCGTGCCCGGACAGGTTTTACGCTCAGCAACACTTTCGCAGCCAGGTATAACTATGGTCAGCAATCAGACAGCGACGCCTGAATTCTTGTTGGAAATGACTAACGTCAACAAGTCTTTCCCCGGCGTAAAGGCACTGGATAATGTCAATTTAAAAGTTCGTCCTCATTCCATTCACGCGTTGATGGGTGAGAACGGGGCGGGTAAATCAACATTATTAAAATGCCTTTTTGGGATCTACAGTAAGGATTCCGGCAGTATTCTTTTTCAGGGACAAGAAGTAAATTTCAACAGCACGAAAGAGGCGCTGGAGAACGGTATTTCAATGGTGCACCAGGAGCTGAACCTGGTTCTGCAACGTACCGTGATGGACAATATGTGGCTGGGGCGTTACCCAACCAAAGGCGTATTTGTCGATCAGGATAAAATGTACCGCGACACAAAAGACATTTTCGACGAGCTGGATATTGATATCGATCCGCGCGCCCGCGTTGGCACGCTATCCGTATCACAAATGCAGATGATCGAAATTGCCAAGGCGTTTTCCTATAACGCCAAAATCGTCATAATGGATGAGCCAACGTCCTCCCTGACGGAAAAAGAAGTTAACCACCTCTTTAAAATTATTCGCAAATTAAAAGAGCGTGGCTGCGGTATCGTTTATATCTCCCATAAAATGGAAGAGATATTCCAGCTGTGCGATGAAATTACGATTTTGCGTGACGGACAGTGGATCGCCACCCAGCCGCTGGAAGGGCTGGACATGGATAAAATCATCTCCATGATGGTTGGCCGCTCCCTAAACCAGCGCTTTCCGGACAAGTCAAACGTGCCGGGGGAAGTGATTCTGGAGGTGCGCAACCTGACCTCGCTGCGTCAGCCCTCTATCCGCGATGTCTCTTTTGATTTGCATAAAGGGGAGATTCTGGGGATTGCCGGCCTGGTGGGCGCGAAGCGTACCGACATTGTGGAAACGCTGTTTGGTATTCGTGAAAAATCATCCGGTACCATTTTTCTACACGGCAAAAAAATTAATAACCACAGCGCCAACGAAGCGATTAACCATGGCTTTGCGTTAGTGACCGAAGAGCGCCGCTCTACTGGCATTTATGCTTACCTGGATATCGGTTTTAACTCGCTGATTTCAAATATTCGCAACTATAAAAACAAAATTGGTCTGCTCGATAATAGCCGTATGAAAAGCGATACCCAGTGGGTTATCGACTCCATGCGTGTGAAAACACCAGGGCACCGCACGTCAATTGGTTCGCTGTCAGGTGGCAACCAGCAGAAAGTTATTATTGGCCGCTGGTTATTAACCCAGCCGGAAATTTTAATGCTTGATGAACCTACGCGCGGTATCGACGTGGGAGCGAAGTTTGAAATTTACCAGCTGATTGCTGAGCTGGCTAAAAAAGGGAAAGGAATCATCATTATTTCGTCCGAAATGCCGGAGTTGTTAGGGATTACAGACCGTATTCTGGTAATGAGCAATGGCCTCGTTGCGGGAATTGTAGACACTAAAACAACCACGCAGAACGAAATATTACGTCTTGCGTCTGTGCACCTTTGATAATTTAGGGGCTATTGAAAATGAGTGCGTTAAATAAGAAAAGTTTTCTAACTTATCTGAAAGAAGGCGGCATTTATGTCGTTTTGTTGGTGCTGCTGGCGATCATTATTTTCCAGGATCCGACATTTTTAAGCTTGCTGAACTTAAGTAACATCCTGACTCAGTCTTCTGTGCGTATTATTATCGCGCTGGGCGTGGCGGGCCTGATTGTTACCCAGGGGACCGACCTGTCTGCCGGACGCCAGGTAGGCCTCGCGGCGGTAATCGCGGCAACGCTTCTGCAGTCGATGGATAACGTCAATAAAGTATTCCCGGATATGGCGACCATGCCTATTCCGGTGGTGCTGCTGATTGTCTGTGCCGTAGGCGCGATCATTGGCCTGATTAACGGCATTATCATTGCCTACCTGAACGTGACGCCGTTTATCACCACTTTGGGTACGATGATCATCGTTTACGGGATCAACTCCCTGTATTACGACTTCGTAGGGGCGTCGCCGGTCTCCGGCTTTGACTCTAACTTCTCGACATTTACCCAGGGGTTCATCGCCTTAGGGACGTTCCGTCTCTCCTACATCACGTTCTACGCGCTGTTTGCGGTGATGTTCGTATGGGTGTTGTGGAACAAAACTCGCTTTGGCAAAAACATCTTTGCTATAGGCGGCAACCCGGAAGCGGCGAAAGTGTCCGGCGTTAACGTCGGCCTGAACCTGATTATGATCTATGCGCTGTCCGGCGTGTTCTACGCCTTCGGTGGGATGCTGGAAGCGGGGCGTATCGGTTCGGCAACCAACAACCTCGGCTTTATGTACGAGCTGGATGCGATTGCGGCCTGCGTGGTAGGCGGCGTGTCGTTCAGCGGCGGGGTAGGGACGGTTGTCGGCGTGGTGACCGGTGTTATCATCTTCACCGTTATCAACTACGGTCTGACCTATATCGGCGTGAACCCTTACTGGCAGTACATCATCAAGGGCGCGATTATTATCTTCGCGGTTGCCCTGGATTCACTAAAGTACGCTCGTAAGAAGTAAGAAACGAATCCACCCTGCAGGTCAATGTAGCTACCGTCTTGAACGTCAAGCGGTAGCTGCATAATTTTCATCCCATGGCAGGCGTGTTTTCAGCACCCCGAAGCACATGTGCACCAGCTTGCGCATTACTGCACCCAGCGCCGCCTTCTTTGCCTTCCCTCTCGCTATCAGCCTTTCGTATATCTCTTTCGCCGGTTTATTCCACCGGCTGGCGCTCATTGCCGCCACATACAGCTTCGCTCTTATCCCCGACGGCCCTGTTTTCGACATGTGAGGACGCCCACGCACCGAGCTTCCCGACGTTTTTTCCACCGGTGTGATGCCCAGATACGCCGCCACCTGCGAGGCACTTCTGAACGCGCCGTCTTTCAGGATAGCCAGCATTTCCCGGCCTACCTGATCCTTTACACCCTTAATCGATTTCAGCAGATCAAGATCTGCTTTCAGCCCCGGATCGTTGTCCGTGTGGTCTGTAATGAGCCTTTCTATCCGCTCCAGCTCGTCGCTCAACCAGCTGTGAGTCCGCTGGAGCGAGGTGATAACTTCCCGCGGCGTGGCCGTGGAGTGGGCTTTTTCCAGCCGGTTTGCCGTCCGCTGAACGTCTTCTTTCAGCGCATCGCGCTGACGCAGGAGTGCCCTGAGCTTGCGAACTTCAGGCGATGGAGGCACCCAGGGTTCCGGGTGTTTCAGCTCGCCGTAACAGGCCAGAACGAAGGCATCAACCCTGTCGTTTTTGGTGAGGATATTCATCCCACAGGCAAATTCGCGCACGCGGTGGGGATTGGCCATACAGACCTTAACACCGGCATCATGAAGACCGTATGCCAGGTTCTCGTGATAGATACCGGTCGCTTCCAGTACCACGGTGACGCTATCAGACGGGCACTTCTGAGCGTCGAGCCAGTCCGTGACCCTACGGGCCACGCCGGGTTCATTGGTGAAAACCTTGTGCTTTTTCTTGCCTTTAACACCAGCAGCAAGCAGACAGATATCGATTTTATTTTTACTGACATCAACACCGAGAGTGAACATATTTTGTCTCCTTTCACCTGAGCCAACACGTCATTCCAGCCTTGTACATACGAAGTCAGAGCTTCTGGTTACCGTTCGGATTTTGAGTGACGTGAAAGGTGAAACGGAGGGCTTAAGCTACAAAGAAAGATCGGCGTCTTCAGGGTGGATACAAGCTTCCTCCGTTTCGTGTAACCGGTAGCTAACCAGCTACCGGTTCAAGATACAAGGGTGGATAAACGAAGTGTCATCCACCGTCCCGAACTCGATATATGGCGGATGACGCAGGCTTATCCTCCCTACGAATCATCCCCGCCTTACGTCACTTCTTCTCTTTTTTCTGCCGCTCCAGCAGCTGTTCCGGCGTCACCGCCGGGTAGGCCTGGGCGTCGTCCGGGACTTCATGCTGAGCCGGGATCGGGATCAGCGGCCCCAGAAAGCGCGGCTCGCTCTTAAAAATATACACATCGGCAATGGCCCCCAGCCGGGCGGCAAATTCACGCATGCGTACGGACAGCATATTTTTCGGTGACGGGACGGCGTAGCACTGTGCCTGAATGCCTTCATGCAGAGCAATGAAAAGCGCGCGCTCGCAGTGAAAACGCTGGGTAATAATGATGAAGTCGTTGGTGTCGAACACTTTTCGGGTGCGCACAATCGAGTCGAGCGTACGGAAACCGGCATAATCCAGCACGATATCGGCCGGGTCAACGCCTCCGGCGATCAAATCCTTGCGCATCGTTCTTGGTTCGTTATAGCTGGACTGCGCGTTATCGCCGCTTAGCAGCAGGTAGTTAACCTTGCCGCTGTTGTAGGCGTTCAGCGCGCCCTGAATACGGTAGAGGTAGTACTGGTTAATGACCCCGGTGCGGTAATACTTGGCGGTGCCGAGCACGACACCGACCTGGCGATAGGGCAGGTCCTGCAGTTCGTCGTAGACATAGGGGGAGGTTTTCCAGCTCATCCAGCGATCGAGGGCAAGCGCAGTCAACGCAGTCAAGCCGATGAGGACTAACAGGCTATAAAACAAGCGCTTCAACATGGACTTACGGACTCGTGGTTTGGATGAAATTTTATTCAAGGCTACTTTACCTGGGGGGGAAGAGCAAGATAAGCGGTTTTGGTTGAGGTAAATTTCAGCAGTGCGGGTGGGGTTACACCCGCAAAGAAGGTTCAGGCCAGCAGCTGGCGGTCGATATTCAGGCAGCCAAGGGCTTTCAGCGTGGCGGCGGTGGCGTCCCACTGCGTGAGTGGAGCATCAGCACGTTCGGCAAGCACCGCGCGCTGGATATCGCCGTACTCATAGCCTGAAAGGCTAAGCAGATTCAGCGCAGCCTGAAGCGGAGGCAGAGACGGGTTGAACGCCGCGTTTTCCGCGTAGCTGCCCGCGATGATTTTGCCGTCGCGCAGGGCGAGCGCCACGCCAGCAGGCGCTTTGCTGTAAGGCGCATGGCTGCGGTTTGCTGCCTTGATGGCTGCCTGGCTGATCTCATCGCCTTCAACTTTGTACCCGTGGTCCAAATCATCGAGCAGCAGCTTTTCGATAGCCAGGTCGCGCGGGCCGAAAGAGTCCGGCAAATAGTCGCCAAGGGTGGCGGGCTTGCGGCCAGGCAGGTTGATCTGCAGCTTCACACCGCTGTTCAGCTCATTCATGAACTGGCGGCAGTGGCCGCACGGCGTGTAATTTACGGTAATCGAAGCCAGACCTTTTTCACCGCGCATCCAGGCGTGGGTGATGGCACTTTGCTCGGCGTGGACGGTTTGCTGCATGGTGGCCCCGGCAAATTCCATGTTGGCACCGAAATAGAGATTGCCGCTCACGCCGCGGGCGACGGCCCCGACGTTAAAATTGGAGATTGCCGCGCGCGCGCAGGCGGCAGCAAGAGGAAGAAGGGCGAAGGCCAGCGCATCATCATCCAGTCCGGTCTGGTGCTTTATCGCTTCCACTTCCTGCGCGCAAATCATGGCAGGGAAGTGGTCATCGGCAAGCAGGGGAAGCAGAGCGGCCTGCAGCGAAGCCGGGAGCTGTGCAAAAGCAGCATCAAAACGAGAACGCATCTATCTGAGCCTCATATCAGGTTATGGAACCGTAGTTTACGGTGCTTATAAGGCTTTATATGTGATCGGTATCTAATTGCAAATGCAACAGATGAAATAAAAACTGAAAATGCGCGATCTCTCGCAAGTTTTAACCAAATAACGACACGATTACCGGCAGCAGGAAAGGCGCGAGCAGCGAGGTAATGATCCCGCAGATAACCAGCGCCAGCGAGCTGAACGCCCCTTCCTGGAAATCCATCTCCACGCAGCGGGCGGTACCCAGCGCATGCGCCGCGCTGCCAATGGCCAGCCCGCGGGAGGCTTTGGTTTTGATGCGCATGATATTCAGCAGCGTATGGCCCAGTACGGCACCAAGAATGCCGACGTAAATAACGCAGACGGCGCTAATCGCCGGTACGCCGCCGATGCTGCCGCCGACGGCCATGGCGATCGGGGTGGTGACGGACTTAGGCAAGATAGAGGCGGCGATCTGTACGGGCGCGCCCATCATCAGCGCAATGCTCGTGCCGGTAACCATCGCCACCAGGCTGCCAATAAAGCAGATGGTAATAATTGATTTCCAGCGCGCGCGGATCTGATGCAGCTGCTCATAAAGCGGGAAGGCCAGCGCGACGACCGCAGGCTGCAGCAGATCGTTAAGTACCTTCGATCCCAGGAAATAATGCTCGTAGGGAATGCCGGTGAGCACCAGGAACGGGATGAGGATAGCCATGCTGACCAGCAGCGGATTGAGCAGCGGAGTGGGGAAGCGAACCGCCAGCATGCGTGCGCAGTAAAAGACGACAAGCGTTAACGGCAGGGACCACCAGATATAATGAATCATTTTTGATCGCCCTCCGCTTCACCTATCACTTTGCGTTCGCCGTGCACCAGATGGGAACTCCAGCTTACGATCGCTAAGACCAGCAGCGTGCTCACCGTACAGGAGACGATAATCGGCGCGAATTCCGCACGCAGCACGTCGAAATACTGCATAACGCCGACCCCAATTGGCACGAACAGCAGCACCATATAACGGATAAAAAGATGGCAGCCTGGCTTGACCCATTTTGCGGGCAGGATCTGTAAAGAGAGCAGCAAAAATAGAATCAGCATGCCAAGAATGCTGCCGGGAATGGCAATCGGCAGCACGGAGGAGAGGGCGATACCGGCATATAAGCACAGGTAAATCAGAATAAACGATCTCAGAAATTGCCAGATTACGGTGAGCGAGTTACGCATGGAGATGACCCCTTAATAAACGCATTCATCATACAATTAAATCTAAAATTGTGCTAGCGATCACATCATGACTTTTGAGCATACCAAATATTCCTGAAAGTAACGTTCCAGCATGCCTGACCCCCAGACAATAAAAAAGGCGACCCGGAGGTCGCCTCATTACCGCTGAAGGCAGTTTAGTTCAGACGCACCGGCATACCGGAACGGTTCTGAATCGCCTGGTCAATAACGTTGGTGTCAACGTCTGGCTGAGCGGTGATCGCGGTTACGTTATCTTTCAGCGTAATTGGCACGATTTCGCCGGAATTGAACTGTGCTTCGGTAGTCGACAGCGGATTATGCACCTCAATGTAACGGGTGCCGTCCGGCTCTACGGTTGCTTTAACGGGCTCATCGATAAACTGCACGCGAGTACCGACCGGTACATTCTCGAACAGGAACTTGATGTCTTCGTTACGCAGACGTACGCAGCCGTGGCTTACGCGCAGGCCGATACCGAAGTTGGCATTGGTGCCATGAATAGCATACAGGCGACCGATATACAGCGCGTACAGACCCATAGGGTTGTCCGGGCCGGCTGGCACAACGGCTGGCAGTGGCGTACCCGCCGCTGCGTATTCCGCGTGCATCTTAGCGGTAGGCGTCCAGGTCGGGCCTGCTTTCTTACGTTCTACTTTCGTGGTCCAGTTGATGGGGGTGTCTTTGCCCAGCTGGCCAATACCGATAGGCAGCACGATAACCGTGTTGGTGTCTTTCGGATAGTAGTAGAGACGCATTTCAGCACTGTTGATAACGATACCTTCATGAACCGTGTCCGGCAGGATAAGCTGCTGAGGAATGTTCAGGATGGTGCCGCCTTTCGGCAGATAAGGGTCAACGCCAGGGTTGGCTTCCAGCATGTTAGACAGGCCCATCTGGTACTGCGCCGCAAACTCTTCAAGCGGAGCGGTGCTACCTTCAGGGATCGTAATCACCTGGTTTTGTCCAATCAGACGGCTGCCATCGGTAGGCAGAGGATAAGTCACTGCAGAGGCTGTTTTGCAGAAAGACACCGCAGCCACAAATGCCAGTAAAATTGTGCGTATTTTCATATTCATGATGTGCGTAGTATTTATGGCCAGACAGGCTAGTTAGTTGAGTATAAGGTACGGTTCAGCCGCGCATTATATGTGCATTCCATCTGTCTGGGAAATCAGATGTGGCTGAAATCACATTTTTTTCATATCGATTAAACTTTAGACAGTGTACAAGCAACGCGATCCACGACCGCACTTATGGCATAATGAGGGAGATATCACAAATTACACACCTCATTTATCAGGACATCTCTGTGCTAGTTTCCAGTAACGTCACTATGCAGTTCGGCAGTAAGCCGCTGTTTGAAAACATCTCCGTCAAGTTTGGCGGCGGCAATCGCTACGGCCTGATTGGCGCTAACGGTAGCGGTAAGTCCACCTTTATGAAGATCCTCGGTGGCGATCTCGACCCAACCGTGGGTAACGTCTCACTCGATCCTAACGAGCGCATCGGTAAGCTGCGCCAGGATCAGTTCGCCTTTGAGAAATTTACCGTGCTTGATACGGTGATCATGGGCCACGCCGAACTCTGGGAGGTAAAAGAAGAGCGCGACCGCATCTATGCGCTGCCGGAGATGAGCGAAGAAGACGGCTATCGAGTGGCCGACCTGGAATCCAGATATGGCGAAATGGATGGCTACACCGCCGAAGCGCGTGCTGGCGAATTATTGCTGGGCGTAGGCATTCCGGTGGAGCAACACTACGGCCCAATGAGCGAAGTCGCACCGGGCTGGAAGCTGCGTGTGCTGCTCGCGCAGGCGCTGTTCTCTAACCCGGACATCCTGCTGCTCGATGAACCGACGAACAACCTCGACATCGACACTATTCGCTGGCTGGAAACCGTGCTCAACGAGCGCAACAGTACCATGATCATCATTTCCCACGACCGCCACTTCCTGAACATGGTTTGTACCCACATGGCGGATCTGGACTACGGCGAGCTGCGCGTTTATCCGGGCAACTACGACGAATACATGACGGCAGCAACCCAGGCTCGCGAGCGCCTGCTGTCCGATAACGCGAAGAAAAAGGCGCAGATTGCCGACCTGCAATCCTTCGTCAGCCGCTTTAGCGCTAACGCATCAAAATCCCGTCAGGCTACCTCTCGCGCCCGTCAGATTGATAAAATCAAGCTTGATGAAGTGAAGGCCTCCAGCCGTCAGAACCCGTTCATCCGCTTTGAGCAGGACAAGAAGCTGTTCCGTAACGCGCTGGAAGTGGAAGGGCTGGCAAAAGGCTTCGACGAAGGCCCGCTGTTCAAAGGCGTTAACATGCTGCTGGAAGTGGGGGAGAAGCTTGCGGTGCTGGGCACCAACGGCGTGGGTAAAACGACCTTCCTGAAAACCCTGGTGAGCGAACTGACCCCGGATGCCGGAACGGTTAAATGGTCCGAGAACGTGCAGATCGGCTATTACGCACAGGATCATGAATACGAATTCGAAAACGACCTGACCGTCTTTGACTGGATGAGCCAGTGGAAGCAAGAAGGCGATGACGAGCAGGCCGTGCGCAGCATCCTTGGCCGTCTGCTGTTTAGCCAGGACGATATCAAAAAGCTTGCCAAAGTGCTGTCCGGCGGTGAGAAGGGCCGTATGCTGTTCGGCAAGCTGATGATGGAACGCCCGAACGTGCTGGTCATGGATGAACCCACAAACCACCTGGATATGGAATCCATCGAGTCGCTGAACATGGCGCTGGAAATGTATCCTGGCACGCTGATCTTCGTCTCCCACGACCGTGAATTCGTCAGCTCCCTGGCTACCCGCGTCGTCGAGATCACCCCAGAGCGCGTTATCGACTTTACCGGTGGGTATGAAGATTACCTGCGCAGTAAAGGTATAGACGGCTAAGCAGTACCTTCATTAATCAGGATCTCCTCCACCCCGCGTGGAGGAGGTTCCCTCTGCGTTCCGCACTGTCGCGCCATATTTATCAAATCATTTCTTCCGTCAGTAAAATGCTTCCCACAGCGACAGCCAGCTGTTTTCGCAGCGCTACGGTTTGTCCAACGTTTTGCAAAAGAAGAATTGCCGATGATACCGTTCGCAGGTCGTGGCGTTATGCTGTCCCGATCTGCGAAAAACCTTTCTTAAGATGAGTGAGAGCCACAAACCTCGCACTGCGCATTCCTCGTCAGTTTCATCTCGCGGAACTGGCAGGTCATGGCGTCGTACATCACTATTTTTCCGCTCGCCGGGGTGCCGTAGTTCGCCAGCAGCTTTATCGCTTCCATCGCCTGCAGCGAACCTATTACGCCCACCAGCGGGGACATCACGCCCGCCTCGACGCAGGTCAGAGCATTTTCGCCAAACAGGCGGCTCAGGCAGCGGTAGCAGGGTTCCTTTTCCTGATACGTAAAGACGCTGATTTGCCCTTCCATGCGGATAGCTGCACCGCTGACCAGCGGCTTCTTAGCTTGAAAACAGCAGTGGTTCAGCTGATTGCGGATAGCCACGTTATCCGTGCAGTCCAGCACCAGATCGTGGCCAGCAACTTCATCCGCCAGCCGTTGCTCATCAAGCAGGGCGTTGATAACCGCAAGCGAAACGTGAGGGTTGATAACCGCCAGCGCGTCGCGGGCGGACTCCACCTTTGGCTTTCCGATGGTCGCATCGCTGTGCAGGGTCTGACGTTGCAGATTGGACAGCGCCACGGTGTCGTAATCCAGCAGCGTGAGATGCCCCACGCCTGCCGCCGCAAGATACTGCGCGGCGGCACAGCCCAGGCCGCCGAGGCCGACGACCAGCACGCGGGCTGCCTTCAGCGCTTCCTGCCCGTCAAAGTCGAAGCCGCGCAGAATAATCTGCCGGTTGTAGCGCAGCATTTCGCCGTCGCTGAGCTCTTCTGCCACGGTCAGCCTCCGAACAGCGCGTTAAACGGTTCGATCTCCACCCAGTCACCGGCTTCCACGCTGCCGCGCTCGCGCTCCAGCACGATAAAGCAGTTCGCCTGGCTGAATGAGCTGAAGATGTGCGATCCCTGATGGCCGGTGCTGAGCACTTCCAGCTGGCCGTCTTCCGCCCTGCGCATAATGCCGCGCTGGAAATCCAGACGACCCGGCGCTTTTTTCAGGCGGCCTACGGTGCGGGCGCGCTGGCGCGGCGGTAGCGCGTTACCCTGCTGGCCGCTGAGCTTAGCCAGCAGCGGCTGCACGAGCTGATAGAAGGTGAGGGCTGCAGAGACGGGGTTGCCCGGCAGGCCGCAGAACCAGCTGTTTTGCAGACGCCCAAAGGCGAAAGGCTTACCCGGCTTGATCGCCAGCTTCCAGAAGCCGACTTCACCCAGCTCTTCGAGCAGCTGTTTTGTGTAATCGGCTTCACCGACGGAGACGCCGCCGCTGCTGATAACCACATCCGCCTTGCTGTCCGCCTCGATAAAAGCGGCGCGCAGTGCTTCAGGATCATCCTTAATAATCCCTAAATCGATAACTTCGCAGCCCAGCTGCTCGAGCATCAGGTGCACCGCAAGGCGGTTGGTATCGTAGATTTGCCCTTCGCCGAGCGGCTGGCCCGGCAGCTGGAGTTCATCGCCAGTAGAAAATACCGCAGCGCGCACTTTGCGGACGACTTCGACTTCCGGGATACCCAGCGAGGCGATAAGCGGCAGTTCGGCGGCGGTCAGTTTCTTACCGGCTGGCAGCACGCTGCCATCCTGACGAATATCTTCACCGCGCCGACGAATGTTCTGACCGTTGGTGACGGCTGCGTTAATGCGCACGCCGCTTTCGGTCACCTCCGTCTCTTCCTGCATAACCACCGCCTGCGCGCCCGCTGGCACCGGGGCACCGGTCATAATTCTTACGCAGGTTCCTTCCGGCCACTCGCCGGTAAACGGCTGCCCGGCGAAAGCTTTTCCGGCAACCGGCAGCGCGCCGCCCGTGGCGATATCGCTCATGCGCACCGCGTAGCCGTCCATCGCGGAGTTATCAAAGCCAGGGACGTCAATTGGCGACGTGACAGGGTGCGCGGTGATGCGCCCGTTAGCCCCTAATAAAGGAACGGTCTGGGTTTCAGTGACAGGCATGATGCGTGAAAGCATCTGCTCCATCGCGGCTTCAAGGGGGATCAGCCCGGCGGTATATTCCATGAAAAACTCCTGCGGCGGGGGCAAAGTGAGGGGCATATTATGGCAGATAAAGCCCAGCGACTGAATGTTCCATTCGGGGGCCGGCGTGAGGTCGATTTTCTTTACAACACTTTTACATCTTTCTATATTCAAAAATCGTATGAGGATTTCGCAACGATTCTGATATTTATAGAAAAACGCAGCCCCAGATAACTATGACAAGGCTATGTCGTTATGAACAAAGCGGTAATCGCCATCCACGGCGGAGCAGGTGCCATCACGCGCTCGCAGCTGAGCGTTGAGAAAGAGCAGCAGTACATCCGGGCATTATCAGAAATAATCGAAGCGGGTCAGGCGATTCTCGAAGCCGACGGCAGCGCGCTGGACGCCGTCACAGAGGCGGTACGCCTGCTGGAAGAAAACCCGCTCTTCAATGCGGGAGTCGGTGCGGTATTTACCCATACGGGCACCCATGAGCTGGATGCCTGCGTCATGGATGGCAACACGCTGAACGCCGGGGCCGTGGCGGGCGTCAGCCATATCCGCAACCCCATTCTTGCCGCCCGAAAGGTGCTGGAGCACAGTCCGCACGTGCTGTTAATCGGTGAGGGCGCAGAAGTTTTTGCTCAGCAGCAGGGGCTTGAAGCCGTTTCAGCGGACGTCTTTTCTACACCGGAACGTTGGGAACAGCTCCAGCGTGCGCGGGATAATCACCAGACCGTGCTGGACCACTCCGGCGGTGAGCCTCTCGATCCAGACCAGAAATTCGGCACCGTCGGCGCAGTCGCGCTGGATAAATTCGGTAACCTTGCTGCCGCCACCTCTACCGGCGGCATGACGAATAAACAGCCCGGCCGGGTGGGCGATTCACCGATTATCGGCGCGGGCTGCTATGCCAACAATGCCAACGTCGCCGTCTCCTGCACCGGCACGGGTGAGGTATTTATGCGCACGCTTGCCGCCTACGACATCGCCGCGCTAATGGAATACGGCGGGCTGAGCCTGCACCAGGCCACCGAACGCGTGGTGATGGAAAAGCTCCCGGCGCTGGAGGGCGAAGGCGGGGTGATTGCTATCGACAACGAAGGCAACGTGGCGCTGCCGTTCAACAGCGAAGGAATGTATCGCGGCTACGGCTATGCGGGCGACGCGCCGAGCGTGGGTATTTACCGTGACCGGGAGTGCTGATGCCGCACAGCCATGAACTGCCTGAGGATCGGGTGCTCTCCATCAGCGGCCTGAACATTCGTTTTCGCCAGGAGAAGGCGTATACCGACGCAGTGCGCAACCTCTCTTTCGATCTTAAGCGTGGGGAAACGCTGGCTATCGTCGGTGAGTCCGGCTCTGGGAAGTCGGTGACCGCGCTGGCGCTGATGCGCCTGCTGGAGCAGTCCGGGGGGCTGGTGAACAGCGGCGATTTCCTTCTGCGCCGGCGCAATAAGCAGGTCATTAACCCCAACGAGCTGAGCAACGCGCAGATGCGCGACGTACGCGGCGCGGATATCGCGATGATTTTTCAGGAGCCGATGACCTCGCTCAACCCGGTGTTCCCTGTGGGGGAGCAAATCGCTGAATCTATCCGTCTGCATCAGGGCATGGATAAACGAGCAGCGCTGCTGGAGGCCCAGCGGATGCTGGAGCGCGTGCGTATCCCCGAGGCGAAGGCCATTCTGGGCCGCTATCCGCACCAGCTCTCCGGCGGGATGCGCCAGCGAGTGATGATCGCCATGGCGCTCTCGTGCCGCCCGGCGGTGTTGATTGCCGATGAACCGACAACGGCGCTGGACGTCACCATTCAGGCACAGATCCTCCAGCTCATCCGCGTATTGCAGGATGAAATGCAGATGGGCGTAATCTTTATCACCCACGATATGGGCGTGGTGGCGAACATCGCCGACCGCGTGCTGGTGATGTATCGCGGGGAAGCGGTGGAAACAGGCAGCGTTGAGCAAATATTTCGTGCGCCCGTTCATCCATACACCAAAGCCCTGCTCTCCGCCGTGCCGCGCCTTGGTTCAATGAACGGCTCCGATCTACCGCGCAAATTCCCCCTCCTTAATCAGAACGAACCAGATAAGCGTGAGCCGGAAACCGAGCAGGACACCCTTCCCGAAGGGGCTGGCCCCGTTCTTGAAGTCCGGGATCTGACCACCCGCTTTGATATCCGCAGCGGCATTCTGAACCGCGTGACGAAGCAGGTTCATGCGGTAGAAAAGGTGAGCTTCGACCTGTGGCCGGGCGAAACGCTGGGGCTGGTGGGCGAATCCGGCAGCGGTAAATCCACCACAGGCCGCTCCCTGCTGCGGCTGGTTGAAAATCAGGGCGGGAGCATCAGCTTCAACGGCCAGCGCATTGATAATCTGCACAACGCGCAGATGCAGCACGTCCGCAAAGACATTCAGTTTATCTTTCAGGATCCTTATGCCTCGCTCGACCCGCGCCTGACGGTTGGCTACTCCATCATGGAGCCATTGCTGGTCCACAACGTTATGCCAAAAGTGGAGGCGGAGAAGCGAGTGGCGTGGCTGCTGGAGCGGGTGGGGTTACTGCCCGAACACGCGTGGCGCTACCCGCACGAGTTTTCCGGCGGGCAGCGGCAGCGTATATGTATCGCGAGGGCGCTGGCGCTAAATCCAAAGGTGGTCATTGCCGATGAGTCGGTTTCGGCGCTGGACGTGTCTATCCGCGCGCAAATAATTAATTTGCTTCTCGATTTACAGCGCGAGTTTGGCATCGCTTTTCTGTTTATCTCCCACGACATGGCGGTGGTGGAGAGGATCTGCCACCGCGTGGCGGTGATGTATCTGGGGCAGATCGTCGAAATTGGTCCGCGTCGCCAGGTGTTTGAAAACCCGCAGCATCCGTATACCCGTAAGCTGATGGCGGCCGTGCCGGTTGCGGATCCGGCGCACCGTCGGCCAATACCCGTTTTACTTTCCGATGAGATCCCGAGCAACACGCGCAGCATCGGGGATGCACCGCTCGTCGCACCGCTGGTTGCCGTTGGGCCGGGGCATTTTGTCGCCCGCCACCCGATAGGCAGCAGCGATAACCGTATTTAGGCAGGGATAACAGGAGAATAACAATGAAACTGAACATGCATACTAAATGGCTGCTGGCGGCGGGCCTCGCGACCTCGGTCTTCGCCGCACCGGCGTTTGCTGCCAAGGATGTCGTGGTAGCGGTTGCCTCTAACTTCACCACGCTCGATCCTTACGACGCCAACGACACGCTCTCCCAGGCGGTGGCGAAGTCGTTTTACCAGGGGCTGTTTGGCCTCGATAAGGACATGAAGCTGCAAAACGTGCTGGCGGAGAGCTATAAAGTCTCTGACGACGGGCTGGTTTACACCATCAAACTGCGTCCTGACGTGAAGTTCCAGGACGGCACGGACTTTAACGCCGAAGCGGTTAAGGTAAACCTCGACCGCGCAAGTGACCCGGAAAACCACCTTAAGCGCTACAACCTTTATAAGGCCATCGCAAAAACCGAAGCGGTAGATGTGACCACGGTAAACATTACCCTTAAACAGCCGTTCTCAGCGTTTATCAATATTCTTGCCCATCCGGCGACGGCGATGATCTCCCCCGCGGCGCTAAAAAAATACGGCAAAGATATTGGTTTCCACCCGGTGGGGACCGGCCCTTACCAGCTTGATACCTGGAACCAGACGGATTTCGTGAAGGTGAAGAAATTTACCGGCTACTGGAAGCAGGGCCGGCCGTTGCTGGACACCATCACCTGGCGTCCGGTGGTGGACAACAATACTCGTGCGGCAATGCTGCAAACCGGCGAAGCGCAGTTCGCCTTCCCCATCCCTTACGAGCAGGCCGCGCGACTGGAAAAAAACGACAAGCTGGATCTGGTTGCTTCACCGTCCATCATGCAGCGCTATATCAGCATGAACGTGACGCAGAAGCCGTTTGATAATCCGAAGGTGCGCGAGGCGATTAACTACGCTATCAACCGTCAGGCGCTGGTGAAGGTGGCCTTTGCGGGCTATGCGACCCCGGCGGAGGGCGTGGTGCCGCCGTCCATCGACTTCTCTGAAAAATACAAGCCGTGGCCGTACGATCCGGCTAAGGCGAAGGCGCTGCTGAAGGAAGCGGGCTTCCCGAACGGATTTGAAACCACGCTCTGGTCCTCCCACAACCACAGCACCGCGCAGAAGGTCCTCCAGTTTACCCAGCAGCAGCTGGCGCAGGTGGGCATCAAGGTGAAAGTGACGGCGATGGATGCCGGTCAGCGCTCCGCCGAAGTGGAAGGCAAAGGGCAGGCCGAAAGCGGCGTAAGAATGTTCTACACCGGCTGGACGGCCTCCACCGGCGAAGCGGACTGGGCGCTGTCGCCGCTGTTTGCCTCGCAGAACTGGCCGCCAACGCTGTTCAATACCGCGTTCTACAGCAACCCGCAGGTAGATAAAGAACTGACGGACGCGCTGAAAACCACCAACCGCGACGAGAAGGCGAAGCTCTACAATGACGCCCAGGATACCATCTGGAAAGAGTCCCCGTGGGTGCCGCTGGTGGTGGAAAAACTGGTGTCCGCCCATAGCAAGAACCTGACCGGTTTCTACGTGATGCCGGATACCGGGTTCAGCTTTGACGATGCGGATTTGAAATAGCACCGGAGCTGGTGTTGTAGGGTGGGTAAGCGCAAGCGTCATCCACCGGGAACACGGCGGGTAGCGGTTGTGCTACCCGCCCTACGTGAACGGAGCTTTCTTGTTTAACTATTTCCTCAAGCGCCTGCTGGGTCTCATTCCTACGCTGCTAATCGTGGCGGTGCTGGTGTTTCTGTTTGTCCACATGCTGCCGGGCGACCCTGCACGGATTATTGCCGGGCCGGAAGCGGATGCTCAGGTCATTGAGCTGGTGCGTAAACAGCTGGGCCTGGATCTTCCGCTCTGGCAGCAGTTCCTGCACTTTATCTGCAGCGTGCTGAAGGGCGATTTCGGCACCTCGATGGTGTCGCACCGCCCGGTTTCAGAGGAGATTGCCAGCCGCTTTATGCCGACGCTTTGGCTGACGCTGACCAGCATGGTGTGGGCGGTGATTTTTGGGTTGTTTGCCGGCATTGTCTCCGCCGTCTGGCGCAACCGCTGGCCGGACAGGCTGAGCATGACCATCGCCGTGTCGGGGATCTCTTTCCCGGCGTTTGCGCTGGGGATGCTGCTGATGCAGGTCTTTTCCGTCGAGCTGGGCTGGCTGCCCACGGTTGGGGCCGACACCTGGCAGCACTATATTTTACCTTCCGTCACCCTGGGCGCCGCGGTGGCTGCAGTCATGGCCCGCTTCACGCGCGCGTCGTTTGTTGACGTCCTGCAGGAAGATTACATGCGTACCGCCCGCGCGAAAGGGGTGAGCGAAACGCTGGTGGTGATCAAACATGGCCTGCGCAACGCGATGATCCCGGTGGTCACCATGATGGGCCTCCAGTTTGGCTTTTTGCTCGGCGGCTCTATCGTCGTAGAGAAAGTCTTTAACTGGCCTGGGCTGGGGCGCCTGCTGGTGGACTCGGTGGAAATGCGCGATTACCCGGTAATCCAGGCGGAAGTGCTGCTCTTTTCGCTGGAGTTTATTGTTATCAATCTGGTAGTGGATCTGCTTTACGCGGCCATTAACCCTGCAATCAGGTACAAGTAAGGATGCGACTATTTAACTGGCGACGTCAGGCCGTGCTTAATGCGCTGCCGCTTGTGCGGCCCGATAGGGTACGCACACCGTGGCATGAGTTTCTGCGGCGTCTGCGCAGGCAGCCGGTGGCGGTGACCGCAGGCATTTTCGTTTTGCTGCTGATCGCTGTTGCCCTGATTGCCCCCTGGGTCGCCCCGTTCGATGCTGAAAACTACTTCGATTACGACAGGCTTAACGACGGCCCGTCGATGCTGCACTGGTTCGGCGTGGATTCACTGGGGCGGGATATTTTCAGCCGCGTGCTGATCGGTGCGCAGATATCGCTGGCGGCGGGAGTGTTCTCTGTTTTAATCGGTGCGGTTATCGGCACCTTCTTTGGCCTGCTGGCGGGGTACTACGAAGGCTGGTGGGACAGGGTCATTATGCGCATCTGCGACGTGCTCTTTGCTTTCCCCGGTATTCTGCTGGCGATTGCCGTGGTGGCAATCATGGGCAGCGGCATGGCGAATGTGATTATCGCCGTGGCGATTTTCAGCATTCCGGCTTTTGCCCGTCTGGTGCGTGGAAATACGCTGGTGCTCAAACACCAGACGTTTATCGAGTCGGCCCGCAGCATCGGCGCATCTGACTGGACCATTATCTTCCGCCATATTTTGCCGGGTACAGTGTCGTCCATCGTGGTCTATTTTACGATGCGCATTGGCACGTCGATAATTTCAGCGGCGAGCCTGTCGTTTCTCGGGCTTGGTGCGCAGCCTCCTACGCCAGAGTGGGGCGCAATGCTTAACGAAGCGCGAGCGGATATGGTGATGTCCCCGCATGTGGCTATTTTCCCGAGCCTGGCCATTTTCCTGACGGTGCTGGCATTTAACCTGCTGGGGGACGGGCTGCGGGACGCGTTGGATCCGAAGATCAAGGGATGAAGGCGATGCCCCTCGATCCGTTTCGGGGGAGGGGCAGGGTCACAAATGAAACGCTTAGCATTGGCCTCATTTCAGGAATAGCCTTTCTGTTTCAGCGGAACAGGAACGAAATTTCTGGTGATAATAATGCTAAGCGTTTGCTGTTTAACCGCGACGGATTAAGACGCTAAATAGCGCTGGCCTTCGGTGTCGGTACACATGATGGCATTCTTCATTCGCGTCAGGGCTAAGGAGTTAAAGGCCTTCATTTTTAGCTTCCGCTTGAGAATGATTTTGTAGCCGCTGGCGGTTTTTTGCGACAAATTAAGCATCGATGCCATTGTTGTATTGTTTAAATGCACGTGGGGCAGAATATCCAATTCACGCTGCGTGAGTTTATCACCCTTGCTCATAATCGGGGAAGTGATTATTTTGCGAATATGCTGCTGAGAACTGTCCATTGAAAAATAGATAACGTTATCGATTTCAAACCAGTCATTTTTAATCATATCTTCCAGCAGCACGACATATTTGGCCTGGTTTGCCCGACAGAATTCAATAACCACGCCGCGTAAGTGCATGTTTCTGAGGGCAATAATCAGATGATTTGTCTGGGTGAAGCTGGCGAAAAAAAGATTAACATCTTCATGATCAAGAACATAATGTACCTGGTTCTGGGATGATTTTATTCCTTCGCAGTAGAAGTAATTGTCACTGATGACGTCAAATTTCATAGAGTAAACCTTGTATTACAAAAAGTAAGTGTGCTTTGCGTTATTCATTATTTGGCGAAAATTTTCGTAATCCTGCTGGCTATCGCTAATTAGCTTTAACCTTATAGTGTATGGGGGAACAGGTAAACCCTGAGCGCCCGTTGATCATTTGAATGTTAAATTTAAAGAAATAGCATTGCGATTATAACTGCTGTGGGCAGGCTAAATTTTTGCTCTACCCTGATGAAAAGCATTAAAAATCGCCAGCTGGCTGATACTGGCTGCCATAGAACGGTGATAATGGAGATGGCAATCAAAGGTTAACGAGTGGCTATCCGGCAGCCTGAAGTGTTTCACCGGGAATATCTTCTGCAGCGATGGAATGAATATCTCGGGCATCAGCATGATATGAGGGCTACGGGAGCAAATGGCCGCCAGCGTCAGCAGGTTTGCGCTCTCATAGGCCGTAACGCGGCTCGCCATCAGGGATTCAGAGGATTTGAGTCCGTCCACAATATCGGCAATGCTGCCTACATCCCGCCGCCAGCGCAAATGCTGATTCTGCTGCCAGTCCTCCATCGAGAAGCTGTTGCCGATGGTCGGATGAGCTTTATTAACCAGAACGTGGACGTCACAGTGCAGATATCGGGCGCAGACGATGGATTTGTCGTCGGGTAACTTGCCACCGATATCGATATCCACCTCCCGGTGCTTGAGCTTCATCAGCCGGTTGTCTTCATTGCTGTCCATGGTAATAAAGCGCAGGGAAGTAGTATCCGTTCGCCTTATCATCTTATAAAGATGCTGAGAGAGAATCATTTCGATAGGGGAATAGGTGGTAATAATAAAATCGCTGCGCGAAGAGTTCAGGGACGATATCTGCTGATATTTTTTCTGTAACGCGTAAACTTCCGGGTTAGCCTTCAACCCTTTTGCCGTGCGGGTGAACAGCTGCTGGCCAGTAAATTTCCTTGCTTGATTGAGCGTATAGCTGATGGCAGAGGGAGAAATGTTGAGCTTCTGTGCGGCAAGTGCAGCGCTTTGACATTCTATGACCGCGTTAATAATCGCTAACTGCTTAATATTCAGCTCTTCCATTTTCTCTCTCTTAAAACACGTTAGATTTACGGCTTAACCATATAAAGCTTTAACTTTGCCGAGCAGTTTATTCAGGTAATCGATAGCCGCAGGTTCATTTATCAGCTGCTTATTAAAATGTAAAAAACAGTCGTACCAGGTTTCGATCTCCTCCGGCATTGTGAAGCTTCGCAGCTGGAAATTTTTCTCAAGGATTGGCACGCAATAAGCCGGCACAATCATAATACAATCCGTTGCGGCGCAAAAAGTCAGCATGTTGATAATGCTTCCTGAAACGACTGATATTTTCCGCGCGTCAAAGTGTTTAAGCGCCGCGCTGGTCTGGTGAATACCCGTTGTATAATAATCCACCATCACAGACCAGACGGCATGATGGTTGCTGTACCAGTCATCAAGGGTAAAGGCCGTACCGGCATGACGGTTATTCGCACCCGCAACAATCGCGACTTTGGATGTAAATAACTTTGTTTTACCTATCATTGCATCGGCGGGCAGCTTCGAACCAATATCAATATCTATTTCTCCCTCGCGCAGGATCCTCACTCTTTCCACGACGCTTTCGACATAAGGACGAAAAACATGGCGCCAGGGCGAGGGCTTATCATCGGGCAGCGAATCGGTGGAGGCCAGCATTAGCTCAAGCAGGGACCAGGTATTGAACGTTAATGTATCGCGTTGATAACTCTGTTCCACCTCTTTCTTTTCAGAGAGGCTGGAGCTGAATTTTTGATAACGCAGACTTAATTCCAGTGCGGTGGAGTCAGGCTTCATCCCGGTACGCGTTCGAATAAACAGATGTGCGCCGGTCTGGAAACGAGCCTTATTTAATGAATAGCTGATCGCCCCCGGTGAAACATTTAATATTTCGGCGGTTTTAGTCACGCTGCCGCAGCTGACCAGGGTACTGATTACTTTTAACAGAGACAAATCAATATTATTATGCATAGTTGTATTTTTACACGCTTGTGACGTTTACACTATCTGCTTGCTATTAAATAAATAATAACCTGATAAGTGAAATGGATGTTTATCACTTTGGCGAATTTTACAGGTGAAGCACTTAAGGGGATAAAATATAACGATCTTCAGTTGAAAAAACAATGATTTGATCGCCGAGCCTAAGCTGGCGATATGTTATTAATGGCAAACTCTTAAGTAACCCTTTGAAAGTCAATCTTTTCAGTGAGGAGGTAAATTCGTTTAAATATAAACTTGCTGGCATATTGAATTATGCTATCGTCCTGAGTTGCGTTCGACGCGACCGATTAATATTCCATGTTGGTCAATTTATTCTGACCTGCTTATTAGGTTATAGCTCTTAATGTTAAAAATAAAAAAATAAGTATTTATTATTCTCATGGAATGTCGTTACTGGCTTGCCGTTAACCGTGACTTTTAGCGCTGATCATGCGGCGCCTAAAGTCCGGTTAGCCGCGCCGGGACCCGATCTTTCATCCTTTTCTGTGGCTTTGCGACATCTCTTATTTTGCTCAGCGCGGCGGTACGCTTTATTATCACAGCCGCCAGGCCCACCGCTGTTAACGAACTTTTAAAAGGACGCTGAAATGCACAAGATTTTAGCTTTAACCGGCCTTTTCGCCGGCTCGCTGTTGCTGTCTGCCTGTAATGTCATCCCGACGCCGCTGAACACGCCGCCGGATACCGCTCAGAAATTTGTCTGCGGCGGCGAGAAGCTGGCGCTGGATGGCGATTACGCCTGGTATAACGGTCGACGCTACTCCTATCAGAACATGAGCGGCGGCCAGGCGCTGTACCGCTACCACAGTAGCAATATTGCCGTGAAAAAAACCGGGAATGACCGAACGCTGCTTGTCGAACTGAGTGCTAAACCTTGTATTGCAGCCAACTGACCATAAGAGCACGACAATGAGCCACCGCGCGTGAAGAAATTTGTGGCTGTAAAGCCTGGGGCGCTGCTGATTGTGACTTTCAGCGGCCTGCTGACGGGCTGCGGTACGCTCTCGAACGTTGCTCCGGAGGTGGAAGTCCCCCAGTTAGCTCAGCGCGCATGCGGTGACCCGTCACCTCGCGACATCAACGAGTGGCTGCCTAAAATGGTTGATCTCCGCTCTCCGGGCATGTCAGTGGGGGTCATTGATGCCCACAACCAGCGCCACTACTGGTATTTCGGGGTGACGGATGCTGAGCATCATTACCCGGTGAATCAGGAAACGTTGTTCGCCGTCGGCTCACTGAGTAAAGGCATGACCGCAGAAACCACGGCGGTGCTGGTAGCTCAGGGGCATCTGCGCTGGTCGGATACGCTGGAACAATTGTTGCCGCCGGGCACGCCGCTCAGCGACGATGCAAAGCGGATAACCCTGCTGCAGCTCGTGACCCACACCTCCGGCCTGCCGCGGCAGACCATGAATCTACCAATGCTCGCCGCATTCGTTCGCTATCTTGGCAGCGGCGAAAACTTTTATCCGCACCTGGACAGCGATCGAGTGATTGACGATCTGGCGACGTTTTCTAAGCCTTCTGGCAACGAGCCTCGCTACTCCAATCTCGGCTACGCCGTGCTGGACTACGTGCTGAAGTACCAGACCGGTCAGCGTGCTGACAAGCTCGCTGACAATCTGCTGTTTAAGCCGCTGGGCCTGCAAAGCACCAGCTTCACGCCGCAAACCTTAAAAGCCTTTCCTGTAAGGGCCATCGGCCACGCGGGCAGCCAGCCGAAGTTCATTCCCACAGGCCAGGTTGTGCCCGACTGGCGGTTCACCGGCAACATGCTGGGGGCTGGCGGACTGTATACCAATACCGCCGACCTGCTGACCTTTGCCGCCGCGCATCTCAGCGGCAGCGGCGACGCCGTGATTGATAAGGCGATGGCCGACAGCATGCAGGTTTATTATCCGCGCAGGAAAGAGGCGGCGAATATCGCCTGGGTCAGCGACACCTTTGATGAGCAGACCATTACATACCAGGTTGGCTATATCGGCGGCTACTCGAGCTATATCGGTATCGACCGGAAACACCATTTTGCCGTCGTCGTCTTGCAGAACAGCTTCACCTGGCAAAACAACCTTGGCCACAGCGTGCTACGCCAGATGTGGCGCGAGCAAAACGCCGTTGCAACCTGCGCCAAAGCTTCTACAGCCTGATCGAAATGGGTTGATTTCCCCTCTGTAAATCAGCTTGCGATGGATCAAAGTCTGCCGCAAAAACGCCGCCGATCGCCTGAAAAATAACCATACTATAACTAAGTCTTACAGGCACACGAAGAGGAGGGAAAAGGTATGTCAAGGGGTCTGCTCAGGCGTGATCTGCTGCAAAAAATGATCGTGGCGAAACATGATGTCGCCGCTTATCTCTCTTTGCGGAGGGCAAAAGGCTACATGTCGGTGAGCGAAAGCGAGCATCTGCGCGACAGCTTGTTTGAGTTATGTAACGTTTATCACGAAAGCGCTCCACGTCTTCAGGATGTACTTGCTGCGGATGAGGCGGCGGCCTTCAAACAGGCAAACGCAGCGCTTTCTGCCGCAGCCATTGCGCTGATGACGGGGCGGCACGACTGTCCGCACTATATCGCGATCGATGCAGATAAGCTCGCAAGCTGCCACGACCGGCTTTCATCCAGCCTCCACTTTTTGCTAAGCCTGGAGCTGGCCGTTGAGTCGTGACGGGCCATGCCGGCAGCGGGGAGAAGGACTCTCCCAACTGTCGGTAAAGGTTATGTAAAAATGTCTCTTACACGAAGTCAGGCGGCTACCCTTATCCTGTTACCGGAAAAGGAGAATGCTATGCCGTCCCGTACCCTCATCGTCACCGTGTTGCTGTTTGCCTCCGGGCTGGCCTGTGCCGCCGGAGTTAACGTTGACGTGCTGCAAAGCAAACTCGATCACCCCTGGTCGCTGGCATTTTTGCCGGACGATAAAGGCATGCTGATAACCCTGCGTGACGGCCAGCTGCGCCACTGGCAGCCGGAAGAGGGGTTGGGCGACCCAATTGTGGGCGTGCCGAAAGTCTGGGCGCACGGACAGGGGGGACTGTTTGACGTTGTGCTGGCGCCCGATTTTGCTAAGAGCCGCCGGCTATGGCTGAGCTATGCCGAGGTCGGCGCCGATGATAAAGCGGGCACCGCCGTGGGCTACGGCACGCTAAGCCCTGATCTGGAACGTCTTGAAGATTTTAAAGTCGTTTTCCGCCAGCAGCCTAAGCTCTCCACCGGCAACCACTTCGGCGGGCGCATGGTGTTTGACGGCAAAGGGCACCTGTTTATCGCGCTCGGGGAAAATAACCAGCGCTCAACTGCGCAGGATCTCGACAAGCTCCAGGGCAAGCTGGTACGGCTGAACGAAGATGGCACGGTGCCGAAGGATAACCCGTTTGCGGATAAGCAGGGCGCGCGGGCAGAGATTTGGTCATACGGACACCGCAATCCGCAGGGGATGGCTATCAACCCCGCCAACGGCGAGGTGTGGCTGAACGAGCACGGGCCGCGGGGCGGCGACGAAATTAACATCCCGCAGGCGGGTAAAAACTACGGCTGGCCGATTGCTACCTGGGGCATTAATTACAGCGGCATGAAGATCCCGGAAGCGAAAGGGGAAATTGTGGCAGGGACGGAACAGCCGAGCTATTACTGGAAAGTCTCCCCGGCGGTAAGCGGTATGGCTTTCTATAACGCGGAAAAATTCCCGCAGTGGAAAGGCAGGCTGTTTATCGGCGCGCTGAAGGATGAAAATCTGATTGAGCTGACGCTTAGCGGCGACAAAATAACGGACCAGCAGCGCCTGCTGGATGACCACAAAGAACGGATCAGGGATGTACGCGTCGGTCCGGACGGCTATATTTATGCCCTGACCGACGCTTCTGACGGGCAGCTGTTGAAGCTAAGCCCGAAAAGTTAGTCCAGGGGGACCATTACCGTTTTCTGGAACGCCGGGCGCTGGGTCAGCTGTTGATACCAGCGCAGCAGGTTGAGGTGTGGCCCCAGCTGGATAGCCAGGTTGAGCAGCCCATAAACTGACGGGCCCAGGGCAATATCCGCAGGGCCAAACTCAGACCCTCCCAGCCAGGGTTGTTTCGCCAGTTCAGCATCCAGAATGCCAAAGAGCGCGTCGCATTGGGCGATACTTTCTTCAATCAGCTTGTGGTCACGTAGCGCGGGTTCGGTACGCACCAGACCCATAAAGACCCCACGAAAAGGGCTGACCAGCGTCCCCGCTGCCCAGTCCATCCATTTTTCACCGTGAGCGCGGGCGGCCGGATCGTCCACCCACAGCGTGTTTTTGCCGTACTGCGCAGCCAGATAGCGAACAATGGTGTTGGACTCCCACAGCGTCAGGTTTGTGGCGTCGTCGTGAATGCAGGGCACCAGCGCGTTAGGGTTCATCGACAAATAGTCTGCGTCATGTGTTTTGCCAAACTTCCCGCCTGCCGGAATAGACTGATACTCTTCCCCCAGCTCCTCCAGACACCACAGTACCTTCTTCACGTTGGTCGAATTGTCTCTGCCCCAAACGGTTATCATAAACGTTCCTGCTTAGCGTGGCTGTTTGCGATTTATTGCGATCTTCGTTTAAGAAAACACCATAGCACCTCAACTGACCAGAAAAAAACAGGCGCGACTGCGGCAAGTACGCATAATATCGAATAAACTTAACAAACTTTACCAACGTCATGTTTCTTTGAGCGAGTTCGCACGTTAGCTTACTCCCGACTTGAAACAATGAGTGCGGCACGCGTCGTGACTTTTTTGAATGGATACTCGGGTGGTTTTATGAAGATTTTGCAAATCCCAGCGTCATTACGAGCAATGCTTGCAGGGACGGCCCTATTATTGCTGGCAGCCCCGGTGGTGGCGGTAGAACAAACGGCGAACGCGCCGCAGGTTGATGCGCGAGCCTGGATACTGATGGATTATGCCAGCGGCAAAGTGCTGGCAGAAGGCAACGCCGACGAGAAGCTCGATCCGGCCAGCCTGACCAAGCTGATGACCAGCTATGTGGTTGGACAGGCGCTGAAGGCTGGCAAAATCCACCTGACCGATATGGTCACCATCGGCAAAGACGCATGGGCTACCGGCAACCCGGTGCTGCGCGGCTCCTCGCTGATGTTCCTGAAGCCGGGCGATTTGGTCTCGGTTGAAGATCTGAACAAAGGCGTGATTATCCAGTCGGGCAACGACGCCAGTATTGCCATTGCCGACTACGTAGCGGGCAGCCAGGACTCCTTTGTTAGCCTGATGAACAACTACGCCCAGAAGCTGAACCTCGCCAGCACGACCTTCAAAACGGTACACGGTCTTGACGCGCCGGGGCAGTTCAGTACCGCCCGTGATATGGCGCTGCTGGGCCGGGCGCTGATCCACGACGTGCCGGAAGAGTACGCCATCCATAAAGAGAAAGAGTTCACCTTCAATAAAATCAAGCAGCCGAACCGCAACCGTCTGCTGTGGAGCTCTAACCTGAACGTGGACGGCATGAAAACCGGCACCACCGCCGGAGCGGGCTACAATCTGGTCTCCTCCGCCACCCAGGGTGACATGCGCCTGATTTCCGTTGTGCTGGGAACCAAAACCGACCGTATTCGCTTTAATGAAAGTGAAAAGCTGCTGATCTGGGGCTTCCGCTTCTTTGAAACGGTCACGCCGATCAAGCCGGATGCCACTTTCGTCACGCAACGAGTCTGGTTTGGTAACAGCAGCGAAGTGAAGTTGGGTGCGGGTGATGCGGGTTCAGTAACCATCCCGCGTGGGCAGCTGAAGAACCTGAGGGCGAGCTTTACCCTCGATCAGCCCCAGCTGACCGCACCGCTGAAGAAAGGGCAGGTCGTTGGCAAGATTAACTTCCAGCTCAACGATAAGGTCATTGAGCAGCGTCCGCTGATAGTCATGGAGGCCGTTGAAGAGGGCGGCTTCTTCAGCCGCATGTGGGACTTTGTGCTGATGAAATTTAACACCTGGTTCGGCAGCTGGTTCTCCTGATTACCACACCAGCCTGACAGCTTCCGCCGCGGCGTAATCCACAAACTCCGCGGCGGGTTTTTCATTGCTGATGATAGTATTAAAAGAGGAGAGCGGCCCCATGCAGGCCGGGCGTACCTTGCCGAATTTGCTTCCATCCACCACCAGCACTCGCTGCTGTGCCATAGACAACGCCCAGTGTTTGACGGGCAGCTCATCCAGGTTAAAACAGGTTGCCCCGTGGCGCGTGTGCAGCCCCGCCGCCGAGAAAAAGGCGACGTCCGGGCAGAGGTTGCTCAGGCACTCCTGAAAATTAATGGGTTTGAAAATTGCGTTGCTGGCGTGGAACTCGCCGCCGCTTAAAATTACCCGGCAGTTGGGCTTGTCATGGAGCGCCAGAAATGTGTTCAGCGAATAACAGACGCCGGTAAACGGCAGATCGCTATCCAGTGCCTCGATGATGTAGGGCGTCGTGGTACCGCAGTCGAAAAAAACGGTCTGATGCGGGCGGATCATGGCGGCGGCCAGGCGCGCGGCCTGACGCTTTTCTTCAACCTGGCGAGTCTTCTGATCGCTTAAAAGATAGTGGCTGACGGATGAACTGCGCGGTTCGAGTACGACGTAGCCGCCCAGCAGAACGACGGGGCCGGCCTCGCCGTTCAGATCGCGGCGAATAGTCATCTCCGACACGCCAAGCAGCAGTGCCGCATCTTTCAGGTGAATTTTATCGCTGCGTTTAAGCGCCTGAATCAGGCGTGTAATGCGTTCGTCGCGCCGGGTTTCCATAATGCCCTCTGAACAGTAAAGACCCGGCATTGCCGGGTCTTTAAAAGCGTAGGGCGGATAAACCTAAGCTATCCGCCGTTTGTGTTTGAGCAGATATTACCTGCCGATCGCCGCTTAGTCACGTATCCAGCCCTTGCGGATAAACAGCGCGAAGCAGAAGCGGTGCAGCTGATACAGGCGGCGGTAGATGTTCACGCCCCACTGGTTCCAGATCATCTGCGACCACAGGCATGAGCACAGGCCGACCAGCAGCCCGCCGAGCATGTCCATCGGCCAGTGGACGCCCAGATAAACCCGCGACCAGGCGATGACGCAGGCAATAGAAAAGAGCAGCACACCTGACCATAACCGGTGCCATAACAGGAAGGCGAGGGCGAAGGTGAAGATCACCGTGCCGTGGTCGCTTGGGTAGGAATCATCCGCCGCATGGTGCAGGAAGTTATAGCCAATGCCTTCTACGAAGGGACGATCGTGCGGGAAGATATGGCCGACAATCCAGGACAGCGACACGCTGATAATGATAGCCATTGAGGTTTTAATGACAACCTCGCGCTGGGCGGCGATCTGTCTGCGCTGGCCCCACAGCCAGAGAATAGCAATCAGCAGCGGGACGATATTAATCAGATCTTTGGCGATAAAAATCGCCAGCTTAATCGTCCACTCCGGCGAGCCCGGGGTGGCATTAATCAGTAAAAAGAGCGTCTGATTGAGGTGTTCCATCATAGCGATTCGGGTTCCTTAACCAGCAGAGTGGAGACGATGCCGTACACCACAACCTGCGTTAACCATACCCACCAACCTGCCCACAGGTTGTGGCTGAAAAAGTGTGCCCCGCGCATGACCTGACCATAGCCCATCACCAGCCCGAGGGCGGTACCGCCAGCGAAGCAACACCAGGCAAGCGCTGGACGCTCGCGGTAAAAAAGAAAAAACAGCGCCATAACCCCAAACCCGCTGGAAGCATGGCCGCCGGGGAAGCAGCGCCCTGGACCGCTGCCGTCCGGCACCTGGCCGAACAGCGGCCAGGAGAGTGCCTTGCCGCCGTATTCCACCAGATCCCACGGGCATGAGTGGTGGCTGGTGGCTTTCAGCACGCCCACCGTCAGTGCGCCAAGCCCGAACAGTGCCGCAACGGTGACTAAGCGCGGCTGGCGGCGAATCAGGCCGTAAAACAGGCCGATTACGGCCCCGGCGATGACGATATCCTTCAATAGCCGGTGGTTGATCAGATCCAGCAGCTGATTTTTTTGCAACGGGAAGCGATGGCTGGCAGCGTCGTACCAGTAGCCGGTCATCAGACGATCCAGCCCTTCATTGCGCGACAGCCAGGTAAACACCACGGCAAGCAGAAGCAGCCAGCAGAACTGGTAAAAGTAAAAGCGTGCTGGCAGGCGGTAAATCGGGTTTGTCTTAATTGCCCAATCTTTAGCGGATATAGGGAGTTTGTCCTGGATCGTCATGGCTGAACTATTCAAGGGAAAAGAGCAGCATACGCAGGCGATCTTAAGAAAACCTTAAACAAAAAACCGGTTGTGCTATATCCCGGTTTTTAACCCACAATTTACTATCCGCCGCGCGGGCAATTGATTAAACTGCGCGTGATTTTCGTTTCTTCAAGTCATTATCCTCTCGAGTTACTAATGCAAAATAACAAACGACTGGGTCGCCAGGCGCTGCTTTTCCCGCTGTGCCTGGTGCTCTATGAATTTTCGACCTATATCGGCAACGACATGATCCAGCCAGGCATGCTGGAGGTCGTTAAACAGTACAACGCGGGGATCGAATGGGTGCCAACGTCGATGACGGCTTATCTCGCAGGCGGCATGTTTTTACAGTGGCTGTTAGGGCCATTGTCTGACCGCATTGGCCGCCGCCCGGTGATGCTGACCGGCGTGGTCTGGTTTATTGTCACCTGTCTTGCCACCTTGCTCGCGCAAAACATTGAGCAGTTCACCTTCCTGCGCTTCCTGCAGGGGATAAGCCTGTGCTTTATCGGCGCTGTGGGCTACGCGGCGATTCAGGAGTCGTTCGAGGAGGCTGTCTGCATCAAGATTACCGCGCTGATGGCGAACGTGGCGCTGATCGCCCCTCTGCTAGGGCCGTTGGTGGGGGCGGCGTGGGTGCATTATGCGCCCTGGGAAACCATGTTTATTTTGTTCGCCCTCCTGGCAGCCTTTTCATTCTTTGGCCTGCACCGCGCGATGCCGGAAACCGCCACGCGTCTGGGCGAGAAGCTCTCCCTCAAAGACCTTGGGCATGACTACAAGCTGGTCCTGAAAAACGTCCGCTTTGTCGCCGGATCGCTGGCTATCGGCTTTGTCAGCCTGCCGCTGCTGGCATGGATTGCTCAATCGCCGGTAATTATCATCAGCGGTGAACAGCTCAGCACCTACGAATACGGTCTGCTGCAGGTGCCAATCTTCGGCGCGCTGATTCTGGGGAACCTGGTGCTGGCGCGCTTAACGTCGCGGCGCAGCGTGCGCTCGCTGATTATTATGGGCGGCTGGTGGATTGTGCCGGGCCTGATTGTGGCGGCGGCAGCGACCGTCGTCTCCAGCCATGCTTATCTGTGGATGACCGCAGGGCTTAGCCTGTACGCTTACGGGATTGGCCTTGCCAACGCAGGCCTGGTGCGCCTGACGCTGTTTGCAAGCCCGATGAGCAAGGGCACGGTGTCGGCGGCGATGGGCATGCTGCAGATGCTGATCTTTACGGTTGGGATTGAAGTCAGCAAGCACGCTTATCTCCACGGCGGCAGCGGGCTGTTCAGCCTGTTTAACCTGCTGGGCGGCGTGCTGTGGCTGGGGCTGATGGTGGTGTTTCTGAAGGATAAAAATGTGGGTAGCCGGACGGATGCATAAACCCGGTGAATGACGCTGACGTTTATCCACCCTACAATCACCCTGCTCATTGATAAAAAAATACCCCGGCTTGCCGGGGTATTTTGTTTTTACTTAACGGCCATGCCGGGCTGTGCGCCGCTGTCCGGGCTTAGCAGGAAGATATCCTTACCGCCAGGGCCTGCGGCCATCACCATGCCTTCGGAGATGCCGAAGCGCATTTTACGCGGCGCCAGGTTGACCACCATCATGGTCAGACGGCCCTCCAGCTTAGACGGGTCAGGGTAGGCAGAGCGGATGCCGGAGAAGACGTTGCGCTTCTCGCCGCCGATTTCCAGCGTCAGGCGCAGCAGCTTGTCGGAGCCTTCCACGAATTCAGCTTTCTCGATCAGCGCGATACGCAGGTCAACTTTTGCGAAGTCATCGAAAGTAATGGTCTCCCCAATCGGGTCGTCCGCCAGCGGGCCGGTTGCCGGGGCCGCTGCCGCCTTCACTTCTTCCTTCGATGCTTCAACCAGCGCCTCAACCTGTTTCATCTCGATGCGGTTGTACAGCGCCTTAAAGTTGTTCACCTTGTGGTTGAGCAACGGGGCGTTGATGCTGTCCCAGCTCAGCTCGCAGTGCAGGAAAGCTTCTGCGCGCTCGGCAAGCGTTGGCAGCACAGGTTTCAGCCAGGTCATCAGCACGCGGAACATATTGATGCCCATGGTGCAGATGCTTTGCAGGTCGGCGTCGCGGCCTTCCTGCTTAGCAACTACCCACGGTGCCTGTTCGTCAACGTAGCGGTTTGCCACGTCGGCAAGGGCCATGATTTCACGCACAGCGCGGCCAAACTCGCGGCTTTCCCACGCTTCGCCAATGCTTTGCGCCGCGTCGGTGAAGGTTTTATACAGCGCCGGGTCGGCAATCTCAGCGGACAGCTGACCGTCGAAGCGTTTGGCGATAAAGCCCGCGTTACGGGACGCCAGGTTGACCACCTTGTTGACGATGTCGCTGTTTACGCGCTGCACGAAATCTTCCAGATTCAGGTCGATATCGTCGATGCGGGAAGAGAGCTTCGCAGTGTAGTAATAGCGCAGACTGTCGGCGTCAAAATGGTTCAGCCAGGTACTGGCCTTGATGAAGGTGCCGCGGGACTTGGACATCTTCGCGCCGTTTACCGTTACATAGCCGTGCACGAACAGGTTAGTTGGCTTGCGGAAGCCACTGCCTTCCAGCATCGCCGGCCAGAACAGGCTGTGGAAGTAGACAATGTCTTTACCGATGAAGTGATACAGTTCGGTGGTGGAGTCTTTTTTCCAGTACTCGTCAAAGTTCAGGTCGTCGCGCTTGTCGCACAGGTTCTTGAAGGAGCCCATATAGCCGATCGGCGCGTCCAGCCAGACGTAGAAGTATTTGCCCGGCGCGTCCGGGATTTCAAAGCCGAAGTAAGGTGCATCGCGGGAGATATCCCACTGCTGCAGGCCAGACTCAAACCACTCCTGCATCTTGTTGGCTACCTGCTCCTGCAATGCGCCGGAGCGGGTCCAGGCCTGAAGCATTTCGCTAAACGAAGGCAGGTCGAAGAAGAAGTGTTCGGAATCACGCATTTCTGGGGTCGCGCCGGAGACCACGGACTTAGGCTCGATAAGCTCGGTTGGGCTGTAGGTCGCGCCACAGACTTCGCAGTTATCGCCGTACTGATCCGGTGATTTACACTTCGGACAGGTGCCTTTAACGAAGCGGTCCGGCAGGAACATGCCTTTTTCCGGATCGTAAAGCTGCGAAATGATACGGTTTTTAATAAAACCGTTCTCTTTCAGTCGGCCATAAATCAGCGACGCCAGCTCGCGGTTTTCATCGCTGTGCGTGGAGTGATAGTTGTCATAGCTGATGTTAAAGCCGGCGAAGTCCGTCTGATGCTCCTGGCTCATTTCGCCAATCATCTGCTCCGGGGTAATGCCTAACTGCTGGGCTTTCAGCATGATAGGGGTACCGTGGGCGTCGTCCGCACAGATGAAGTTGACCGTGTTGCCGCGCATTCGTTGGTAACGGACCCAGACGTCAGCCTGAATGTGCTCGAGCATGTGACCGAGGTGGATTGAGCCGTTAGCGTACGGGAGTGCGCACGTTACCAATAATTTTTTCGCGACATGAGCCATAGTAGGAATTGCATCTTCTAAAGAGAAAAGGGCTTTGATGTTAACCGAAAGCCCGCCCCGGGGTAAACCACACAAGGCGCACAAGGAAATTTTATCGCCCCAGGCGGCATCTGGTATGCTTAACAAACTGCAATAGTCGATAAAAAACATAAGGAGTCGGGATGAACTCTCAATCCCAGCCAGGTAAGTCCCCGGAGCAGCTGCGCGCCATGGTTGCCGGAACGCTGGCCAATTTTCAACACCCAACCCTGAAGCATAACCTCACCACACTCAAAGCACTGCACCACGTCGCGATGCTTGACGACACGCTGCACGTTGAGCTGCTGATGCCGTTCGTCTGGCGCAGCGGTTTCGAAGCGCTCCAGGAGCAGTGCAGCTCGGATCTGCTGCGTATCACCGGTGCGAAAGCCGTGGACTGGCAGCTCAGCCACAACATCGCCACCTTAAAGCGCGTAAAAAATCATCCGGGCATCGGCGGCGTGAAGAACATTATTGCCATCAGCTCCGGCAAGGGTGGGGTAGGTAAGTCGAGCACGGCGGTTAACCTGGCGCTGGCGCTGGCCGCAGAAGGTGCGAAGGTCGGTATTCTGGATGCGGATATTTATGGCCCGTCTATCCCGACCATGCTGGGCGCGGAGCACGAACGTCCCACTTCGCCGGACGGCACGCACATGACGCCGATTACCGCCCACGGGCTTGCCACTAACTCCATCGGTTATCTGGTGACAGACGAAAACGCCATGGTCTGGCGCGGCCCGATGGCCAGCAAGGCGCTGATGCAGATGCTGCAGGAAACCCTGTGGCCGGATCTGGATTATCTGGTGTTGGATATGCCACCGGGTACCGGCGATATCCAGCTGACGCTTGCGCAAAACATTCCTGTTACCGGTGCCGTGGTCGTTACCACGCCACAGGACATTGCGCTTATCGACGCCCGTAAAGGCATAGTGATGTTTGAGAAGGTGGATGTGCCGGTCCTCGGCATCGTCGAAAATATGAGCATGCACATCTGCAGCAATTGCGGACACCACGAGGCTATCTTCGGTACCGGCGGCGCGCAGAAACTGGCTGAGCAGTACCACACGTCGCTGCTGGGCCAGATGCCATTGCACATTACACTGCGTGAAGATTTGGATGCGGGCACGCCAACCGTGGTCAGCCGCCCTGACAGCGAATTCACCGCGATATATCGCGAACTGGCAGGCCGCGTAGCGGCGCAGCTCTACTGGCAGGGTGAAGTTATCCCAGCCGATATCGCTTTCCGGGCTGTTTAAATGTCCTCTTACCCTCTTCCTGGTGGAAGAGGGTGAATCACTTCCCTCCGCAAAAATGCTCCCTTAAAGAGAGTGGTTTATCCGTATGATTGGCTCTATACTTGTACCGTAAATAGTACATGTGAGGCAGCTATGCAGGTTATTACTTTTTCTGAGGCGCGTAATCGTCTTAAATCCGTGCTTGATGAAGTGGCGGATAACGCAGATATCACCGTCATCACGCGCAGGGATGCAGAGGATTCAGTCGTGATGTCGCTTGATTATTACAATTCACTAGTGGAAACCGTCCATTTGCTCAGTTCCCCAGCGAACGCCACGCGGCTGATGGAGTCCATAGCACAGGTACAGACTGGACAAATCTCAAGGAGAGAGATTATCGATGAAGACGAATAGGATGCTTGCATGGACCGACCACGCATGGGAAGACTATTTGTGGTGGCAAAGTCAGGACAAGAAAACGTTAAGGCGTATCAATAAACTGATAGAAGAGGCGCAGAGAACCCCTTTTTCAGGGCTGGGCAAGCCAGAGCCGCTTCGCGGTAATCTCAGCGGCTTCTGGTCCCGGCGCATCAATGATGCGGACCGCCTGGTCTACAGCGTTAACGACGAGCTGCTGATTATTATCCAGTGCCGCCTGCACTACTAATTCTGCGAACCACTCAAGAACCCGATATACTGCCCGCTTTTCGAGAGTTTGAACGAGAGATTTTCCACCATGATGAACAACGACGTATTACGCAGCGTGCGCTACATGCTGAACCTGAACAATGACGACATGGTGAAAATTTTCGCCCTGACGGATACCACGGTCACTACTGAACAAATCGTGACCTGGACCAAAAAGGAAGAAGAAGAGAACTTCAAGCTCTGCCCGGACATTCTGATGGCTAACTTCTTAAACGGCCTGATCTATTTTCGTCGCGGCAAAGACGAAAGCCGCCCTGCGCCAAAACTTGAGCGCAAGATGACCAACAACATTATCCTGAAAAAGCTGCGCATTGCCTTCGATCTGAAAAGTGATGACGTGCTGGACATTCTGACCTCGCAGGAATTCCGCATCTCCATGCCGGAGATTACTGCGATGATGCGTGCGCCGGAACACAAAAACTTCCGCGAGTGCGGCGACCAGTTCCTGCGCTACTTCCTGCGTGGTTTGACCGCACGAGTGCAGCCTAAAAAAGCTTAACCCCGCGCTTCGTTTTTCCGTTTTACGATATCCGCCATCACCGCCAGCGCAATCTCCGCTGGCGTTTTGCTGCCAAGTTTCAGGCCGATGGGTGCCTGAATTCGCTTGAGTTCTTCTCTGTTTAATTCCGCAATATTTTCCAGCCGTTGCAGGCGTTTTGCGCTGTTCTTCTGCGACCCCATCACGCCGATATAAAACGCAGGCGTGTTTACCGCCTCCATCATAGTAAGGTCGTCCATGCGTGGATCGTGGGTTAGCGCCACAATAGCGGTGTTGGCATGACAGTTCTGCTGCTCCAGATAGTTGGCCGGAAACTGTTTCAGCAGCATGACGCCGGGTTTGAGCTGCCCAGCAAAGTTTTCCAGTGCGTCCGGGCGGTTTTCACAGACCACAACCTCAAACCCCAGCGACTGAGCAAAGTCAGCGCAGTAGAGCGCCACGCTCGACAGGCCAGCGATAAACAACCGCGGTGCGGCGGCAACGTGAAGGGTGATCGCCTGCCCGTTAACGTCGACCTGAGTGATGTCAGCAAAATCGGTCACTTCCAGGTGCCTGCAGGGCTGCCCAACTTCGAGGCGCTTTTGCAGGGCGAAATGGCCGTTCAGCGCATCCAGCATCTTTGCCACATAAGTGGTGCTTGCCTCCCCGGCGGGTAAATATTCCACCAGAATATCCAGCACGCCGCCGCAGGGCAGCGCGATGCCGGGCGTCAGGCCGCCTTCACCGTAGCGAACAATCTGGCTGGCGGCCCGGTATTCGCCAGCGCCGATGCGTTGTAAAAAATCATCCTCAACGCAGCCGCCGGACAGCGAACCGCAGAAGCGTCCGTCCGCCGTTGCCGCCATCAGCGCGCCAGGCGAGCGCGGGGAGGAACCGTAGGTTCTGAGTACGGTACACAGCCAGACCGGCTGCAGTTCCAGCCAGCTAAGAGACTGGTTGAGCACGCTAATATCAAGATGTTGCATGGGCATTATTACTCGCTGAAGGCAGCTGCGACGGGAGATCGATATCCCGCAGAAAGTCTGAATCTTTTAATTCTATGAAATATAGCGGCTGGCCGCGCAAAAGTTCACGCGCGCCGTCGTCACCCGTTAGCTGACAAAGTTCTTTACGCCAGACGGAAGAGAAGCCAACCGGGTGGCCGGGTTGGTTATCTGCGCGAGGACGTACCAGAGCGTGTTGCCCTAGCGCATCGGCTATCTGTATGAAAACGGCAGGGGGGACAAACGGCATATCGGCAAGATGGACCAGCCAGCCGTGCCAGCTGTCCGTCGCCGCAACGCCTGCGGCAATGGATTCCCCGAGCCCTTCGCTCGCAACCAGGGTAAAGGGGATGCGCTGTGCGGAGCAGATCTGCTGGACGTGAAGGTTGTCTGGACGAGTCACCACATGTACCTCAAGACCGCTGGCACAGGCGTTACGCAGCGTCTGTTCAAACACGCAGCCCTTTGCCAGCGCAGCATTGAGCTTATGTCCGATTCCGCCGGCGAGGCTAAAGCGCGTACCCAGGCCCGCAGCGGCAATAATAATGCCTGGCTTCATGAGGATGTTTTCCTTCTCCGTAGTAATCAAATTTGTTTTTTTTATGAAAATGAGATGTTAATTGTCACAGGGTTTCACTTAAAAGCATATGCTTATAATCACTACGGAGATGCATTTTTAATCACCCTTCGGCAGCAAATAAAAAGACAATAATAGTTTTAAAGGGAAGCTTTATGAGCAAGTTTAATCCATCACGGCGCCGGTTTATTACCGGCGCGGTGGTCGCGGGCGTTTCAGTCTATCTGGCCCCGCTCTACAGCCGCGCATACGCCGCTTTATTCGAAGAGAAAATTCTTCTCGCACCCAACTGGGACCCTGAAAAAAAACGCATCCGTTTCAGAATCGATGGCCGTTCTAAAGTCATGGGGCATAAGGTCTTTGCCCGTGATATTCGCGCCGTAGACATGCCGCACTGGCCGCAGAAACAGGCCCACGCCTTTATTATCCGCACCAGCAAAGCCGATCGCCTGTTCGCGGGCATCGACCTCTCTTCGCTGGGCGACGATCTGCAGCCGGACCGCGTTGTCACCGCGGAAGATCTGGCGCGCGATGGCCTTGCTTTCCCGGCGTTTTATGGCGATGACATGCTGCTGCCGTCGGGCAAAACGCCAGCCTATCTGGGCCAGGCCGTAGCGATCCTCATTTACCATGATTTTGCCCGCTTCCGCTTTGCCAAAGACAAGATCAAATTCAAAGAAGGCGTTGTGAAATACGGTGCAGAAACAGGCCCTTTGGAGCGTGACCCGTGGGGCACCTTCCGCTTTGTGCGCGTGGGCGGCGCAACCTCCCAGGATGACGACCAGTTCTCCAGCCTGAAAGATATGCCGATCTTCCCGGTGGCGATGAAAAAACACCTGCCGGTTTGGCCTGAAGGGCGTGAGGGCGGCAAGCTGGACGAAGAGGGCATGCACTTCGCCGCGACGATCGCCGATGAGCTTAAGAGCCCGCCGGACGACTGGCTGGTGCTCTCCCGTCGCTACACCACGCAGTCCATTGATACCGCAGCGCTGGAGCCGGATAATGCCAACGGCTGGTTCGACGAAGCCACGCAGACGCTGCACCTGGTGGTGCCAACCCAGTCACCGCAGGAAGTAGCGGACGAGCTGCCGCGTATGCTGGCAAAACGTATCCCGCCGGTGAAACAGCTGATCCTGCACCCTTGCTATACCGTGGGCTATGGCTCGAAAGATCACTACAACTTCCCTTATTACGGCGCAGTCGCGGCGATGTACGGCGACGGCAATCCCGTGCGCCTGGCGAACGACCGCTACGAGCAGTTCCAGACCTCCATCAAGCGTCATGCGTTTGATATGGATTACACCATCGGGGTGAATAAAAGCACCGGCATGATGCAGTCCTTCTACGGCTCGATGATCGCCAACGGCGGCGGGCGCAGCAACTTTACGCCATCCGTAGCGATGGTGGGGGCGACCGCCGCACAGTCCATTTATTACTTCCCGAAAAGCGATCTCTCTGCGGTTGGCATCGCTTCACGCGCGATTGACGCCGGTTCGGCACGAGGCTACGGCACGCTGCAAAGTATGGCCGCCACCGAGATGATGGTGGACGAAATTGCCGCCGAACTGAAGCTCGATCCGATCGAGTTCCGCATGCGTAACGCGCTGAAGTCCGGAATGAAAAATACCCAGGGGGCAATCCCTGCGGGTGCGATTCGCGTTGATGAAGTGCTGGCGAAAGCGGCTAAACATGAAATCTGGATCGATCGCGCAAAGCGTAAAGCGGAATTCGAAAGCAAAAACCCTGGCAAGCTTTACGGCGTGGGCTTCGGCTGCGTACAGAAAGACTTCGGTACCGGCGCGGAAACCTCCTTTGCCCGCGTAGAGTTCAGCGAAGAGGGGCGCATCACCCTGTACCACAGCGGCGCGGAAATGGGCACAGGCATGTCCACCTCCCAGTCCGTGCTTTGCGCGCAGTGGCTGGGTAAACCTGCCGATCGCTCTCATTTCTCCGTGACCGACTGGTCCATGCTGCCGGTCGTCACCAGCGGCGATCCGTACATCATGTCCCAGGAAGAGCAGGACAAGCTCGCCGCGAATCCGGCCTGGTCACCGTCTTACTGTTCACCGTCAAGCGCGAGCAACTCTGCTTTCTATTTCTCTCACAGTACGCGTGAAGCGGCGCGGCTGGTGTTTGAACATGGGCTTTGGCCTGCGGCGATGGCCATCTGGACCACGGGCATCGGCGGCGGCCAGGCGGCACCGCTGGTCGTGCGTATTGAAGACGCTCGTTGGGTGGAAGGCGGCCTGACCTGCGCGGGGATGGAAATCCTCAGCTTTGAGCGCCTGGCGAAGAAGGCCTACGAGCTGGGCCTGCTAACCGGTGCGGTTGTTCACGTCTTCAACCGCTGGCAGTGGGCGGAAGCAGATTTCACCATCGCTAACCAGAGCCGCCGCCTGCCGGTCGACGCACTTTCCGTGCGTACTGGTAAAGGCGAGTTTGCCGCGATCAATCGTGAACACGTTTACTATCCGCCAACGCAGCGTAACAACGCGTCGGTAACTTATTACAGTGCGGTCGGCACGCTGGTGGAGGTTGCCGTGGGCCGTGCCGACGGCAAAGTCGACGTGCTTAACCACCACTCGATTATGGAGTGCGGCAACCTGATTGTGCCGGAGCTGGTCTCCGGGCAGCTGCAGGGCGGCCTGGCCATGGGGATCGGCCACGCTTTACACGAATATCTCCCGCTATACGAAGACGGGCCGGGTGACGGAACGTGGAACTTCAACCGTTATCACCTGCCGCGCGCAGGCGACGTTGCGGTCTGGCAGCAGACCGGCGACATCATGCCTGCACTTTCGGAAACCGATCCGCCGAAAGGCATGGCTGAGGTCGTCATGATCCCGGTTGTCGCCGCGCTGGTTAACGCCATCGCCGACGCCACCGGCCACCGTTTCCGTGATTTGCCCGTCCGTGCTGAAAATATTCGTGAGGTATTACCATGAGCATCAAAACCAGGCCGCTAACCCTGACCCTGAACAACAAGCAGTACGGCCCGGTGGACGTGCCGGAAGGGCTGATGATGATCGACTTCCTGCACGAATATGTTCACATGACGGGCTCCCGTCTGGGCTGCGGGCAGGGCATCTGCCACGCCTGCGTGGCGATTGTCGATAGCCCAAGCGGCACCAGCGAAGAAGTGCGTACCTGTATCACCGGCGCGCATTTCTTTAACGGTAAAAAAGTACGAACCGTTGAAGGTATCGCGAAAGTTGATGAACAGGGTGAAGTGGTTTTGTCTGCCATCCAGCAGGCATTCCTTGATCACTACAGCTTCCAGTGCGGCTACTGCACGCCAGGCTTTGTGAATGCTGCGACTATCTTTGTTGAACAGCTCAAGCGCCAACCGATCGCCCGCGCAGATCTGGAAGGGGCTATCTCCAAAGCGCTGGAAAATCATATCTGTCGCTGTACAGGCTATGTACGCTACTACGAAGCGGTGCGTGACGTGGTGCTGAAAACGCCGGGGCTGCTGAAGGAGACGGTGAAATGAAAAAGCGTCTCGCGCTAATCGTGCTGGCGATAATTATTATTATCGTCGCGGTGCTCTACTGGCGGGAATACCGCACCTGGGACGGTCCGGTGCAGAAGGTCACCGCCAGCAAAGAGCAAATTGAACGCGGCAAGTATCTGGCTAAAGCAGCGGACTGCGCGGCCTGCCACACGGCATCAGGCGGTGCGCCGTTGGCAGGAGGCTATCCGTTAGCGTCCCCTTACGGCACGATTTTCGGCAGCAACATCACGCCGTCCGCAGACTACGGCATTGGCCGCTGGACGAAAGACGACTTCTACAAAGCGCTGACCGACGGCGTTGCACCGGGCGGACGCCATCTGTTCCCGGCGATGCCTTACACCTCCTATAAGGGCATTTCGCGGCAGGATTCAGATGATATGTACGCGTATCTGATGACGCGCCCAGCGGTGGACGTAGCCATTCCGGATAACGATATGACCTTCCCGTTCAACCAGCGCGTCGCGCTGATTGGCTGGAATATTCTGTTCCACAGTAAAGATCCGCTGCCGGCGATTTCAGAAGGCAACTCCGCCGACTGGCACCGTGGCCGCTATCTGGCGGACGTGCTGGGCCACTGCGGTGAATGCCATACCGAGCGGGGACTGCTGGGCCAGATGAAGCTGGACAAAGCGATGCAGGGCGGGCCGCTGGGCCGCTTTATGGCGCCGGATATCACGCCGAAAGCGATGGCGCAGCGGGGCTGGACGCAGGGCGACGTGAAGCAGTTCCTGGCGACGGGCATTGCGCCACAGGGCAGCGCGTTCAGCGAAATGCATATGGTGGTCGATCTCAGCACGCAGCATCTGACGAAAGAAGATCGGCAGGCGATGGCGACCTACCTGATGGGCGAGAAGCCACCGGCAGCGGCTGCGGCGATGACCGGTGAGGGTAATGATGCAGGTCGCATGACGTATCTGGATCAGTGCGCGGGGTGTCACGCCCGTGAAGGAGAGGGTAAACCGCACGTCGCGGTGCCGATGCTGAACAATGCCACACTGCGCCAGCCGGATGCGAAAAACCTGATTGTGTCAGTAATGGATGGTCTGCCTGCGCAGAACTTCCCGAATGGCGAAAGCATGCAGAGCATGCCGGGCTTTGGCGATCGTCTGAACGACGAGCAGATTGCCCAGCTGGTGAACTATCTGCGGGTGACCTGGGGTGGCTTACCGGGGGATGTCACTGCTGAGCAGGTGAAGGCTTTACGCCCTGAGAAGTAACTGAAACCGGCGGATGACGCTAAGCTTATCCGCCCTACGACTGAAACTGGTGGTTGACGCTTTGCTTATTGTCCCGACAATGAAGCAAACGTAGGGTGGATAAGCGAAGCGTCATCCACCTTATTTTTTTACTGGCAGGCCTTCATTTCAGCATTAGTTAAATCCGCACGAGAACAGTCCAGATCGCGTCCAGATGGGCCTTTCACCGCCTGTTGATCTGCGGGCAGGATTTCACCGTGGGCACGGTTTTTACCCGTCCAGCTTACAGACGCGTTCCCATCCGGCATTACCGCGATAGACAGCACCACGCCCTGACCGCGAGCTTCATAGAAGTTGTCGTTCACTTTCTTCAGCTTCAGCTCTTTGCCGTTCAGATAGACCGGGCCATTCTGGTCGATATGCACATCACCCGGCGCGCCTTTTCCGTTGAACAGCGGCAGCGCCGCGCTGGCTGAAAAAGCCACAAATCCCAGAACCAGCGCCATCGTTTTCAGTTTGCTCATCATTCACTCTCTTATTTTAACTTTCACATTACTCACGCTATGTGAATATATGAAATGGAATATTTGTCCGGCGAGATAATGCGGCTGCCCGGGGCGAGCCACGTTGATATAAATCAAATTGGCGAATGTGTTTTGCGGTAAATATTCTTAATAACTATAGCTGTCCGCAGCGGGGTTTCGAGCGATTTTCTGCGGCTTGCGTTCGAAGGCGCCGCTGGCTTTTGGCGCGCCAGCGGCGTAGGGGATTACTCGGCGGTGACCACTTTAGCGGGCTGCTCCAGGATCATCGTTTGCGTCTGGCTGAGGTTGATATCCGCCGCCCGCAGCATCTTGAGAATTTCATATAGCAGGTCGCTGCGCGCGCCGCCGACCATACGAGGACTGTTCACGTAGCCGGTCACGCTCAGCACGATCCCGTTTGGCCCCAGCTCTTTAAAACTAACGGAAGGCGCCGGGTTTTCCAGAATGGATTCGTGCAGGCCATAGGCTTCGAGGAGTAAATTACGCACCTGCTCCGGGTCGATATCCAGTGGGAAAGTCAGCGTAATGGTGGCGACGCCCTGGGCATTACCCATGGTGGCGTTACGCACGTTCTGCGAGATAAGCTGAGAATTCGGAACGATGACCGTCGACTTATCGCTGAGCTGTATTTCAGTGGCTCGCACGTTAATACGGCGAATATCACCCTCCACGCCGCTGATGCTGACCAGGTCGCCGACCTTAACCGGACGTTCGGTCAGCAGGATCAGGCCGGAAATAAAGTTCTTCACGATCTCCTGCAGGCCAAAACCGATCCCCACCGACAGGGCGCTGACGATCCACGCCAGCTTGTTCCACTCAATGCCGAGCATCGACAGCGTCAGCATGATGATCAGCACGTAGCCAACGTTGGTAAACAGCGTCACCAGCGAGGCCCGCATGCCGCGGTCCATGGTAGTTTTCGGCAGGAAGTCTTTATCCAGCCAGCGGCGCGTGGAGCGCAGAATGTACCAGCCGATCACCAGGAACAGCACGGCATTGACCGCGTGTGCCGGAATGATATTCATCCCCTCGAGGCCTTTACCGCCCCACATATCGGCAATTTTGCTGAGCAGCTCCAGCGGCGTGGTGGCGCCGAGCGTACCGTTGAGCAGGGCGAAGGCGGCGAGCAGCAGCAGGGTTGCTTTGCCCAGGGCGGAACAGAGCGTGGAGGCCAGAGACAGATGGCGATCGTTCACGCTGAGCGTACTTTTTAATATCGTGCCGCTATGGGTGGAGGGGGAAAACAGGCTTTCCGACAAATCGACCACGAAGTGAATAAGCAAATAGAGCACGCTGAGGACGATACCGACCCACAGCAGTTCAAAGGTAATGAACCGCGCCAGCGGGATGTAGCCAATCAGCAGCGCCAGCAGAATCACAAACGCGGTCAGGCTGATGATCAGGTGGATAAGGCCTGCCAGCGTGGAGCGGACTTCGGTTTGCTCGCCGTCGGCACGCATCTTGCGGCGTATACGGTTGACGCGGATTGGCGCGATAATGCAAATCAGCGCGACAAGCAGGGCGGAGAGGCCGTTGCCGAAAAGCGTGGCGGCGATGCTTGCGCTGACCAGCGCGTTCAGCTCCTCAATCGACCCGAAGATAAAGATTGAACCCGCCAGCAGAACCGGGAAGGACGCCAGCGATTTTGCCAGCTGATCCGCCATGCCCGGCAGACGCCAGGAGGGATGACGGTTAGACAGCAGGGCAATACCCACCCCGGCGATCACCGCTGAAACATAAGTCAGCTGAATAAGCTGGTCGGTAAATTCCATCACCATCTGCGAGGTATCCGGCAGGCGGGTGAAGATATAACACAGCAGCTGCATGCTGATACCAAGCGTGAACGTCGTGCTCAGCGTAGTAAAGCAGGCGAGGAAGCTGCGGCGCAATCTTCCCTGCGGCAGCCAGCGCGGCAATACCCAGTTGATGGGCATATCCAGCACCCGGCGGCCAAAAACACCGATGCCCAGCGCCAGCAGCAGGAAGAGACCGGAGCCGAGGCGCCACGCTTCACTCCATGCCTGCTCCCAGGCGCTGCTGACCTGCGCGCCAAAATTAGCAAAACGATCGGCGTCTTTATCGGCTGGATCGATAAGCGGGGACCAGAACTTCGCGCCCAGAATACTGCCGGTATTCAGGGCTATCTGCGTTTTTAGCGCGTCGCGGCGTAGGCCGGAGATTTGCGCAGAAAGATTCTGTGCCCCCACGCCAATCGCCTTCGTCTGTTCTATCTGGGTGGTGAGCAGCGTTTTGCTGTTATTAAGCTGTTTACGCTGGCTGATTACCTGCGGCGTTTCTTTCAGCGTATCCGGCGCGGGTGCGGGACCCAGAACGTCCAGCTGCGCTTTAATCTGCGCCAGCTGGGGAGCCAGCGCCGCGCCCAGCTTATCGGCATCGGCGACGAGCTTCTGCGCGTCATCATTCAGGCTGGAAAATTGCTTATCAATCTTCGCGTTAGAAGCGCGCTGTTTGAGCGCATCCAGCCGTTTTTGTAAGGCCGGCAGCTCGGTGCTGGCGTTGACCTTAACGGGCTGCTCGGTCGTGGCCTGGCCGGTGCTCTCGTCTGCATTCGATAAAAAAGGCGTTAACAGCAAGCAGGAGAGAAGAGCCAGTAAGAGCGGCAACCTGAATATTTTTGGCATGAAAGTACCCGGAAAAAAATCGTAAATGAAACGGCCATTGGCAACCGCTTAAGGATACCTTTTATTTACAAGATGAATAGTTCTGTTTGTCTGACAATGCTGCGGTCGCGGGCGATTTGCGCAGTTTTCAACGCGCCCGGATAGACGCCAGGCGCAGAGGGGAGGTTAAAGGGGAGGTCCAGACAGCAGGAACAGCCCCTTTATTAAACCTGACGCTTAATTTAAGAACTGCAGATTAAGCCCGGCGAAAATCTGCCAGCGCGGCTGTCCATCACCCCTGTCGGCGATGGATCCCTGCGGTTCGATGAAGAAGTTATACACCGTTTTCTGGCTCTTGATGACCTGACCAATACCGAGCCCCAGCGGAACGCTGTAATCATCGTTATGCAGGTTATACAGCCAGATTGGGGCTGAGCGTAAATAAGTGCCGCCGCCTAACTGATAAAAAAGAAACGGCTGGAAGGTGGCCAGATTGACGTTGCTGCGATCGTCCTCCCCGGCAAAGCTATGCTGCCAGGAGGCGAGATAGCCGTACTGAAATTTTGGATTGCTGGCGTTGAAAAGGACGTTAACCAGACCTGCGGACCATTTTCCTGAACCAACAGCGTCCTCAGAAGCCGTAGGTGCCGTAATCTGTGGGCCAAAGCCGAAACTCACAGCGGGATTGCCGGTATCAATAAGCCAGGAGGCAAACAGGTTAAGATCGCCAACCCCAGTCGTATGCCCACCGGTTGGAGGGGAAGGATAGGTATTGACGGGCAAAGAGGCACGTAACAGCCAGTCGCTGTCTCCTAATGAGAAAGGGGAGGCATAGCGAAACCAGAACTGATTGGCGTCCTTATCAGTACCGCTGACGTCACCGATGTAGTAGTTCTGCATGTTAAATGCGGTCATGTTAGCCAGCGGGTTATTGGCCTGCGCAGCATCTGGGCTGCCTCCGGCTGACCAAGCGTTGCTCGCGAAGATCGCCAGGGCGCTAAAGCAAATTGCTTTTTTCATACTATTCCAGTAGTCCATGGGAAATACTTGAATATTAGCTAAACTTTCAGAAAACGGTGATCTTGCGGTTGTTTTAACTTAAATTTTGGTGATGGTTTGGGGGGGAATGTGAAAGGGCTCTAAAGTTTTTCTCTCCGTGCGTTATCAATATCACTTTACAGGATTGTGTAGCGTGGGGTGGATCTTACCCAGCTAAAGTGAACATGGTACTAAGTCAGGATCTGGTTTCAAGCTGTTCAGGGCCGGGTTCGCCGTCACTGAGCCCTATGCAGCGCATTGCTGAACAGCATTTTCGTGTAGCCATCAAAAAGCACAAAGTGTTACCGACTGACGACTCGGTGCAAAAGTTATTTATCCGGTGTTCAAGGATGCTTCATAGAAATGGCCGAAACAGGCGGCTGGCGATGGGGCGTTTTATTATCGAGTTCGGTGACCGCCTGAGCGATCACCTTTAATACGGTGGCTAGTACACAGAATTATTTACATGGTTGAATACTAAAGCAATTCCACCCCATCTGAGGATAGCCTTTGGTCTATTCGTCATTCTAAGTAGTCCTCCAAATCATCTCACCTTTTTAAAGATAAGAAGAATGAGAGGTACACAGATCACAAAACCGTAAATCGCCGCATCAAAAACACTATTCGTAGCTTGAGCAAGTGAATCAACAGCTTGGTAGTACTCTTTTAGTGGAACAGGGTTTGAAACGAGGGGCTGATTTTCAGAGAAAACCGCGAATGCTTGTGAGGCAACAAATAACCCGAAGAAATAGCCCAGGGTGACAATGCCAATTCCTCCCCATCGGAGAATAGTTTTGGTTCTACTCGTCAATGTCATAGGATCCCTCTAATACACCGCCAAAAGTACCGCTGGAATACTGTGATAATGAATCACCAGTAGCGGCGGCTCCCGCTGCAATGTGCTGAATATTACCTCTTGGCGACTCTTGGTAGCGCGGCAAGTTGTCCTTATTGGGATACACTTTTTTAAACTTACCCGTCATTTCAATAACTGTCATTGATGAGAAGTCAGAACTTTTTGATTCAAGATAACGCTGCAATGAGACGGGGATTGTGAAATCTGCTTCGGATTCGATAGGAATCTGCGTCGTGGTCGATTTGTAGTTGTGTTCGAATACCCTTGAACCAGCAAACTTGATCCCTTCAACAGAGTGAGTGGTACAGTTATTCCCTGTTACGTCGTACTCATCGATTGTGTGGCCTCTTCGCTTGGTTGTTTCTTTCATCTCCGATGTTTGAATCGCTGGTTCACTCTTGTTCCAAAGGTCTTCAAAGAATTGTCTCGTTTTCATCAGATCAGCATCATCTATACGGAATACTCTTGCGCCCATCCGGTATAGTTCGGCTCTATAGTAAACTCTCGCATCTTCACCTTGCAGAAAGTTTAAAATCCCATCACCAGTTAAATTTCCTGGGCCTGTCCTGCCGTAACGACCATAGGTATAGAGATAAATCGAATTTTCCTGATGTACGGAAACGAAAGCGTGTCCTGCGTCGGTGGTTTCAGTCCAGATGTAAACGCCGTTCGAGAGCTGGTTATCTTCTGGCTTGCAGGTGTCAGCAAAGTTTTTTTGCTTCTTCGCTGCTTGGGCGTGTTGTTCTGGCTCTTGTATTGGTTCAGATACTGCTTTCGTTGCTACGGGTGTGGATGCTGCTCTAACAGGTGCTTGATAAGGGCCGTGAGACATAAAAGTATGAGTGGGGATGAAAAAAGCCTTACACGGACAGGTAGAGCGGCTGTAGAGCGTGATGGCGGCAAACTTCCCATGAATCTCTTCACCAAGATATCCACCATCCACGCTGTAGGTGCCAGGATGTTTGCCACAGGATACCTGGCAGCCTACTGTTGCTTGTCTGTTTTTATTCGGGCCAATCAACTTCCCTTTCGGGTGTCCGGTCAGTACAGACCCTCCGCAAGTAGTTTTATCGCCCTGGACTACCCAAAAACCTTTAGACATCCTTATTATCCTTATTTTGCTTAAAAGTCCATGCGGAAAGTGTAGGCTTTTGGCGCTGGCGAGTAAATGAGCAAATGTAACAAAATCAAAGTGTAATTATGGGTGAATGTTAGTTAAGTAGCGTTAAAGAACGAGGGGCGCTTGCACCCCCTTGACCTGCTCCCCGTTGATTAGTACGCCCCGATGTAAGTAAAGTCTTCATAAGCCACATGAGGACATCCCCATGAAGACGCGATAACCGGAAGGGCGGGCTTGCGCCAGTAACAAACTTCCCCTAAGCTGGCAAAAAGTAAGCTAATTTGTACCAAATGACTCGGGGTGCCCTTCTTTGTGAAGGCTGAGAAATACCCGTACCACCTGATCTGGATAATGCCAGCGTAGTTATCCAAGATTAGTCCTAACTATCATGAAGTTACATTTCTTTTTGTCCGTGTGTAATGCACCTAAGGTACAAAAGAGCGTAATCATGAGGTACAAAACCCTACCATACACGTTTCAACGAAACGGTAACTACTATCTACAGATCCGGCTTTCAAATGGCAGGATGTACAAAAAATCACTTCTCACTGATAGCTATCGGGAAGCCTGCATTTTGATGATTAGTATCGCTCCACACGTCCCTTTTGTTAAATCTTTAGCTACCTCAATCCCAATGTTTGATAAGTTTGTGTCAAACCTGATCACGTCTGAACGCAAGGCTGTGATAAACCCACTTTTACCCCAACAGCAAATCATTGTCCCTGCTGAAATAGTGGAATCTCAACCGCCAGCCGAAACGGTAAAAGTGCTAACACTTTCTGATGCGTGGGGTATGTACAAAGATGAAAAGGGGCGTAACTGGACAAAATCGATCTCAATGGCAAATGAGCGTTACATGGAAGTTTTGATAACTGTCTTGGGAGGGAAAACGGATGTCACGGCGATCACAAAGCAGGACATTAAACAGGTGATGGAAGTCGTTGAAAATCTTCCTAAGCGTGTTGTTCAGCCTTACCGCTCAATGTCTATTCAGCAATTGATAGATTGTGATGACGTGCCACCGGAAGAGTTAGTAGGAGCCGAAGCTATCCATAAACATCTTAAAATCTACAAATCGCTTTTCAAGACCTTTCTTACAGAAAACAAAGATATTCTGATGAAATCCCCAACTGATGGGGTAGTGGCAGCACCATCTAAAGCAAGGTTTGGAGCATACAGTTCGGCAGAGATGAATAAGTTTGTAAAGTGGGCACTTAAGCAGCCAGATTGCTGGCAGAAGTGGATAACATTGCTGTTGGCATACACAGTAGCCAGAAGGGGAGAAATTGCCAAACTGGAAAAATCACAAATCAAATATGATGAGGATAGCCAGCGGTATTATTTCCTGATTGCAGAAGGAGGGCAGGGGAAAACAGAAAACGCCACCCGGCAGGTGGTAATCCACCCTAAGCTCATCGAATGGGGGTTTATGGATTATATAGATCGCCAATGGAAAGAGCGGATTTTTTCAGAGGTGGCTGGTACAAATATGACAAAAATTGGCAAAGAATTTGCGGATATTCGTGATCAGCTTGGCATTCCTTACTTAGACGACTTTGGACAGCGGAGGCTTCTGCATAGTATTCGTCACTCTGTTTGCTCTGCTGCAATGGCTGGATGGGTTAAGAACATTTTGCATCTTCAACAAACGGTAGGGCATGAGAAGAGCGGTGGGATAACTAAACGCTACTTGCATACGTTTCCGCTAACATCGGTTAGCTATGTGATCGATGGAATTTGTTGGAATTAAATTTGATAACTTCTGAAATTTTTAACATAATAAATTGATTTGATGCTAATTTATATTCCACATGAACAATTATCATGTGGAATATAAGGAGAAAAATAATTTTGAGACTGTATTTAAAATTGCGTAACTGCCTGTTTTTGATATGTTCACTCCAGTAACTTAGAATTTCTGGAGTGAAGAAGGCACCAGTAGCACCGATCCCATCGCCTTTGTAGTTATTGAAGATTAATTCTTTATCATTTTGAGTAAGTTGTTTATCTGAGTAGACTAGATTCATCACCAGTCTGTGTAATCCTAATTGCTTTTTTGTGATTATTGCCATAAAAAATATCCGCATACGTTAATATGCAGGTATTTAGAAATGAAGAAACTAATTGATACATTATGTCCGTCTAAAATAAAACTTAATGTGAGGATCGCCAGAGAAAAATCTCTGATATTGATTTCTATAACTCATAATGTTAGTAAATGAGCTATTAATTGAATTAGTAAGAATCTCAAGCAACATATCTTTGTCATATTCTTCTGATGAGTACTGATTAAAAGTCAATGCCTCAAACATTGATGATGTACCAACAGCTCGGATTTTTAATGTCCTCACGCAGTCGCAAATACTATCAGCATTATGTAAAACAGCATTGAAATGGAAGAGCATCATTTTATAATCAATAAGTTTATCAATTTTAAAAGTAACACCCCTCCGTCTTAAAGAATTATAGTTTCTTTCAACCGCACTACGTTTTTCCTTCAATAACTCAATTTCTTTCTTAAACTCATCGACATTCCGACTTAACGAGTCCCAATCATTCTTAGCATCTTCTTTTTCGATAGAGCTGAAGAATGAAACCCCGGACAATGCAAAAAAGCCCAAGTGTATTTCAGGGATTGTTTCCTCAAGTAGCTTTAAAGAAAACTTTGTTGCCTCATCATTGAGAACTTGTCCAAACCAATTCCTAGCAAAAATCAAACCCGTGATGGCACATATTGACATTACTACATCTGAGATCCCGGATAACCAATCGGTTACAGAACTACTATTATCCGAAGTATAGTATAAAACTAATATTAACAATGCAAGAAGCAAGATATAATAACTATTATGTCTAACACTTCTACATTCAATGGATAATTTAGAAATCTTACCTCTGATAGATAATAAATCACTCTTTATCAATTGTCCAAAACGCATCTAATGCCCCATGAAAGATTTTTTATGATTCACCAATCAAGATTATCAATACTTTCCATATCTCATCAAGTGGAATGATGGGGAGTACTACACCATACAAGGCCAGTACTGGCACAATGACGTAGTTCCATTGAATGATGAACGTCAGTACCCACCCTAAGCTCTGTCGCCATGTGAAGCCCTTACGAGTTTCTTCAAATATGATCTAATTGTGCTTAATTTTATGATAGATATCGAAAGGATTCGGACAGCACCTAACAACAAACATCTTTTCTACACCCCCTTCCGCTATATCAGTTCAGAATGTTATCTGTACTGGTAAGCATTTCTTTCTTCACACGAAATACTGTAGCCCTGCCACAATCGCACAACTTTGCGATCTCGTCCGGTGTGTTCTTCCCAGCCTGTAACATATCGATAATCTTGCTATGTAGCTGTTTGTTCTTTTGCTTGCCCTTGTACTTCCGGGCTTGTTTAGCAAGGGCAATACCCTCCTGGCGGCGTAATGCAATCATACTCCTCTCGAATTCCGCTACTGCTCCCATCATAGTTAGGATCAGGCGAGATTGCGGGGACTTGTCAAAGCTCATTGAGTTAGCAAGGAACTGAACAGTGATCCCACGTTCAACGAGGTTATCAATCATTTCCAGTAAATCACGGGTATTACGTGCAAGATGATCAATCGAGTGAGTAACGAGCGTGTCACCTTCGCGGAGGTGCGAAAGCAGGTTCAACAATTCAGGTCTTTCGCTGGTGGACTTCCCTGATTCCTTCTCAGTAACAATTTTGTCACAAACTGGTTCTAGTACTGCCAACTGGCGATCCAGATTCTGGTTCCGATCGGAAACACGAGCATACCCAAAAATCATTTCCCTGCCCTCACTTGTTGGTAAGTATCATTTGAATTGACTTAATGATACGGTATCATTTAAGACCGTTCAACATCTAAATGATACTAAACAAGACGAGAAAAGTGAGTATCGTTAGGGAGTACTCAAAAGAGATTGGTTTTAAGCTCCTTGAAGTATAAAATCTGTAGAATATACTCTACATTTTTCAGTATAGGCTGATTTAAAGAAGGCTGCATTCTGGGATATGCAATACGAATAGGTAAATGTACTGATGAAAAAAAACGAAAACGAAAACGAAAACGAAAACGAAAATATTTTCCATCTAAATGTCGGAGTTGGAATAATTGGGTCAAAAGTAGTATCCGTTTCTAAAAATAATGATGAGACTGAAGTAAAGATCAGATTGACAGGAACAGCAAGAAATCCAGTAATTCCATGCATGACTGTTTTTTGTGAAGATGAGTTAACAAAAACTATTATGGAAAGCATAGCGGCAGAAGAAAAGATCCCTTTAAAGATACATCTAACAGGTTCTTGGAAAAATTTACCTCGGCTTAATTTTGGCTTAAATTTACTAATGAATCTTGATTCATCGCATCAAAAACATGTTTTCTTATGTGTAGTGGATGGTGACATTGAATACTCAGCAATAGAAAGTAGTATCAACAATGCTTTTGATGGAAATCATAAACCAGATTATCTCCCCCGGGTAATTTCAGACATGAAAGATAGCATTGTATCCTTTAAAATCCCTGCTGTAGACATTGCATCTTTTGGAATCCCCACGTTAGAAAGCATTAGTGGAACCCCTGAGTACTACCATAAAAAATTAATAGAAACAGTTAATGAAGACCTGTTGCTTTCAATAGAACCCCATAAATCAGAAATCGAAAAGTATCAAAAAATACTTTGCTTGGAAAATTTAAATGAGGATGTCAGAATAGGATGTGAAATAAACCTTTCTCACGAAGAAAGTTATATCAAAGAAGTACTAAGAATAATTGATGTTTCATGTTCCATTGTACCAAATCTATCAAAATCAGGAAAAACTTTAAACTACCATAATTATTATGAAGAGTTAAGTGAAAAATTAAAAGTTGGAAATAGTTTCATGTACTACCCTGTATACAATACATATTATGCTATTATGAAAATTATAAGTTCTTATCGTCATAAAGAATGGGTTGAATATACATCTCCGGTTAGAGATAAACTTAAAGAGAAATGGGAGTTACATAAAAAAATAGCAATCATAAAACCATATTAAATTCTCACCGTAAAAAATAACAAGTTATTTGTATAGTTCAACTATACCAACAGGATCTAACCATAACCTTTTTGTTGCAAGTGGTTTAGTAAAATGCCGACAATCATGTTGAAAAAAACGGCATTTTATTAGAGATAAGAAAACTTTTCTGATGAACGAAATTTTAAGCCAGGCGAAAAAAACAGACTGTATTTTTATCTGAGTAAAAGATTCCTTTAACTTTTTAGTCAAAAAATGGGATGCCTGGGATTTGATTTTTTGTGAACTAAAGGGGCAGTACCTTAGCCACATTCTTAAACGCGAAGGCTGTAAAGAAGATTAAGATAGAAATGCATAGATTACCTATTTGCAATAAAATCAGTCAAGATTGCTATTCCGAGGTTTCTTATGGGTAAAATTTCCGAACGTTTGAGACATGCAAGAATTAGTGAGGGGCATTGCGTAATTTGCGGTTCTTATGGTCAGTTGAGTAAGGATCATGTACCACCTCGTTGTGCAACAACCATTCAACCCATGTTTCAAAAAACAGTATCTGAACATTATTCCTCTGACGAAATTAAACCTATAAATGCCCATGCCGGAGCGACATTCAAAACTATATGCAAGAATTGTAATGGCAAAATACTTGGAAGTTTGGATCAAGAAATCAAGGTTCCCATCGAGAACTATATAAATCTAATTAGGCAATATTTAGCTGGTGTTCATTTCTACGGAAATATTATATCGACATCTTTCAATGCAATACCTTTCTTGCGTGCAATGGTGGGCCATCTTCTCGCAGCAACATCTGTTGAAGTATGCAAAAAAAATATTATCGATAGTGAATTCTACACACCATTAAGAAATTTTGTCTTAGGAAAAAATAATAAAATAGAAGATACTCATGATTTCCATTATTGGTTTTATCCTAACAAGACACAGATAACTGCTCAACTAACTTCGTTTTTTAACGATGGTCATTTATGCCACTGTAGTTGTATGCATTTCTTTCCTATAGCTTTTTTAATTACATTTAAAGATGAAGGGACATACCCTGCACATGCATCAAAATTAAAAATTGATGACAAAAAGTTATATTTCAATATGACTCAAGGAAATTTGGACTATGTAGCATTTCCCTTCACACCATTGAAAGGGAATCAAATGATGTTGATGACAGACACGTTCACTTCAGCAAGTTACCCTCAAAATAAGCTCCCTATATAGAAAAATCCGTACTAAAAGTAGTATTCGTTCTAAAAAAGCATAAAGCACAAGTGAAATGTTTGTGCTTTATATCAAATTTTGAAATTAAATATCAGGAAGAATCTTTTTTATTTCCAACTCGGCAGAATAGTACCATCGGCCACTTTCATATGCCTTAACTGATAATACTGTATTTTTTAATTTACTTACAGCATTTTGCTTCCACTGAGGCGACCAGTAGGAACAATGGAGTTGCTCAACAGCATGATAAAAATAGTCTTTAATATTAGAACAAAACAGAAAATTCATACCTACTATTTTTTGCTCAAGCTCATACGACTCAAAAACATAATCTGCATTTGCATTCCAATATTTTAGTATTCGTATTAATGGCTTTATTAAAAAATGGTTATTTCTATTTTTGTCTGTTAGTTTACTATTGAAATCATTTGGGTCAGTACTTATCCATGTTTCAAAGTTATTTGCTGGTGCCGGAATTTGATATCCGTAAAGCACATTATACACAGCCGGAACTAATTCAAATGTAATATGGTTGAGGTTTAACCTTATTGTTGGGTGGCTTTGTTTCCGTTCAGATGCAGAGTAATAACGCTCAACGAAATACTTCAACCGATTTAGATATGTTTGTGGTTGATGGCCTGTATTATTAAACACAACCATATAATCAACATCAGATTTTTGATCGTATTTTCTTGGTAGCATTGTATATCGAGTGTTAGAACCAAATGTGAAATGATTTATCACAGCAGAACTATCAAAATAATATCCAAGCCTATTTTTAAGCGTATTGATGGATGTTGTGATACTACTATCTTTCAAAATGGCATTCTTCGCTACGGAATCTAAATATGATTGAACGCTCATTCCTTTCCCTTGTCGATAGAATATTGAGTATAACCATTATTGACATCTGACTGAGTTTTTTCATAAGCCCATCTTGGTATGGTAGGCGAGCTTATGTTTAACTGATTTCTACGATCAGAAAAAACCTTTACTTTTTCTTTAAGATCCTTATCTGGAAAAGCAATTTCAATCAATTCAATCTCCCGAAAAAGACGTACATCATTTTTAAGATTATTATATTCCCCTGCCGCTGACTTATGATGCCCTGCTCGTTTACTTGGATTTAACGCGGTATTTATAGCAGTTAAACATGTAAGTAAGAAGGATATTACTATTGTAATGGTAGTCATATCTTTCAGAGCACTCAAACCTGCTATAGCAGACAAAATAGCTATAGGTATCCCAATGAATAAATTGCATTTTTCCCAAGGTGAGGATGCATTATAATGAGATTTTGAAGAATAAAGAGCATCTTCCTCAATGCGTAAACATTCTTCTTTGATTTTTTCAATAAGTTGATTACTCATATCATACCCATATACCGATTTATTCAGAAGAGGCAACAGCTCCTAAAGGAAACTGCTGCATCGTGACTACCAGCGAAGTTCTGATGTAGGCAAGAAAGTAACTGCAACTACCATATCTGCCATGTTATAGCGGATTTGCATTGTGATTGGAATATGGAAATCTTCAACAGTAAATCGCTCAATTCTGCCGATTTCCTGCTTCATAATCACTCTCGGCGGAATACTGTTTTCTGGTTCGCCAAAGTTTTCATGCACCCAATGGCGAGACATATTCTTTTGTAGCGGCGTAGGCAACTCATTGGGGAATATCCAATCGTTTAAAGTATCATGTTGGATGCTTAATGTAATTTCCTTAAGTATACGACCATCACGTTTAAATGCTAAAAACACGCCCTCTTTCGCCATATCAAGGCTAATTGTTGGTGAACCTGACGCTCCTTTAGGATCGCTTTTATAGGTTATCAATCCAGAATCAACCAAATCTTTATAACTCTTACCTATATTACGGATCAATGCTTCAACATTTACTGTCATTAGTATAATCCTTGCTCTGTATTCAGCTTGTGCATCTTGGCTCTGGCGGATTCAAGTTGTTCTTCAGTAATCCCATACTCTTTAAGAGCGGGTTTTATTGCATCAAAATTCCGATCCAGGGCACTTCTCAAATTCTTCGCATCCCTTGCAATTTGGTCTGGTTTATTACGTCCACCATAAGTTTGACTAATTTTTTGATGAACTTCTTTCGGTACAACAATTGCAGCTACCCGATCTTCCATTTTACTAATCAGTTTTTGATCAAGCCCAGGATACTCATCCATTAAGAGTTGTTCAACTGCGGCTCTTGAAGGCATATGGTCAGCCTCATACTTGCCCTGCCGTGAACGCCCTTTAAAATCACTATAAAGTTCTACTTCCAGCAGTTCTACCGGGGGCTTACTGAGATAGATGTAGATCGGCGGGTGTACATTTCCCGGAAACACCAGAATGTAATCCCGAAAATCCTTCTCTTCCGGTACTGGCGTAGTGGTAATAGTCACGCCCTGAATATCGGGATGTTCAAGCCCCGGAATCGTTACAGTACCCGCCTGTGAGCTGTTATTGCCTGTATCCCAGCTATCTTGTGATCCCGGAGTGCTCGCTGGTGTCCACGTGATCAGCGGTTTATCGCTCCGCTCGTCGCCCCAAAATTCATAGCTACCATCTGTTTGCTTATCCAGCATACGGACACGAACCTGATCACGCCCACTTTCAGTACTGGTATGATAGCCAACGGCTTTTAATCGCCCGGTTTCATCGTCAGTGATCCAGTTGTAGCGTACTCGGGTTGGTACGGTTCCCTTACTGTGTGCGACTTCCAGTAACTTTTCAGGGTTAGAAGATCGCTCTTTTCACCCTTGAGTTTTGATTGAACAATCGCCCCCATAACAACAAACGGCAAATTCATTGCAAGCGAGCCGCTCCAGGCTTCCGGGCCTGAAAGGTGCTTCATGGTATGCGTCAGGGCTTTGGCTGCGTCCTGATTCGCTTTTGCTGTAGCCCCTCCCGCTGTTGCTGCCATTCCGGCTTCAGCTGATCCTCCCATAACAACCGGAGGCGGGGGAAGTGGCATTGCTTCAGCTTCACCAAAGAAGAAACCCGTCACTTTATCAAATAGTGATTTTTTCTTCGGTGGTTCTGGCGGTGGTGAAGTTTTCTTCTTCGCGGCCTGTGCGTGCTGTTCTGGCTCAGAGGCTGGCTGCGATGGTCTGGACTGATAGAAACTCATTTCGCCAATGTTGGCTTGTGGCTCATCTGCCGTTCCTGCGTCAGTATTGCCAGTACCGCGAAGTACTGATTTAGCAAACACCGGAACGGCTGATACAGCAGCTTTACTCTCTGATAAAGATGATGAAGGGGCTATATTTGCTGATGTAGCAAATGTTTTCCTTTCTGGTGAAGAATGTCCCGTATAACCAGATATTGCTATGACATAGTTATCTTTGCAATTACAAAGGACTTGATCGCCGTCACCGACCAAAAAATCACCATCGGTATATCCTGAATAAGTTGCATTGATTTCAAAGGAATTTTTACATACATCACACCATGCTTTATCACCATTAACCACAAGGGGATCACGGCCATCAGAAATAGTTGACGATGCACTAACAATATGACCTTTCGTTGTTTTGTTACCTAATTTGGCAATCTGCCTTTGTCTTCCCATAACAAAATCCCTTTAATTCAGTGTACTTTTGAGGACGCAACACCATCGGGCGACGAAACAACCCATTCACTACCCGAATACGTCATAACACTTACATGAGTACTGGCGGTCAATAGCGGCTTATCGGTGACACTAGCCTGTGATATTGCTTTTCTTGCCATTATTTCAATATCATCTTTCGACATTTCATTCAGGTGCTGAATGTCCTGACAGTAATCGTTAAAATGTACTTTCCAGTACTCGTCTATCGATTCAAAGAAATCTTCCGCAAAACTTAAAATCGCGGGGTTCGTGTTCTGGTCAATCGAATCACTGACAGGGAATCCAACAGGAAAGTACACTGTACGGTATATCCCGGTGGTTTTGATCAAACGTCTGAAATCATCACCTGTAAAGCCAAAAATCAGCATCACCCAGTACTTTGATTGCTCCGCCTTTCTTTCAAGCATCATCTGCGTAACGTTGAAATCATTAAACGGGTAAACAACCCATGCGTCCCCATCTCGTTGATTAAGAACAAGGCTGCTAACAGTCGCATCAAGCCTTGAGGTATAGAGAGCGAGGCCATCCGGTACTTCACCATGTCCCCCGACCCATTGCGGTTCGAGCCACGGTGTGCCGTTAGCCATTTTAGAAACGCGAGCTACGCCCCACAAGGGAAGCATTGAGTATATTGGTTCTCACCAGGAGAGCAAAAATAGAGTTCCTGATTCATAACGTCCTGTACTTACACTATTTTTGGGTGATGGTTATTGTCCCACTATTTGTAATGGCGTGTATAGTCTTTGAACAGTAAAAATACATTTCAATTTTCGTAAAAAACTAAAAGAATATTTTTTTCAAAGACATAAACAAAAAAAGGCCGCTTTCGCGACCTTATGCCAGTACAAACACTCATTGAGAACGATCAAGTACCATATACGCTGGCTGGCACATACTGCCCCGCTCCTGTAGCCAGTAGTAATCAAGATCGGCTACACGCACATTCAGCCCCGAATCCACGCGGTTGATCTGTAACCGTAGCCCTACAGTGTCCTTGTACAATAAACCAGATTTAACATTGTACTTGTACTTGACCCCGCTTTCTTCTTCAAATGACTTGAGATAAGGGGTGATTTGTTTCTGAATTTGTTTTAAGCAAACAATTTCGTTATTAAATGCAAATGGTTTCTCTATTTCCGTCAGGTACTGCCGCGATAGAAGACACTGAAGAAAATAATAACAGCACTGCAATTGAATATTTTTTCACTTGTATTTCCTTATTGAAGGTTAGTACTTAATACTTCACCAGTATCAGCGTTGTATGTGCAGGAGTATTGTACGTTTTTAAATGCACCGAAACCGTTTTGAGCTTGTGCACGATGTCCATAAAGAGTAACTAATTTTCTGTTTTTATCGTACCAACTTAGGGATGAAAACTTTGGTTCAAGCATTCCATCAGTCCATTTAAATTCGTACTTAGCTGAATCCTCGACAGCTTTCGCACACATATAATCCCCACGTTCATGTTTCGAGATATAGCACTCGGGATTATCAAGACGAAGGCATTCAGCCTCTTCTTGTTTTGCTTTTTGTTCCTTCTCTGCCGCAAGTAATGTCTCATGAGCAGCTTTTTCTGCCGCTTTAACTTTTTGGTCAGCTAAGAATTTTGCGTAATCGGTAGGGTTTGTAATGTCATTTTCTCGGGCGGCAGCAAACTCTTTACCGTCTTTAAAACCGAGCTTTTGTGCTCTGGCTTCATTACTTGACGAGCTGGCAGAACTTGCCACGAAAGCAAGTACAATAATCAGTAACGGAACTGTATAATTATTAACAAATTTATAGGGTAAGTACTTTGATCTCAGAGTTCCAAACGCCAGTACAGCCCAGCTTATCGCGATAAGACCAGCCCCAAGCTGGCAAATCCCGGCAACGGAAAGCATGAGTACCGACCAGAAGCCAGTACCAGCGGCAAAGAAGTCTCCAAACTTTTCCAGTGCTGCCAGACAAAGGAATACCGCCCAAATTCCATATCCTCCCAATAGTGCGATTTTCTTCACTGTGTTGTATCTCCTGTTTAGTGTTTAAGGCTGAATAACATGGGCTTAAAAGCAAGTGGTTGTAGGTGAGAGAATATCATGCACACTAAAAATGATCGATTTAATCGATTAATAACAAGTAATTGATCGCTATAATCTATCAATATCTATTGATTCCAGTAAAATCAATAGGTAAAAACGATCAGAGGTTAGTTAGTATTTCGGAAAGCTTAGGGAAATGGGCTGGGTTTGCCGCTTAAACACTCTCATAGAGCCGCTAGGGCAGTTTTGTAGCTTATGACTAAGGAAAGTCTGCTTCTAGATAAACCGCGTTCAGGAGCTTCCTGTGCGTTTTGTCGGAAACACCATCATAGAAAGGGAATGATTGGATCGGGTTTCGCTTCGCTCCGTGCAGTACAGAAAGGGCTTGTGAGTACAGGAAATTCAATAATGTACTGAAAAAATAATTAGTTATGTACTTCCGAAGAGAACAAAAACGCGATTTGGTTAGCTCTGCAAGTGACCGAAGGGAATGCAGCAGTAGAACCGAATTCAGCGAACAGTGCTCGCTTGCGGGTACTGCTTGATTTCTTTATATATAACAATTAGATAGATGAGGAGTCCTCACTGCGTGAGCACTCTCATTAACTACCTGAAACAGTTCGCTCGCTTCGCAGCTCCTTATTTCAGATAGTTAACTCGCTTTCGCTCTTGATGATTGATGTCCATTTTTCTACTAACTATATATTATTAGGGGTTATTTTTGGACATCCCATTGCTTTTCATGTTGGTGTTTTGGACTGAAAGTGAGGCTTTTTCTTTTTTTGTACTGCCTTGTCATATCGGCTCCACATAGCGGCCTTATCTTCTGTACTTAGATCGTAATTAGTATCAATACTCATGAACATACGGAACGAGGCCATTTCAAGCCCCGGATTAGCAGCTTTCCAGCGATTGAATCGCCTCGATTTTGTATCACTCAATGCAGGGAGTTTATTGGCGTTTTTAGCCCCTTCTGGTCTTCCAGGTACGCCCTGTGTTACATCATCAAGTACACTAGGTATATGCTCTACATTGGTACTTAACGATTCTGCCTGATACTTATCAAATACATAGACAATCTGTTGCTCTGTACTGTTATACACCCTTGATACCCCTCTCAGAGCAAACTGGTGCAAGTTTTCGTACTCTCTCGCCAGATGAATATCTTCCCCGGTAATACCCAACAATAATTCACACAATTTAGCTTCTGTTTCATCAGGCCGCATACACGCAAGCCAGACGCAGATATTCAACTTTTTATAATCATTTAACCCTCTTGCATCAGGGCTTATTTTTGTTCCATTCTGAAGTCTATGAGTATCTTTCTCATTATTTGCCCAGTAAAATTTCTTCCCATCAAGCTCTGCATCGAGGTAATCATATATACATTTAACTTTTTCATGATTATTATCCTTCCAACCTTTTGACAGTTTTTTATTTTCAGAAAAATAATACACTTTAAGACGATCCTTTAATTGAATCTGTCTTGTTGATAATCCATCAAGTTCTGTTTCTTCAAATAAAGAAATATTGGCCTTATAGATCAAAGAGTTTTCAAAATTAGCCCCCATAAATGTCATCGGTAAACCTATGTATTTTTTAAGGTCTTTCCAACCGAGGATATTTAACTGTACTTTATCAGGTTTTTTAAAATAATCATTATTCATAATGAAAATATCATTTTCACTAATTACTGATAACTCCTGTGCTACCTTGTATAAAATGTCACCTTTAACGTCTTTCTTTTTAGCCGTTAAGTACTTTTCCGTACCTTCATCAACAATTTCATGATCCTTTATAAGAGCATGATAAATTAAATCTTTAATGCACTGATTTCCGTCATTAATACACTTATATGAATGGAAGTTAGTCACATCGTCAAGCCATATTTGCCATCCTTGTAGAAGATCTACAGGTATTTTAAAAAAGTCTTGTCACTAATAATTAATGCTCTTGATGTTGGTTTTTTAAAAAAATCAAGGACTGACGCTAATACATTCTTTCTACTGTTTTTCACCTCAGTGATTATAAGTTCGTAATCAGAAAGGTTTTTAGCTGTTTGCTTAGCAAGTTTTTGTGTATTCTGTACGATTATAAACTGATCTGTGCTTCCTTTTATTTTTAGTGCTTTATTGATCATCTCACATAATTTAGTTGTTTTTCCTGAACCGCATGGAGCAGAAATATATTTAAATCTATTATAAGCTGGAGTGGAATTAGTCATTAATTATCGCTGTGTAGTAGTTAATTTCATTAGGCCGACTATACTCTTATTTGTAGTGTCAGCCATTTATTTGTCAAAACCTAAATTTGCTATATGTGCTGTGTTTTTTTATTTTTTGATACCATTCACTATATTCTGGTATTTTATTATCTCTTAGCTTTTGTATGTACATTTTAGGCAAATTCACTTTTAATACATTACATATTCGGGGCGGGGGTATATCGCTGCATATAATGTTTTCATATTGGTAAAAAGTTAATGAAATATTTTCTGTGATGGGTTGCTTTCTTACTGATTTATTAAGTTTTTTTCTATTCGTCCGTATTCTATTTGTCCATAATCTATTTTTTCTCATTTTTATTCTCCTTTGCCTGCTTTTTCCTGAGATATGTTTCCGTGGATTCTGCATGAACAATATTTGTCTCTGGTGTCAGTTTGTTGGAGTACATCATTGATTCATATTCTTCTTCTAATTCTTTTTGATAGGATAAGACTTCATCTTCATAATAATATTTCATTTGATTTGTATTTCTTCTCGCCAAAGTGATTGATTTGAGATTTTAGTATAGGTTATAAAAAAATCTCATTTCATATAAAAATTATCAGCCTATTAGTGGCTTTATAGTTTTTATTTTCATGAGGTAATTACGTAATGATATGAAATAGAAAAAAATAAAAAATGTATTTATATCTTCTAATGCTATTCAATAGTACTTATGGCGATAATTATACTTCATTTATCCGTATATATTATCTGAAAATGTGTTATGTGAATGGTAGAAAAAGGATGTAATTTTTTGCTTTTCTGTGGGGTACAAAATGAGGTACAAGGTGGGGTACAGCGTGAAGAAGCGATATTCGTAAGATCAATCTTGTGCCAACAAATGACTTCGCATAAGCTACTAATTGCTAAAGAAATGTAATCTACATGACTCGGGGTGCCCTTCTTTGTGAAGGCTGAGAAATACCCGTACCACCTGATCTGGATAATGCCAGCGTAGGGAAGTCAGATACCTGTCCGGTATCCCTTCTTGACGCCGGGCAGGAGCCTGCAATGCAACCTGACCTGCTACCCGGCCATCGTGCCGCATCTGTTTTAACCCAATTACGCCTTGCTTCCCCACTGGTCCACTGCATGACTAACGATGTGGTGCAGAACTTCACCGCTAACGTATTGCTCGCCATTGGCGCTTCACCTGCAATGGTGATCGAGGCCGAGGAGGCCGTGCAGTTTAGCGCTGCGGCCAGCGCTTTATTAGTTAACATCGGCACGCTGACCGCTGAACGCAGCCATGCAATGCTCGCAGCCATTCACTCTGCTGATAAATCTTCTACACCCTGGGTACTTGACCCGGTTGCCGTTGGTGCCCTTACTTTCCGTACTCAGTTTGCCCGCGATATTCTTGCTCTGCATCCTGCAGCCATTCGTGGTAATGCCTCTGAAATTCTTGCTCTGGCCGGGGTGAATACCGGTGGGCGTGGCGTGGACAGTACCGATGATGCCCTTAGCGCACTGCCTGCCGCCCGGCATCTTTCCCTGCAAACCGGAGCCATCGTCGCCGTTACGGGTGAGCGCGACTACGTGACCGACGGGCTTAAAACCTGGGTAATCGTCGGTGGAGACAAATTGATGACGCGCGTGGTGGGCACGGGCTGCGCGCTCTCCGCCGTGGTTGCCGCCTGTAGCGCATTACCTGGCTCGCTGCTCGATAACGTCGCCTCCGCCTGCCAGTTTATGAAACTAGCGGGCGTTCAGGCGGTAGCTGCCAGCAATGGCCCCGGCAGTTTCATTCCGGCATTCCTGGACGCGCTTTACAATCTGGATCAGGAGGCGCTGGCATGAAAGGTTTAAAACGAGTTAACGCCCTGACGATTGCCGGGACGGATCCCAGCGGTGGCGCAGGTATCCAGGCAGATTTAAAAACCTTCTCCGCGCTCGGCGCGTATGGCACAAGCGTCATTACTGCGCTGGTGGCGCAAAACACCCGGGGCGTGCAGTCGGTTTATCGTATTGAGCCTGATTTCGTAGCGGCGCAGCTGGATTCGGTGCTGAGCGATGTGCGCATCGATACCCTTAAAATTGGCATGCTTGCCGAAACGGATATTGTTGAGACGGTGGCTGAGCGTTTAGCCTTCTATAAGGCGCAAAATGTGGTTCTGGATACGGTGATGCTGGCTAAGAGCGGCGATCCACTGCTTGCCCCGTCGGCGGTGGAAAGCCTGCGCCGTCGCCTGCTGCCCCTGGTAGCCTTAATCACGCCCAATCTTCCGGAGGCAGCAGCGCTGCTGGACGCGCCACAGGCAATCAGTGAAAAAGAGATGAAAGAGCAGGGCGATGCTTTGCTGGCGATGGGCTGCCGCGCAGTGCTGATGAAGGGCGGCCATCTGGAAGATGCAGAAAGCCCGGACTGGTTATTTACGCAAGAGGGCGCACGGCGTTTTACCGCACAGCGGGTGCAGACTCGCCACACTCACGGCACAGGCTGTACGCTTTCTGCGGCGCTGGCCGCCCTTCGCCCTCGCTATGCTGACTGGCCGCAGACGATAGACACCGCGAAAAAATGGCTGTCAAAAGCGCTGGAGCAGGCCGATTCCCTTGAGGTCGGGCAGGGTATCGGCCCGGTACATCATTTTCATGAATGGTGGTAGGTTGCGGCTACGCTATGTTTTGACCCCCGTGGCTGCATTCCGTTACAAATCAGCGCCTACCTGAAGTGCTCCCCCGGCTGGCGAAGATCGCGAGTCGCGACCAGGATTAGGACTGCCCTTTGCGAGGCTCAGGGCCAGGACATTTATCCTCAGCGGGCAGGCCGCTCGCTGACCCTACGGGTAATCCCCCCGAAAAACCGGTGTGTTTATAAGTAGAATTTTCACGTAATATAATCAGGGAGCAGGTCACTCTGACTTCTGATAAAGATGGTCTGTTTAATCTAAAAGATTTGCATACTGCATCTGGAGGAAAGAAAGCTGACCAACCTGGTGATTGGGTTAGGATGAACTCTACTAAGGCATTAATGGCTGAAATTCTAATTCCGGGAAATCCCGGTTTTAAAAGTAAAGCTGGCCGGAATGGTGGAACTTATGTGAATGAGCCTTTATCCTATGCTTATGCTGCATGGATTAGTGCGGAGTTCCATGCTGCGGTCATTGCAGCATTCACAGCGTTAGCAATTATTAATATGAAGAAAGCCATAGAGATTGTTCGCAGCTATGCTGCTTATTTCTGTCCGTGTCGAAAGTAGGTATTACTGCGTAATGCCGTTTGAGGTACGTAAACAAGTAGTAAGCAAGATTATGCGATATGGTGATTATCGCTGACCTAACACATTCATTATAATTATCATTGCGACAATTCATATTTATAGAAATTATCATTTGAAATATTTATTAATACATAGCACTTGAGGTCATCCATGATTCTGTGATTTATTATCCCTTAACAAACCAAGGAGATTACGATAAATGGCAATTCCTGCTTACTTATGGCTAAAAGATGATGGTGGAGCACTAATCAAGGGAGGCGTAGACGTTCAAGACCGTGAATTTAGTATTGAGATAAAAGGCTTTCATCACAATCTATCCATCCCCACTGACAATGCCACTGGCAAGCCTACAGGCACACGCCAACACTCTTAAATGATGCTTGTGAAAGAGTTTGACTACTCCAGCCCATATCTTTATAAGGCCGTTGCAACAGGGCAGAACTTAGCGTCAGCAGAGATTAAATGGTACAAGATTAATGACGCTGGTCAGGAAGTTGAGTATTTCAACATGTTCCTTGAAGGGGTTCGCATTGTATCTGTATCTCCAACAATGGCTTCACCACAAGACCCGAACAATAATCACGTTGAAACCATAGAATTACGTTATGAGAAAATCACATGGAAACACTGTGATGGTAATATCATCTATACAGATGCATGGAACGAGCGCCAGACAGCTTAACAGGTGATTGAATGGATACTACAGAAGAACTTAACGGAACTTACTTCTATCACGGTCATACTAACGTTACACCCATTGAGCTGTTCAATTTAATCTTTGTTGAACAATTAGCGGATGCATTAGGAATTACAACAGAGGCAGCAACATTGGTTGTAATCGGGCAACCTGTGATTCCTGTATCAGGTAAGTTGTCAGCGGCGACCAATACACCCGGCACGAGCGTTGCATCAATCTTAAGCAGAAGGCTTTTAAAAGATGCTCGCTTCCCTAATGGTTTAAAATTCTCTGCACCTATGGGTAAGCCCACTAAACTGAAGATGGTTCCAACACCTAAAATAGCAACCTTCATAGGTAGATGGATTCCGTTCATTGGCTATGCTCAATTTATTATCATGATTGAGGTAGTTGCAAAGCGTACCCGTGACAAATACAACCTCATAGCCAGACCCTCAGACCGTATAGCATGGACATATTTCTAATGAGAGATATTGAATCTGAAGTTATTCAATATTTAATGGAAAAATATCCTGTCAGAAAGCATTGGTACAAGCCGGGCTTTAAGCAGATTACAAAGGAGTGGACTCTTCAGGATGACTTCAAATTTTTACCAGAAGATGCACATGATTTCCTACTGGATGTGTTTGAACACTTCAACATTGAATACTCAGGCTTTGATGGAATAAACTATTTTGAATATGAATACCCATTCTGGCAGAAGAAGCCCTCAACAAAAGAGCTTAAGCCGCTTACAGTGGGGATGATTATTGAATCTGCTAGAGCTGGTGTCTGGCTTTATGAATAAGAAAAGCCTCCCTAATGGAGGCTCTATTCTTAATAATGGTCTACTAGCTACAAACTTTTGCTTCTGGCTAATATTCTATGTAGGTCACGATCTGGTGCGCTACCAGCTGGCAAACTGCTATATGGGACGCGCAGGGTTGATTAACTCAGGCGGCGCGGCAGGGGGCGAAACGGATCTGGCGGACGCCGTGCGCACCGCCGTCATTAACAAGCGCGCGGGCGGCATGGGCCTGATTCTGGGACGCAAGGCGTTCAAGAAATCCATGGCTGACGGCGTGAAGCTTATCAACGCCGTACAGGATGTTTATCTGGACGGGAAAGTCACCATCGCCTGACAATAGGTTGTCCCCCCCTCTCTGTTGCGGAGAGGGTTTTCTGCTCATCTCCCTCTTTTAACATCGTTAATCCCGTCACAATTCGATAACAATTTGTGAAAAGTGTCACGCCACCTTGTGCACATGTCCAAAAAATGGCCGTCATTTACGCACCTTTGAACGAGGCGAAGGTGAAAATTTACGCATAAAGTTGTTGCTGAAACGCTGTTTTAAATTTTGATTCAGGCCCACCTTCCTTCCGAAATCGTTCCGTTTTTGCAGCAGAAGTGGCACCGATTAACCGAATTCGTCGTTAAAAAAGGACATCCACGATTGTGAAAATTACCTCTGTAAATGTGACCGTTTTTACCTACCCAACCCGCCGCGCTGCCGACAGCGCCGGGCATTCGCATCCGGGTGAAGAGAGCCTGGCAAAAATGGCGATGCTCACCATTACCACTGATGAAGGGGACTGTGGTTACTCTTTCGCGCCGCCGGAGGTGGTTCGTCCTTATGTGGTAAACGCCTTCTTCCGCAAGGTACTGGTCGGGCAGGACCCCTTCAACCGCGAACGTATCTGGCAGGATCTCGTGCACTGGCAGCGGGGTAGCGCGCACCAGCTAACCGAACGCGCGCTCTCATTCGTTGAGCAGGCGCTGTGGGATTTAATCGGCCGCAGGCTGAAAGTGCCGGTCTATAAGCTGCTCGGCGGTTTTCGCGACAAGGTTCCCGCTTACGGCAGCACCATGTGCGGGGACGAGCTGGCGGGCGGACTTTCCACGCCGGACGAGTTCGGCCAGTTTGCCGAAAAGCTGGTGGCGCGGGGCTACAAGGCCATCAAGCTGCATACCTGGATGCCGCCGGTGGCGTTTGCACCCGATCCAAAGATGGATGTAAAAGCCTGCGCGGCGGTGCGTGAGGCGGTGGGGCCGGACATTGACCTGATGCTCGACGGCTACCACTGGTACAGCCGCAGCCAGGCGCTGTACATTGGCAAAGCGCTGGAGAAGCTCAACTTTGCATGGTTCGAAGAGCCAATGGAAGAGGAGAGCATGGCGTCCTACGTGTGGCTTTCGGAGAATTTATCCATCGACGTGGTGGGCCCGGAGAGCCTGGGCGGCAAACACCACAGCCGGGCCGACTGGGTTAAGGCCGGTGCCTGTGACATCCTGCGGGCGGGGGCAAACGGCGTGGGCGGGATCGCCCCCTGCATGAAAGTTGCCGGCCTGGCAGAAGCCTATGGCATGGACTGTGAGGTGCACGGCAACGGGGCGGCAAGCCTTGCCGTTGTCGGCGCTATTCGTAACTGCCGCTGGTACGAACGGGGTCTACTGCATCCGTTCCTCGAATATGATGAGCCAGCCGCTTATCTCAACAGCATCGTCGACCCGATGGACGCGGAAGGTTTCGTGCATCTGCCGCAGCGCCCAGGGCTTGGGGAAGACATCAATTTTGATTACATAGAGACGCATACCGTCAGCCGCGACGAATAATCGCAAACATAACAATCCCGACGCGAATGACGTCGGGGAAAACTGACCCTACAAACGGTATCCAATATGAACAGAAGCTCCCGACCGGGGGCGTGGCTGCTCACGCTCCTTTTCATGTTCGGTAGCGCGTCGGCGGCGGCAAAAACGCCCCCCGACCAGCTGATTATCGGCATGAATATGAACAACCTGCTGACGCTCGATCCGGCCGCCATGACCGGGAACGAAGTCGTTGGGCTGGTGGTTAATCTCTATGACTCGCTGGTGGAGCTGGATCCCGCGCAGCTTACGAATGTGCGCCCGGCGCTGGCAACGTCCTGGGCTGTTTCAGAGGACGGCAACCGCCTGACTTTTCATCTGCGCGACGGGGTGAAGTTTCACTCCGGAAATGCTTTGACCGCCGATGATGTCGTCTGGTCGATGCGCCGCGTATTGCATCTGAACCTTGCCCAGGCGTCCGTCTGGAAATCTTATGGCTTTACTAAGCAAAACGTCGATGAGCACGTCAAAGCGCTCGATGCCTCAACGGTGGAAATTATCCTGCCGAAAGCCAACGATCCGCTGCTGGTGATTTACTCGCTGGCCGCGCTGGGCAGCGTAGTGGTGCTCGACAGCAAAACGGTGCAGCAGCATGTACAGAATAATGACTGGGGCAACCGCTGGCTGACGACCAACGAAGCCGGGTCAGGGCCGTTCAGCCTGGAAGTCTGGCAGGCGAAAGATGTCCTGCGTATGAAGCGCAACCCTGATTACTGGCGCGGCGAGCCGAAATTAAGCCGCGTGGTGTTCCGCCATTTTCAGGAATCCCAGACGCTGCGGCTGATGATTGCCAAAGGGGATCTGGATATCGCCAGCAATATGGCGGTGTCGGACGTCAACGCCCTGCGGGAAGATCCCGACCTGACGGTGGACGCTGTCAAAAAAGGGACGATTTACTACGTGGCGATGAGCATGAAAGAGGCGCATTTTGCTAACCCGAAGGTGCGCGAAGCCGTGCGCTACCTGATTGATTACCAGGGGATTAACAAAGCGCTGATGCCGGGTTACGGCGTGCTGCACCAGCGGCCAATCCAGTCCGGCATGCCCGCCACGCTGCCCGACCCTGGCTATGCGCTTGATGTACCACGAGCGAAGCTGCTGCTGGCCGAGGCCGGGTATCCTGACGGGTTTGATACCACGCTGCGCGTGCTTGCCGATCAGCCTTTCCTGAATATTGCTATTGCCGTGCAGTCGACGCTGATGCAGGCGGGTATTAACGCGAAAATCATCACCGGTACCGGCAACCAGATTTACGGCGCGATGCGAGAGCGCCGGTTCGACATGCTGGTCGGGCGCGGCGGCAGCGGCGTGGAGCCTCATCCTCACTCCAGCCTGCGGTCGCTGGTTTATAACCCGGATAACAGCGATGCTGCCAGGCTGACCAACTTCCAGGGCTGGCGCACCAGCTTCTACGATAAAGCCCTCAATCAGCAGATAGACCGGGCGCTTGTGGAACGCGATCCGCGCAAGCAGCAGGAAGAGTATCAGGCGATTCAGGTGCGCTATGACAATTTAATTCCGGCGCTGCTGCCCGTTTCACAAATGGTGGATTCCGTTGTGGTACGCAAAGAGGTGCATAACTATCAGCCGCACCCGTCAGCGACAACATTCCTGCGCGATGTTTATAAATCGTCTGCCGGGGAGGATAAATCATGAGCATGATTCTGCTTGCGCCGGGCGGGCGCACCCGGCGTTTTTCCCGCCGCGTCGGTCAGGTACTTATTACTTTGTTCGGCTTGCTGTTGCTGACCTTCTTCATTGGGCGGGTGATGCCCATCGACCCCGTGCTGGCGATTGTCGGCCCGGATGCTGACCAGAGCACCTATCAGCAGGTTTACCACCAGCTTGGGTTCGACAAATCGCTGGCCACGCAGTTCTGGATTTATCTGGGCGGCCTGCTGCACGGCGACCTGGGCAACGCGCTGCTGACCGGAAAGCCGGTGCTGGACGATATCCTGCGGGTCTTCCCGGCCACGCTTGAACTGGCAACGGTGGCGATCGTTGTCGGCGCGGGCCTTGGTATTCCGCTTGGCGTCTGGGCCGCCGCTCGCCGCAACAGCATTGTCGATTATGCGGTGCGTATTATTAGCCTGGCCGGCTACTCCACGCCGATTTTCTGGGTGGGGATGATGGGGCTGCTGCTGTTTTACGCCTGGCTTGGCTGGGTAGGTGGTGCGGGACGTATTGACCTGGGGCTGGATGGCCTGGTGCCGCGCCGCACCGGGTTGCTGCTGATAGATGCATTGCTGGCTGGCAACGGCAGCGTATTTTTTAACGCGCTGAATCATCTGATCCTGCCCGCGTGCCTGCTGGGCTTTCACTCCCTGGCCTACATCAGCCGCATGACGCGCAGCTTTATGCTGGCGCAGCTCTCGCAGGAGTTCATCATTACCGCCCGCGTAAAGGGGCTGACCGAGCGGCAGGTTATCTGGAATCACGCCTTCCGCAATATTCTGGTGCAGCTTCTCACCGTCGTTGCGCTGGCTTATGGCTCCTTGCTGGAAGGAGCGGTGCTTATCGAAACCGTCTTCTCATGGCCGGGATTTGGCTCCTATCTGACGGGCAGCCTGCTGCTGGGGGATATGAACGCGGTAATGGGCTGCGTGCTGGTGGTCGGGGTGATCTTCGTGCTGCTTAACCTGCTGTCGGACATGCTTTATCAACTCTTTGATCCGAGGACGAAATGATGACCGTTTCCTTTGGTACGCCTCAGATTACCCGGGCAGGTGAACGCGCTCAGTCCTTCAGGCGCGCGGTCGTGCGGACCTGGGGATTTATCGGCAAAATGGCGCGCAATCCGCTGACCGCAATCGGCGGGGGAATTGTCTTTCTGCTGTTGATGGTGGCGATTTTTGCCCCCTGGATTGCACCGTTTAACCCGCTGGTTCAGGATCTCAACCACGCGCTGAGTCCGCCGGGTGCGACGCACTGGTTCGGCACGGATGAGTTTGGACGCGACATTTTCAGCCGTCTGGTTTATGGCTCACGCATTACCCTCTACATCGTGCTGTTGGTGTCGATAACCGTCGGGCCGCTTGGCCTGCTACTTGGCGTCACGGCGGGTTACTTCGGTGGCAGGGTTGATATGGTGCTGATGCGGATCACCGATATTTTTATCTCCTTCCCGAGTCTTGTGCTGGCGCTGGCTTTTGTCGCCGCCCTGGGTCCAGGCCTTGAGCATGTTGTTATTGCCATTACGCTCACCGCCTGGCCGCCCATTGCCCGTCTTGCCCGCGCCGAAACGCTCTCATTACGGCAGGCAGATTTTATCTCTGCCGTTCGTTTACAGGGCGCGTCGCCGGTTCGCGTGCTGTGGCGGCATATCGTGCCGCTTTGCATGCCCTCGGTGATTATCCGCATCACCATGAATATGGCGGGAATTATTCTGACCGCCGCAGGGCTGGGCTTTCTGGGGCTTGGCGCGCAGCCGCCCGATCCTGAATGGGGGGCGATGATTTCGAGCGGACGCACCTACATGATGGAGTGCTGGTGGGTAGTAACTATTCCGGGGCTGGCGATCCTCATCAACAGCCTGGCATTCAATTTTCTGGGAGACGGCCTACGTGACATCCTCGATCCGCGCGGTGAATAGCTCGCCAGCACTGCTTGACGTACGCGACCTGAACGTAACTTTCGTTAATGGCCGCCAGCAAACCCACGCGGTGCGTGGCGTTTCCTTCCAGCTTGGCCGCGAGAAGCTGGCCATTGTGGGGGAGTCCGGCTCCGGTAAATCCACGGTGGGGCGCGCCTTGCTACAGCTTCATCCTTCAAAAGCGCAGATTACCGCCGAACGCATGCGGTTTGGCGATATTGATCTGCTGCGCGCCACGGACGCGCAAATGCGTGAGGTGAGAGGCAGGCGCATTTCGATGATCATGCAGGACCCAAAATACTCCCTGAACCCTGTGATGTGCGTCGGGGATCAAATTGCAGAAGCGTGGCTGACGCACCATCGCGTCGGGCATAAAGAAGCGAAGCAAAAGGTGCTGGAGATGCTGGAAGTGGTGCGCATTCGCCAGCCGGAACGTGTTTACCACCTCTACCCCCATGAGGTGTCCGGCGGGCAGGGGCAGCGGATCATGATTGCCATGATGCTGATTACCGACCCGGAAATGGTGATTGCCGACGAACCAACTTCCGCGCTGGATGTGTCAGTGCGTTTGCAGGTGCTGGCGCTGCTGGATGATTTAGTGCAGTCGCGCGGGCTGGGGCTGATTTTTATCAGCCACGATATCAACCTGGTGCGCAGCTTCTGCGATCGGGTGCTGGTGATGTACGCCGGGCGTGTGGTTGAGTCCATTGCCGCTGACGAATTGCATAATGCGCGGCATCCTTACACCCAGGGGCTTATCAACGCGCTGCCGGATATGGATAAACGCCGGGATCATCTGCCGGTATTACAGCGCCAGGCAAGCTGGCTTAGCGAATAAGGGGTAACTATGTCGATGATTGCGGTCAGCCAGCTCAATTTAACCTTTGGCGAAGGAACAAAAACCAACCAGGTTCTGTTTGATGTGAATTTTAACGTGGCGCGGGGAGAAATCTTCGGCCTGGTCGGGGAGTCCGGCTCCGGGAAAACCACGGTGCTCAAGTGTCTGGCCGGGTTGTTTACCCACTGGCGAGGGGAGCTGGCCATCAACGGCTCGGCGCTGGGGCACAGCATTAACCGCGAACGCTGTCGGCGGGTACAGATGGTTTTTCAGGATCCCTACGGTTCGCTCCATCCCCGCCATACCGTGGGCGATATCCTGGAGGAGCCGTTGATTATTCAGGGCTTCAGCGAACGGGAACGGCGGATTAATTCGATACTTGATAAAGTCGGGCTAAACCGCGCTTTTCGCAGCCGCTATCCCCACCAGCTTTCCGGCGGCCAGCGTCAGCGCGTGGCGATTGCGCGCGCATTAATACTTGAACCGCAAGTGTTATTGCTCGATGAACCGACGTCCGCGCTGGATGTTTCAGTGCAGGCGGAAATTCTCAACCTGCTGGCGGACCTCCAGCAGGAGGCCAACCTTACCTACCTGATGGTGACGCATGATTTAGGGGTAATCGCGCACCTGTGCCATCGGGTAGCGGTGATGCAGCATGGCAAAATTCTGGAGACGATAGGCACGGAAGACTTGATATCGGGAAAAGCGAGAGTGGATTACACGCAGATGCTGGTCAATGCCAGTCGGCAATACAGCCGGGAAATGGCGAGCAGGGTGGCGAAGTTTTAATGATTCCCGATGCGCCGGTTTCCTGGCGCGCGGGGTTTAGCCAACCAGCGGACAGTTTGGCGGCAGGCGGCAGCGCAGGGCGGCAGGATGAACGTCAATGCGGAACTCGCGGCCTTTGAGCGGCTCGCCGTCTAAGTTAAAAGTAATATCGTGCGGGGCGGTGATTTCAAACCAGGAGGACTGCCCGTCGATAATATTCGGGTTGTCTTCCGGGCGGGTGAGGGTGGTTAACAGCGCGGGCAGCAGCTCTTCACCGGTAAAAATACGCAGATCCAGCTGGCCGTCGTTAATTAACGCCTGCGGACAAAGCTGCTGCCCGCCGCCGGCCTGACGCCCGTTGCCAATACCGATCACCAGCGCGTCGCCTTCCCAGCTGAAGTTTTCGCCGCGAATTTCGCAGCGGTCCGGCTTTAGCGTATCAATGCGCAGCAGGCCGTGAATAAAGTAAGAGACGCCACCCAGCGCCGCTTTTAATTTCTCCGGCGTTTCGGTGGTAATTTTCGTGCCGAAGCCACCGGTTGCCATGTTGATAAAGAAAGAGGATTCATTCACTTCAACCAGGTCGATATCAAAAGCGCGGCCGACCATCGCCAGCTGCAGGGCTTTATCCAGCTCGTCGGGGATGCCGACGCTGGTGGCGAAATCGTTGGCCGTACCTAAGGGAAGAATGCCGAGGGCAGGGCGATTTTCCTGCGGGCGCTGCGCCAGAGCCGTAGCCACCTCGTTAATGGTGCCATCCCCGCCGCCTGCAATCACGGTATCAACGCCCAGCGCAATCGCCTCATCGACGTAACGGGCCGCATCGCCATACTCCCAGGTCACTCGCATATGCAGCTGATAACCCTCGTCGCGCATGATATTCACCGCGCTGCGCAGAACGTCGTTATTGGCACCTTTGCCGTTGAGGATCACTAGCGATTCCGGGAACTTCTCCATGGCATACCTCAGGAATTTCTTTCGTGTCGAAAGTGTATCCTATGCCGGGCCGGGACGGGTAAGAACTGGCTGAAATATTGGGGATGACGCGCAAAAAGAAGGCCCGCGCAAGGGAGATTGCACGGGCCAAGGAGGTGGTTCCTGGTACAACAAGCATTTATGGGTTATGTTTTTCAGCCCGGCGATAATAACCAACTCAAACGAAGCGGTGTGTGATCGGTTTCTAAGAATTCTCCCAGCCTGAAAAAATAACCATTAATTAACTAGTTAGTATGCGGATTTCGAGTGGTCTGACCATCAAAATTGCGCATCAGCAGCGCAAAATCTAACGCTACGTCCTGAGGAACAGGCAACCATACGGTATGGCCGTCGCCGGGAGCGACCTCAACTGGCTGAGCTTTGCCGTTTTCCAGCACTTCCAGGGTAAAGGTAACATTGCCCTGCGGAGTCATCAGCTCAAGGCTATCCCCCAGCAGGAACTTGTTCTTAACCGCCACCGCAGCCAGGCCGCCACGGCGCTCGCCGGTAAACTCACCGACAAACTGTTGGGTGTCGGAAATGGAGTGGCCATATTCGTAGTTCTGGTGACTGTCATGGGTATGGCGACGCAGGAAGCCTTCGGTATAGCCGCGGTGGGCCAGGCCTTCCAGGGTTTGCAGCAGCGTCGGGTCAAACGGTTTACCCGCGGCGGCATCGTCAATGGCTCGGCGATAAACCTGTGCGGTGCGCGCGCAGTAGTAATAAGACTTGGTGCGGCCTTCGATTTTCAGCGAGTGAACGCCCATTTTGGTCAGGCGCTCCACGTGTTCGATGGCGCGCAGATCTTTGGAGTTCATGATGTAGGTGCCGTGTTCGTCTTCAAAGGCGGTCATGTACTCGCCCGGACGTTTGGCCTCTTCCATCATAAAGACCTTATCCGTAGGCGCGCCGACGCCCAGCGTAGGTTCAATATTCTGTACCGGGATAGGCTCGTGAAGATGGACGATGTTGCCCACGTCATCCTCTTTACCTTCCTGAACCTTGTATTCCCAACGGCAGGCGTTGGTGCAGGTGCCCTGGTTCGGATCGCGCTTGTTAATGTAGCCGGAAAGCAGACAGCGGCCAGAATAGGCCATGCACAGCGCACCGTGAACGAAGATTTCCAGCTCCATTTCCGGCACCTGTTCACGAATTTCTGCGATTTCGTCCAGCGACAGCTCACGGGAGAGAATCACGCGGGTCAGGCCCATCTGCTTCCAGAATTTTACCGTCGCCCAGTTCACGGCGTTCGCCTGCACGGACAGGTGGATATCCATCTCCGGGAAGGCTTCACGCACCATCATAATCAGGCCCGGATCGGACATGATCAGCGCATCCGGGCCCATTTCCACTACGGGTTTCAGGTCACGAATGAAAGTTTTTAACTTGGCGTTATGCGGGGCGATATTCACCACCACGTAGAATTTTTTACCGAGCGCGTGGGCTTCGTTGATGCCGAGCTGGAGATTTTCGTGGTTGAACTCATTGTTACGCACGCGCAGGCTGTAGCGCGGCTGGCCCGCGTAAACGGCATCGGCGCCGTAGGCGAAAGCGAAACGCATATTTTTCAGCGTTCCCGCCGGGGAAAGAAGCTCTGGTTTAAACATGATGTTCTCGTTCTGATGTCAGGTCAGAACCGCCTCACCGGGTGAAGCGGTTAGTTTGCTAACAAAGAAGGAAAAAGCGTGGTTTTTCCTTCTTTGTGGTTAGCTGCCGAAAATCAATAAATTGATTTTCCTTGTCTTTTGTTTGGTGAAATATTTGTGTCCCAGGATCGTATCAGGTTTTCACCGGTCTATGCCGCTTCACCGGGTGAAGCGGTTAGTGCGAAGTGGGATTGCCACACTTTTAGGGCGGGAATTGTAGCGCTAATTGTTTACGGAAACCACCCTAAGCCATCCGGCAGGCGTCTGCTTCCCAGCGGTAGCCCACGCCATAGACGGCGCGGATAAAGGACTGCTCTTCGTCCAGCGCTTCTAGTTTACGGCGCAGGTTCTTGATATGGCTGTCAATGGTGCGGTCGGTCACCACCCGATAATCATCGTAAAGCTGGTTGAGTAGCATTTCGCGGGAAAAGACTTTACCCGGCTCGTGGGAGAGGGTTTTCAGCAGGCGGAATTCTGCCGGGGTCAGGTCCAGCACCTTTTCGCGCCAGCTTGCCTGAAAGCGTCCTTCGTCGATGATAAGGAGGCTTTCTTCCCCTGCCGGGATTGGGTCCTGCTGGCGTTTACAGCGGCGCAGAATCGTTTTCACCCGCGCCACGACCTCCCTCGGGCTGTAGGGCTTGCAGATGTAGTCATCCGCACCGATTTCCAGCCCCAGCAGGCGGTCGATCTCTTCGATCTTGGCGGTCACCATCACGATGGGGATTTCAGAGAAGCGGCGGATCTCTTTACACAGCGTCAGCCCATCGGTGCCCGGGAGCATCAGATCCAGCAGGATCAGATCCGGCGGCGTCTGGCGTACGTAAGGCAGTACGTCGTTACCGTGGGTGATCAGCATTGGCGCGTAGCTGGCGGCGCGAAGATAATCCACCAGCAGCTGTCCGAGCTTCGGTTCATCTTCAACAATCAGAATGCGTGGGGCATTTTCATCAAGCGGGAATTCGGTCATACGTTTCTCTGTGATTCTGGATCCAGCGGTAACTCTACTGTAATGCTGACGCCGCCGAAAGGCGAATGGCCAGCCGTCAGGGTGCCGCCGTGGGCGGCAACAATGTTCTGGCAGATGGACAGCCCCAGGCCGGAACCGCCGCTGGCGCGGTTGCGCGAGCCTTCCGTGCGGTAGAAGCGGTCAAAAAGCATATTCAGCTGCTCGTCATTCACGCCCGGCGCGCTGTCAGCAAAGGTCATCACGAACCGCTGCTGGCTGACCTCACCGGAAATCAGCAGCTGGCCGCCCGCGTCGGTATAGCGCAGGCTGTTTTCCAGCAGGTTATTGAACAGCTGCATCAGGCGGTCGCCGTCGCCAAAAATGGTCACGTTGTCGGGCAGGGCCAGACGAATACTCAGGCCACGCGAGTCAAAGCGCTGGCGGAACGCTCCCGCAACCACTTCAAGCAGGTTAATGATATCGAGGGATTTTTTTTGATACGCCAGTGCGCCTTCGTCGGACATCGACAGCTGGTGCAGGTCGTCAACCAGCTTGGTCAGCGTGGCGACCTCCATCTGCAGCGAGGCTACGGAATCCGGGGTGAATTTCCTGACGCCGTCCTGAATAGCTTCCAGCTCACCGCGCAGAATCGCCAGCGGCGTGCGCAGTTCGTGCGAGATATCGGCCATATAGGCGCGGCGCATGTTGTGGTTTTTTTCAAGCGTGCTGGCGAGCTGGTTAAAGTCCTGCGCCAGCTTGCCCAGTTCGTCCTGGCTGGTGGAGGCTACCCGCGTCGTAAAGTCGCCCGCCGCAAGCTTATGCGTCCCTTCCACCAGTTTCTTGACCGGGGCGAGCAGGCCGCGCGCGAGCAGGAACGTCGCCGCAGCGGCAAGCAAAGTAGAAAGCGCGACGATGATCCAGCTCGTGCGGCGCTGCTGGCGGTCAAAATTAATGTCGGTATTGCGCGTCAGCCGCTCAACGGGGGAGGCGATAACCCAGCCTGCATTGCGCCCGTCAACTTTGATCGCCCGGCGCGTACCATCCGGTGGCACCGCGCCGCGTGGGCCGACAAGAACTTTGTAGTCCTCGTCAAGCACCCAGAACTGGGTACGCCAGCCGTGCGGCGGCATCTTCGGGTTCTCGGCATCTTCGTCGCGCTCAAACGATCTGAGGATCCGGAAAACAAAGCGATCGTTATGGCGCAGGAACTGCCAGTTGCCGTGCAGGGCGTACTGCTCGCCAAGCGCGTCGCTAAGCATCTCCAGCCGCTGCTCGTTGCCGTGTTTAATGTAGTCGATGAAGCCCCGCTCGAAGCTCAGCCGCACGCCCCAGTGCATAATCGCCAGCACCAGCAGGCAGGTTGAGAAGATGGCAAGAAACAGTTTCCCGGTAATGCCCGGCCGCCAGAGTTTCATGATTATTTCCTTTTGCGTCGCGCAATAATGACGTTTTTAGTGGTGTCCCTGGGAACGCGGGCGAAGACCAGCGCGGGAAGGGCGATAATCACCGCCATGCTTAAATACGTGTAGAGGAAGACGGTGTGCACCACGCCGCTATCCGGGGTGAGATGATGGTGACCGTACATGCCAAGCAGCATCCCGGCGACGGTTACGCCAATGCTCATAGAAAGCTGCATTACCATCGACAGCATGCTGTTGCCGCCGCTGGCGAGATCGTCCGGTAGGTCTTTCAACGTGAGGGTGTTCATCGAGGAGAAGCGTGTCGAGTTCACCATACCGAGGATAAACAGCACCACCGGCAGCAGGTAATACCAGCCCAGCAGCGCGGTGGCCATAAACAGCAGGATAACCAGCGCCAGCCCCAGCGTAGAGGCAACCAGCACGTTACGGTAGCCGAAGCGGTTGACCACCTGCACCACGATGCGCTTCATGCCCATGCTGCCCAGTACCATTGGCACCATCATCAGCCCGGCGTGGAAAGGAGAGAAGCCCAAGCCAATTTGTAAAAAAAACGGCGTCATAAACGGCAGCATGCCGCTGCCGATACGGCCGCAGAAGCTGCCGAACAGGCCGAGGGAGAAGGTGCGTGTTTTGAACAAGTTGAGGTTAAACAGGGCGTTGTCGTTACCTCTGGCATGCCAGAGGTAGAGCAGCATCGACAGCATGCCGCCGGCAACCAGCAGGCCGAGCGTCAGTGACGAAATGCCCAGCCCTTTTTGTCCGTCCAGCGCGATGGTCAGCGCCGCCATGCCAAACGCCAGCAGCAGGAATCCCGACGCGTCGAAGCGCCGGGTTTGCATGGTGTAGTTGGGCATCAGCCAGAGCGTGGCAATGCAGCCGATAATCCCCACCGGCAGGTTAATGAGAAAGATCCAGTGCCAGGAGGCATACTCAACCAGCAGACCTCCGAGCGCCGGGCCGAGCAGCGGGCCTATCTGGCCGGGCAAGGTGACGAAGGTCATTGCCGCCATGTACTGCTCGCGGGGGACAATTTTCATTACCGTGAGCCTGCCCACCGGTACCATCATCGCGCCGCCGATCCCCTGTACCACGTGGGATAAAATCAGCTCGTTGAGCGTGGAGGAGTGGGCGCACAGCAGCGATCCTGCGGTGAACAGCACGATGGCGGTGAAGAAGATATTGCGCACCCCAACCCGGTCCGCCAGCCAGCCGCTGACGGGCAGCATCACCGCCACCGTCAGCACGTAGGCGACAATCACCGAGTGCATATGCAGCGGACTTTCGCCCAGGCTTGCCGCCATCGAGGGCAGGGCGGTGTTGACGATAGTGGTGTCCAGCGACTGCATAAAGAAGCCGAAGGCGACAATCCACAGTTGCCAGCGGACGGCAGCGGGCAGATCGGTCATTTCATCTGATTCCTCTTCGGTGGATGACGCTGACGCTTCTCCACCCTACATTTTACTCGCCAATAAATTGTTTGTTGCTGTGGCGGCTAAAGCGCAAACGCAGCCGGTCAAAGAACAGATAAACAACGGGCGTGGTATAGAGCGTCAGCAGCTGGCTGACCACCAGGCCACCGACGATGGTGATCCCCAGCGGCTGGCGCAGCTCGGCACCGTCACCGCTGGTCAGCACCAGCGGCAGCGCGCCAAACAGCGCCGCAAGTGTTGTCATCATAATCGGACGGAAGCGCAGCAGGCAGGCCTGAAAAATTGCCTCCTGTGGCGTAAGGTTGCCGTTACGCTGCGCCTCTATCGCGAAGTCCACCATCATGATGGCGTTTTTCTTCACGATGCCGATTAATAGCATGATCCCGATGAGCGCAATCAGGCTGAACGGGGCACCAAAAAGTTCAAGCGCCAGCAGCGCGCCGACCCCGGCAGACGGCAGCGTTGAGAGGATGGTCAGCGGGTGAACGTAGCTCTCATAAAGGATCCCCAGCACGATGTAGACGGTGGCGATAGCCGCGATAATCAGCAGCACCTGCGACTTCATGGTGTCCTGGAAGACCTGCGCCGTGCCCGCGTAGCTTCCGCGTACCGTGGAGGGCACACCGAGTGACGTCATCATCCGGTCGATGGCGTCGCTTGCCTCGCTGAGCGAAACGCCCGTCGGCAGGTTAAACGAGATAGTGGAAGCCGCCGACAGCCCCTGGTGGTTCACCGCCAGCGGGGCGTTCGCAGGCTGCCATTTCGCAAAGTAGGAGAGCGGAATCGGCTTACCTTCGCTGTTAGTGACAAACATCTGATCCAGCGAGCTGATGTCCTGGGTATAGCGCGGGTCGACCTCCATCACTACCTTGTACTGGTTCAGCGGCTGGTAGATGGTGGAAATCTGCCGCTGGCCAAAGGCGTTGTTCAGCAGGCTGTTGGCGTCCGAGACGCTGATGCCCAGCCGCGACATGGTTTCGCGGTCATAGATCAAATCCATTTCCGCGCCGTTGTCCTGCTGGTCAGAGTTGACGTCCGCAAGCTGCGGCAGGCTGGCGAAGGCCTTACGGATTTTCGGCTCCCAGGTGCGTAAGTCGGCCAGGCTGTCGGAAAGCAGGGTGTACTGATAGCTGGCGTTAGCAGAACGCCCGCCGACACGAATATCCTGCACCGCCATCAGGAACAGGCTGGCTCCCGGCTCTTTCGCCAGCGCCTTGCGCAGTCGGTCAATCACCTGCTGCGCAGTTTCTTTACGTTCGCTAAGCGGCTTAAGAGAGATAAACATCATGCCGCTGTTCACCCGCGAGCCGCCGGTAAAACCGGTGACGTTATCCACCGCCGGATCCTCACGAATGATCTTCATAAAGTCCTGCAGCTTGCCGCGCATCGCCTGGAACGAAATGCTCTGGTCCGCCTGAATGTTGCCCATCAGCCGTCCGGTATCCTGCTCCGGGAAGAAGGTTTTCGGGATGGCGATATACAGCCAGACGTTCAGCGCGATGGTGGCAATCAGCACCAGACCGACAAGTTTCGCGTGGTTCAGCACCCACTTCAGTGAACGCCCGTAGCCTTCCTGCATCGCGACCAGCAGACGCCCAAAGCCGCGCCTGCGGGTTGGGGTGTGTTGGGGTTTGTTCTTCAGCAGCCAGCCGCACATCATTGGCGTCAGCGTCAGGGAGACGACCAGCGAAATACCAATCGCCACCGATAGCGTGACGGCAAACTCCTTAAATAATCGCCCCGGCAACCCGCCCATCAGCAGCAGCGGCAGGAATACCGCCACCAGCGACAGGCTCATTGAGAGCACCGTAAAACCGACTTCACGCACCCCCTGCAGCGCGGCCTGCAAGGGTTTTACCCCCGCTTCAAGGTGGCGGGAAATGTTCTCCAGTACCACGATGGCGTCATCCACCACGAAGCCGGTGGCGATGGTTAACGCCATTAACGACAGGTTGTTCAGGCTGAAACCGCACAGGTACATGGCAATAAACGTGCCGATAAGCGAGACGGGAACGGCAACGGCCGGGATCAGCGTGGCGCGGCCCGAACGCAGGAACAGGAAGACCACGAGGATCACCAGCGCGACGGAAATAATCAGCGACTGCTCAACTTCGGCAAGCGAAGCACGAATGGTTGGCGAGCGGTCCTGGGCAACCTGTAAATCTATGGAGGCAGGGATGGTTTCGCGCAGCTCGGGGAACTTTGCCCGGATGCGATCCACGGTTTCGATGATGTTGGCTTCCTGGGACTTGCGGATCATCAGCAAAATCGCGGGCTTGGCATTAGTCATCCCCGCGTTGCGCACGTCCTGCACCGAGTCGGTGACGTTTGCCACGTCGCTCAGGTGTACCGCCCCAGCGTTGTTGTAGTGGATTATCAGCGGCTTGTATTCCGCGGCGGTTTTCAACTCGTCGTTGGTCTGCAGCTGCCAGCGGCGCGTATCTTCTTCAACGGCACCCTGCGGGCGGCGCACGTTGGCATTGTCTATAGCGGTACGCACCGCGTCCAGAGAGACGCCCTGGTTAAACAAAGCCTGAGGATTCAAATCCACCCGCACCGCCGGTAGCGAACTGCCCCCAACATCGACGTCGCCGACGCCGTCAATCTGCGAAACGGTTTGCGCCAGCTGCGTAGAGGCGAAGTCGTACAGCTGGCCCTGGGACAGCGTGTCAGAAGTCAGCGTCAGAATGATAATCGGCGCGTCTGACGGGTTGGCTTTACGATAGGTCGGACGGCTCGGCATACCGCTTGGCAGCAGGCTCTGCGCGGCGTTAATCGCGGCCTGCACGTCGCGGGCGGCGCCGTTGATATCCCGGTCGAAATTGAATTCAAGAATGATGCGCGTGCTGCCAAGCGAGCTGGACGACGTCATTTCGCTGACGCCCGCGATTCGCCCCAGCGCCTGCTCAAGCGGCGTTGCCACCGACGACGCCATTGTTTCAGGCGACGCCCCCGGCAGCGAGGCGCTGATCATGATCACCGGGAAATCCACCTGCGGCAGCGGGGCCACGGGCAGCAGTCGGAAGCCGAGCACGCCGCACAGCGTGATGGCAGCGGTCAGCAGGATGGTCGCGACCGGACGGTAGATAAACAGCGCGAAGAATTTCACGGCAGTTCCTCTTCACGGCGGCCAAAGCGGTTGCGCGTATAGTGCGACAGGCGGTCAAACAGCAGGTAAATAACCGGCGTGGTAAACAGGGTTAATACCTGGCTGACCATTAGGCCGCCCACCATGCCGATACCCAGCGGACGGCGCAGCTCCGCGCCAACGCCCGTTGAAAGCATCAGCGGCAGCGCGCCGAGCAGGGCGGCCAGCGTAGTCATCAGGATCGGACGGAAACGCAGCAGGCACGCCTGGTAAATCGCCTCATAAGGTGCCATTCCCTGTTCACGCTCCGCCGCCAGCGCGAAGTCGATCATCATGATGGCGTTCTTCTTCACGATGCCGATAAGTAGGATGATGCCGATAATCGCAATCACATCCAGCTCGGCTCCCGCCAGCATCAGCGCCAGCAGCGCGCCTACCCCCGCGGTGGGCAGCGTTGACAGAATAGTAATTGGATGGATAAAGCTTTCATAAAGCACGCCCAGCACGATGTACATCGCTACGACGGAGGCAACGATCAGCCAGATGGTGCTTCCTAACGCGGCCTGGAAGGCGAGGGTGCTACCCTGGAACTGCGTGGTGATATCCGAAGGCAGCGCCAGATCTTTCTCCGCCTGGGTAATGGCATCTACGGCTTCGCCCAGCGAATAGTCATCCGGCACGTTGAACGAGAAGGTCGTCGACGGGAACTGGTCGAGATGGTTCACCGTCAGCGGCGCAAAGCGCTGTTCGACTTTGGCAATGGTATGCAGCGGCACGCTGCCGCCGTCGCTGCTTGCCAGGCGAATATTATCCAGCGCGCTGAGGCCCGGCGTGGTGGAAGTGTCGTGCTCCAGCACCACGCGGTACTGGTTGGCCTGGGTGTAGATAGTTGAAATCAGGCGCTGGCCGAAGGCGTTATAGAGCGCGTTGTCCACGTCCGACATCGAGATACCGAGGCGGCTGGCGCTGGCGCGGTCGACGTTGACGTAGGCTACCAGCCCCTGGTCCTGCCAGTCGCTGCTCACTTCCGTCAGTTGCGGCAGCGTTTTCAGCTCTTCGGTGAGTTTTGGCACCCAGGAGCTCAGCTCATCCAACGAGGTTGCCTGAAGCGTAAACTGATACTGAGTGCGGCTGACGGTGGTATCAATCGTCAGATCCTGGATTGGCTGCAGATAAAGCTGCACGCCGGGTACCTTCGCGACATCGGTTTGCAGCCGCGCAATAACGGCTTTGATGCGGTCATCGCGATCGTCCAGCGGCTTAAGGTTGATTTGCAGACGGGCGCTGTTAAGCGACGGATTTGTGCCGTCCACGCCGACAAACGACGTCAGGCTCTCTACCGCCGGATCCTTGAGAATGACATCCGCTACCTGCCGCTGGCGCTGGGCCATGCTGGCAAAGGAGACGGACTGCGGGGCCTGAAGCGTACCCTGAATAATGCCGTTGTCCTGAATCGGGAAGAAGCCTTTGGGGATGAAAACCCACAGCAGAACGGTGAGGGCCAGGGTGCCAAAAGCCACGCCGAGCGTGAGCCAAGGGTGGTGTAACACTTTGGTCAGAATGCGGCCATATCCTGCAATTACTCGTTCGAAGAAGCGTTCGCTGGCCCGTGAGAAGCGGTTTTGCTTACGCAGTGACTCATGGCTCAGCATGCGCGCGCACATCATTGGCGTAAGCGTAAGAGAGACCACCGCAGAGATTAGAATCGACACGGCGAGCGTGACGGCAAATTCCCGGAACAGGCGTCCGACGATATCGCCCATAAACAGCAGCGGGATCAGCACCGCGATAAGAGAGAGGGTCAGCGAAATAATAGTAAAACCGATTTCACCCGCGCCTTTCAGCGCCGCCGCCAGCGGTTTCTCTCCCTTTTCGATATAGCGGGAGATGTTCTCGATAACCACAATCGCATCGTCCACCACGAAGCCGGTGGCGATGGTAAGCGCCATCAGCGTCAGGTTATTGATGGAGAAATCGAGGAACACCATCACCGCGAAGGTGCCTATCAGCGAGAGGGGCACGGCGACGGCGGGAATAATCGTTGCCGGGACGTTGCGCAGGAAGAGATAGATGATCATCACCACCAGCGCGATGGCGAGCATCAGTTCGTACTGCGTATCGGTTACCGACGCACGGATGTTGGTGGTACGGTCGCTCAGCAGCTTCACCTCCACCGATTTCGGCAGGCTTTCGGTCAGCGTCGGTAGCATTTTGCGGATGCTGTCGGCGGTGTCGATGATGTTGGCACCCGGCTGGCGCTGCACGTTCATCACAATCGCCTGCTGCTTGTTAGCCCATGCACCGAGCCAGCTGTTTTCAGCACCTTGCTCAACGGTAGCCACGTCGCCCAGGCGGACAGGCGCACCGTTTTGATAAGCAATGATCAGGTTGCGGTACTCTTCCGCAGACTCCATCTGGTCGTTGGCGGACAGCGTAACGGCGCGTTCCGGGCCGTCGAGACTACCCTTTGCGGAGTTGACGTTGGCGCTGGTAATGGCGGTGCGAACGGTTTCGCTGGTCAGGCCGAGGGCGGCAATCGCCGGGGCGTTAAGCTTGACGCGTATCGCAGGGCGCTGCCCGCCGGCAAGCGTCACCAGCCCGACGCCGGAAACCTGGGAAATTTTCTGCGCCACGCGCGTTTCCACCATATCTTCGACCTGGGTCATCGGAATGGCTGTTGACGTCACGGCGAGCGTCATGATCGGCGGATCAGCCGGGTTCACCTTACTGTAAACGGGCGGGTTCGGCAGATCGTTCGGCAGCAGGTTGGTGGCGGCGTTAATCGCGGCCTGCACTTCCTGCTCGGCAACGTCCAGCGGTAGAGCGAGCTGGAACTGAAGAGTAACAACGGATGCGCCGCCCGCGCTCTGCGATGACATCTGCTTAAGGCCGGACATCTGCCCGAACTGGCGTTCCAGCGGAGCCGTGATAGCCGAAGTGATCACATCGGGGCTGGCGCCAGGATAGAGCGTGACGACCTGAATCGTCGGGTAATCGACTTCCGGTAGCGCGGAGACAGGAAGAAAACGATAGCCGATGATCCCCGCCAGCAGGATGGCCACCATCAGCAGCGTGGTGGCGACCGGACGCAGAATAAACAGGCGGGACGGGCCGCCCGTTGCGCTGGGAGGTAAGACCTGCATCAGGATTTCGCTCCGTGAGGTTTAACGGCAGCTTTCTCGTCCGCTGCGCTGGCCGTGGCAGACTGCGCCTCCACGACTTCAACTTTTGCGCCTTCCGTCAGGCGGTCGATGCCGTCCGTCACGACTTTGTCACCGGCTGACAGGCCCGCGCTGATAACCACTTTCTGGCTGTCCTGAATACCCGTTGTCACCAGGTGCTTGCTGACTTTATTTTCGCTGTTCAGCACCCAGACGAAGTTACCCTCATTGCCCATCTGCAGCGCTGCAGCCGGAATAACAACGGCGTCCTGCTGGGTATCCACCAGCATACGGGCATTAACGAACTGGTTCGGGAACAGCGCGTCGTCTTCGTTGGTAAAGCGGGCTTTAAGCTTGATGGTGCCGGTGGTGGCGTCGATCTGATTATCCAGGCTGAGCAGCGTCCCGCTGCTGAGCTTCATTTTGTTGGTGCGGTCCCAGGCTTCTACGCTCAGCGTCTTACCGTTTTTCTGGGCCTGAACAACGGTGGCGATATTGCTTTCCGGCAGCGTAAAAATAAGGTCGATAGGATGCGTCTGGGTGAGTACCACGATGCCGGTGGTATCGCCGCTGGAGATCTGGTTACCCACATCAACCTGTTTCAGCCCTACGCGCCCGTCGATGGGCGCCGTAATGCGGCTCCAGTCCAGCTGCAGCTGAGCGCTGGCTACGGAGGCTTGATCTGCTTTCACCGTGCCGATTGATTCATTAACCAGTGCTTGCTGCGCGTCCATCTCCTGACGGGAGACCAGGTTGGTTTTCACCAGCTGCTGATAGCGGGAAAGGTCGCGACGGGCGTTGGCGAGCGTCGCCTGGTCTTTAGCAAGCTGGCCCTGGGCCTGAGCCAGCGCGACTTTGAACTGACTTGGATCGATTTCAGCCAGCAAATCACCCGCTTTTACCTGCTGGCCTTCCTGGAAGTGGATCGCCAGCAGCTGGCCGTCTACCCGGCTGCGCACGGTGACGGTGTTGGCCGCCGTGATGGTACCGAGGCCTGTCAGGTAACGCGGAACGGATTCGCTGGTTGCTGTGGCAGCCTGCACGGGAGCCAGAGCTCCGCCTCGCATGCTGCGCCGTCCGCCAGACTGCTGCTGGGCAGGCTTCTGCGCGCCAGGCTCGCTGGCAGAGCCGCTGCGCCAGAAATACACGGCCGCGACGGCAACAATAATCGCCCCTGCAATCCAGAACCAACGGGTGTTGTGCGTACCTTTCATAGTTAAACGTCTTCTCTTCCTGAAACGATATAGCCAATGATACTAGTGTAGTGACCAGGCGGCCCTGAAAAATGAAGGAAATAAGGAGGACTGTATGGATAAATCCTATAGAACGTTATTTTTCGAGACGCCTCGCACGCGCGTGCTGAAACGGTATCCAGCTCAAAATTACAGCAATAAACTGTGGTTTCGCTAAAAAATATAAACTATAGTTTATGGCGGAGTGGCTATGACATGGACTGTACTGACAACAAGATGCTTTGATAACTGGTTTGACGTTCAGAGTGAGGCGCTACAGGACAAAACGCTGCACGCGATAGGAAACTTACAGTTTATGGGGCCGGGGCTACCACGACCCTATGCCGATACGGTGAAGGGATCGCGCTTTGCCAATATGAAAGAATTGAGGATTCGGCATTACGGCAAGCCGTTTCGCGTTTTCTATGCATTTGATTACTCACGGCAGGCAATTCTGCTTTGTGCCGGGGATAAATCAAAAGACAAACGCTTCTACGAATCGATGATCGCAATCGCTGATAGAGAATTTATTGCCTGGCTGAATTCACTGGAGGAACAGCATTGAAAAATTACAGAACGCTTGAAGAAATTATTGCCTCCCTGCCGCCGGAGAGGCAAAAGCGGGTCGCAGAAGGCACCCAGGCACTTATCCTGGAAACCTGCCTACACATGATCCGCGAGGAGATGGGCTGGTCGCAGAAGCAGCTGGCGGAGGCGATGGGCATCAGCCAGCCTGCTGTTACCGCCATTGAACGGCGGGGGAACGAGATAAAGCTCGGTACGCTTAAGCGCTACATTGAAGCGCTGGGCGGCACGCTTTCTCTGCAAATCGACTTTCCTGACGGCGTAAAGCATATCCAGATGGAAAAGCCGTAAGTTTCCCCACGGCTTAGCAACTGGAGAAGACTGACGTTTACCCGCGAAACACAACGTCGGCCCAGCGGGCTAGGCCTGCGGTTACCGAACCGAAGTCATCGCCGCCCGCAATCTCAATGCCCGGCAGCCGTTGAGCCAGCGCCTGCTTGATCATCGGTGAGCGGGCGCTGCCGCCGGTGAGGTAAATCACATCCGGCTTCACGTCGCTGCTTTCCAGCGCCAGACTGACCTGCTCCAGGATGCGCTGCAGCGGCTGGCTTATTGCACTTTCCAGCTCCGGCTGGGTGATTTCGCAGCCCAGATCTTTGGCGATAAATGGCAGTAGCGTGGCAACCTGCTCGCTGTCGGAAAGGGCGATTTTGCTCTCCTCCGCAGCCCGAACCAGGCGATAGCTCAGGCGCTGACGCCAGACCTTTTGCAGGTAAGCGACTTTTTCGGACTCGCGCGCATCGCGCACCAGCTCATTCAGCATTCTGCCGTTGGCGCTGCTGTAGAATTCGTTTTGTGCGGGCACGTCGTTGATGGCAACCGCGTTCCACCACGGCAGGACGGGCAGGGCGATGCCTTTTTCAGTTTGCCCACCCATGCCCAATAGCGGAGAGAGCTGCTTAAACGCCAGCATAATGTCGAGATCGTTTCCGCCAACGCGGCAGCCGCTGTGGCCGAGAAGGCTTTGCTCGCGGTCACGTCTTGCGTGCCACTGCGGCCCCATCAGCAGAACCGAGCAGTCCGTTGTCCCGCCGCCGATATCCACGACCAGCACCTGCTTTTCTTCCGTCAGCGTGGCTTCAAAATCCAGCCCTGCGGCAACCGGTTCAAACTGGAATACAACATCTTCAAACCCGGCGCGGTGCGCAGCACGTTCGAGAATGCCCTGCGCCTGGGCGTTGGCATCTTCACCACCTAAACCCTGAAAGTTTATCGGACGGCCAATCACCGCCTGGCTAATGGACTCCGCGACCTGGGTTTGCGCCTTGTTGCGGATATGCAGCATCATGGCGCAGACCAGATCTTCGAACAGCGCAACCTGCTGCGGCTTCAGGCCGCTGGCGCCGAGAAAGGATTTTGGGGATTTTACAAAGTAAACCTCTTCCGGATCTTCCATATACTGGCGAAGCGAGCTTAAGCCGAACTGTACGCTGCCCGGCAGCACGTCGATATCTTCTTCGCGGTTGAAAGAAACTGCCCTGCGAAGCAGCGCCTGGGTTTCATCGCCGCTTGCCGGTACCTGATGGTGACGATATAGCCATTCGCTCACCGACTCGCGCGTTGGCGCGCACAGCATTGAAGGAAGCAGCGAAGAGCCATCTTCCATTTCCAGCAGGACAGGGACACCCTCGCGCATCACCGCTACCGAGCAGTTTGCCGTACCATAATCAAAGCCTATAAATTGCATAAAAATCCCCATGCCGGTGAGAAGGGGGGCGACTTTAGCGGAATGCGTGCGTGCGGGCAACTGAATATCAATGCAAGGCGGAAATCCGCGTTTGCTATTATGCTAACCCCATAAAAATCACGGGGAATCGACCATGTTCGAACTTAAATACACGCCACCCTATGACTGGCAGTGGATGTTTGGCTTTCTCGCCGCACGTGCGGTTTACGGTATTGAGACCGTCAATGACAACCTCTATTGCCGAAGTTTCGCCGTGGGTAGCCACAGCGGGCTTATCACGTTAGAACCTGATGAGGCCAGCTGCGCGCTGAGGGTCAGTATCACCGACGGGCTGCTTCCCGTGGCAAATGACGTGCTGATAAAAGTACAAAAGTTGCTCGACCTCAGCCGTCAACCGCAGCCGGTGCTGGAGAGCCTGGGCGATCTCGCTAAAGCCCGTCCCGGCCTGCGCCTGCCGGGGAGTATGGACGCCTTTGAACAGGCGATTCGCGCCATTCTGGGCCAGCTGGTGAGCGTGGCGATGGCGGCGAAGCTCGCCGGTAAACTGGCAGAACGTTATGGTGACCCCCTTGCTGGCTACCCGGGCTGGCAACTTTTCCCGCAGGCCAGCCGTCTGGCTGCGCTGACGCCGGAAGAGTTGAAAACGCTGGGCATGCCGCTAAAGCGCGGGGAATCGATTATCAATCTTGCGCGACTGGTGAATGCAGGAGAATTTCCGCTTACGCTGCCGGAGGACGTCGGGCAGGGGGTTAAACAGTTAATCACGCTGCCGGGCATCGGGCGCTGGACGGCGAACTACTTCGCCCTGCGCGGCTGGCAGGCGAGCGATATTTTTTTGCCGGACGACTATTTAATCAAGCAGCGCTTCCCCGGCATGACCCCCGCACAGATACGCCGCTACGCCGAGCGCTGGCATCCCTGGCGCTCCTACGCGTTGTTGCACATCTGGTACAGCGACGGCTGGCTGCCGGAAATCTGACCGAAATGAGCGCCACAGGCCTGAAAAAAAGAATTCAACTTGTATCTCCCTTTCTTAAGTATGAAAATCTTTTGATTAAACTTTTATAAGAGTTTTTATCAACAATAATGTTGAACAACGTTGGTAGTGCTTTAACTTTGATAGGGTAAACTGTGAAAATACTTGTGACTGGGGCTACGGGGTTTGTCGGCAGTAAGCTGATGAGCGAACTCAAAGCTAACAACTATGATGTTTCAGGAACTACCCGGCGTTCATTGCAGGCAGCCCCTGAACTGATCAATATCGGAGAGATTTCAGAGCAAACTGACTGGTCTGTTGCTCTGGCTGGCTGTGATGTCGTGGTCCACACCGCGGGCCGTGCCCATATGATGAACGACACCGCGGTGGATAAACTAGCCGAGTTTCGTCGGGTTAATCGCGATGCTACCCTCAAACTCGCCCATGATGCCAAGGCTGCAGGGGTTAAACACTTCATCTTTATCAGTTCCATCGGCGTAAATGGTAATGCAACATCAGGCGTACCGTTTTGCGAAGATTCTGCGCCCGCACCCACCTCTGACTATGCCATTTCAAAATTAGAAGCCGAACTGGCGCTCAAAGAACAATTTGCTGAAGGTCCTATGGCGATCACTGTCATTCGCCCGGCTCTGATTTGCGGTGAGAACGCACCGGGTAATATACGCCGATTGCTAAAGTTGGTTAAAAGCGGCCTTCCACTCCCTTTCAAAGGCGTTAAAAACAAGCGCAGTATGGTTTCCTTAGCGAACGTGACAGGCTTTATCATTGCCTGTATTCAAAACCCGTTGGCTAAAAACGAACTCTTTTTGCTGGCGGATACGGATAAACCCGCGACCGCAGAGATCATTTCTGCTTTTGCTGAAGGAATGAACAAACCCGCAAGGCTTGTGTGGTTCCCGGCGTCGGTTTTGAAACTTGGATTAACGGCTGCCGGGAAAGCGAACATCTACGAGCAACTTTTTGGTTCGCTGGATATTGATGCCACAAAAGCCTCACGCCTTCTAAACTGGCAGCCCCCCGTCACCCTTCGTGAGACGATGAAAAAAACCGCAGCGTATTATTCTAAGGAACAAAACTAATGCTGGAACCGATCGTTGCAGTAGCCATATTTGCATGCTCTTTCGCGCTGACCTGGGGGCTTCGCATATACGCATTAAAAAACAATGTCATTGATGTCCCTAACCAGCGAAGCTCGCATTCCGTTCCGACCCCTCGTGGAGGCGGCGTTGCGATCGTCATTAGTTTTCAGATTGGCATCGTAGTGTTAAGTGCCCTTGGTTTTGTCCCCGTATCGCAGATGCTGTCGTTATTCATTGCTGGTGTGGTAACCGCAGTGGTCGGTTTTCTGGACGATCACGGACATATTGCAGCCCGCTGGCGGTTATTAATGCATTTTCTGGCCGCGGCCTCAGGTTTGTATTTCCTGGGGCAATTCCCGGTTATTGACCTTTTCGGCTATCCGCTTTCTGCTGGCTGGCTGGGTATGATCTTTGGCCTGGTTTATCTGGCGTGGATGCTAAATCTGTATAACTTTATGGACGGTATCAATGGCCTGGCCAGCATGGAAGCCATTATGTTCGCGTTACTTTCTGGCCTGCTGATCATGTTTAGCGTGCCGGACGGTATGGAAACCAGCCAGTTCGCCATCATGGCTTTGCTCGGCTGCGCGGCCCTGGGCTTTATTTTCTGGAATTTCCCAACGGCAAAAATATTTATGGGCGATGCTGGCAGCGGCTTCCTGGGGATCACTATTGGCCTCATCGTACTGCATGTTGCCTTGCTGGATAGTAAACTTTTCCTGGCTGAAATTTGCCTGCTTGGCGTCTTTATTGTTGATGCTACCGTCACGCTGTTACGCCGCCTTATTGGTGGTAAAAAGGTTTATGAGGCGCATGCCAGCCATACTTATCAAATCCTTGCGCGGAAGTTTGGCTCGCATAAACCCGTCACCCTTGGTGCATTTGTCATTAACGTTGTCTGGCTCTTTCCCGTCGCTATGCTCATCGCTACCGGTAGCGTCACCGGCGTCATTGGCGTACTGATTGCCTGGTTACCGCTTATAGCGCTTGCGTACCGCTTTGGTGCCGGTGTTAAAGATAAGGACCAGTGAGAGGCATGGACAACAGTCTGCTGATTTTGGGTGCTGGTGGGCACGGCCGTTCAATAGCTGAATTGGCTGCTTTGACTGGCATCTATTCAAATATTGCTTTTTTGGATGACTCATGGGAGCCCAATGCTCCCTCGTTGCCGCCGATAGTCGGACGTATGGATCACCTCAAAAAAAATCAGGCCTCTTTTACCCACGCCATCATCGGTATTGGTAACAATAGCATCCGGGAGCAACTGCACGTTCAGCTACAAGAAGAAGGCCTGGCACTCGCCACGCTTGTGCACCCTCGAGCATGCGTCAGTCCCTCCGCTCTACTGGGAAAGGGTAGCGTGGTGTTTGCGGGTGTGGTCATCGGTGCCAACGTGCGGGCAGGTGAGGGCACTATCATCAACTGTAACTCAACGGTGGACCATGATGGTGTCCTGGAGGATTTCGCCCATCTGGGAGTGGGTGTGCAGCTGGCGGGGGGGTGTCACATCGGAAAAGGTGCTTTTGTACAGGCAGGGTCACGTGGTGGCTTTGGTGCATTTGCAGAAGCTTTTGCTGTCTGCGCTCCTGGATCAACTTTGAACTCACGAGCATGATGCTCAGAATGAAGTGGTTAAAACTATGCTAACGTTTTTATTGACCTTACCCAGACCGGCAAAAAGGCTGATTACCCTGGGGATTGATATTGTTCTTCTGCTGTTTGCGTTCTGGTTTGCATTTTGGGTGCGCATAGACTCGATGACCCCGCTTTCCAGTCTGGCGCACTGGCAGCTAATCTTTTCTATTGTCTTGATTACCCTTGCTTTCTTTGTGAAGCTTGGATTGTACCGTGCCGTTATACGATACATCACCGCTAAAGTTTTTGTCGCAGTAGCAGCGGGAATGGTGGCTTCTTCACTCCTGCTTATTATCGCGGCGTTTTACACCAACCTTTATCTGCCCCGCACCATTCCGTTTATCTATTTCTCCTTCGGGGTCCTGTTGATCAGCGGCTCTCGACTCGCGTTGCGAATGATCGTAAATCGGGGATTAAGGCTGGGTACAAAAGTGATTATCTATGGTGCCGGCGCATCTGGCCGGCAGCTGCTACCCGCGTTGAGCCAGGCAGCGGAATATTACCCAGTGGCGTTTGTTGATGATAATCCCCGGTTGCAGGGAAGCGTGATGCATGGCGTAACTGTTTATCCGCCGGAAAAACTCGCCTGGTTAGTGCAAAAATATGAAGTGAAAAAAATCCTGCTCGCTATGCCCAGCGCCACCCGTTCACGTAAGAACGAAGTTATCACCATGCTTGAAGGTCTGCCTTGTGAAGTGCTGTCGATACCGGGCATGGTCGATCTCGTAGAAGGGAAAGCGCGGATTGATAGCCTGCAGAAAGTATCCATTACCGATTTACTGGGCCGCGATCCGGTCGATCCAGTGCCTGAGCTGATCTCCAGGAATATCACCGGTAAAGTGGTTATGGTGACGGGCGCCGGTGGTTCTATCGGTTCTGAACTGTGCAGGCAGATTTTGCGCAACGGGCCGAAAACGCTGGTTCTTTTTGAAATGTCGGAGTTTTCACTGTATGCGATTGAGCGCGAGCTTTCAGCTTACATTGCCGAGGAAAGGCTTGATGTTGTTTTATATCCTGTTCTCGGTAACGTGCAAAATCAGCAGCATCTTGAACGTGTCCTGACAAGTTTCCATGTCCAGACTATTTACCATGCAGCCGCTTATAAACACGTGCCGCTGGTCGAATATAACGTTACGGATGGCGTACGCAACAATGTCTTTGGTACGCTGGCCTGTGCTCAGGCTGCTATTAATTGCCATGTCCCAAACTTTGTGCTGATTTCAACCGACAAGGCTGTTCGACCTACGAATACCATGGGCGCGACTAAGCGCATGGCCGAATTGGTGCTTCAGGCGCTTTCTGCTCAGCAACCTTCTACCCTTTTCAGTATGGTTCGATTCGGTAATGTACTGGGATCGTCGGGCTCCGTTGTGCCTCTGTTTGAAAAGCAGATTGATGCCGGTGGCCCGATAACGCTGACTCACCCGGATATCATCCGTTACTTCATGACCATACCGGAAGCCGCTCAGCTGGTTATTCAGGCTGGTGCTATGGGAAGTGGCGGCGACGTATTTGTACTGGATATGGGAGAGCCGGTTAAAATTATCGATCTGGCGCACCGAATGGTTACGCTGAGTGGCTTAACCATTCGTGATGCTACTAACGTCAATGGCGACATCGAGATCAAAACAACCGGCTTACGGCCGGGTGAAAAACTCTTCGAGGAGCTGTTGATAGGAGATAGCGTCCTGCGTACCCAGCATCCAAGAATCATGACGGCAAACGAAGTGATGCTGCCATGGAATGAGCTTAAGGAGTATATTGAGCAGCTTGAAATCGCGTGCACAGAATTCAATCAGAATCGAATCAGGGAGCTTTTATTGCAGGCTCCAACCGGATTCAAACCCACTGATGAAATTTGTGATGTTCTGTGGCTAAAAGCCCGCGAAGCATAAGTCTTTAAAAATGAAAAAACGGCGCTGATGAAGCGCCGTTTTCTTATTCTGTTAACAACTCCTCAGTTAATCGCGAAATAGCTGGTGTTGATAAGCATCCCCAGCGGCTGAGCCATGCTGATAGTTTCGCCATAAATCATGTCTATGCCGATGCCTGAAAGAGTATCCATCACCAGCGGCATATCGGCTGGGCCGGCGATGGTCTGAATTTTCAGGCGCTGAGCGTGTCCGTGCGCGATGGTGACCATCATCTCATCCATTAAATTGCAGTGGATGTTCTGAATCAGCTCGCTGTCCACGATGAGGTAGCTGAAGTCCTGACGGCTAATCTTGTCAAAGATATCCAGATCTCGCCCCACCTGCGTCAGCACCAGCTGGCAGCCCTGCCTGCGCAGACGCTGCAGGTTCTCGCGAATATTTCCGTCTTCTGTCAAGAGGACCTCGCAGCCGACCTGCAAATGCAGCAGACGTGCCGGCAGCGGGCTACGGGAAAGCAGATTTAAAAGCTCGTCGATGAAGCTGCTGCAGGCAAGCCCGGCGCTGGAAAGCGGGAGCGCCACGCCGAAGCCTTTCAGTGCAAGCTGCTGGGCAAAATCACGGAAGAACTCGTTGAATACCCGGCGGTCCAGGGCCTGGTGCAATTCGTTGTCGGTAATACCGCTGCGCAGGGCCTGTTCGTCCAGTACCTCACCTTCGCTGTTCCAGAATTTCAGCTGCAGCAGATAGAAGCTGGTGGATTCCGGCACGCGCGGGGGGGCGATGGCCTGCGCAATCATTAGCATCGGATTATCGTTGATGATGCGCCATTGTTCATCTATGGGCAGCGTGCTGCGGCTGTTTTGCATTGGCTGCTGCGCATCATAAACGCTGACGCGCCCGCGACCGCTGTGCTTGGAGGCATAACATGCGATATCCGCCTGTGAGAGTACCTCTGAGGCAATACGGTTATCCGCGTGAATCTGGGTCATCCCGGCGCTGGCGCCGATGCGGTGCAGCCTGCCTTCCCAGACGAAGTGATAGTCGTTAATGCTCTTGATAATGCGCTCTGAGATATGGCGGGCGCTGTCCACCGAGCAGTCCGGCAGCAGCAGGCCAAACTCGTCGCCGCCCAGGCGTGCCAGGAAATCCCCGGTGCGCAGCATGCTGAGCATAAGTGAAGAAAGCTCGCGCAGCAGCGCGTCCCCCGCCGCATGGCCTGCGCTGTCGTTAACCGCTTTGAAGCGGTCGAGGTCGATGAATACCAGCGCATGGCGCTGGCGATTTTCCGCCGCGCTTTGCAGCAGCCGCTTCAGGTGGTTTTCGAAGCTCACCCGGTTGGCAAGATGGGTGAGGCTGTCATGGGAGGCGCTGTAGCTGAGCTGTTTTAGCATTTTACGCGACTCGGTCACGTCCTGGATCACCAATACGGAGCCGATGCTCTGGCCGTCCAGCGTGGTTAATGGCGTAATGCTGTAATGAATATCGTGGCTGCCGCCGTTACGGCAGTGCAGGACCACGTCCTGCTCGATGGCCATACGTGAGAAATCACCGCTGTGGATGTTTTCCATGGCAGGCCCATTGTCACCAAAGGTAATGTGCAGAATTGACAGGATATGCTGACCTGTGGCGCTCGCCTGGGGCCAGCCGCTTAGCTTTTCCGCCACCGGGTTCATAAAGGTGACGTTCATGTCGATATCGGTACAGATCACCGCTTCGCCGATGGAGTCCAGCGTGATGTGCAAACGCTCTTTCTCCTGATAAAGCGCTTCGTTCAGCTGTTTAACTTCCGTCATGTCCAGATTGATGCCAAGCAGACGCTCTACATCACCGTTTTTATTGAGCACCCGGTTGGCCAGCGAGCGGATATGGCGAATGCCATCCTTCACTTTGATGCGGTATTCAATTTTGAAAGGCATGCGCGCCCGCAGGGACTCGTGGACCACTTTTTCCGCTTCGGGTAAATCCTCAGGCAGCAGGCACTCGGCCCAAACCTGATAGGTCGGCTTAAGGTGAGGGGAGATTTCGTAGAGCTCGAACATGCGCTTGTCCCAGCTGAGCACATCGTTGGTTAAGTCCCATTCCCAGATGCCGATGCCGCCTGCTTCGTTCGCCAGCGTAATACGTTCCATCAGGCGTTTGTTAATCCACTCGGTATGCTTGAGGTCGTTAATGTCTTCAATCTGGGCAATCAGATAGAGCGGGGTGCCGTCGGTATCCCTTACCACCGAAACGGCCAGTAATGCCCACACAACGTCACCTTTGCTGGTGTAGTAGCGCTTTTCCATCGAATAGCTATTCAGTTCACCGGAAACCAGTTTCTCGAGCTGGACAAGGTCAGCGTGCAGGTCTTCCTGATAGGTAATCTGCTGGAAGGTTAGCGACCGGAGCTGGGCCGGGGTGTAGCCCAGAAAGTTACACAGGGATTTATTAACCTGAATCCACTGGCCTTCAATGGCGACCAGCGCCATACCGATGGCGGAATACTCCATCGCGTTACGAAAGCGTGCCTCGCTCTCGGTGATATGCTTGCGCTCTTCCCTGAACGAGTACATGACCATCGTCATGACGTTGGCGGGCAGCAGGATCATCAGGAAGGGCAGCCAGGGGGCGTTATCGACCACGGTAACGTGCGGGACGACCATAGACACGCTGTTTGTCGCCATCATGGCGGAAACCACCATCAGCGTGCCAAGGAAGATAATAAAGGCTTCCAGGCGAGGCAGGCGAATGGCGCTCCACATCAGGAAGACGATGATGAAAGTAAACGGCCACGGCATAAAGCGCAGCGCCAGCCAGCTCAGCGCCAGCGTGACGATAAACGTCAGCGCTGTTTCCAGCAGCTGCTTTGGATGGCGGGTGCTAAGTAAATAGCGTGGTTTAAATAGCAGACCGGTTGGCAGCAGGGCCATCGCGCCTATGGCCTCTGATAAGACCCAGACGAAGAAGGTTTTCGTCTCCGTTCCGCTTTCCGCTCCGGTGAGCCAGATTGCCAACGCCCCGCCGATAATCGGCGGAATTACGGCGCTGCAAAGCGAGAGGCGGACCCAGCTGTTGAGATTTTGCAGCGGGTTGTCCGGCGCCAGGAAGCGACGCATCAGCACCGCCCCCGTCAGAGCTTCTACAATATTGATGGCGGTGAAGCCGGGATTGATTTCGCTAACCGGAAACAGCACGGCGGACGCCGCCAGACTTCCTGCTGAACAGGCAATAATGACTGGCAGCCACAGGCGGAGCGGGTTACGAAAGAAGGCGACCATCATAATGGCGGTCGGAAACCAAAGCGGCGCCAGAACGGTGCCAAGCAGGGATAATTCCAGCGAGTAAAGGGTAAATACAAAACTCAGTAACCCCAGGCCCGCCAGCAGCAAAAGGGGAGGGGTGGCGACAATATTATTTGTTTTAGTTTTGGTCATTCCCACTAAATCCGTTAAGGCAGTGCCGCCAGGTGCAACGCCCGGATGCAAGAAAAATGAGTTGTTTCGTTTTATGCTAGTACAAAGATTTTACAATTCCTATGCCGTGCGCTCATAATTTAACATCAACGTGTTATAAAAAGTGCCGCTGAACGCTGCTTATTTTCATTTATGACATTCTCCGCCGATCCCTTCGTATTGTTGATGTTTCGAACGATATATTTCGCCTGCCTAAGCTAAATCAGCAGTCACTTAGTATTACTCTGGTATCACCCGCCGGAACTCCCTATAATTGGCGCGTTTGACGCATCTGCGTCGCCCTTCCTTCACATTAAGTCAACAAGGCTCGTTTACAACATGACTGACAAGTCTCATCAATGCGTCATCATTGGGATCGCCGGCGCATCGGCCTCAGGGAAAAGTCTTATTGCCAGCACGCTGTATCGTGAATTACGCGATCAGGTTGGTGATGAACACATTGGTGTTATTCCAGAAGACAGCTATTACAAAGATCAAAGCCATCTGTCGATGGAAGAGCGAGTCAAGACCAACTACGACCATCCAAGCGCGATGGACCACAATTTGCTGTTCCAGCATCTGCAAACGTTGAAGTCGGGTAAGGCCATCGAATTGCCGGTCTACAGCTATGTTGAGCACACCCGTACGGCCAGTACGGTGCATCTGGTGCCAAAGAAAGTCATTATTCTGGAAGGGATTTTGTTACTTACCGACGCCCGCCTGCGTGAAGAGATGAACTTCTCCATCTTTGTGGATACGCCTCTGGATATTTGCCTGATGCGCCGCATGAAGCGAGACGTTAACGAGCGCGGTCGCTCAATGGATTCGGTTATGGCGCAATACCAGAAAACCGTCCGTCCAATGTTCCTGCAGTTTATTGAGCCTTCTAAGCAGTACGCCGATATTATCGTGCCGCGTGGGGGTAAAAACCGCATTGCTATCGACATTCTGAAAGCGAAAATCAGCCAGTTCTTCGAGTAGCCCCGCAGGGGTTCAAGCGCGAGCGCTTTTCACCCGCGCCCGTAAGTTACAATGAATTACCAGTTATTAGCTGCCTGCCGTGGATATCTGCCGCCCGGTATGGCAGGGTAAACAAAACTGCCTGATAAGGAGAATCTGCGATGCGTTTATGTGACCGCGATATAGAGGCCTGGCTTGATGACGGGCGATTAACTATTACGCCACGTCCGCCGGTTGAGCGTATCAACGGTGCTACCGTTGACGTCCGTCTGGGTAATAAATTCCGTACCTTCAGCGGCCATACCGCACCGTTCATCGACCTTAGCGGGCCAAAAGATGAAGTGACTGCTTCTCTTGAGCGGGTCATGAGCGATGAAATCGTTCTTGGTGAGGGCGACGCATTTTTCCTCCATCCGGGTGAGCTTGCGCTGGCGGTAACGCTTGAGTCGGTAACGATTCCTTCCGACCTTGTGGGCTGGCTCGATGGACGTTCGTCGCTGGCGCGCTTAGGGTTAATGGTACACGTCACCGCCCACCGTATCGATCCGGGCTGGCACGGCTGTATCGTTCTTGAATTTTATAATTCTGGCAAGCTGCCGCTGGCGTTACGTCCCGGCATGATGATTGGTGCGCTAAGCTTTGAGCCGCTGTCTGGTCCCGCCGCTCGCCCTTACAACCGTCGTCAGGACGCGAAGTATCGCGATCAGCAAGGTGCCGTTGCCAGCCGCATCGACAAAGACTAAGCGGACGTCCCGATTTCTGAACTGAGGATCCAATGAGACGATTATTAACCACGCTGATGATTTTGCTGGTCGTGATAGTGGCCGGCCTTTCTGCGTTGGTGCTGTTGGTCAATCCCAATGATTTTCGCGCTTATATGGTGCACCAGGTTGAACAGCGCAGCGGATACCAGCTCAGGCTGGACGGGCCCCTGCGCTGGCACGTCTGGCCGCAGCTGAGTATTTTATCCGGCAGGATGTCTCTGACTGCCCCGGGGGCGATTCAGCCATTGGTCAGCTCAGATAATATGCGCCTTGATGTGGCGCTTCTGCCGCTGCTATCCCATCAGCTGCAGGTTCGTCAGGTGATGCTAAAAGGTGCGGTTGTCCAGCTGACGCCGGAAACCGAAGCGCGTAAGCCTGAAAATGCCCCGGTCGGCCCTTCCGGCAACAATCCGGTGCCTGAACCGGAGCAAGGCTGGTCTTTTGATATCGCCAGACTCAAAGTCGCCGACAGCGTACTGGTATTCCAGCACGACGACGATGAGCAGGTCACGGTGCGCAACATTAACCTGCAGATGGAGCAGGACGACAACAAACGGGCGCACATTGAATTCAGCAGCCGTATTAATCGCGATCAGCGTGACCTCTCTTTATCTTTTGTCGCGGACCTGAGTACCCGTGACTATCCGCAGAAGCTTGATGCCACCTTTTCGAAGCTGGACTACAAGTTAATTGGTGCCGACCTGCCGAAGCAGGGGATTACCGGTAACGGTACGCTGCAAATCAGCTGGCTGCAGCCGGGCCATAAACTTGAGCTAAAACAGATGCAGCTGACCGCTAATGAGAGCGATATCCGGGGGGCAGCAAGCGTCACCCTGCTGGATAAACCGCAGTGGGTGGCCGATCTCCAGTCCAGCAACCTCAACTTTGATAACCTGGTTGTTGCTTCCGCCGTGACTGACACCGCAGCGGCGCAGCGCGGGCAACAGCAGAGCAGCCTCCCTCGGCCGGTTATTGCTACAGGGCTGGAAGACACCACCTACCGCAGCCTGCGTGGCTTTAGCGCTCAGGTGAAGCTGGCTGCGAAAGCGGTTCGCTGGCGCGGTCTCGCCTTCTCGGACGTGCATTCGGACATGACTAACGACTTCGGTTTGTTGAAGATTTCTACGCTAACGGGGCAGTTTGGTAAAGGTAAAATGTCCCTTCCGGGTATACTTGATGCGCGCAAAGATGAGCCGCAGCTGAGCTTCCAGCCGCAAATAGACAATATCCAGATTGGCCCAATACTCACCGCCTTTGATTATCCCATTTCCCTGTCCGGCAGCTTCTCCATGCAGGGGGCGTTCACCGGCGACAAGCTTAATGCCGACGCATTCCGTCGCTCATGGCAGGGCAAGGCCGACGTCTCCATGGCTGACTCCCATCTGCAGGGCATGAACTTCCAGCAGATGATTGCCCAGGCGGTTGAGCGCAGCAACAGCGGCGTTAAAGCAAAGCAGGATTATGACAATGCGACCGTGCTGGAAAGCTTCAGCGCGGCTGCCACGTTGAAAAACGGCCAGCTGGCGCTGAACAATATGGTCGGGAATTCCGCCGTGCTGAAGCTTACCGGTGAAGGCACCATGGATCTGGTGAAGGAAGTTTGTGATACCCGCTTTGGCGTCACGGTGACCGACGGCTGGGAAGGGAATGATGAGCTTGTTTCAATGTTAAAAAATACCCCGATCCCACTGCGCGTTTACGGGCCATGGCAGAAACTGAACTACAGCCTTCAGGTCGACTCGGTGCTGCGTAATCAGGTACAGGATGAAGCGAAGCGACGCCTCCAGCAATGGCTCGATAAACATCCTGATAGCAGTAAAGCGGACGATCTGAGAAAATTGTTGGATTAACCTTTCGAGCGGTACTTATCGGCATCATCCGATAAGTACCGTAGGGCTACTTCAAGTGATGCGCAACATAATGATTTAGCACTCCTTCAGGAAGCCTCCGGCAGAAATCGACAGCTGGCGGATGGGCCGATTAGGGGTACTCCCATTCGTTTTCATCCTCCCCCAACGGGATAATCTGCACTTTCTGCACCCGGTGGCTTTCAACTTCCAGCGTTTTCAGCTCGTAGCCGCCGATTTTCACCGTCTCTCCGGCACCCGGAACGCGCTGCAGGTACTCCATCAGCAGGCCCGCGATGGTGTGGTAGCTGCGCTTTTCGTCGAGCGGCAGGGGAATGTACTGCACCAGATCCTCCAGCGGCATATGGCCGTTGGCCGTCCAACTGCCGTCGGCATTTTTCTGGATATCGTGCCGGGCGTCTATCTCTTCTACTTCGTTTGGCAGGTTGCCCGCAATGGTCTCCATAACGTCGCTTAACGTCACCACGCCTTCCACCGAACCAAACTCATCGACCACGAACGCAAAGTGCGTGCGCGCGTTGCGGAACTGCTCAAGCGCCTGAAGCAGCGGCAGCGCTTCTGGGAAAACCAGCGGCTGGCGGATCAGGGTTTCTATATTAAGAGGCTCGCCTTTAAGCGACTGGTTGAGCAAATCAATAACGTGGACTACACCCAGGATCTCATCATTCTCATCTGTTATCACAATGCGGGTGTGCTGATTTTTATCAAGGATCTCCCGGGTATGCGCTTCGCTCTCGCTTAGCTTCAGGTGCTCAACGTCGTGCCGTGAGGTCATAATACTGCTGACGGTGCGCTGGTTTAGATTAAGTACGCGTTCAATCATCAGCTTTTCTTGCGGATTGAAGATATCGGCTTGCGGGCCGTGGTCGGCGATCAGCGAGGCCGTTTGCGCATCCAGCTCCGCCTCCTCTTTTTTCCCATTCAGCAGCCTCAGCACGGCTTCCGCAGTTCGCTGGCGCAGGGACTGGTTCGCCGACAGAAAGCGGCGACGGTTAAATATCGCCAGCTGGTTGAGGGATTCAATCATCACCGAGAAGCCAATCGCGGCGTACAGGTAGCCTTTTGGGATCTGGTAGCCGAAGCCGTCCGCAATAAGGCTAAAGCCTATCATCAGCAGGAAGCTCAGGCAGAGAATGACGATGGTCGGGTGGCCGTTCACAAAACGGGTGAGCGGTTTACTGGCGAGCAGCATCAGGCTGATGGCGATAATCACCGCCGCCATCATGACCGCCAGATGGTCGACCATCCCCACCGCCGTAATCACCGAATCCAGGGAGAAAACGGCGTCCAGAATAACGATCTGCGCCACTACCGGCCAGAAGCGCGCCCCTTTACGCTGGGTTTGCGTTTCGCTGTCCTTGCCCTCCAACCGCTCGTTCAGCTCCACCGTGGCCTTAAACAGCAGGAACAGACCACCGCCGAGCATAATCAAATCCCTGGCGCTGAAGCCAAAGCTGCCTAAGGTAAATAGCGGTTTCGTCAATGTTACCAGCCACGAGATTGACGCCAGCAGCAGCAGGCGCATTAGCATGGCAAGGATTAGGCCTGTAATTCTGGCCCTGTCGCGCTGCGTAGGGGGGAGCTTCTCGGCCAGGATGGCGATAAAGACCAGATTATCAATGCCAAGTACCAGCTCGATAACCACCAGCGTGACCAGTCCAGCCCAGATTGAGGGATCGGCGATCCATTCCATACGGCGTTATTTTTCCTCTTAGCAGTGGGTGAAAAGTCTGCGGCAGGCAAAGCCTTATATAAGTTATGCTATATGAAAAGAATGGATAACCCTTAGCCAAAATGCAATAACACCCTGAGAATAATCTTAAGTAGTAGGGTTAAAAAGCTTTGTTTTTTATATAACCTTGCAGTAACAAGGGTAAACAATTAAAAAAATTAACGCCTTAAGGCAGGAATAAGAAATAAATATGACATTATATATATAAGATATATCTGTAATGCTAGCCCTGCCGTTTGCTCTTCATTGTTGTCAATATAAAGAAAATCCTAAAACGTATGTTTTGTGTGCTTAATATTATTCTTAAAAGTCTATTTCTTATCATTTGGTGCCTTGCCTGCGCCTGGGTTAGCTGTAACAATCGAAACCAGTGTCTGGCAAGGAATGTATTTTTTTATAATTGATTGGTGTGGCACTTTAGCGCTTCATTACTCGTAACTCCGCATAAAAGATAAATACTACAGATTTGTCTTAAGTTCGGAGATCTCTTATTATCTGCTTTCTTTTCAGTGGGTTGGTGACTGTAAGCCAAGGGCGGTAGCATGCCCGAAAGCAAGAGTTTAAGCCTCAATTATTCTGTCAATAAGATGTCGGGAAATAAGCGAGTTTTAGGACTGATGCCAGTTATTTTGTGGCGGTCAGTATGTTCAATTTTCTGGTGCGTCCTCATGATATTCGGTCGCTTATTTTATTCGCTCAGGATAATTACTCTGCCATAGTGATAAATACTCAATGATAAAATACAAACTTAAATTGATGCCTTTATTGGTATCCGTAACCCTGATGAGCGGTTGCACAGTACTTCCCGGTAGCAATATGTCTACGATGGGAAAAGATGTTATCAAGCAGCAGGATGCAGACTTCGATCTGGATCGCATGGTCAACGTTTATCCTTTAACGCCACGTCTGGTTGAGCAATTACGCGTGCGTCCTGCCGTCGCACAGCCAAATATGTCGCTGGACCAGGAGATCTCCCAGTATCAATATCGCGTCGGGCCTGGGGACGTGCTGAGCGTGACCGTTTGGGACCACCCTGAGCTAACCACGCCAGCGGGCCAGTACCGCAGCTCAAGCGATGCCGGTAACTGGGTGCAGTCCGACGGCACCGTTTTCTATCCCTACGTGGGCAAAATAAAAGTGACGGGCAAAACCCTTGCCGAGATCCGTAGTGATATTACCGGCCGCCTTGCGCAGTACATTGCTGATCCGCAGGTGGACGTTAATATCGCCGCCTTCCGCTCGCAGAAAGCGTACATCTCAGGCCAGGTCAATAAATCTGGCCAGCAGCCGATCACCAACGTGCCGTTAACTGTCCTGGATGCTATCAACGCCGCGGGCGGCCTGACAGATCTGGCCGACTGGCGCAACGTCGTCCTGACGCACAATGGGCAGGAGAAGCGTATTTCCCTGCAGGCCCTGATGCAGAACGGCGATCTGAGCCAGAACCATCTGCTGTACCCGGGGGACATCCTCTTTGTGCCGCGCAACGACGACCTGAAAGTCTTCGTGATGGGCGAAGTGAAGAAGCAGACCACTCTGAAGATGGACTTCAGCGGCATGACGCTGACCGAAGCGCTGGGCCAGGCGGAAGGGCTGGACATGACCGCCTCGAACGCCAGCGGCATCTTCGTGATTCGACCGCTTAAAGAGAAGCAGGGCGGCAAAATCGCCAACATCTACCAGCTGGATATGTCCGATGCCACCTCGCTGGTGATGGGCACCGAATTCCAGCTTCAGCCATACGATGTGGTCTATGTCACTACCGCACCGGTCACCCGCTGGAACCGTCTGATCAATCAGCTGCTGCCAACCATCAGTGGCGTTCGTTATATGACGGATACCGCCAGCGATCTTCATACATGGTAACGCGCTATGTTTAACAAAATTCTTGTGGTGTGCGTGGGAAACATTTGCCGTTCGCCCACGGGGGAGCGCCTGCTTAAGGCCTACCAGCCCGGACTGACCGTGGAGTCGGCGGGGCTGGGGGCGCTGGTCGGGAAGGGGGCGGATGCCAGCGCGATTCGCGTCGCGCAGCAGCATAATCTCTCTCTGGACGGACACTGCGCCCGGCAGGTTTCAGGCCGTATGTGCCGTGACTATGACCTGATCCTTACGATGGAAAAGCGTCATATCTCCGCCATTTGCGAAATTGCGCCGGAGATGCGCGGCAAAGTGATGCTGTTCGGTCACTGGGATGCGGAGAGGGAAATTCCCGATCCGTACCGCAAAAGCCGCGAAGCTTTCGAGGCGGTTTACGACCTCCTCGACCTTTCCGCCCAGAAGTGGGCTAACGCACTCAACGCTCATCAGGGATAACAATGACTGACAAAGTACACCGTTCGAGCGCCTCGAACGAGGGCAACGACGAAATTGATATTGGCCGCCTGTTCGGCACCGTGCTTGAAGCCCGCTGGTGGGTACTGGGCATCACCGCGGTTTTTGCACTGCTGGCCGTAATCTACGTGCTGTTTGCCACGCCTATATACAAGGCGGATGCGCTGGTGCAGATCGAACAGAACGCCGGGAATTCCCTGGTTAACGACATTAACTCGGCACTCTCCAACAAGCCGCCTGCTTCCGCTGCCGAAATGCAGCTGATCCAGTCGCGCCTGGTGATGGGCAAAACCGTTGATGACCTTAACCTGGATATTTCAGTCGCAAAAAACACCTTCTGGCTGTTTGGCGCGGGCTGGGATCGCCTGCACGGGCGCCAGAACGACACGGTTAAGGTCAGCAGCTTTGTTCTGCCTGCGGGGATGGGCAAAGACACCTTTACCCTTGAAGTGCTTAGCCCGACCCAGTACCAGCTGACCAGCGATAACGGCTTCAGCGCGAAGGGGCAGGTTGGCCAGCCGCTGGAAAAAGCGGGCATTTCGATGACGGTTGACGCCATCAAAGCGCAGGCTGGCGACACCTTTACCGTCACCAAATACTCCACGCTGGGCATGATCAACCAGCTTCAGGGCAACCTGACCGTGGCAGAAAACGGCAAAGATACGGGCGTGCTTAGCCTCTCTTATACCGGTGAAGACAAAGACCAGATCCGCGCTATCCTCGACAGCATTACCCGCAACTACCTCGAGCAGAACGTTCAGCGCAAATCTGAAGAGGCGGCGAAGAGCCTTAAGTTCCTTGCCGAGCAGCTACCGGACGTCCGTACCCGTCTTGACGATGCGGAGAATAAGCTGAACGCCTACCGCCAGCAGCAGGATTCGGTCGATCTCTCCCTTGAGGCCAAATCCGTTCTCGACACCATGGTCAACATTGATGCCCAGCTCAACGAGCTGACCTTCAAAGAGGCTGAAATCTCCAAGCTTTACACCAAGGCGCACCCGGCCTACCGCACGCTGCTTGAAAAACGCCAGACCCTGGAAGATGAAAAGACGCGCCTGAACGGCCGCGTTACCGCGATGCCTAAAACCCAGCAGGAAATCGTGCGTTTAACCCGCGACGTGGAGTCCGGCCAGCAGGTTTACATGCAGCTGCTGAACAAACAGCAGGAGCTGAAAATCACCGAGGCCAGCACCGTCGGCGACGTGCGTATTGTTGACTCGGCGATTACCCAGCCGGGCATCGTGAAGCCGCAGAAAGCGCTGATCGTGCTGGGGTCAATTATTCTTGGTCTGATCCTGTCTATCGTTGGCGTACTGCTGCGCTCGCTGTTTAACCGTGGCATCGAAAGCCCTACCGTGCTGGAAGAGGCCGGGCTCAGCGTTTATGCGAGCATTCCGCTATCCGAATGGCAGAAAACTCGCGATACCGCCGTGGTACGCAACGTCAAAGGCGCACGTCGGAATAAGCAAAGCCAGCTGCTGGCGGTGGGCAACCCGACGGACCTGGCTATCGAAGCCATCCGCAGCCTGCGTACCAGCCTGCACTTTGCCATGATGCAGGCCTCCAATAACGTGCTGATGCTCACCGGCGTCAGCCCGTCCATCGGTAAGACTTTCGTCTGCGCCAACCTGGCGGCGGTGATCAGTCAGACCAACAAGCGCGTGCTGCTGATTGACTGTGATATGCGCAAGGGCTACACCCACGAGCTGCTGGGGACGACTAACGTCAACGGGCTGTCGGACGTGCTGTCCGGAGTGGGCGATATCAGCCGCTGCACGCAGAAGACGTCAGTGCCTAACTTCGATCTGATCCCACGCGGGCAGGTGCCTGCGAACCCGTCCGAGCTGCTGATGAGCGATCGTTTCGGCGAGCTGGTGAAGTGGGCGAGCCAGAACTATGACCTGGTGCTGATCGATACCCCGCCAATCCTGGCCGTTACCGACGCCGCCATAGTTGGCCGCCACGCGGGCACTACGCTGATGGTTGCGCGCTATGCGGTGAACACACTCAAAGAAGTAGAAACCAGTATGAGCCGCTTCGAACAGAACGGTATTCACGTGCGCGGCGTGATCCTGAACTCCATCTTCCGTCGTGCGGCGGGGTACCAGGATTACGGTTATTACGAGTACGAATATAAATCTGATTCTAAATAAACTGTGCTGCGCGGCGGATGACGCTCTGCTTATCCGCCCTACTTCTCATTTGGGTAGGGCGGATAAGCGCCATCCACCATCAGGCAGCTGCACCGCACTTTTCTCATCAACGAGACTTTTTTGGGGAGTGTTATGAATACCACCGAATCGCGCCCGCTCATTTCAATCTATATGCCGACCTGGAATCGCCAACAGCTGGCGATCCGCGCCATTAAATCGGTATTGCGTCAGGATTTCGAAAACTGGGAAATGATCATCGTCGATGATTGTTCATCCTCCTATGAACAGCTGCAGCGCTTTGTTGAAGAGCTTAGTGATGCCCGCGTGAGCTATACCCGCAACGATTTCAACTCCGGCGCCTGCTCGGTACGAAATCAGGCGATTGTGCAGGCAAAGGGCGAATTTATCACCGGTATTGATGACGACGATGAATGGACGCCAAACCGGCTGTCGGCGTTCCTTGAGCACAAGCACCAACTGGTCACGCACGCTTTTTTATACGCTAACGACTATGTGTGCAAAGGGGAGGTGTATTCACAGCCTGCCAGCCTGCCGCTGTATCCCAAGTCGCCGTTTTCTTTAAAGAATTTTTATAAGCGCAACATTATCGGCAACCAAATTTTTACCTATACCAAACGTTTTCAGGATTGCCTGTTTGATATTGCTTTGCCTGCCGCTCAGGACTACGACGCCTTCCTGCGCCTGGTCGTAGAGAACGGTGCGCCGTGGAAAGTGGAAGAGGCCACCCAGGTACTGCATGTCAACCACGGTGGATTGAAAATTGGCACCTCAAGAAAGAAATTTGCCGGCTATTTCAACTTCTATCGCAAGCATAAAGACAAATTTGACCGTGGCAGCAGGAAATATCAGCTCTATACGCTGTATTCGATTCGCAGCAAGCGAATGTCTCTGCGTACGTGCATAGCGCTGCTGTCATTGCGTAACACTAAGCGTATGGCTCAGAACTTAATTGGGAAATAATCATGCATCTTCTGGAAGATTTACGTGCAAATTCATGGAATCCCCGTCCGTGCTTTATGGTGCTGGCCTATCGCGTGGCTCATTTTTGCTCAGTCTGGCGTAAAAGAAGCGTCATTAATAATCTCTGGGCTGCGCCTGTCCTGATCCTTTACCGTTTAGTGACTGAATGTTTAATGGGCTACGAAATCCAGGCCGCGGCAACGATTGGTCGACGCTTTACCGTCCATCACGGCTACGGTGTGGTGATCAGCAAGTTTGCGATTATCGGTGATGATTTCGCGATTCGCCATGGCGTGACCATTGGGGGACGCGGAGGAATAGGTGGCCTTGATAAAAGCCAGGCCCGGCCGGTGATTGGCAACGGCGTTGAGGTGGGGGCAAACGTAATGATTATTGGCCCTATCACCATCGGAAATAACGTTGTTATCGCGGCGGGTAGCCTTGTGCTGGACAGTATTCCGGACAATGCGGTCGTGATGGGCGATAAAGCACGGGTTAAAAGAATCCTATGAACATTATGCAATTCAACGTGCGCCTGGCCGAAGGCGGAGCGGCGGGCGTCGCCCTCGACCTTCATCAGCGCGCTCGCGAGGCCGGTATGGCTTCCCGCTTTATCTACGGCTACGGCAAGGGCGGCAAAAAAAGCGCCAGCCACGACGAATTCCACGGCGTCGAAAAACATACTCCGCGCCTGACCTCTATTGCCAATATCGTGCTGTTCCGCTTCTTTAACCGCGATCCGTTTGGCAACCTCAATAATCTCTATCGCAAAGTAACCCGTCAGGCTGGCCCCGTGGTTTTGCACTTCCACGTGGTGCACAGCTACTGGCTGAATCTTGAAAAGATGGTGGAGTTCTGCCAGCGCGTGAAAGCGCATAAAAGCGATGTCACCTTCGTCTGGACGCTTCACGACCACTGGAGCATCACCGGCCGCTGCGCCTTTACCGACGGCTGCGACGGCTGGAAGACCGGCTGCGGAAAATGCCCGACCCTGAACAACTATCCGCCGGTCAAAGTCGATCGGGCGCACCTGCTGGTGGATACCAAGCGCCAGCTGCTGCGTGAAATGCTTGCCCTGGGATGCCAGTTCATTTCCCCGAGCCAGCACGTCGCCAACGCATTTAACCAGATTTACGGGGCAGGGCGCTGCAAAATTATAAATAACGGCATCGACGTGGCGACGGAAGCCATTCTCGCGGAGCTGCCGTTAACCCAGCCGAGCAACAGCCGTCCGAAAGTGGCGGTGGTTGCCCATGACCTGCGCTACGACGGCAAAACCAATCAGAAGCTGGTTGAGGCGATGATGGCCCTGGGCGATGAAATTGAATTGCACACCTTCGGCAAGTTCTCGCCTTTCAGCGGCCCGAACGTGGTTAACCACGGCTACATGACCGATAAAAAAGCGCTGATGAGCGAGCTTAACGAAATGGATTCGCTGGTGTTCAGTTCACGGGTGGACAACTACCCGCTGATTTTGTGCGAGGCGCTGTCCATCGGCGTACCGGTCATCGCCACCAGAAGCGACGCCGCAGACGAAGTGCTGCGTAAGGTGGGCGGAAAAACCTTCAGCGAGGCGCAGGTGCTTGAGCTGGTGAAAATGCCGAAGGCCGACCTGGCTCAGCAGGTCTTCGCCATGGATTTGCAGACCTTTAAGGCCGTAAGCCGCAAATCGTACAGTGGACAACAGATGCTGGAGGAGTATGTCTCGTTCTATCAGAATCTGTAGCTATCTGCTGCTGCCGTTTATCTACCTGGTGGTCAACGTCAAGCTGGCCTCGCTGGGGGAAAGCTTCCCGATAACCATCGTGACCTTCCTACCCGCCATTCTGTTTTTGTACATTGAGCGCATTAGCGTTAAGAAACTGATGATTACGCTGGGCATTGGCGTGGGACTGATAGCATTCAACTACATCTTTGGCCTGTCGCTTAACAGCAGCAAATATGTGACCTCGATGATGCTGTTTGTCTACATTATCCTGATTCTGGCGCTGACATGGAGCTGCCGCTTCAAAACGATATCTCTACGCAACCACAAAAAGATCCTGCGTCTGTTTTATATCGTGGTCACCCTTATCGTGACGCTGGCTGCGGCAGAAATGGCTCAGATTATTCTCACCGGTGGCAGCAGTCTGATTGCGAATATTTCGAAATATCTTATTTACAGTAATAGCTATGTACTGAACTTTATTAGCTTTGGTGGGAAGCGAACCACCGCTTTGTATTTTGAACCGGCATTTTTTGCTCTGGCGTTAATCTCAATTTGGCTCAGCATTAAACAGTTCGGTATCAAAACGCTAAAGACTGATGCTATGATTCTTTTCGGGATCGTACTCTCAGGTTCGTTCTCCGGGGTGATGACCTTCATCCTGTTCTATCTTCTTGAGTGGGCGTTCCAGTATCTTAATAAAAATGCTATCAAGAAGAAGCTGCCGCTGGCGATTATCTCGTTATCCATATTTTTAGTCGGGGTTATCTTTGCGTTTCCATATATCGCAGATCGTTTAGGTGATTTGGGAACCGAAGGGTCGTCATCGTATTATCGTATAATTGGCCCGCTGGCCATGGTGGGATATTCTCTGACCAATATTGATGGTGTGGTGCGCTTCGGATCTTTATATGAATATGTTGCATCATTCGGAATCTTTAACGGTGCGGATGTCGGTAAAACAGTAGACAATGGTCTGTATCTGCTGATTATTTATTTCTCATGGTTCGCAGTGTTATTGACAGTCTGGTACATGTGGAAAGTTTTTAAAATGATGCGTACGGCATTTGGAAATAATGAAAATTTCCGCGTACAGCTCTGGCTTTTTACTCCCGTGTCGCTGTTTTTTACCGGTTCAATTTTTAGTCCGGAATATGCTTTCTTGATTGTTTGTCCATTTATTTTGCGCAAGGCACTCAAGATAACCCATTCCTGATTGACGAGGTCCACAATCATGTTATTAAGCGTTATCACGGTCGCCTGGAAAAATTTAGCCGGCATCGAAAAAACCTGGCGCTCTCTGGCACACCTTGCACGGGCAAATGACATCACCTTCGAGTGGATTGTGGTCGACGGCAATTCCCAGGACGGTACCGCCGAGTTCCTGGGAAACCTCAACGGTCAGTACAGCTTACGCTTTGTCAGCGAGAAAGATAACGGCATCTATGACGCGATGAACAAGGGCATTGCGATGGCGCAGGGGCGCTACGCTTTGTTCCTTAACTCCGGTGATATCTTTCACCAGGATATCGCAAACGTGGTGCGCCAGCTGGCCGCTCAGCCAGCCGCAGACGATGCCATGATTATTGGCGACGCATTATTAGACTTCGGCGACGGCACTAAAGTTGAGCGGCGGGCAAAGCAGGGGTGGTATATTTATCACAGCCTGCCCGCCAGCCATCAGGCGATATTTTTCCCGGTATCTGGCCTTCGCAAATACCCTTACGATCTACAGTACAAAGTCTCCTCGGATTATGCGCTCGCTGCCAGAATGTACAAAAGCGGCTATGCATTTAAACGCGTCAAGGGGCTGGTGTCTGAATTTTCTATGGGTGGCGTTTCCACCTCCAATAATATTGAGTTATGCCGTGATGCAAAAAACGTGCAGCGCAAAATATTAGGCGTCCCGGGCTTTATTGCGGAATTATCTTATAAACTCCGTTTGCGTACGACGGGTAAAGCCAAAGCGCTATACAACAAAGCGTAATTCTTCCAGGTCGGATAAGCGTAAGCGTCATTCCATAAAATAAGGAAATCTTATGCAGGACTTAAGCGGCTTCACTGTGCCGAGGGGTTTTCGCGGCGCAAACGGAATAAAAGTGCAGCTCTGGTGGGCGGTGCAGGCAACATTGTTTGCCTGGTCGCCGCAGATTCTCTACCGCTGGCGGGCATTTCTATTACGCCTGTTTGGCGCAAAAGTAGGGAAGGGCGTGGTGATTCGCCCCTCGGTAAAAATTACTTATCCATGGAAATTAACGCTCGGTGATTATGCCTGGGTCGGCGATGACGCCGTTTTATATACCCTCGGCGAAATTACCATCGGCGCAAATTCCGTGGTGTCACAAAAGTGTTATTTATGCACCGGATCTCATGACTATATGAGCAAGCATTTTGATATTACCGCCGCGCCTGTTGTTATCGGCGAAAAATGCTGGCTGGCCACCGACGTATTTGTTTCACCCGGCGTGTCGATTGGCGATGGCACCGTCGTCGGCGCACGGAGCAGCGTTTATAAATCATTACCGGCGAATGCCGTTTGCCGGGGTAACCCAGCTGTAAAAATACGCGATCGAGCTTTGTAGGTATGTAGGTGTGTAGGGGGATAAACGCAGTGCCCTCAGCCGCAACGTCGGATGGCGCAGGCTTATCCGACCTACAGATCCACAAATCAGAACCAGGTTTAACAGAGGAAAAACCATTATGACTAAAGTAGCTCTCATCACGGGTGTAACCGGGCAAGACGGCTCCTATCTGGCAGAACTGCTGCTGGAAAAAGGTTATGAAGTTCACGGCATCAAGCGCCGCGCTTCTTCTTTTAATACCGAGCGTGTGGACCATATCTACCAGGATCCGCACAGCACTAACCCTAAATTCCACCTGCACTACGGTGATCTGACTGACAGCTCCAACCTGACTCGTATCCTGCAGGAAGTGCAGCCGGACGAAGTATACAATCTGGGTGCGATGAGCCACGTTGCTGTCTCCTTCGAATCCCCGGAATACACCGCTGACGTTGATGCGATGGGAACCCTGCGCCTGCTGGAAGCTATCCGTTTCCTGGGCCTCGAGAAGAAAACCCGTTTCTATCAGGCGTCCACCTCCGAGCTTTACGGCCTGGTGCAGGAAACCCCGCAGAAAGAAACTACACCTTTCTACCCGCGCTCTCCTTATGCGGTAGCGAAGCTGTACGCCTACTGGATCACCGTTAACTACCGTGAATCCTACGGCATGTATGCCTGTAACGGCATCCTGTTCAACCACGAATCCCCGCGCCGTGGTGAAACCTTTGTGACCCGCAAAATCACCCGTGCGATTGCCAATATCGCTCAAGGCCTGGAGAAGTGCCTGTACCTCGGCAACATGGACTCCCTGCGTGACTGGGGCCATGCCAAAGACTACGTGAAAATGCAGTGGATGATGCTGCAGCAGGAAAACCCGGAAGATTTCGTCATCGCCACCGGCGTGCAGTACTCCGTTCGCCAGTTCGTGGAAATGGCTGCCGCACAGCTGGGTATCAAGCTGCGCTTTGAAGGCACCGGCGTTGACGAGAAAGGCATCGTTGTTTCCGTCACCGGTCACGATGCACCGGGCGTGAAGCCAGGCGACGTGATTGTCTCCGTTGACCCGCGCTACTTCCGTCCTGCCGAAGTGGAAACCCTGCTGGGCGACCCAACCAAAGCACACGAGAAGCTGGGCTGGAAACCAGAGATCACCCTGCAAGAGATGGTCGGCGAGATGGTTGCCAAAGATCTGGAAGCAGCGAAGAAGCACTCCCTGCTGAAGTCCCACGGCTACGAGGTCGCCATCGCGCTGGAGTCCTGAGCATGAATAAGAAACGTATCTTTGTTGCCGGCCACCGCGGGATGGTCGGATCGGCCATCGTCCGCCAGCTTGAGCAGCGCGATGACGTTGAGCTTGTGCTGCGGAGCCGTGATGAACTGAACCTGCTGGACGCGGCGGCGGTAAATGCCTTCTTTGCCGAAGCGCATATCGACCAGGTTTACCTGGCCGCCGCCAAAGTGGGCGGCATCGTGGCAAACAACAGCTTCCCGGCGGACTTCATCTACGAAAACATGATGATCGAGAGCAACATTATTCACAGCGCGCACACGCACAACGTGAATAAGCTGCTGTTCCTCGGCTCCTCATGCATTTACCCGAAGATGGCGAAGCAGCCGATTGCCGAAAGCGAACTGCTGCAGGGCACGCTTGAAGCGACTAATGAGCCGTACGCGATTGCCAAAATCGCCGGGATCAAGCTGTGCGAATCCTATAACCGTCAGTTTGGTCGCGATTACCGTTCGGTGATGCCGACCAACCTGTACGGGCCGCACGACAACTTCCACCCGAGCAACTCACACGTGATTCCTGCGCTGCTGCGTCGCTTCCACGAAGCAACCGAGCAGAACACGCCTGACGTGGTGGTATGGGGCAGCGGTACGCCAATGCGCGAGTTCCTGCATGTGGATGATATGGCCGCGGCCAGCATTCATGTCATGGAGCTGGACCCGGAAGTGTGGGGCGAAAACACCGAGCCGATGCTGTCGCATATCAACGTCGGTACCGGCGTGGACTGCACCATCCGCGAGTTAGCGCAGACCATCGCGAAAGTGACGGGCTACCGTGGCCGCGTGGTGTTCGATGCCACCAAGCCTGACGGCACGCCGCGCAAGCTGCTGGACGTCACCCGCCTGCGCCGCCTCGGCTGGTATCACGAGATTGCCCTGGAGCCTGGCCTTGCCAGCACCTATCAGTGGTTCCTCGAAAACCAGTCCCGGTTCCGGGGGTAAGCATGTTCCTGAGTCATGAAGATTTCGCCACCGTAGTGCGTTCTACGCCGCTGATTTCCATTGACCTGGTCGTCGAAAACCAGGCGGGTGAATACCTGCTTGGTTTACGAACCAATCGCCCTGCCCAGGGCTTTTGGTTTGTGCCGGGCGGGCGCGTGCAGAAAGACGAGCAGCTTGCCGACGCGTTTGCGCGTTTAACCGAAGCAGAATTAGGCAAGCGCTTTACCTTAAAGGACGGCGAGTTTTACGGCGTCTGGCAGCATTTCTACGACGACAACTTCTCCGGGCAGGATTTCTCCACGCATTACGTCGTGCTGGGCTTCCGCCTGCGCGTCAATGCGCAAGAACTGCAGCTTCCGATGGAACAGCACAATGAATACCGCTGGCAGAGCGTCGCGGAACTGCTGGCAAGCGAAGACGTGCACGACAACAGCCGTGCCTACTTCCTCGCGGAGCCGGCAGATAAGGTAATCGGATTATGAAGATTCTGGTCTACGGCATTAACTACTCACCGGAGCTGACCGGCATCGGGAAATACACGGGTGAGATGGTGGAATGGATGACCAGCCAGGGCCACGAAGTGCGGGTCATCACCGCACCGCCATATTATCCGGTCTGGGAAGTGCATCCTGACTACTCGGGCTGGAAGTACAAAAAAGAGCAGGGCGCGGCCACCGTCTGGCGCTGCCCGCTATACGTTCCAAAGCAGCCTTCAACTTTAAAGCGTCTGATCCACCTGGGCAGCTTTGCCCTGAGCTCTTTCTTCCCGCTGATGGCGCAGCGCCGCTGGCAGCCGGACCATATTATTGGCGTGGTGCCGACGCTTTTTTGCGTCCCGGGCATGCGCCTGCTGGCAAAACTGAGCGGCGCGCGCACGCTGCTGCACGTTCAGGATTACGAAGTTGACGCGATGCTGGGTCTCGGCATGGCGGGCGGCAGCACGAGCAAAGTGGCGAAGCTCGCCCAGCGCTTTGAACAAAGCTGCCTGCACAACGTCGACAACGTGTCGACCATCTCCCGCTCGATGATGAACAAAGCCATCGAGAAAGGCGTCGATCCAAAGCGCGTGATCTTCTTCCCTAACTGGTCGGAAGTAGAGCGTTTTCGCGACATCGCACCGCAGGACGTGCAGGCCGTGCGTGAAAGCCTGCGGCTGCCAGCCGACAAAAAAATCATTCTTTATTCCGGCAACATCGGCGAAAAGCAGGGTCTGGAGACGGTAATTGAGGTCGCTGCCCGCTTCAGCGACCAGCCTTATGTGTTTGTGATTGTCGGCCAGGGCGGCGGCAAAAACCGCCTCGAAAAACTGGTGGCCGATCGCAATCTGCACAACGTGGTGTTCCATCCGCTGCAGCCGTATGACGCGCTGCCCGCGCTGCTGAAGCTGGCGGACTGCCATTTAGTTATCCAGCGTCGCGGCGCAGCTGACGCGGTGCTGCCGTCCAAGCTGACCAACATTCTGGCCGTGGGCGGCAATGCGGTGATCACCGCAGAGCCGGAAACCGAGCTCGGCCAGCTTTGCGACCTGTATCCAGGAATTGCCGTCTGCGTGGAGCCTGAATCCGCCGACGCGCTGAGCGACGGCATCGTCCGCTGCCTGCAGCTGCCGGCTGACAACGCCATCGCCCGTGAATACGCCGAACGCACGCTCGAGAAAGAGAACGTGCTGAGTCAATTTATCGCTGCCTTATCAGCACCAGATGTCGGGGTTAAACCATGAGTCATTCCCAGCTTTATCCGGTCATTATGGCTGGCGGAAACGGCAGCCGCCTGTGGCCGCTGTCCCGCGTCCTCTATCCGAAACAGTTCCTCTGCCTGAAAGGGGAGCTGACCATGCTGCAAACCACCATTAACCGCCTGAACGGCGTGGAGTGCGAAAGCCCGGTGGTGATTTGCAACGAGCAGCACCGTTTTATCGTTGCAGAACAGTTGCGCCAGCTTAACAAGCTGACTGAGAACATCGTGCTGGAGCCTGCCGGTCGTAACACCGCGCCCGCTATCGCGCTGGCGGCGCTTGCCGCATTACGCAACCAGCCGGACAGCGATCCGCTGATGCTGATCCTCGCCGCTGACCATGTTATCCAGAACGAAGATGCCTTCCGTGACGCGGTGCGTAACGCGCTGCCGCACGCCGAGGCGGGCAAGCTGGTGACCTTTGGCATCGTGCCTGACCAGCCGGAAACCGGCTACGGCTATATCCGCCGTGGGCAGGCCGAATCGGCGGGCGTGGACGCGGTGGCGTTCAGCGTTGCGCAGTTCGTGGAGAAGCCGGACCTGACGACCGCCGAGGAGTACGTGGCCTGCGGTGAATACTACTGGAACAGCGGCATGTTCCTGTTCCGCGCCGGTCGCTATCTGGAAGAGCTGGGCAAATACCGCCCGGATATTCTCCAGGCCTGTGAAAACGCGATGGCGAACGTCGACCCGGATCTGGACTTTGTACGTGTGGATGAAGCCGCGTTCCTGGCCTGCCCGGATGAGTCCATCGACTACGCGGTAATGGAAAAAACCGCCGATGCGGTGGTGGTGCCGATGGACGCGGGCTGGAGCGACGTTGGATCCTGGTCCTCTCTGTGGGACATCAGCGCTAAAACGAATGAAGGTAACGTGCACCACGGCGACGTGATTAGCCACGAGACTGAAAACAGCTATATCTACGCCGAATCCGGCCTGGTAACCACGGTCGGCGTCAAAGACCTTATCGTTGTGCAGACAAAAGATGCCGTGTTGATTGCCGACCGCGACCACGTGCAGAGCGTGAAAAAAGTTGTCGAGCAGATCAAACACGATGGTCGTCACGAACACCACAACCACCGCGAAGTTTACCGCCCATGGGGCAAATACGACTCTATCGATTCCGGCGATCGTTATCAGGTGAAGCGCATCACCGTGAAGCCGGGCGAGGGGCTGTCTTTGCAGATGCATCATCACCGCGCCGAGCACTGGATCGTAGTGGCGGGCACCGCAAAAGTGACGCTGGGCGATGAGATCAAACTGCTGGGTGAAAACGAGTCCATTTACATCCCGCTGGGCATGACCCACTGCCTGGAAAACCCCGGCAAGATCCCGCTCGACCTGATCGAAGTGCGCTCCGGCACCTACCTCGAAGAAGACGATATCGTTCGTTTTAAAGACCGGTACGGGCGCGTTTAACGCTCATTAAATAAATATTCCCCGCAGGCCGACCCTGTGGGTTGGGTAACCGTTGCCCGAAGGAGTGAAACTGATGCAAAAACTGACCTGTTTTAAAGCCTACGACATCCGTGGAAAGCTGGGCGAAGAGCTGAACGAAGACATCGCCTGGCGCATTGGCCGGGCCTACGGCGAGTACCTGAAGCCGAAAACTATCGTGCTGGGCGGCGACGTGCGCCTGACAAGCGAAACCCTGAAGCTGGCGCTGGCGCGCGGCTTACAGGATGCGGGCGTTGACGTGCTGGATATTGGCCTGTCCGGCACCGAAGAGATTTACTTTGCCACCTGGCATCTGGGCGTTGACGGCGGCATCGAAGTGACCGCCAGCCACAACCCGATGGACTACAACGGCATGAAGCTGGTGCGCGAGGGCGCGCGCCCAATCAGCGGCGACACCGGCCTGCGCGACGTGCAGCGCCTGGCGGAAGCGAACGATTTTCCGCCGGTGAACGAAGCGAAGCGCGGAAGTTACAAGAAGATTTCCGTCGTGGAAGCCTACATCGACCACCTGTTCTCGTACATCAACGTCCAGAACATTAAGCCGCTGAAGCTGGTAATTAACTCCGGCAACGGCGCGGCTGGCCCAATTGTTGACGCCATCGAAGCGCGTTTTAACGCGATGAACGTGCCGTTGACCTTCATCAAGGTGCACAACACTCCCGACGGCAACTTCCCGAACGGCATTCCTAACCCCCTGCTGCCGGAGTGCCGCGACGACACCCGCAACGCAGTTATTGAGCACGGTGCGGACATGGGCATTGCCTTTGACGGCGACTTCGATCGCTGCTTCCTGTTCGACGAGAAAGGGCAGTTTATCGAGGGGTACTACATCGTTGGCCTGCTGGCGGCGGCGTTCCTTGAGAAACAGCCGGGCGCAAAAATCATTCACGATCCGCGCCTGTCCTGGAACACGGTGGATATTGTCGAGCGCGCGGGCGGCACGCCGGTGATGTCAAAAACCGGCCACGCGTTTATCAAAGAGCGCATGCGTGAAGAAGACGCGATTTACGGCGGAGAAATGAGCGCCCACCACTACTTCCGTGACTTCGCCTACTGCGACAGCGGGATGATCCCATGGCTGCTGGTGACAGAGCTGCTGTGCCTGAAGGGGAAAACTCTGGGCGAGCTGGTGCGCGACCGCATGGCGGCGTGGCCCGCAAGCGGTGAAATTAACAGCAAGCTGGCCGACCCAAAAATCGCCATCGAGCGCGTGCACCAGCATTTTGCCCCGCATGCCGATGAAATCGATAACACGGACGGCGTGAGCATGGCCTTCGGCGACTGGCGCTTCAACCTCCGAAGCTCGAACACCGAGCCGGTAGTGCGCCTGAACGTGGAGTCCCGCAGCAACGAGCAGCTGATGCAGGCGCGAACGCAGGAAATCATGGCGCTGTTGAATCAGTAATTTGGGATCGGCAATCTCGCGGTTTTTGTAGGGCGGATAAGCCTGCGCCATCCGCCGCTTTCGGGAACACCGGAGGTGAATGGCGCGTCGCTTATCCACCCTTAGTCGAAGCGAAGAGATAGCCGTGCTCCTTTCAATAAAGGTAAAACGATGACAAATCTAACAAAGCGCGAGCTGCCAAAAACGAACGCATCGTTAATTTCAATGGTGCAGCGTTTCTCCGACATCACCATCATGTTTGTCGGACTGTGGGTAGTCTGCAAAGTCAACGCGTTGCCGTTTATCTACATGCATCTGTTAATGGCTCTGCTTACCCTGGCTGTGTTCCAGATGATTGGCGGCATCACCGATTTCTATCGCTCCTGGCGCGGCGTGAAAATTGCCAGCGAGCTGGCGCTGCTGCTGCAAAACTGGACCCTGGCGCTGATTTTTAGCGCCGGTCTGCTGGCGTTTAACTCCGATTTTGACGGCTCGTTCTGGGTCTATCTTGCCTGGTACGTATTAACCGGCTTCGGCCTGGTGGTCTGCCGCTCGTTTATCCGCTTTGGTGCGGGCATGCTTCGCAATATGGGCTACAACACCCGCCGCATTGCCATCGCCGGTTCAATGCCGGTTGGGCGCACGCTGGCGTCGAGCTTCCGCAGCGAGCCGTGGTTAGGCTTCGAAGTGGTCGGCGTGTTTGATGATTTACAGCCGGAGACGGCGGATGGCGACTACGCCGGGAGCTTTGCCGAGCTGGTAGAAGAGGCGCGCTCTGGCCGCATCGATAACGTTTATATCGCTATGCCGATGAGCGAAGAGTCCCGCATCAAGAAGCTGGTGCGCGATCTGACCGACACTACGTGCTCCGTGCTGCTGATCCCTGACGTTTTCACGTTCAATATCCTTCATGCCCGTACCCATGAGGTGAACGGCGTGCCGGTTGTGCCGCTGTTCGATACGCCGCTCAACGGGATTAACCGCATCCTGAAGCGCGTGGAGGATATCGTTCTGTCCTCCCTGATCCTGCTGCTGATTTCTCCGGTCCTGCTGGCTATCAGCGTGGCGGTAAAAGCCACCTCGCCCGGCCCGGTTATCTTCCGGCAGACGCGTTACGGCATGGACGGCAAACCGATTAAGGTGTGGAAATTCCGCTCTATGAAGGTCATGGAGAACGACGCGATAGTCGTCCAGGCCACGAAAGGGGATAAGCGCATAACGCCGGTCGGCAACTTCCTGCGCCGGACGTCGCTTGACGAACTGCCGCAGTTTATCAACGTGCTGCTGGGCGGGATGTCGATTGTTGGGCCGCGTCCACACGCGGTGGCCCATAACGAACAGTATCGTTCGCTTATTGAGGGCTACATGCTGCGCCATAAGGTCAAGCCAGGCATTACCGGCTGGGCGCAGATCAACGGCTGGCGCGGTGAAACCGACACGCTGGAGAAAATGGAGAAGCGCGTCGAGTTCGACCTGGAGTATATCCGCGAGTGGAGCCTGTGGTTCGACATCAAAATCGTCTTCCTGACCATTTTCAAAGGCTTTGTTAACAAAGCCGCGTATTGAGTATAGCTGCCATGAGCCTTAGAGAAAAAACCATCAGCGGCGCCAAGTGGTCTGCTATCGCCACGGTCATTATCATCAGCCTTGGGCTGGTGCAGATGACGTTCCTGGCGCGTACCATTGATAACCACGAGTTCGGTTTACTGACTATTTCGCTGGTGATTATCGCCCTGGCCGACACCCTGTCCGATTTCGGTATCGCCAACTCTATCATCCAGCGCAAGCAGATAAGCCATCTCGAACTGACCACGCTTTACTGGCTCAACGTCAGCCTGGGGCTGGTGGTGTGTGTGACGGTGTTTCTGCTTAGCGACGTTATCGCCTCGATGCTGCATAACACTGCGCTTGTCCCGCTGATTAAAACGCTGTCGTTTGCTTTTATTATTATTCCCCACGGCCAGCAGTTCCGCGCGCTGATGCAAAAGGAGATGGAGTTTTCAAAGATAGGCTCGATTGAGACGATTTCGGTGCTGGTGGGATTCACTGTAACGGTCACCATGGCGATATTTTACCCGTTCGCCATGACCGCTATTATTGGCTATCTGGCCAACACCCTGGTACGCACATCGCTGTTTGGCTTTTTTGGGCGCAAGATTTACCGCCCGGGCTTTCACTTTTCGCTGAAGTCCGTCGGCTCGAATCTGAGGTTTGGCGCATGGCTAACGGCGGACAGCCTCATCAACTATGTGAATACCAATCTATCGACGCTAGTGCTGGCGCGAATTCTGGGTGCCAGCGTAGCGGGGGGATATAACCTCGCTTACAACGTGGCGGTTATTCCGCCGATGAAGCTCAACCCAATCATTACCCGCGTGCTGTTCCCGGCCTTTGCCAAGATTCAGGACGATACCGACAAGCTGCGCGTCAACTTCTACAAGCTGCTGTCGATTGTCGGCATCATTAACTTCCCGGCGCTGCTCGGTCTGTTGGTGGTGTCGAATAACTTCGTGCCGCTGGTCTTCGGCCATAAGTGGCACTTCATCACCCCCATTCTGCAGCTGCTGTGCGTGGTCGGTCTGCTGCGCTCCATTGGTAATCCCATTGGCTCGCTGCTGATGGCGAAAGCGCGCGTGGACATCAGCTTTAAATTTAACGTTTTCAAAACCTGCCTGTTTATCCCGGCGATTATCGTCGGGGGACATCTGGCAGGCGCGCTGGGTGTGACGCTGGGTTTCCTGCTGGTGCAGATGCTCAACACCGTGCTGAGCTACTTCATCATGATTAAACCAGTGCTGGGCTCGAGTTATCGCGAGTATATCGCCAGCATCTGGCTGCCGTTTTATCTGTCGATTCCTACGCTTGTGGTCAGCGCAGCACTTGGGGGGGCGCTGAAGGGCCATATGCCTCTCTCTGCACTGCTGGCCGTGCAGATTGCCGCAGGTGCCGCTGCCTTTATTGTCATGCTCGCACTTTCCCGCAACGCGCTGGTCGTTGAGCTTAAGCGCCAGTTTTGCCGCAGCGATCGCTTGAAGGCGCTGCTCCGCGCGAGCTAAGAACCCCATATAAATAAGAGGTCTGTATGAAATTATTGATTCTTGGCAACCACACCTGTGGCAACCGTGGCGACAGCGCTATTTTGCGCGGCCTGATTGATGCCATTACTACCGTTGACGACACGGTACAAGTTGACGTGATGAGCCGTTATCCGGTGAGTTCCGCCTGGCTGCTGGGCCGCCCGGTTCTGGGCGACGACCTCTATAAACAAAGGAGGCTGCATAACAATGCCGTCGGGCTAATGGGGCGTGTTAAGAAGGTGCTGCGCCGTAAATACCAGCACCAGGTGCTGATAGCGAAGGCGACAGACAGCGGTCGCCTGCGGAATATCTCTATTCCACAGGGTTTTATCGACTTTGTGAAATCGCTCCACCAATACGATGCCATCATCCAGGTTGGCGGGTCGTTTTTTGTCGATCTGTACGGTGTTTCCCAGTTTGAACATGCGCTATGTAGCTTTATGGCGAAAAAGCCAGTGTACATGGTTGGCCACAGCGTGGGGCCGTTCCAGGACCCGCAGTTTAACCAGTTGGCGAGCTACGCGTTTGGCAATGCAAAGGCGCTGATCCTGCGTGAATCCGTCAGCCTCGACCTGATGAAGCAGAGTAACATCGATACCAGCAAAGTGGAGGTGGGCGTGGATACGGCCTGGCTGGTTGAGCATCACAACGAGACGTTTGTGCCGAGCTACGCGGTGCGCCACTGGTTTGACATCATCAAACGTAAGAAAACCGTCGCCATCACTCTGCGCGAGCTTGCGCCGTTCGATAAGCGTCTGGGCACTACACAGAAGGCCTACGAGCAGGCGTTTGCCGCCGTGGTTAACCGCGTAATTGAGCAGGGCTATCAGGTGCTGGCGTTATCAACGTGTACGGGTATCGACAGCTACAACAAAGATGACCGCATGATTGCGCTCAACCTCAGGCAGTATGTGAATCAACCGGACCAGTATCATGTGGTCATGGACGAGCTGAACGACCTGGAAATGGGCAAGCTGCTGGCAGAATGTGAGCTGACCGTGGGCACGCGCCTGCACTCCGCCATTATCTCCATGAACTTCGGTACGCCAGCCATCGCCATCAACTACGAGCACAAGTCTGCGGGCATCATGCAGCAGCTCGGTATGCCGGAAATGGCGATTGATATCCGCCAGCTGCTGGACGGGTCGCTGCAGGGCGTAGTAGCGGACGTGCTTGGCCAGCTGCCGGTGATAAATGAGCGTCTTTCGCTTGCCGTACAGGCCGAGCGCCAGACTGGTCTGCGCATGGTCGAGTCTGTACTGACGCGAGTCAAGGAGGCGAAATGAAGGTTGGTTTTTTCCTGCTCAAGTTCCCGGTCGCGTCCGAAACCTTCGTCCTGAATCAGATCGTGGCGTTCATCGATATGGGCTACGAGGTGGAGATCGTTGCGATTCAGAAGGGCGATTTGGCCAACACCCATGCGGCGTTCAAAGAGTATCGCCTGGCGGAGAAAACCACCTGGCTAATGGACGAGCCGGAAGGGAAGTTGGCAAAGCTGCAGTCCCGCGCGTTGAACACGCTGCGTGGTTCGCTGCGGCCGCGCACCTGGCGTGCGCTAAACGCGAAGCGCTACGGTGAAGAGGCCCGCAATCTTATTCTGTCTGCTATCTGTGGGCGTAACCCACGGCCTTTACAGGCGGATGTTTATATCGCTCATTTCGGCCCGGCGGGTGTTACCGCCGCCAAGCTGCGTGAGCTGGGCCTGCTGAAGGGCAAAATTGCCACTGTTTTCCACGGTATTGATATTTCAGGCCGCGAGGCGCTGGCCCATTACACGCCGGAATATCAGAAGCTGTTCACGCGTGGCGATCTCATGCTGCCCATCAGCAATCTCTGGGCCAGCCGACTGGAGAAGATGGGCTGCCCGGCGCATAAAATTGCCGTCTCCCGTATGGGCGTGGACATGGAGCGTTTTTCAGTGCGCCCGGTAAAAGCGGCTGCCAAAACGCTGGATATCATCTCCGTCGCGCGGCTGACCGAGAAAAAAGGGCTGCACGTGGCGATTGAAGCCTGTCGGCTGCTGAAAGAACGCGGCGTTAAATTCCGTTACAATATCCTGGGCCTCGGCCCGTGGGAAACTCGTTTGCGCACGCTTATCGAGCAGAACCAGCTTGTTGGCGAGGTTCACATGCTGGGATTTAAGCCGAACCACGAAGTGAAGGCCATGCTGGACAAGGCCGATCTGTTTCTGCTGCCGTCCGTCACAGGCGGAGACGGCGACATGGAAGGTATCCCGGTTGCGCTGATGGAGGCGATGGCAGTGGGCATTCCCGTTGTCTCAACCGTTCACAGCGGCATTCCCGAACTGATTGACGCCGGGGAATCCGGCTGGCTGGTGCCCGAGTATGACGCCGTTGCCCTGGCAAATCAGCTACAGGCTTTTGCCAGCGTAGAAGAAGAACGGCTCAGGTCGATGCTTACGCTCGCGCGTGAAAAAGTAGAAAGCGAATTTAATCAAAAAGTTATTTATCAGAAGTTAGCCCATCAGCTCCATACGCTGTAAATCCACCGAGTGAAGCTTCACGAGGACGTATGCGAAAAAGATTTAAATTCAGTAACCTGCCGTTTTCTCCCTTCCGCCGAAAGCTGCTGTGGGCCAGTTCGCTGCTGGCCGCTGTGCCCGCAACGCTCCCGCGCGCAGTGCTGGCAGCCAGTTCTAAAAAAGAGGTCAGCGTTCAGATCTTTTTCAAAGGTAGCTGGCCCGCCGCTTTTGAACAGGCTTTTGAGCACGCGGATACGGTCGTCGTGCCAGCGGATTTAGTCTGTGATGGCATCAATTCCCCAATCTTCATGCCTGCGGGGAAAACGCTAAAGGTCGCGGGAGGCCTTAGGGGCAACGGGAAAGGCCGTTTTATCCTACAGGACGACTGTAAAATTCTCGGCGAGAAGGGCGGACGCTTCAATAACGTTATTCTCGACGTACGCGGCTCCGATATCAGCATCTGCGGTATCGACATGAGCGGCATGGTGCCGGTGACGCAGATTTATATCGGTGGCAAAGACAAGGTGATGCGCACGATGCGTAACTTGGTTATCGATAACATCACCATTCATGATGCCAACTACGGCATCCTGCGCCAGGGTTTTCAGAATCGGATGGAAAATGTGCGGATCACCAACGGTCACTTTAACCGCCTGCAGGGTGACGCCATTGAATGGAACGTGGCGATTAACGACCATAACCTGTTGATATCTGATCATGTTATCGAAAACATCGATTGCACGAACGGCAAGGTCAACTGGGGTATTGGCATTGGGCTTGCGGGCAGCCGATATAATAATGAGTACCGGGAAGAGCTGTCGGTGAAAAATTTTGTGATCGCCAATATTACCGGCAGTAACTGTCGCCAGCTGGTGCATGTTGAGAACGGCAAGCATTTCATTATCCGCAACGTTAAGGCTCGCAATATAAACCGTACCTTCAGCAAAACTGCCGGCATTGATAACGCCACCGTGGCAATTTATGGCTGTGATAATTTCGTCATTGATAATATTGATATGGTAGACAGTGCCGGGTTCCTGATTGGCTATGGCACGGTTAAGGGTAAATACCTGTCTATCCCGCAAAATTTCCGTCTGAATAACATTACGCTTGATAACACCCGGTTGCCGTATCACGCCCGCGGGATTCAGGTGTCTTCGGGTAACGCGTCGTCGTTCGTCTCGATCACTAACATGACGATTAAGCGCGCGTCGCTTGAGCTGCACAACAAACCGCAACATCTGTTCGTCAGAAATGTGAGCGTGATGCAGCGCTCCGACCTTGGCCCGGCCCTTAAGCTGCACTTCGATTTGCGTAAGGACGTGCGGGGCCGCTTTATGGCGAAGAACGACACGCTGCTGTCGCTTGCCGACGTGCATGCGGTCAACGAAAAAGGGCAAAGTTCGGTGGATATCGACCGGGTCGATCAACAGCACGTGAACACCGACAACTTGAACTTTGCGCTGCCTGCGTTGCGTAAATAAACAATCAAGCGACTTTGCGAGTTTTCTGAGCCCTTATTGACATTAATAGGGGCTTTTTTGTTTTGTAACCCCCGGCGCGGGGGATAAGATGAGCTACTAATATTGGGATGAATTCATGCTGGCATCAGGGCACGAAAAGACTATAATCCTTCAACCATTTTGAGGTGGGACTGAATATGATTAATTTGAAAGCAGTTATTCCAGTAGCAGGTCTTGGGATGCATATGTTGCCTGCCACCAAGGCGATTCCAAAAGAGATGCTGCCGATTGTCGATAAGCCGATGATCCAGTATATCGTCGATGAAATCGTCGCTGCTGGCATCAAAGAGATCGTGCTGGTAACCCACTCCTCCAAGAACGCCGTTGAGAACCACTTCGACACGTCTTACGAACTGGAAGCCCTGCTTGAGCAGCGCGTTAAGCGTCAGCTGCTGGCAGAGGTACAGTCCATTTGTCCTCCGGGCGTCACAATCATGAACGTCCGTCAGGCACAGCCGCTTGGTCTGGGGCACTCTATCCTTTGTGCTCAGCCGGCAGTAGGAAACAACCCGTTTGTGGTCGTTCTACCAGACGTGGTGCTCGATAACGCGAGTGCGGACCCACTGCGCTATAATTTAGCGGCAATGGTGGCCCGTTTTAACGAAACCGGCCGCAGCCAGGTGCTGGCGCGTCACATGCCGAATGAAGATCTTTCTGCCTACTCAGTGATTACCACCGAGGAGCCGCTGAACAACGACGGGCAGGTCAGCCGCATCGTAAACTTTGTTGAAAAACCAGATGAACCACAATCGCTGGATTCTGACCTGGCAGCCGTTGGCCGCTACGTCCTGTCTGCGGATATCTGGCCAGAGCTGGAAAAAACTGAACCGGGCGCATGGGGCCGTATCCAGTTAACGGATGCCATCGCTGCGCTGAACGAAAAGCAACCTGTTGAAGCGGCGCTAATGACGGGCGAAAGCTACGACTGCGGTAAAAAAATGGGCTATATGAAGGCGTTCGTACAGTACGGCCTGCGTAACCATAAAGAAGGGCAGAAGTTCAGGGAAAGCATCCAGAAGATGCTGGTTCGTTGATTTAACCGTCAATGACTGAATATGCCACATAAGAAGAACGGCAGTGATGAGTGGCGACAAGGTTGCGGTGTGCAGCTTCGTTGCGGCTTACTGCCGTTTTTTTATGGCTTAAAAGTTAGCATAATCCGATAGTTTTCGAGCCCATTAGAATAGGTCATGAGCAACAGGTAACATAACTTATCCTAATGTGCTCCTCTTCCGACGGAAGCCTCCCAAGGCCAAGTCTATGTAAGTACAAAATCAGTACTCTGGTAGCTGTTGAGCCAGGGGCGGTAGCGTGGGAAAATATTTCCTGCCCCAATTGTATATTTAATTCCTTTGATGATTATAACTTCAGATATTATTTTAGAAAATAATCACTCCATAATTTTAGAGAGAATATTTCGTGAAAATTCTTGTTACTGGTGGTGCCGGCTTTATCGGTTCTGCGGTCGTTCGTCATATTATTAATAATACCCAGGACAGCGTCGTTAACGTCGATAAATTAACCTATGCGGGTAATCTGGAATCTTTGATAGAAGTTTCTGCGAACGAGCGTTATGCGTTTGTACAGGCTGATATCTGCGACAGAGCGGCGCTGGATAAGATTTTTACAGAGCATCAGCCCGATGCGGTAATGCACCTGGCGGCGGAAAGTCACGTCGATCGCTCAATTACCGGGCCAGCCGAGTTTATTGAAACCAACATTGTTGGCACCTATACCCTGCTGGAAGCTGCAAGAGCATTCTGGTCTGCACTTGATGAAAAGCGCAAAGCGGCGTTCCGTTTCCATCACATTTCCACTGATGAAGTTTACGGTGATTTACCGCACCCTGACGAACGTCCAGCAGGCGAAGAATTACCTCTGTTCACAGAAACGACTTCATACGCGCCGAGCAGCCCATACTCTGCTTCAAAAGCTTCCAGCGATCATCTGGTTCGCGCGTGGCTTCGTACTTATGGTTTTCCGACCATTGTTACAAACTGCTCGAACAACTATGGCCCTTACCACTTCCCGGAAAAATTAATCCCGCTGGTAATTCTTAATGCACTGGAGGGTAAAAAGCTCCCGGTGTATGGGCAGGGGGACCAGATTCGCGACTGGCTCTACGTAGAAGATCACGCTCGTGCGCTTTACACCGTAGTGACCAAAGGCGCGATTGGCGAAACCTACAACATCGGTGGGCATAACGAGAAGAAAAATCTCGATGTGGTACATACCATTTGTGATCTGCTGGATGAAATTGTGCCTAAGGCCAATTCCTATCGTGAGCAAATCACCTATGTTGCCGATCGTCCTGGCCACGATCGCCGCTATGCGATTGATGCAGATAAAATCAGCCGCGAATTGGGCTGGAAGCCGCAGGAAACCTTCGAAAGCGGGATTCGCCAGACGGTGCAATGGTACCTGGCTAACCAGCAGTGGGTTGAGAACATTAAAAGTGGTTCCTACAAGAATTGGATCAAGCAGAATTATGGGGAACGCAAATAATGGATATCCTTCTGTTCGGTAAAACAGGTCAGGTAGGCTGGGAGCTGCAGCGCTCATTGGCACCTTTAGGTAATGTTATTGCCGTTGACGTACATTCAACTGAATATTGCGGTGATTTTAGTAATCCTGAGGGCGTGGCTGAAACCGTGCGCCGGGTTAAGCCAGATGTTATTGTTAACGCCGCTGCTCATACGGCGGTAGATAAAGCAGAAAGCGAACGTGATTTTGCTCAGTTATTGAATGCTACCAGCGTGGAAGCCATCGCTAAAGAGGCTGAAAAGCTGGGCGCATGGCTTGTCCATTACTCGACGGATTATGTCTTCCCGGGTGATGGAGATAAACCCTGGCAAGAAACCGATGCCACCGCGCCCCTTAATGTCTACGGCGAAACGAAGTTAGCGGGTGAAATGGCTGTACAAACCTATTGTTCCAAGCATCTCATTTTCCGTACCAGCTGGGTTTATGCAGGGAAAGGCAATAACTTCGCGAAGACTATGCTGCGGCTGGCAAAAGATCGTGAGGAACTTTCGATCATTAATGATCAGGTTGGTGCGCCTACCGGTGCTGAATTGCTGGCGGATTGCACGGCGCATGCCATCACTACTGCGAGAAGAGATCCTCAGGTTTCAGGCCTCTATCACTTGGTTGCTTCCGGTACGACAACCTGGTTTGATTACGCCAATCTGGTGTTTTCAGAGGCAAGACAGGCTGGTTTGATTTTGGCGGTGAACAAAACAAATCCAGTTCCTACTTCTTCTTATCCAACCCCTGCACGTCGCCCAAATAATTCTCGCCTGGATACAAATAAGTTCCAGACGACTTTTGGATTGACCTTGCCAGCATGGGAAGTGGGTGTAAAAAGAATGCTTGCTGAGCTGTTTTCTACGGCGAATAACTTATAACGATTGGTAATTACCCCCTTCTGGGCACAAACAAATTGAGAAATTATTATGACTAAGCGTAAAGGGATTATTCTCGCTGGTGGTTCAGGTACTCGTCTGTACCCGGTAACAATGGCTGTCAGCAAACAACTGTTGCCTATTTATGATAAACCTATGATCTACTATCCGATCAGCACCTTAATGCTGGCGGGTATTCGTGACATTTTGATCATCAGTACCCCTCAGGACACCCCGCGCTTTGAACAACTGCTGGGCGATGGAAGCCAGTGGGGTCTGAACCTGCAGTATAAAGTACAAGAAAGTCCAGATGGACTGGCGCAGGCATTCATCATCGGTGAAGAGTTTATCGGTAACGATGATTGTGCGTTAGTTTTAGGAGATAACATCTTCTATGGCCACGACCTACAGAAACAGTTAGAAAACGCTGTTGCTAAAGATAATGGCGCAACCGTCTTTGCTTATCATGTCCATGACCCAGAACGTTATGGTGTTGTCGAATTCAACAAAGAAGGAAAAGCTATTTCTCTGGAAGAGAAACCGCTTGAGCCGAAAAGTAATTATGCCGTTACTGGTTTATATTTCTATGACAACAGCGTTGTAGAAATGGCCAAGACCCTTAAACCTTCACCGCGCGGCGAATTAGAAATAACAGATATCAACCGTCTCTACATGGAACAGGGCCGCATGTCCGTTGCAATGATGGGCCGTGGGTACGCATGGTTAGATACCGGTACCCATCAAAGCCTCATTGAAGCGAGTAACTTCATCCAGACCATCGAGCTGCGTCAGGGTTTGAAAGTCGCATGTCCGGAAGAGATCGCTTTCCGTAAGGGTTTTATCGATGCGGAGCAGGTGAAGAAACTGGCAGCGCCACTGGCGAAGAATGATTATGGTAAGTACTTGTTGAAGATGGTTAAAGGTAGCTAGCCGATGATAGTTATTAAAACAGAGATTCCAGATGTTCTAATTTTTGAACCCAAAGTTTTTGGCGATGAGCGAGGGTTCTTTTTCGAGAGTTTTAATCAAAAAGCATTTGAAGAAGTAGTTGGTCGCAGCGTTAATTTTGTTCAGGATAATCATTCTTTATCATCGAAAGGCGTTTTACGTGGTTTACATTATCAACTTGCACCTTTCGCTCAAACGAAGTTGGTCAGATGTTTGAGTGGAACTATCTTTGACGTTGCTGTTGATATTCGTAAAGGTTCGGCTACTTTCGGAAAGTGGGTTGGTGTTGAACTAAGTGCAAGTAATAAAAAGCAAATTTGGATACCAGAAGGATTTGCACATGGATTTATTGCACTGGAAGATGCTACCGAAATTCACTATAAAACCAATAATTTTTACTCAAAGGAAACTGAGCGAAGCATCCTCTGGAATGATGCCCAACTTAACATTGAGTGGCCAATTCAACCTGATATCATCTCCGATAAAGATATGCAGGCTTTAACTTTCGAATCAGCTGATATGTTTAGCGAGTAACTATGGAAATAAAACTTATACCACTACAAGCACATGGTGACGAACGCGGATCGCTAATTGCGCTTGAAGAGGAACATAACATTCCTTTTGAAATTAAACGTGTCTATTACATGTTTAATACCAAAGAAGGTGTTAGAAGAGGGTTTCATGCACACAAAAAACTAAAACAAGTTGCAATTGCGGTTCGAGGGTCGTGTCGTTTTGTTCTTGATGATGGAGTTGAGCGGGTTGAGCTACTATTGGATAATCCTGCACAGGGTCTATTGATTGATTCTTGTATTTGGCGAGAAATGTACGATTTCTCGGAAGATTGCGTGTTGATGGTATTGGCAGATTGTCTTTATGACGAAGCTGACTATGTTAGAGATTACGAAAAATTCCTTGAAGAGGCTTCAGATGTTTAAAAACAACAGAAGCAAAACAATTGAGTTTAGACTTGTTGAAGAAGATGATGCTGAATTCATTTATGAATTACGAGTCAATAAAGATTATAATAAGCACTTATCGAAAACAGAAGGAGGCGTCAGTACTCAGAAAAAATGGATCAAGCAATATAAAGAAAAAGAATCTGAAGGTGGTGAGTATTATTTCATAATTCAGCGAGCTGATAATAAAAAAAGAATAGGTACGGTAAGATTGTATGATTTTATAATAGAGAAAAAATCATTTTGCTGGGGAAGTTGGATATTAAATAATGACAAAACACCTTCTTCAGCTATTGAAAGTGCTTTGTTAGTTTATAATATTGCTTTCAACGATTTGAACTTTGAACGCTCTCATTTTGACGTGAGAAAAGATAATGCAAAAGTTGTTCGTTTTCATACTAAGTTAGGCGCGAAAATAATTAGTGAAAATGAATTGGATTACTTCTTTAATTTCGAAAAAGAATCATACTTCAATGCGCTGAAAGGCTTCTCAAAATACATGGTGAACAATAATGATTGATTTTTTGAATTTAAAAAAAATTAACTCCCGATATAGCAATGAATTAAAAAATGCTTGTGCGCGTGTTATTGATTCTGGTTGGTATATTGCGGGAAATGAACTAAGTTTATTTGAAGAAGAATTCGCATCCTACTGCGGGGTAAAACATTGTGTAGGTGTAGCAAACGGGTTGGATGCACTGGTTTTGACGCTGCGAGCATGGAAAGAGCTTGGAAAAGTAAAAGATGGGGACGAAGTTATCGTGCCTGCCAACACTTATATAGCCACAGTTCTTGCGATAACTGAAAATAAACTGACTCCTGTATTTGTTGAACCTGATCCACTAACATTTAATATAACGACTTTTGGAATTGAACGCGCTCTGAGCGCAAAAACGCGCGTAATAATACCAGTGCATCTTTATGGGCAGATTTGTCCAATGAAAGATATTATGCGTATTGCTAATGAAAAGGGGCTTCTGGTGTTAGAAGATTCGGCTCAGTCTCACGGTGCTAGCATTGATGGCAGACGAGCGGGATCATGGGGCGATGCTGCTGGTTTTAGCTTCTATCCTGGTAAAAATCTTGGAGCCCTTGGCGATGCCGGCGCGGTAACAACAAATAGCGACGAATTAGCCAGTGCACTGCGTGCTTTGGGAAACTATGGGTCCAAAGAAAAATATAAAAACATATATAAAGGTGTGAATAGTAGACTTGATGAGATTCAAGCTGCTATGTTGAGAGTGAAATTAAAATATTTAGATGAAGATATTACTCTCCGTCGCTATATCGCTTCATCCTTCACTAAGGGTATTGAAAATCCACTTATAACCAAACCTGATTTGAGGGATTCTGAAAACCACGTTTGGCATCTCTATGTTATCAAAACAGCGTGTCGAGATAGCTTTGTAGAATATATGCGTAAATGTCAAATTAGCACACTAATTCATTATCCAATCCCACCACATAAACAAATTGCCTATAAAGAATATAATAATTTAACCTTGGAGTTGACTGAAAAATTACATACCCAAGTGTTGTCACTTCCGGTTGATCCTACTATGGACGAGCATGATATTAAGCGAGTGATAAAAGCAGTCAATGAGTTCACTGCATGAAAAAATTGCTCAGTGTAACTTTCTTTTCGGCATTGTTAACACTTTGCCGAATGTTTTCAGGATTTATAGTTGCCAAAGTAGTTGCTGTTTATATTGGCCCTTCAGGGATGTCTATGCTGGGCCAAATACAAAATGTCATGACCATGCTGAATGGGTTAGTTACATCCCCTGCAGGTAATGGTGTTGTGCGATATACTGCACAATATAACAAGGATGGCTATATTGCTTGTTCTCCATGGTGGAAAGCAAGCCTCAAGCTAATCTTGTTATTACTCGCAATAGTTACTCCCCTCTTTGCTGTGTTTTCAAGGCCTCTATCAGCATGGCTATTTTTAAACCCTGATTACTTCTGGATTATATTACTTTGTTTGATAGCATTACCTTTTTCTGCATTCGGTAATCTTTTAATATCAATAATCAATGGTCAGCAATTATTTAAACGATTTATAATCCAAAGTTTTATCTCGGTGTTAATATCGTGTGCTGTGATGATCACCTTTGTCGTTAAATTGAATGTTGAAGGTGCTTTAATTGCTGTCGCGTTACAAAATGGATTGATAGGTACGGCTATAATAATAGGCAGTTATAAACAATCTTGGTTTAGATGGTGTCATTTTTGGGGGGGGGCTGAAAAAGAGCAGTACAAAGCATTAAGTGGCTATATTCTTATGGCAATAACAACCGCATTATGTACTCCTATTGCACTTATAATTATTAGAAAGATCATGGTACAACATTTAGGTTGGGATGCAGCTGGACAGTGGCAGGCCGTATGGAAGATATCGGAAACCTATCTTTCAGTCCTTACTATTGCACTAAGTACATATTATCTTCCAAAACTATCAGCAATAGATGATAGTCTACTGCGCAAAGAAGTTAATAAAACAGCGTTGTTATTTATTCCTATCGCTACTGTATTAGCAATGATAGTGTATTTTTCAAAAGATATTATAATCACTTTGCTTTTTACAAAAGATTTTTCTGAGGCGAGAGGATTATTTGGTATTCAACTTGTAGGCGATGTCGTAAAAATTGCAAGCTGGCTTTATGCATTTCCTATGCTTTCTCGAGGTATGACAAAATGGTTCATTACAACAGAGTTAATATTCTCGTTAACATTTGTTCTTTTATCCACATTGTTTATTAATATTTATGGATTACAAGGCGCCAATATAGCCTATCTATTAAACTATGTTATTTATTTCTGTGTTATGTTTTTCTTCCTCAAGCCAATTAAAGCAATAAATAATAATGCATAAATTAAACGAAACAAAAGCGATTGTGACATGTTGCATACCTTCTTATAACCATCAAGAATATGTTAAAGATGCCATGCTAAGTGTTATTAGTCAGACATATGCTTATATTGAGCTAATAATTATTGATGATGGTTCTACTGATAACAGCGTTAATGAAATTAAGCAATTAGAACAAGCTTGCCGTGAGCGCTTTGTAAACACCATCTTTATATATCGAGAAAATAAAGGGCTGACTGAAACATTAAATGAGATGTTGAGTCTTTCTACAGGACAATACATTACCTTGCTTGCTTCGGACGATCAGTTTTTACCTCATAAAATAGATAGTCTTGTCACTATACTCGACTCTTTAGATCATGATTCTTATGCTGCCGTATTTGGAGATGCGTTAATCTTCTCTGAATTGAACCCTCAGAGTAATGAAAAATTTATTGAGAAATATAATGCAGATATATCAACTGAAGAAGACGTAACCTATCGCTCTATTCTTCATAAAAATTATCTACCTGCAATGTCGGCTTTGTATACTCGGAAATCGCTTGAAGATATCGGTTGGTTTTCTAAAGAGCTCCGTCTCGAAGACTGGGATCTTTATCTAAAGTTATTGCAGCATTATCATATTAAACTGACCAATGATGTTGTGGCAAAATATCGGCTGCATGAAGCGAATTCTATATTCGTCGAGAATACTCGACTATTAAAAGACACGCTAACAATTCTGGACAAGCAAAAGGACTTTGCGTTCCAAAGTGGATGTAAAGGAATATGGTATTACAAGCTTTATGACACATGTTATACGCTGATTCGTCGAAATGAGTTGAGAGTTAATGACATAAAATATTTTTCTCTATTATATTTCATAAAATACTTATTCTCCAAGATAAAAAAGAAAGTATCTGTTATATAAAATACCCCTATTGTAAAATGGGATTTTTCTTCCTTCAAGAATAAAAACATTATGGCTAAATACGATTTTTTTCTTCTATTTACACAAAATTTAGGAGTAGGGTTATTTTTTCTTTTTCTAAGTTTGATCTCAGTTTGGTTGTTGATGAGGAAACATGTATATTCTATTTATGAGCCAATGTTTTTCTTTTTGATATTAGCTGCGTCAAGTTATTCTGTGGTGTACTTTTTATATTATGAAGGAAAAATATCTGATTACTATTTTGTAATGTTCTTATTTACTCAGTTTGCTTTCTTTGTGGGTGGAAATTGAACCGTCCAATTAGGAAAAGGATAATTCTAAAGCCTTTCAATTATAGTGGTAGCGCTGGTGTTTTATATACATTATCATCCGTGTTATTTGTTATCTCTCAATTAATTGTTTATAAATATAAAGGAATTCCCCTATTTAGTGAGTCGAGGCTTGAAACTTTTGCAGGTGGGGGGGATTTGGTATTTTTAATAGAATAATTACCATAACTTCTATTGTTTCCTTAAGTATAGTGCTGTTTAGAGTCACATACCTTCAAAGAAACATTGCACAAAAAATTTACGACGGTGTATTTATTTTATTTTATTTAGGCACACAAGTGTTGAGTGGTTCTAAAGCAGGATTGCTGACAATAGTTTTTATCTATGGACTTGTGTTATTTTATTCACAACAATTTGAATTACCAAAAAATAAAGAGAAAGCAATAAAAAAATATATTCTTTGGTTAATCGTTTTGGCTATTCCCGTGGCGTTAGTAACAATATATATAAAAGCCTTGCCGTATATGGCGTTGTGGATATTGAGTTCTTATTTGTGGGCTTAATGATGAGATTTGTCAATTCCGGTGATGTTTTCTTCATGGCTTGGCCGAATGATTTCTTAGCTACCGTTATGGCAAGCGATCACGCTTTTATGGCATTATTTAAAGATTTTCTGGGTGCAACGCGAATTGTTCCGCAAGATTTACTGCCTACTCATATTGGTCTTGTTATTTTTGATAGTATGTACAATTCTGAAGCTTTATCAGGACCGAATGCTAGGCACAATGTTTTTGGTTTATTTTATTTTGGCACTTTTGGTGCAATCATTTATTCATTTATACTGGGGCTAATGGTAGGGTTTATCCGAAATAAATTATATTACCTTTCCGGTAAGGGAGTTTTTGGTTTAGCCCTGTACGTTACACTGGCATATTTTGCATGTTTCATAGAACAGGACTTTTCAGGAATGGCAATGATGTATTTCCTGTCATTTGCTCTAATTTTCCCAGCGTTATGCTTAATAGCTTTAATTATTCATTATGGAAGCAAACCTATTTATGGAAAATAACAATGCACTTATATTATTAGCAACATATAATGGTGCTAGATTTATTGAAGAATCCCTCAATTCATTTCCTTCATGTGTTGATTTATTTGTTTCTGATGATTGTTCAACTGATGCAACTATTGATATCATCGGAAAATGTGAGCACCTGAACATTTCTTTGAGTAAGGGCAATCGACATGGAAGTGCTACCGCGAATTTCATACATTTAATAAATAATTGTGATGATAACTATGGTTACTACTTCCTTGCTGACCAAGATGACTGCTGGACTAATGAGAAGTACAATAGGTTGATGGATGAAATTGCGGGTCTAGAAAACAAATTTGGCCAAGAAAGGCCAATTTTGATCTTTGGAGATTCGATAGTTACTAATGAAAAACTTCAAATCATTGACGGTTCATTTTTTCACTATGATGGTATCAACCCTTATTTAATCGAGAGAAATCCGCTGAATTTATATTTCCAAAATGTTGGCCAAGGGGCAACGATGATTTTTAATCGTGCCTTATTGAAAAAGGCACGAAAAATTAATAGTAATATATACATGCATGATTGGTGGCTTATGTTGGTTGCCCAAACCTTTGGTTTAATTCATTTTTCAGATCATAAAACTCTTCTGTATCGGCAGCATGATAATAATAATATCGGGGCTAATAAAAGGAATGTTCTTCAACAAGTAAGCTCGCAATTTAAAAGAACAGGTAAAATGCAAGCGCAGCTTATAAAAATATCGCAGCAAATAAATTGTTTTTATGATGTATATCATGATGAAATAGAAGATAAACAATTGATGGTTTTTTTGCAAGATTTTAAAGAAATCTTTAATGTTAAATCCACCTTCAAGAGAAAGTTGTTTTTGCTTAAAAATAAAATCTATTTAAGTTCTCTAAAACGCACTATAGCTTTATATCTGTATTTCTGAGGGAAAAAATGGGAAAGATACTAGTTTTATGTGTGGATTATAATTCCTCTGATGATACTATGAAATTTGTAGACTCAGTACTTAAAATGCATAGTGCAGTGGAGGTTGCAGTAATCTTAAACTCAGGAAAAGAGCAGTTTACAGAGTCCTTTTTTTCCAGAGAACGGTTACATATTTATGATTATGGTGAGAATCTCGGTTACATGCAAGCCGCCGCTGAGGGCTTAAAGGAATACTTAAGCAATAATCTGCTGCCGTCATGGATAATTCTTTCAAACACAGACATAAGTTTTCCCGATGATGGTTTTTTTGAAAAACTCTCCAAGGATAAAAGACACGATTTCATCCTTGCCCCTGACATCGTTTCTTCAGATGGGATTCATCAAAATCCCTTTTTGATCAACAGACCTAGTAAAAATAAGTTACTCATGTTAAGCCGCATCAACAGCCATCCATTACTTGCCTCCCTTTATAGTTTATTGGCTAAAATTAAGGGCAGAATAAAATCATCTACGAAAAGAGTAAAACCAGAGTCATCTTTTATTTATGCACCTCATGGATCATTTATTATTATTGGTGACCAGTATTTTAAACGTGGGGAATCCCTGGACCATCCCGCATTTCTTTATGGTGAAGAATTATTTATTGCTGAGCGAGCTCGGCGTAGTCATATTTCTGTATATTATGATGAAGGTTATAAAATTCATCATGCTGAGCATGTAACCACTGCGAAAATGTCTACAAAATTTAAAGCTGATGCATTAAGAAACTCATTGGATATAGTTATACAGAAATATTACAATAGATGACTATTATGGGTTTAAGGTATGGTTATTGATTAGACGTTTTGGTATTAATCTTTCCAATGTGAATTGCCACAAAAGTAGTATTCACCTGTTTTTTCAATGTTTATATAATGCTATTTGGCATTACATAATATAAATACTGGACTAAGTAGATATGTCACCGACAGTTTCTGTAATTATGCCAACCTTCAATTCAGAATTGACTGTTGCAGACAGTATAAAATCAGTAATTCAACAAACTTATCATGATTGGGAGCTATTGATTACAGATGATTGTTCAATTGATGGAACGCAGAAAATATTGGAAGAATTTTCTGCGCATGATCTCCGCATCAAAATATTTCGGAATGAAGTGAATTCTGGTGCAGGGGTTTCTCGTAATAATAGTATTATGCAAGCGCGTGGACGCTTTATTGCTTTTCTTGACAGTGATGATATGTGGGAGAAAGAAAAATTAGAGGAACAGATTTCCTTTATGCTCAAAAATAGTTACTATCTCACCTATACACAGTATAAAAAAATAGATGAGTTCGGGCAGGTATCTGGTTTTATCCATCCCCCTCACTGTGTGAATTACTCAGAATTGTTAAAAGCTAATGTGATTGGTTGTCTTACTGCAATGTATGATACTAAAAAATTAGGCAAGATTTATATGCCAACCATTCGTAAACGTCAGGACATGGCACTTTGGTTAAAAATACTAGAACAAATTGATTTTGCATGGTGTGTTCCTAAGGAACTTGCTATATATAGAGAAGGCCATAATAGTTTATCTTCTAATAAATTCAAAATACTAATATCTCAATGGCAGTTTTATAAAAACCACCTGAATTTCAGCACCTACAAAGCGGCATGGTACTTTACCTTTTATGTAATACGATCTATTAAAAAACATGGCATACGGAAAACTCTCTAAAACAAGAGTGAATTAAAAAATGAAAATCACTATCGTTGGCACAGGCTATGTTGGTATCTCTAACGGTGTGCTTATTGCACAATCTCATGAAGTTGTAGCATTAGATATTGTCCAATCTAAAGTCGACCTTCTGAATGAAAAAAAATCTCCCATTGTTGATTCAGATATTCAGGATTATCTTTATAGCAAAAAGCTGAGATTTAAAGCAACGACTGATAAAATTGAAGCGTATAATGATGCAAATTTTGTTATTATCGCTACGCCCACAGATTATGATCCCAGCACCAATTATTTTAATACTGCTAGTGTCGAATCTGTCATTGCGGATGTTTTAGAAATTAACCCTTCTGCTGTAATGGTTGTAAAGTCAACTGTTCCGGTAGGCTTTACAAATTCAATTAAAGAAAAACACGGAATTGATAACATCTTTTTCTCGCCTGAGTTTTTACGAGAAGGAAAGGCGTTGCATGATAATTTATATCCTTCCCGCATTATCATTGGCGAGCGTTCCGAGCGCGCAAAGCTGTTTGCTGAATTACTTATTGAGGGAGCAATCAGAAAGGATGTTCCTGTATTATTTACCGACTCCACCGAAGCGGAAGCTATAAAGCTTTTTGCAAACACCTATCTGGCAATGCGTGTAGCCTATTTTAATGAGTTGGATAGTTATGCAGAGCATTTAGGCTTAAATTCGCAGCAAATTATTGAGGGAGTATGCTTGGATCCCCGAATTGGCAATCATTATAATAATCCCTCATTTGGTTATGGTGGCTACTGTCTGCCAAAAGATACCAAACAGTTACTTGCAAATTATGAAGCAGTTCCAAATAATCTTATCAGTGCAATTGTGGATGCCAACCGTACGCGGAAGGATTTTATTGCGGATTCAATAATTAAACGTAATCCAAAGGTGGTCGGTGTCTACCGACTTATAATGAAAAGCGGCTCTGACAATTTCCGCGCGTCTTCAATTCAAGGTATTATGAAGCGTATAAAAGCAAAAGGAATAGAGGTGGTCATCTATGAGCCAGCCATGGAAAATGAAGAGTTCTTTAAATCACGTGTAGTACGTGATTTAGATGCGTTTAAAAAACAGTCAGATATAATAATTACTAATCGTATGACTCATGACCTGAATGATGCATTAGAGAAGGTTTACACCCGTGATTTGTTTGGAAATGATTAGATTTATTTATTGCTAGCCACGTGTTCTGTTTATTATTTGATCATGCAGCTCAGTATAATCTCTTTGTTTTTCTACAATTCAGGTCACATAGTATCTAATGCTATCACGCTCTATCAAACCTGAGTTAACATCTGATCCACACTTCAAGCCGCGCTCAAGCTGCGGTGACCACACCTGACAGGAGTATGTAATGTCCAAGCAACAAATCGGCGTTGTTGGTATGGCAGTGATGGGGCGTAACCTTGCGCTCAATATCGAAAGCCGTGGCTATACCGTTTCCGTATTCAACCGCTCTGGCGACAAGACTGAAGAAGTTATCGGCGAGAACCCGGGCAAGAAGCTGGTTCCTTACTACACAGTGCAAGAGTTTGTGGAATCCCTGGAAACGCCTCGTCGTATTCTGTTGATGGTGAAGGCGGGTGAGGCCACGGACAAAACCATCGAGTCCCTTAAGCCTTATCTGGATAAAGGTGACATTCTTATTGATGGTGGCAACACCTTCTTCCTGGATACCATTCGTCGCAACCGTGAACTGTCTGCTGAAGGTTTCAACTTCATCGGCACCGGTGTTTCCGGTGGTGAAGAGGGCGCACTGAAAGGCCCATCTATTATGCCTGGCGGCCAGAAAGAAGCATATGAGCTGGTAGCGCCTATCCTTAAGCAAATCGCGGCAGTTGCGGAAGATGGTGAACCTTGCGTAGCTTATATTGGTGCGGATGGTGCTGGTCACTATGTGAAGATGGTTCATAACGGCATCGAATACGGTGATATGCAGCTCATCGCGGAAGCCTATTCGCTGCTGAAGCACGGTCTGAATCTGTCTAATGAAGAGCTGGCAACTACCTTCACCGAGTGGAATAAAGGTGAACTGAGCAGCTATCTCATCGACATCACGAAAGACATCTTCACTAAGAAAGATGAAGCCGGTAATGACCTTGTTGATGTCATTCTTGATGAAGCAGCGAATAAAGGCACTGGTAAGTGGACCAGCCAGAGCTCATTGGATCTTGGTGAACCGCTGTCACTGATCACTGAATCCGTATTCGCGCGTTACATCTCTTCCCTTAAAGAGCAACGCGTTGCCGCGTCTAAAGTCCTGAGCGGACCACAGGCTAAGCCTTTCTCAGGCGATAAAGCTGAGTTCGGCGAGAAAGTTCGTCGCGCGCTGTACCTGGGTAAGATCGTCTCATACGCGCAGGGCTTCTCACAGCTGCGCGCAGCGTCTGAGGAAAATAACTGGGATCTTAATTACGGCGAAATCGCTAAAATTTTCCGTGCTGGCTGTATCATCCGTGCTCAGTTCCTGCAGAAAATTACCGATGCGTATGCCGAGAACCCAGCAATTGCTAACCTGCTGCTGGCACCATACTTCAAGAAAATTGCTGATGAATACCAGCAGGCGCTGCGCGACGTTGTTTCTTACGCGGTACAAAATGGTATCCCTACGCCTACTTTCTCCGCTGCAATTTCTTACTACGATAGCTATCGCTCTGCGGTTCTGCCTGCCAACCTGATCCAGGCGCAGCGTGACTACTTTGGTGCTCATACATACAAGCGTATTGATAAAGAAGGGATTTTCCATACCGAGTGGGTGGAAAAATAATTTCTTTCAATAGGTTATAGTTTCTGAAAAAGACCAGTGAAATCCACATCATTGGTCTTTTTTTTGCAAGCCCTTCCTTCAATGTTTAGTCGTCTTTTACCTTGGGTTAACGAAATTCTTACCCACTTCTTCCCTTGGAATTCCCTGCGTTTTTCCTGCCTTTTCAGTTAATTCTGACAAATTTTCGCAATTACTTTCAGGCATTTTCTTGGTTATCTGATTATACTGTGGTTGCATAATTCCTCGCTTTATTTGGAACATTTTTCTTAGGGTAATCATGAACCAAGATAACAATAATATGATGCGCAATCATATTGGAAACACGCCTGAATCTGTTGATTTGATTGATCTTATTGTTCAATTGTGGAAGGGAAAGGTGACCATCATCGCCGTTACCGTTGTGATGATCGTCCTCGCAGGTGTCTACCTTCTGGTAGCAAAAGAGAAATGGACTTCTTCAACAATCATCACGCAGCCTGATGCTGCGCAAATAGCAACCTATAACAATGCCCTCAATGTCCTTTATGGCGGCGCAGCACCGAATATTACCGATATTCAAAACCGCGTTGTGGGGCGCCTAAGCACCTCTCTTTCAGCCTTGTCCGAAACGCTGGACAACCTGGAAGAGCCGGAAAAGCTGACCGTTGAGCCTTCGGTTAAAGGACAGGCTCTGCCGCTGAAAATCAGTTACGTCGGCGACACGCCTGAGAATGCCCGCGCCAAGGTTGCCCAGTATTTGCAACAGGTTGATGAGCAGGTGGGTGAAGAGCTGGCGCTGGATCTCGATGATAACATCAAGCTGCAAATCCAGATTCTGATTGATTCACTGCAAACGCAGGAAAAGGTGGCTCGAGAGCAAAAAGAGCTGCGTATCAAGCAGATCAAAGAGGCACTGAAATTTGCTGAAGAATCAAAGGTTACCTCGCCGCAGATTCAGCAGGGTTCAGACGTAACCCAGGACACCTTGGTTCTGCTCGGCAGTGAGGCGCTCTCTTCAATGGTCAAAAATGAGTCGACTCGTCCGCTTGTTTTCCCTGGCGCTTACTATCAAACAAAGCAAAACTTGTTTGATATCCAGGCACTGAAAATCGACCCTAAAACCATCCATGCCTATCGTTATGTTTTAAAGCCAACTTTGCCTATAAAGCGCGATGCGCCTAAAAGAGGCTTAACCCTGATTCTGGCGGCGCTACTCGGTTGTATGATTGGGGCCGGTGTGGTGCTAGGACGTAATGCGCTTCGCAACTACAAGCTAAACGCTTAAGTATCTCGCAAAAATATATCAGGCCGCGTCAGCGGCCTTTTTTGCATCTATCAAACAGCTATTTATGCCGCTGCTTCAAATTCTCAATCACCGCGCTTAAATCCAAATCCTGATCCTGCAGCAGTACCAGCAGGTGATAGATCAGGTCGGATGCTTCATTCTTCAGTTCAAACCTGTCATTCACCGTGGCGGCAAGAGCAGTTTCAACGCCTTCTTCACCCACTTTCTGGGCGATACGTTTTGTGCCGCTGGCGTACAGTTTCGCTGTGTATGAGCTTTCCGGGTCGGCGGTCTTGCGTGAAGCCAGGAGCTGTTCCAGTTCGTACAGAAAATGCCAGTCATGCTTCGCAGGTGCGAAGCAGCTGGGTGTGCCCAGATGGCACGTTGGGCCTATTGGGTTTGCCAGCACCAGCAGCGTGTCGTTATCACAGTCAGGCGTGATGCTGACAACATTCAGGAAGTTGCCGGAGGTTTCACCCTTGGTCCACAGGCGCTGCTTAGTGCGGGAATAAAAGGTAACTTTGCCACTCTGTTCCGTCTGTGCCAGCGCGTCCTGGTTCATATAGCCCAGCATCAATACTTCGCCGGATACGGCGTGCTGGACGATGACCGGCATCAGGTTATCCGTTTTTTCCCAGTCCAGCTGGTTACGCTGTTGTTCTGTTAACACACTCGAATCTCCACGCCCTGCTGAACCAGGTAGGCCTTCAGTTCAGCAATATTAATAATCTGTTTATGGAACACGGAAGCCGCCAGCGCACCGTCAACGTCCGCGTCGCGGAATGCCTGGTGGAAGTGTTCCATCGTTCCCGCGCCGCCGGAGGCAATCAGCGGCACTTGGCATACTTCGCGTGCTTTTCGCAGCTGCTCGAGGTCGTAGCCGTTGCGTACGCCGTCCTGGTTCATCATATTTAGTACGATTTCCCCGGCGCCGCGCTTCTGGACTTCCCGCACCCAGTCCAGCGTTTCCCACTGCGTCACACGCGTACGGCTTTCGTCGCCGGTGTACTGGTTAACGTGATACTTGCCGGTCTCGCTGTCAAACCAGGTATCAATGCCCACTACAATACACTGCACGCCAAAGCGGTCGGCCAGGCGGGCGATCAGCTCCGGGTCCGCCAGGGCAGGGGAGTTGATTGAGATTTTATCCGCGCCAAACGACAGAATTTTTGCCGCGTCGTCTACTGATTTGATACCGCCCGCCACGCAGAAAGGAATATCGATAACTTCGGCTACCCGGGATACCCAGCTCTTATCGACCACGCGGCCATCGCTTGACGCGGTGATATCGTAAAAGACTAACTCGTCCGCGCCTTCCTGCGCATAGCGACTTGCCAGCGGCACAATATCACCAATGATTTCGTGATTGCGGAACTGCACGCCTTTTACGACCTGGCCGTCACGCACGTCCAGGCAGGGAATTATCCGTTTTGCCAGCATGAAATCGCCTCCGCTACGTTGAATTTACCTTCCAGCAAAGCCCGCCCGACAATCACGCCGCGCACGCCGGTTCCGCGCAGTGCGGCTACGTCATTTATATCGCCAATGCCCCCGGATGACTGAAACGCCACCTGAGGGTAACGCGCGCAAACCTCTTCATATAATGAGACGTTAGAGCCAGCCAGCGTACCGTCCCGGGAAATATCCGTGCACAGCACGTGTTTCAGGCCGACCGGCAAATAAGTCTCCACTAACTCTTCCAGCGACACGCCGGAGTTTTCCTGCCAGCCGCTTACCGCTACCTGCTTATTGCCTTGCTCGTCGATACGCACATCTAATGCCAGCACCAGCGCATCTGCGCCGAAGCGTTCAAACCAGCCTTTGACAATTTCAGGGGATTTCACCGCCGTTGAGCCAACAACTACACGTGCAACGCCGGTTTCTAATAATGCAGCTACATCTTCTTCGGTACGCACGCCGCCGCCAACCTGCACGGGGATTGTCACTCCGGCAACCAGCGTTTTGATTAATGGGATCTGGCGCTTCGCCGGATCTTTGGCGCCGGTCAAATCCACCAGGTGCAGCACTTCGGCGCCCTGGGCCTGGTAGTCCTGTAGGCGAGGAAGCGGGTCGCTACCGTAGTCGCGCTGCTGGCCGTAATCCCCCTGATGGAGACGCACCACTTTGCCGTCAATTAAATCGAGAGCGGGAATAATCATCGTGCTTACATCTCCAGGAAGTTCTTGAGCAATTTCGCGCCTGCCGTGCCCGAGCGTTCCGGGTGGAACTGCACGCCGTAGAAATTGTCTTTCTGTACCGCCGCGGTGAACGGTTCGCCGTAGCTGGCCTGTGCGATAGTGTTTGAGCAAACCGGCATCGCGTAGCTGTGAACGAAATAAAAATACGACCCGTCTTCAATATCGCGGAAGAGGCGGTCGCCCGCTTTTGGGTAGACGCGGTTCCAGCCCATGTGCGGCAGCGGCAGACCGTGGTCGGTCATTTTCAGCACCGGCTCGTCAATGATGCCCAGGGTTTTCACGCCCTGATTTTCGTCGCTGTGGCTGCCCAGAATCTGCATACCGAGGCAGATGCCCAGCACCGGCTGGGTACAGGCCTGAATCAGCTCGATTAATTCACGCTCGCGAATCTGGTCCATCGCTGCCTGTGCCGTGCCCACGCCCGGCAAAAACAGTTTGTCGGCATGTAGCACAACATCCGCATCGCGGCTGACGACAGGATCGTAGCCAAGGCGCTTAATAGATGATTTTACCGACAGAAGGTTGGCGCAACCGGTATCGAGGATCACCACGTTCATCACAGCACTCCTTTTGAGGAGGGTAGCGTATCCCCTTCAACGCGAATCGCCTGGCGCAGCGTGCGGCCAAAGACTTTAAACAGGCTTTCAACGCGGTGGTGGTCGTTTTTGCCCTTGGTCTTCAGATGCAGCGTGACGCCCATGGTATAAGAGAGCGAGCGGAAGAAGTGTTCAACCATCTCGGTGCTCAGGTCGCCCACGCGCTGAAAGTTGTATTCGGCTTTGTACTCGAGGTGCGGGCGGCCGGAAATATCCAGCGCGCAGCGCGCCAGGCATTCATCCATCGGCAGGGTGAAGCCAAAGCGGGTAATACCGCGCTTGTCACCCAGGGCAATTTTCAGCGCCTCACCCAGCGCAAGGCCGGTGTCTTCTACGGTGTGGTGATCGTCAATATACAGATCGCCTTTTACGCTGATCTCCATGCGGAAACCGCCGTGGGTGGAGATCTGATCAAGCATATGGTCGAAGAAGCCGACGCCGGTATTGATCTTGCTGCCGCCTTCGCGATCCAGCCAGACCTGCACGTCAATCTGCGTTTCTTTGGTGGCGCGTTCGACGTGTGCGTAGCGGTCGCGTTTGGTTAGCTGCTCGCCGATTGCAGGCCAGTTCAGCGTCTCAACGTTATAACGCAGACCCTGAATGCCCATATTCTCCGCAAGCTCGATGTCCGTTGCACGGTCGCCAATCACGTAGCTGTTTGGTTTATCCAGCACGCCTTCTTCCAGATATCCGTTCACCATGGCAATTTTCGGCTTGCGGCAGTCGCACTCATCCGCTGGCAGATGTGGACAGATCAGCACGTCGTCAAACGTCACGCCCTGCGAGGTGAACACCTGCATCATCAGGTTATGCGGGCCATCAAAATCGGCCTGTGGGAAACTTGCCGTGCCCAGACCGTCCTGATTAGTGATCATCACCAGCCTGTAGCCAGCTTTTTGTAATTGCAGCAGGGCGGGGATCACGGCTGGCTCAAAGGCCAGTTTGTCCATGCGATCCACCTGGAAATCAGAAGGTGGTTCGGAAATTAAAGTGCCGTCGCGGTCGATAAATAAAATTTTCTGGCTCACACAGCCTCCGTGGCCGTCAGGCCGGGTTGTTGGCGCAGCGCGGTGAGGGTGCGCTCGCACTCGGTACGGGTGCCAACGGTGATCCGCAGGCAGCCGCTTAACGAGGGTTGTTTATTCTGGTCGCGTAAGATAATGCCCTGATCCCACAAAGATTTAAATACCGCACTGGAGGCAGTTATTCTCGCCAGCACGTAGTTTGTCTCTGAGTCGAAAACTTGCTCAACGCAGGCGGTTTGTCGCAGTCCGGCAATCAGATACTGACGATTGAGCAGCACTTCTGCCACGCGCTCACGCATTGCGTTGATGCCCTGCGGGCTTAACGCCTGAGCGGCTATGTCCGCAACCGGCGTGGACAGGGGATAAGGCGCGATAACTTTCATCAGCAGATTGATGACTTCTTCACTGGAGAGGGTAAAGCCGCAGCGCAGGCCGGCAAGCGCGAAGGCTTTCGAGAGCGTGCGCAGCACGACTAAATGCGGATATTCTTCCATCCAGCCCGTCAGCGTCGCCTGCGGGCAAAACTCAATGTAGGCCTCGTCGACAACGACCAGCGCCTTGCCACGCGCCATCTCCAGCAGCACACGGAAGTCCTGCGGGTCGATGAGCTGCCCGGTTGGGTTATTTGGGCTGCAAACGTAAATGACTTTGACGCCTTCGATATTTGCCGCAATGCCCGGTAAATCCAGCTGCCAGTTTTCAAGCGTCGGCACCGTGCGGCACTCAACGTTGAACGCTTCGGAGCTGACGCTGTACATGCCGTAGGTTGGCGGGCAATACAGCACGGCGTCTTTACCCGGTTCGCAGAAGGCGCGGATCAGCAGTTCGATGCCTTCGTCTGCGCCACGGCTGACCAGCACCTGCTCCGGTTTCACGCCCGCGTATTCGGCATAGCGCTCAATCACCAGTTTTGGCTGGCACTCCGGGTAACGGTTCAGCGTTTGCTGGGTCAGTTCGAATTCAACCGCCGTTGGATATTCGTTGGCGTTGAGCCAGACGTCGCCGTTGCCGCCCAGACGGCGGGCCGACTGGTAAGGGGTCAGGGCGCGAACGTTCTCGCGGGCTAACTCTTCAATGCTCATTGCATCTCCTCGTTTTTATTACGGTTCAGGGCGGCAACGCGCAGGGTCACGGCGTTTTTGTGTGCGTCCAGCAGCTCGGCAGCGGCCAGGGTTTCAATCGTTTTTGCAAGGCTTGCAAAACCTTGTGGCGTCAGCTCCTGCACGGTCATGCGCTTCTGGAAATCCGCCAGGCCCAGGCTTGAACAGGTGGCGGTATAACCGTAGGTAGGCAAGACGTGGTTGGTCCCTGAAGCATAGTCTCCGGCAGATTCGGGCGACCAGTCGCCCAGGAACACGGAGCCGGCGCTGGTGATGCTTTCCACCAGGTCACGGGCGTTACGGGTCTGAATAATCAGGTGCTCAGGCCCGTACTGGTTAGAGATCTCAATACACTGTTCCAGCGAGCTGGCAACAATCAGGCGGCTGCTTTCCAGTGCTTTGCGGGCCGTCTCCGCACGGGGCAGAGCGGCGAGCTGACGTTCAACAGCTTCGGCTACGGCCTGCGCCATGGCGGCATCCGGCGTAAGCAGGATGACCTGCGAATCCGGCCCGTGTTCCGCCTGGGAAAGCAGATCAGAGGCCACGAAATCTGGCGTTGCACCGCTGTCGGCAATCACCAGCACCTCAGATGGCCCCGCTGGCATGTCGATAGCGGCTCCGTCCAGGCGCTGGCTCACCTGGCGTTTAGCTTCGGTCACAAAGGCATTGCCCGGCCCGAAGATCTTATCTACTTTCGGGATGCTTTCAGTACCAAGCGCGAGGGCAGCAATGGCCTGCGCGCCGCCAACCTGAAACACTTCCTGCACGCCGCAAAGCTGCGCGGCATAAAGGATTTCATCGGCAATCGGCGGTGGAGAGCAAAGGACGACTTTTTTGCAGCCCGCAATACGCGCGGGCGTAGCAAGCATCAACACGGTAGAAAACAGGGGGGCAGAGCCGCCCGGGATATATAGACCAACGGAGGCAACCGGACGAGTAACCTGCTGGCAGCGCACGCCGGGCATGGTTTCAATGTCGACGGTGGCGAGCTGCTGGGCAACGTGAAATTTTTCGATGTTGGCAACGGCAACCGCCATCGCGTCTTTGATTTCTGGCCCGAGGCGCGCCACGGCGGCGTCGATTTCCTGAGCCGTAACCTTCAGCTGCTGCACTTCAGTTTTATCAAACTTCGCGCTGTATTCGCGCAGCGCCTGGTCACCGTTACTTTTAACATTATTGAGAATGTCAGCCACCGTGCGCGTGATGCTTTCAGAGGCTGAAATCGCCGGGCGGGTCAGCAGCGCCTGCTGCCCGGCCCGATCGCGTTCGTTCCAGTTAATTACCGTATTGAAGGTCGACATGGCCTTACTCCATCATCTTCTCAATTGGCAGCACCAGAATGGAGCTCGCGCCCAGCGCTTTCAGCTTCTCCATGGTTTCCCAGAACAGCGTTTCGCTGCTCACCATGTGCATGGCAACCCGTTGCTGGTCACCTGCCAGCGGCAGAATGGTCGGGCGCTCGGCGCCGGGCAGCAGGGAGATAATTTCGTCCAGACGCTCGCTCGGCGCGTGCATCATGATGTATTTGGATTCGCGGGCCTGAATAACGCCCTGGATACGGGTCATCAGCTTGTCGATGAGCTGCTGTTTTTCCGTCGACATTTCACCGTCGCGCTGAATAAGGCAGGCTTTAGAACGGTAGATAACTTCCACTTCGCGCAGGCCGTTGGCTTCAAGCGTGGCACCTGTTGAGACCAGGTCACAGATCGCGTCGGCAAGGCCAGCGCGTGGGGCAACTTCAACGGAGCCGTTCAGCAGGCAGGATTTGAACTGCACGCCTTTCTCATCAAGATAGCGCTTCAGAATATGCGGGTAAGAGGTAGCGATACGTTTGCCGTTAAGGGAGGCAGGGCCATCCCATGGTTCGTCAACGGATACCGCCAGCGAGAAGCGGCAGCCGCCGAAATCCAGACGACGCAGGGTGAAGTAACGCGGGTCTTCGCCCTGAGCGCGGCGGTTCAGCAGCTCTTCTTCAAGGACGTTTTCACCAATGATGCCAAGGTCGACAACGCCGTCCATCACCAGGCCCGGGATATCGTCATCACGCACGCGCAGAATATCAATCGGCATGTTCTCTGCCAGGGCGATGAGGCGCTGGGTGTGCAGGTTGATTTTAATGCCGCAGCGCGCCAGTAATTCGCGTGAATCATCGCTCAAACGGCCAGATTTCTGCATAGCTATGCGTAAACGTTTGTTATCTAACATTGGTGATACCCCTTATCAATTCCTGTCTGACGTCCAAAAAAAAGCCCCCGGAAGAAATCTTCCGGGGGCTTATTCACACGTTTATGCGCCACTGGAAGATCTTTTCATCTTCCAGCACACATCGCCTGAAAGACTAGTCAGGATGATGGTGATGATGGTGGCTTGCAGTCTGAACGCGTGTCATAAAATTCTCGTATGAATGGTTATTCATGGTGTGCTTTTAACGTAAACCAGATGCAGCACCGAGCGCAAGGGCTTTTTTCCTTCTGGGTTAATATTATGTTTAGCCAGGGTAATTGTCAGTTCCGCTATCCTGGCGTAGCCTTAATCAAGGGCAGATAAATAGCGCAGATGAATATGCTGCACGCCAGGAGATAAGGCATGAAAACGGTTGCGATTGTCGGGTTGGGATGGCTGGGAATGCCGTTAGGGCTGTCATTATCAGCGAGGGGCTGGCAGGTTACCGGCAGCAAAACGACGCTGGACGGCGTGGAAGCCGCCCGCATGTGCGGCATTGACGGCTATCAGCTTGAGCTGACCCCGGAGTTGGTCTGCGAAAGCGACGATCTGGATGCCTTACTGAACGCCGATGCGCTGGTGATTACGCTTCCTGCCCGCCGGGCTGGAGACGGCGATGATTTTTACCGTCAGGCCGTGCAGGAAATTGTAGACAGCGCGCTGGCGCACCAGATCCCGCGCATTATTTTTACCAGCTCAACGTCGGTCTACGGCGATGAAGAAGGAACGGTAAAAGAGATCTCTCCTCTTAATCCGGTTACGGCCAGCGGTCGCGTTCTTAAAGAGCTGGAACAGTGGCTGCACGACTTGCCGGGCACGTCCGTTGATATTCTGCGCCTCGCGGGGCTGGTGGGGCCTGAACGCCATCCGGGCCGTTTCCTTGCAGGCAAAGCCGACGTGGCTAATGGGGGACACGGTGTCAATCTGGTCCATCTGGAAGATGTGATTTCAGCAATTACGCTGTTGTTGCAGGCTCCGAAGGGCGGACACATCTATAATTTATGTGCACCCGGTCATCCGTCACGCGAAGAATTTTATTCGCAGATGGCGCGCCAGCTGAATCTACCCGCGCCGGGTTTCCGCGCGCAGCAGGTTTCAGGGCGTGGAAAGCTGGTGGACGGTAGCCGAATTTGCAATGAACTCGGATTTGAATATCAGTATCCAAATCCTTTAGTGATGCCTATGCAATAGCACAGCGGGGGCATTGCTCGTTATCGTCGAGGCGAGTATGAAACCATTGCTGGATGTACTGATTATTCTCGACGCCCTGGATAAAGAGGGGAGCTTTGCTGCGGCGGCAACGAAGCTCTTTAAAACACCTTCAGCGCTCAGCTACACCGTTCAGAAACTCGAAAACGATCTCAATATTCAAATCCTCGACCGGACGGGGCACCGCGCCCGCTTCACCCGCACCGGTCAACTGCTGCTGGAAAAAGGCCGCGAAGTGCTGCATACCGTTCGCGAGCTGGAGCAGCAGGCGATCAAACTTCATCAGGGCTGGGAAAACGAGCTGGTGATCGGCGTCGATGACTCCTTTCCGTTTTCGCTCCTGACGCCGCTTATCGAGGCGTTTTATAAAAGCTACAGCGTGACGCGGCTGAAATTCATTAACGGCGTGCTGGGTGGCTCATGGGAAGCGCTGACCGAGGGGAGGGCCGACATCATCGTCGGCGCTATGAGCGACCCGCCCTCATTAAGCGGCTTTGGCTTTACGCTGCTGGGTCAGCTGGAGATCGTATTTGTCGTTGCCCCTCATCACCCCCTCGCCGAGGCGGAAGAGCCGCTCACTCGCCGAATAATCAAACGCAGCAGGGCAGTGGTAGTGGGCGACACTTCTCGTCTTGAACCTTCCCGCGCGATGCACCTGCTCGAAGACCAGGAAGCCATAACGGTCTTTGATTTCAAAACCAAACTTGAGCTGCAAATCAGCGGGATCGGCTGCGGCTACATGCCGCGCTACATGGCGCAGCGGTTTATCGAAAGTGGCGTGCTGGTGGAAAAACAGGTTGTCTCCCACGTGCCGTTTGTACCGGTCTGGATTGGCTGGAACGAACAAACAGCAGGGCTTGCCAGCGAGTGGTGGCGGGAGCAAATCGTTGCCAGCCCGGAGATCGCCACCGTCTACGGCACCGCGTAAAATAATGCTTCCGGGTGAGTGGCAGACCCCAGGACGGACATCTATTGTTAAAAGTGGATCGATATATCTTCTGACAATGTCTTCGCGTTTAAATTTTCTCCTCTGCTTTGTTTTGCAGAGGTTTTTTGTGCGCAAGGAGTCCGTATGAAGCAAACCAATCAGCAGTGGCAGTCGCGGCGTGAGCAGGCCGTCCCGCACGGCGTCGGTAACTCACTGCCTGTCTATATAGAGAAAGCAAAGAACGCTGAACTGTGGGACGTCGAGGGAAAGCGTTACATCGATTTTGCGTCGGGCATCGCCGTTCTGAATACCGGTCATAACCATCCGGCGGTCATCGAAGCGGTTCGTCAGCAGCTGGAGCAGTTCACCCATCCTTGTTTCCAGGTTACGCCTTACGGGAACTATATTGAGCTGGCGGAACGTCTGAACGAACTGGCGCCCATCAGCGAGCCTTGCCAGACGCTGTTTTTAACCACCGGAGCGGAAGCCGTAGAAAATGCGATTAAGGTGGCGCGCATTGCCACCGGGCGTTCGGCGGTGATTGCATTTCGCGGGGCGTTCCACGGCCGAACACTGCTGGGCATGGCGCTGACCGGCAAAGTTCAGCCCTATAAGAAAGGATACGGTCCGTTCCCGGCAGGCATCTATCATGCCCCTTATCCGGCGGCCTATCTCGGCGTGACGGATACCCAGGCGCTGGCTTCACTGGCGGGGATTTTTGCAGCGGATGTTTCTCCGGAAGAAGTGGCGGCGATTATTATTGAGCCGGTGCAGGGAGAAGGGGGCTTTTACGCGGCGTCACCCCAGTTTATGAAGCAGCTCCGCGCCCTGTGCGATAAGCACGGGATTGTGCTGATTGCCGATGAAATCCAGAGCGGCTTCTGCCGCACCGGCAAAACGTTCGCCATCGAGCACAGCGAAGTGGAACCTGACCTGATTACCATGGCGAAAAGCCTGGCGGGAGGCTTCCCGCTTTCCGCTCTGGTTGGCAAGAAATCTCTGTTCGATAAAGCGCTGCCCGGCGGGCTGGGCGGTACCTATGCCGGGTCACCGGTAGCCATTGCTGCGGCGCTGGCGGTGACGGACATTATCAGGGAAGAGAAGCTAAACGAGCGCGCCCAGGATATTGGCGAGCAAATCACTTCGCGACTCCGGCAGATGGCAGAGAAATTTGACTGTATTGGTGACGTCCGTGGATACGGCGCAATGATCGCCATGGAGCTGGTAGAAGGGCGGGACAGCCACCGTCCGGACAAAGAGCTAACCGCAGCTCTGGTGCAGGAAGCGGGCCGCCAGGGCCTTGTGCTTTTGTCATGCGGCGTGCGCGGAAATGTCATCAGGTTTTTAGTGCCATTAACCGCCGAAAAAGAAATTGTGAATCAAGGCCTCAACATCTTGTCATCCTGCCTCGAATTGGTGCAAAATACGCGCCTCACTAAATGAGATTAAAAAACCGACGTTAAACGCGTCGGTTATTTTTTTGCATTGAGTTCAAGCAGTCAAACAGGCATCCGCCAAAAAAACCAAGAGGCCGGGCTTCGTACCGGATAGATACTAGCTTTTAAAAAACGACAGTCGTGTCGCCGAGGAAATTAAGATGGGGCAGCTTTTTGCTTTTGCGCAGGCATTCGCCGTTTGGGGAATCAACCATGTCGCTTAACGTCACCGCAGGTGCAAATTCACGCCCAGGGTTGCGTAAAACTCTGACGCTGGTTCCGGTTGTGATGATGGGCCTCGCCTACATGCAGCCAATGACCTTGTTTGATACTTTCGGCATTGTTTCCGGCCTGACCGACGGTCATGTTCCGACAGCATACGCCTTCGCGCTGGTGGCCATTCTGTTCACCGCGTTAAGCTATGGAAAGTTGGTAAAACGCTTCCCGTCAGCTGGCTCCGCCTATACCTACGCTCAGAAATCATTTAACCCGTTTATCGGTTTTATGGTGGGCTGGTCATCCCTGCTCGACTATCTGTTCGCGCCGATGATCAACATCCTGCTGGCTAAAATCTATTTCGAAGCGCTGGTGCCTGAAATTCCTTCGTGGATATTCGTCATCGTGCTGGTTGGTTTTATGACCGTTTCCAACCTGCGCAGCGTGAAAACCGTGGCCAACTTCAACAGCGTCATCGTGGTGCTGCAAATCGTGCTGATCGCCGTGATCATGGGCATGGTTATCTCCGGCGTTGCCGGGGGCGAAGGTGCCGCAACGCTCAGCAGCACCAAGCCATTCTGGTCTGAAAACGCCCATGTGGTGCCGATGATCACAGGTGCGACCATCCTTTGCTTCTCCTTTACCGGCTTTGACGGGATCAGCAACCTGTCGGAAGAGACTAAAGACGCAGAGCGTGTTATTCCTCGCGCTATCTTCCTGACCGCGCTGATTGGCGGCATGATCTTTATCTTCTCTACCTACTTCCTGCAGCTCTATTTCCCGGATATCTCACGCTTCAAAGATCCTGATGCGTCCCAGCCGGAAATTATGCTGTACGTAGCGGGTAAAGCCTTCCAGGTTGGCGCACTGATCTTCTCTACTATCACCGTGCTGGCTTCCGGTATGGCGGCGCACACCGGCGTTTCCCGCCTGATGTACGTGATGGGTCGTGACGGCGTGTTCCCGAACCGCTTCTTCGGCTATATCCATCCGAAATGGCGTACCCCGGCGCTGAACGTTCTGCTGGTTGGCGCGATTGCGCTAATGGCCATCGACTTCGACCTGGTGACCGCGACCGCGCTGATCAACTTCGGTGCGCTGGTGGCGTTCACCTTCGTTAACCTGTCGGTCATCTCCCAGTTCTGGATCCGCGAGAAGCGCAACAAATCGCTTAAAGAGCACATCAACTATCTGGTGCTGCCAATCTGCGGTGCGCTGACCGTAGGCGCGCTGTGGATTAACCTGGAAGAGAGCTCGATGATTCTGGGGCTTATCTGGGCGGGTATTGGCCTGGTGTATGTGGCCTGCGTGACCCGCAGCTTCCGTAACCCGGTTCCTCAGTACAATGAAGACGTCGCATAGCGACGGCGAATAAAAATGGCTCCTGCGGGAGCCATTAGATTGCTGACAAAGAAGGAAAAGCGTGGTTTTTCCTTCTTTGTGATAAGCAGGCGAAAATCAATGAATTGATTTTCCTTGTTATATATTCGGTGTGATCTTTGCGAAATTCATTCGCCTTAGGTTTGTCATTAGTCTGAAATGGCTCCTGCGGGAGCCATTTTTTTGTCTTTAATTCACTAAAAACTGCGCATACTCAAACAGCGCTTTAAGCAATGCCGTCTTCTCTTTATCCCCTTCGTGCAGGTTATAGAGCGCTTCCAGCTCCAGCGCATAGGCCTGCAACGCCTCCTGAGAAAGAACGTCCTGGCGATGGGCTAACCAGCGCTGCTGCTCCGCTTCATCCAGCGTGGCGGGGAAGTTACGGGCCCGGTAGTTGAACAGCAGCTTATCTATGCGCTTATCGACGAAGGTAATATCCAGCGCGGCAAGGTTTTGCGGCTCGGTTTGCAACACGATGCGCATGGCGGCGCGGTCGGCATCGCTGAAGAAACCGTTGTAGATCTGGGCATCCACGTTATCGGACGGCACAAACGGTTCGGCCTCGGCAAAAATCGCCACGGCTTTTTCACGCACGCCAGGGTGTTCGCGCAGCAGCCTGAGATTATTCAGACACTGCTGGCGGTCAATGCCCAGACGCTCCGCATCTTCCGGGCGCAGCGTGTTGGCCACCGCCAGCACGGGGCATTTATTCAGATGAACGAGCTTAATGGGTACTGCTGCCGCATCGCCAAGCGCTGCTTTTGGCGTATACAGCCGTTCGCGGAGCGCATCAGCATCCAGTTCCAGCAGCGGAGAGATGTCCCCTGCAAGATCGACCATAATCACCGCGTTGCGGTTTTCAGGATGCCATGCCAGAGGGGCAATCCAGCTCGTATTACCGCGCCACGCGCCAAACATGCCGGAAACATGCACCAGCGGCTTCATCTGTGGGATATCAATCAGCGTGGTCAGCTTCTGCTTAGAGCGATGGCTGTAAAGGTATTCAAACAGGCGGGGCTGACGCGTTCTGACCAGCTGCGCCATCGCGATGGTCGCGTAGACGTCTGACATTGCATCGTGGGCATTAGCGTGTTCAATGCCGTTGGCTTTGGTCAGATGTTCCAGACGGAAGCTCGGCAGCCCGTCTTCGTTTTCGGGCCAGACGATGCCTTCCGGGCGCAGCGCGTAGCAGGCCCGCATGACGTCCAGCAGGTCCCAGCGGGAATTGTCGTTCTGCCAGGCCCAGGCGTAGGGATCGTAAAAGTTACGGTAAAAGATATTGCGGGTGACTTCATCATCAAAACGAACGTTGTTATAGCCCACCACGCAGGTTTTCGGCACGGTAAAGATGTCGTGAATGCGTTTCGCGAACGCGGCTTCGTTCTCACCTCTCGCCAGCGCGACCTGAGGCGTGATGCCGGTGATCATTACCGCTTCCGGCTGCGGCAGATAGTCACCCGCAGGCCTGCAGTAAAAAACCTCCGGCTCGCCGATGATGTTGAACTGGTCGTCAGTGCGGATAGCAGCAAACTGCGCAGGACGGTCAAGGGAGGGGCTTTTGCCGAAGGTTTCATAGTCATGAAAAAGGAAGGTAGGTAGCGCTACGGTTTCAGACACGGAAGTTACCATTAAGCTGATGAAAGTCTGGCTCAATGGTAACTCATTTGTTAACGCATCAGAAGCAGACCCGTGTTCAGGATATCTCGCGCTGGGGCTGTGCCGGCGGGACGCCAGTCACCCGTTTGCCAAGCGCAATGCCCGGCTTCTCCACTTTATGGTACAGGCCGCAGGCAATCAGGTACGTCACCGGCAGGCAGATGCAGGTCACTGCCATAAAGCGCACGAAAGAGGGCAGGTGGCTGAAGGCTGTGTACTGGACCAGCAGGCCAATCACCGGGATGACGATCATCAGGTGCAGCAGATAGACGGAATAAGAGACGTCGCCTAAAAACAGGCTAACCGGCCGGGTCAGAATATGGCGTGGGTAAGTAAAGAGTTCCGTAAGGCGCGTACGCTTTTCTGGCCGCCAGAGCAGGCCGGTCATACCGGCAATGAGCAGGCATTCCATTACCAGGCGCAGGTGATTTTCGGCGATGCGCATTTGCCAGGCAACAACCGGGGCCAACAGTGCGAGGCCCATATAGCGGATTTGCCTGTGCCGAATCGCCTGTGAAATCAGCATCCCCGCGATAAACATGGGGAGTTTAATCAGTATCATCGACGGCATCGGGAAGGCGTTGAAATAGTCAGGCAGCAGCCAGCGGGCCGCCAGGCAGAACAGCATCAGCATCACGGCGCTGATGGCAAAGCCAAAACGCATAATAATCAGCATGATGAAAGGGAAGATGAGGTAGTACTGCATCTCCAGGCCGATGCTCCAGTCCGGTAAAACCGTGCGGTACGAATACTCGGGGATAAAGCCAAACACGAACGTCAGATGGCTCAAAATATTCATCAGGCTGTGGTCGGCATAGCGGCTGCTTAGCGTCGCCGTGGTGGGCCAGGCGCTGGCTATCATGTCGCGCATTTCCCCAAACCAGGTGCCAAATAATAGCGCAACAAACAGCAGTAAATAATAGAGCGGAGCGATTCTGAAAAAGCGTCTTAACCAAAAAACTCGCCAGGTGTTTACGCTATTCCACGGCTCTCTTTCAGCCCTGTCCTGATAATTTTTGGTCATCAGATAGCCGGACAATAAGATAAAGAGATCGACCCCCATTCCCGGATCGTAAAGCAGGGGGATAGGACACTGGGTTAACAGACAAATATGACCAAGAAGTACCCACAGCGAGGCAAAACCCCGCAGCCCCTCTAGTTCCGGCGTCCAGTTCTTACTTTGCACCATGCTGGTACCTTTAGAATAAAAATTATGCAAAAGCGCACGATATAAATGAACGGGGGGGTCTGGCAATAAGACGAATGAGAGGAATCTGTATTATCGGAAAATACGGAGGGAGAGAGGAAGTTGCTACCTGAAAAATTAACCTGATATAAAATATGTCATATTTTCTTGCAATTTTCCCGCGCAAAATAATCTGAATTCCCGTAAAACGAGCCGCTTAAATAAGTTTCTGAGGATATCCCGTTGAAAACCCGCCTGCTGTTCGCACTGAGCCTTCTGTCGGTGCCCGTACATACTGTTTTTGCTGATGATACTTTCGCTTCTTCACCGCAGCCACCGCAAATTCAGGCAGGATCTTGGGTCTTAATGGATTACACCACCGGGCAAATTCTGACCGCGCAGAACGAACATGTTAAGCGCAATCCGGCGAGCCTGACTAAGCTTATGACCGGGTATGTGGTTGACCGGGCTATTGACAGTGGGCGCATCAGCGGCGAGGACATCGTGACGGTGGGTAAGGACGCCTGGGCGAAGGGCAACCCCGTATTCGACGGCTCATCGCTGATGTTTTTAAAGCCCGGCGACAAGCTTAGCGTTCACGATCTGAGCCGTGGGCTGATTATCGATTCCGGTAACGATGCCTGCGTGGCGCTTGCGGATTACGTGGCGGGCGGCCAGCCACAGTTCGTGGCGATGATGAACAAATACGTGGCTAAGCTTGGCCTGCGGGATACGCATTTCGAAACGGTTCACGGCCTGGACGCGCCGGGGCAGCACAGCTCAGCCTACGACCTGGCCGTCCTGTCGCGCGCAATCATCCATGGTGAGCCAGACTTCTATCATATGTACAGTGAAAAGAGTCTCACCTGGAACGGGATTACACAGCACAACCGTAACGGGCTGCTGTGGGATAAAAATCTCAACGTCGACGGGCTGAAGACCGGCCACACTGCGAGCGCCGGGTTTAACCTGATTGCTTCAAGCGTGCAGGGCCAGCGCCGTCTGATTGCGGTGGTCATGGGGGCCGAAAGCTCAAAAGGGCGTGAAGACCAGGCGCGTAAGCTGCTGCACTGGGGCCAGGACAACTTCGATACGGTGCAGGTCCTGCATAAAGGTAAAAAAATTGGCACCGAGCATATCTGGTACGGCGACAAAGACAGCATAGACGTCGGACCGGGGCAAGATGTTTTTATGGCGCTGCCAAAATCTGAAGTGCCAAATATCAAGGCTAAATATGTCCTTGATCATCCGAATATGGAAGCGCCGCTGGCGGCAAATAAGCGGGTGGGGGAGATTGAACTCTTCGACCGCGACAAGCTTATCGCCCACTGGCCGCTGGTGACGCTGAATGAAGTGCAGAAGGGCGGTATGTTCTCGCGCTTTAGCGACTATCTGCACCGCAAGTTTTGATTTCCCCTGAGAAGGAATGGCGGGTGGGGAGCGATCTCCACCCGTTTTTTTTATCTTTTCCAGATGTGTGCCTGCTCGCAAATTAATCATAAATAGCCGCGGTCTGGTTCGTTCCAATTGAAAAATGGTGTATGTTTATACAGGTCATTATCCTACGAGGAGGATCTATGGAATTCACAATAAAGCAGGTTTCACAAAAAAAAGTCGCCGGTTTTCATATGGTTGGTCCATGGGAGAAAACCGTATATCAGGGATTTGAGCAGCTGGCAATGTGGGTAAAAGCCCATCAGGTTCCCGAAACCGAGTGGCTTGCGGTCTATTATGATAACCCCGAGGTCGTGCCGGCAGAAAAATTACGCTGCAACACTGTCGTTGCCGTTGCGGAAGACTTTGCGGTGCCGGATAACAGCGAAGGCGTCATCGTCACCCATATCGAAGGCGGCCAGTATGCCGTAGCGCGAGCAAGAGTTGATGACAACGATTTTGCCAGACCCTGGAACCAGTTCTTTGAGAAGCTTATGGGTGATTCTGAATACCAGCCGGACGGCAAGCCGTGCTTTGAACATTACCTGAACGACGGCACGCAGAGCGGCGTCTGGGATATCGATATGTATATCTCTGTTTCCAGTAAGCGTTGAATCACTGCTGGTAAAAGCAAGCATATTTTTACGCGGTAGTTTGATCTAACCCAAACACCCGAAAGCCGCCTGTCTCGGGTGTCTGGCTTTACTCTGTTACAATCACGTTTTTTATTCTCTGGAGACGGGTGTGCGCCCCGATAAATCACTCAGCCCCCTGGAATTACGGGTTTACGGCCACTACCGTACGGTGCATGGCATCCGCATTGCTTTAGCTTTTATTCTGACATTCCTGATTGTCCGCCTGCTGGACGTGCCCGAAGGCACATGGCCACTGATTACGCTGGTGGTCGTTATGGGGCCCATCTCCTTCTGGGGCAACGTGGTTCCCCGCGCATTTGAGCGCATCGGTGGCACGATATTTGGTGCCGCTCTCGGGCTGGTCGCGCTACGCATTGAGCTTTATTCACTGCCGTTGATGCTCATCTGGTGCGCGATCGCCATGTTTTTATGTGGCTTTCTGGCGCTCGGTAAACGGCCCTATCAGGCATTGCTTATTGGCATCACCCTCTCTGTGGTCGTCGGCGCTCCCGCAGGGAATATGGAGCTTGCGCTGTGGCGAAGCGGCGACGTCATTTTCGGTTCGCTGCTGGCGATGCTCTTCACCAGCATCTATCCTCAACGGGCGTTCATCCACTGGCGAATCCAGATGGCAAACTTCGTCACCGCCTTTGGCCGCATTTACAATGCCGGGTTCTCGCCGAACCTGCTCGAAAGGCCACGCCTTGAAAAGCCGCTGCACAGCATCCTCAATGACGTAGTGAAAATGCGCTTGCTGATTGGCCCGTGCAGCAAAGAGACGCGCATCCAGAAGTCAATTTTTGAGGCGATCCAGAAAGTCAGCCGCAATATGGTCTGCACCCTTGAGCTGCAAATTAATGCTTACTGGGCCTCCCGCGCCAGCCATTTTCTGATGATCAACGCCCGTACGCTGCGTGACACGCAGCAGATGACGCAAAAAACGCTGCAGGCGATTGCCTTAGCCTTGCAGGAGGGGAATCCGTCCCCCATATCAGCGAACACAGAAGAACTGACCGACATTGCCAACGAGCTGCGGCTGTTGATGCAGGAGCAGCAGGGCAACTCGCTCCAGGAAACACCGATTCACGGCTACGTGTGGCTGAGCCTGGAACTGGCTCGTCAGCTGGAATTACTGTCGCAGCTAATCTGCCGTGCGCTCAGAAAGTAGTGCGTCAGCGCCCAGCTTTCACAATGCTGGTTTCGATTCAGCACTATTTGAGGTTAAGATAGGTCAAGCGACCTATAAATTATTGTCAACGACGGCCGCTACCTTTATGGTTAGCCTTATGGCGGTTGTCTTAACGAATCCGAGTCTGTATTTAGCAGGGGTGTAAAAATGGAAAATACTAAGCCTTCATTCCAGGACGTTCTGGAATTTGTGCGTCTGTTCCGTCGTAAGAACAAGCTGCAACGTGAAATCCAGGACGTTGAGAAAAAGATCCGCGATAACTCAAAACGCGTTCTGCTGCTGGACAACCTGAGCGATTATATCAAGCCTGGCATGAGCATCGAAGCGATTCAGGGCATCATCGCCAGCATGAAAACCGACTACGAAGACCGCGTGGATGACTACATCATCAAGAACGCCGAGCTGTCGAAAGAGCGTCGTGAAATTTCCAAAAAGCTCAAAACCATGGGCGAGCTAAAAGCAGACTAGGTGCTGCTGTCCTGAAGTCTTTAAAACCGCCGGTCCGGCGGTTTTAAATTGCTGGCGCAGAAGGAAAAAGCGTGGTTTTTCCTTCTTTGTGGTAAGCAGGCGAAAATCAATGAATTGATTTTCCTTGTTATTTATTCGGTGAGATCTTTGCGAAATTCATTCGCTTTAGGTTTGTCACCAGTCTGAAACCGCCGGTCCGGCGGTTTTTTTACGTCTGCCCTTCAAACTATCGATTAAGGAGCCGGGATGTCTCTTGCTGTCATGATTCAGGGAACCGCATCGGACGTGGGGAAAAGCGTGCTGGTGGCCGGGCTGTGCCGTATTTTTGTCCAGGATGGTCTGCGTACCGCGCCTTTTAAATCGCAGAATATGGCGCTTAATTCAGGCATTACGCCAGACGGTAAGGAGATGGGGCGCGCACAAATCTTTCAGGCGGAAGCGGCAGGCATTGCCCCGGACGTGCGTATGAATCCCGTGCTGCTGAAGCCAACCAGCGATTGTCAGGCGCAGGTGGTGCTGATGGGTAAAGTGGCTACCAATATGGACGCGGTCACCTATCACAACTACAAACCGCAGCTCCGTACGCAGATCCGACAAACGTACCAGTCTTTAGCCTCTGAATATGACGTTATGGTGCTGGAAGGGGCGGGCAGCCCGGCGGAAATCAACCTGCGCGATCGCGATATCGTCAACATGGGGATGGCCGAACTGGCCGAATGCCCGGTTATTCTGGTGGCGGATATCGACCGCGGCGGCGTGTTTGCGGCGATTTACGGGACGATCTCACTGCTTCTTGAACATGAAAAATGGCGTGTGCAAGGCGTCATTATTAATAAGTTTCGCGGTGATAAAGCGCTGCTTTATTCCGGCCTTGAGCAAATCGAAGCGCTAACCGGGGTGCCGGTGCTGGGCGTTATGCCGTGGCTGAAAGTCGATCTGGAAGATGAAGACAGCGTGGTGCTTGAACGTGGTAAGTACGACCCAGTGACGCCAAAAGATATCGACGTGGCGGTCATACAGCTGCCGTACATGTCCAATTTCACCGATTTTAACGCGCTGGCGGCCCAGCCGGACGTGCGCCTGCGCTATGTGACCCATCCCCATGAGCTTCAGAACTGCGATCTCGTCATCCTCCCCGGCAGCAAAAATACCTTAAGTGACTTGCAGTGGCTGCGAGTGCGGGGGCTGGAATCCGCTTTGAATGCTCATCATCTTTCCGGTCGCATGGTGATGGGTATTTGCGGTGGCTATCAGATGCTTGGAAGGCATATCTACGATGGCGTGGAGTCCGGGCTGGATGACATGCCGGGTGTGGGTCTGCTGGATGTGACGACTCGCTTTGCCAGGGGGAAAATCACTACCCGTGTGGCGGGCCAGACCCTGCCTGGCGGTATTAGCACAGAGATGGCTTACAATATTGAAGGCTACGAAATCCATATGGGTGAAACGCAGCGAGGGCCGCATGTCCGACCTTTCGCTCGGCTGACGCAATGCAATGCACGGCCTTATGACGGCCTGGACGGCGCGGTCAGCGAATCGGGGAATGTTGTGGGTACCTATCTGCACGGCATTTTTGATAACGGCGGGTTTACCCGTGCGCTCCTTGACGGCCTGCGCCTGCGAAAGGGCCTGGTGGCGTGGAGCGGTGAGCATGTTGATTATCAGCAGTACAAGCAGCAGCAGTTCGATATTCTTGCCGACGCAATGCGCGAGCATATCGATATCGCCCGCATTTATCAGATTATGCATGAGCACCAGGAGCAACCATGTACCTGATTACCGGCGGCGCGCGCAGCGGCAAAAGTAGCCATGCCGAGCGGCTGGTTTCAGCCAGTGAGCGCGTGCTTTATATCGCCACCTCAAAAATCCTCGACCCGGAAATGGCGGAGCGAATTGCTCACCACCGCGCTTCACGTCCCGCGCACTGGCGTACCGTTGAACAATATCGTGGGTGGCCTTCATTGATTGGTCCACGTAACGATCCGCAAGAGGCCGTGCTGCTCGAATGCATCACCACGCTCATCACTAACATCATGTACGATGCGGCAGGCGGTACGCCGGAGGATGAATGGGATTTCGCGTATATGGAGCATGAGGTCAATCAGCAAATTGACGAGCTGATTGCTGCCTGTGCGGCTTGCCCGGCTCCGGTCTTTCTGGTGACCAATGAAGTAGGGATGGGTATCGTGCCGGAGAACCGTCTGGCACGGCATTTCCGGGATATTGCCGGCAGGGTTAATCAGCGTCTGGCAGCGCAGGCCGAAGCGGTCTGGCTGGTGGTTTCAGGGATAGGAGTGAAAATAAAATGATCTTCCGTTTGTACTTCGCCATGCTGCAGTTTATGAGCCGTTTGCCGGTGCCAGGCCGCTGGTCGCAGGGGCTGGAGGTGAACCAGTACGTGCGCGGTATCGTTACCTTTCCGTTCGTCGGGCTGCTGCTGGGGGCGCTGGCAGGGCTGGTCTTTATTCTCCTGCAGCCCTGGTGCGGCCTGCCGCTGGCGGCTCTGGGCTACGTGTTAGCACTTGCCTTACTGACCGGGGGATTTCATCTCGACGGCCTGGCCGATACCTTCGACGGGATTTTCTCGGCGCGTACCAGGGAAAGAATGCTGGAGATTATGCGCGACAGCAGGCTTGGCACGCACGGCGGGCTGGCGCTAATTTTTGTGCTGGTTGCCAAAGTGCTGGCGGTCAGCGAATTGTCATTGCGCGGCTACAGCATGCTCGGCGTGCTGACGGCGGCGTCTGTGGCCGGGCGAACCGCCTGCGTGATGCTGATGTACCGCCAGCAATACGCGAGGGAATCCGGCATGGGCAACCTGTTTATCGGCAAGGTCAGCGGTACACAAACCGCGATCACGCTAGCCTGCGGGGCATTGCTCTGCCTGATGCTTGTCCCTTCTGCCGGGCTGCTGGCATTCGCCGTAACGTTCATTGCCATTATGGCATTTGCCTGGGCGCTGCGGCGCACCCTCGGCGGCCACACTGGCGATACGCTCGGCGCGGCCATCGAACTTGGCGAAGTTGTTTTCCTGCTGGCGCTGCTTTAGCGTCCGCTCAATCGTACAGAGAAGAATTAAATGCAGACACTGGCTTCACTTCTGGCGGCAATTGCTCCGCTGAATCGCGACAAAATGGCAGTTGCACAGCGGCATATTGACGGTCTTTTGAAACCTCAGGGCAGTCTTGGACGCCTGGAGTCCCTTGCCGTGCAGCTTGCGGGAATGCCCGGGATGAAAGATGACCTGGATACGCGGCGCAAGGCAATTCTGGTGATGTGTGCGGATCACGGCGTATATGCCGAAGGCGTTGCGGTTGCACCGCAGATTGTCACCGCGATTCAGACCATGAATATGACTCGTCATAATACGGGCGTATGCGTGCTGGGTGCGCTGGCGGGCGCAGATGTTACCGTGGTCGATGTCGGGGTGGACAGCGAGCCAATGCCGGGCGTGCTGAACATGAAGGTTGCTCGTGGCTGCGGCAACATCGCACAGGGGCCAGCCATGTCACGCCAGCAGGCGGAAGATTTACTGCTGGCAATGGCGAAACTGACGCTGGCGAAAGCGGCCGAAGGCGTACGCTTGTTCGGTGTCGGTGAACTGGGCATGGCCAATACCACGCCTGCGGCAGCCATGGTGAGCATCTTTACCGACAGCGATCCGCGGCAAACCGTGGGCATGGGCGCAAACCTGCCGGGTGACAAAATGGCCAATAAGGTCGCCGTGGTTCGCCGTGCGCTGGAGATTAACCAGCCTGATGCGCATGACGGTATCGACGTGCTGGCGAAGGTCGGCGGATTCGACCTGGCAGGAATGACCGGCGTGATGCTGGGCGCGGCGGCGGCGGGGCTGCCGGTGGTGCTTGACGGCTATCTTTCATATGCCTCGGCGCTGGCCGCCTGTGCCATTGCACCGGGCGTACGCGACTATCTTATCCCCTCACACCAGTCGGCAGAAAAGGGCGCGCAGATTGCGCTCCAGGCACTTGGGCTTGAGCCCTATTTGCAGATGGGCATGCGCCTTGGCGAAGGTAGCGGAGCGGCGCTGGCGATGCACATCGTTGATGCGGCATGCGCGATGTATAACCAAATGGGGACGCTGGCGGACAGCAATATCGTGTTGCCTGAGGCGTAATAGGTCGGGTTGTCATTGTGGTGAAAAATCAGCCATAATGACAACACAAATGACAATACAAAGGTGCATTATGCCCAACATTAATCTGCGCATCGATGAAGTAACCAAGCGGCTTGCGATGCAGGCAGCAAAGCGGCGAGATACCGATCTGACTAAGCTGGTCCGGGAACGAATTGAAGAACTGGCGGACGAAGAGCTCGCTTTGCAAAATTGCAGCCAGGAACGCTGGCTCGAACAAGAAATCGAAAACGCGTTTAGCCGCTATGATGCCGGAAAGTCGACATTTATTAGCAACGATGACATGGAAAATCGTATGGCGATTCTTAAGGATAAGGCAATGCGAGGGCGCGAATGACGAAAGTATTCTGGGAGCAGGCGGCGCAGAAAGACCGTGAAGAAATATTTAATTATCTCCTTCAGGAAGCTGGTACGGCAGTTGCTATTGCAGCAGATGAGAAATTTACCGCGCAGGCTACCCTTCTTTGCGATAATCCTTACGCGGGTTTAAAGGCGGGGAAAAGCGATATGCAAAGAAAGCTTGTTGTACCGCACTTCCCTTTCATCCTGGTTTACGCCCTTGCGGCCAGCGATATTTACATTCTCAGAGTACTGCATATGGCAAGAAAGCTTACCGGGTCGTACAAGCCTTAGCGGGGGTTAATTATCCTGCATTACCCGCAGCAGCGTTTCCAGCAGGCCTGGAAATCTCGCATCCAGATCCTCTCGTCTTAACGAAATCAGATTCTCCCGCCCCTGCGGCCGCTGCCAGATCACGCCGCTGTCGCGCAGCACGCGCCAGTGATGCGTCATGGTCGACTTCGCGATGTCCTTACGCAGGTTGCCGCACGCCAGCTCCCCCTGTTCCGCTAAGGTGCGAACGATATCCAGCCGCAGCGGATTGCCCAGCGCAAAAAGGACATTTTCCAGGCGGATTTGTTCACGTTCGGGGTGATTGGCGATCATACTCTACCTGTCTCGTTGGCGGTTAGCGGCCGACAATATACCCAAACCGCGCGGCCAGCGCCATGTGGCTTCATTGAGATAAACTATAGCTGCAATAGTTCGAATATACTCGTACAGTTGTACTATGATGATGGCGAACAAAAAACGCGGCACTTCCGCCGCCAACGGTCAACAGACTAAGGACGCATCATGCCCCGACCCATCCCCCTCGAACGCTATCGCAACATTGGTATTTCCGCCCACATCGATGCCGGTAAGACGACCACTACCGAACGCATTCTGTTTTACACTGGCATGAGCCATAAACTGGGTGAAGTTCACGATGGCGCAGCAACGACAGACTGGATGGCGCAGGAGCAGGAGCGCGGGATAACCATTACCTCCGCGGCGGTGAGCTGTTTCTGGCCCGGCATGGACAAAAACTTTGAACCGCACCGTATCAACATTATTGATACCCCAGGGCACGTCGATTTCACCATTGAGGTTGAACGCTCGATGCGCGTGCTGGACGGTGCGGTAATGGTTTATGACGCGGTAGGTGGCGTCCAGCCACAGTCTGAAACGGTGTGGCGACAGGCCAATAAATACCACGTGCCGCGACTGGCCTTCGTGAACAAAATGGATCGCCAGGGCGCTGATTTCTTCCGGGTCGTGCAGATGATGATCGATCGCCTGAAAGCTAATCCGGTGCCGATTGTTATTCCGATTGGCAGTGAAGACCATTTCACCGGCGTGATTGACCTGATAAAAATGCGCGAAATAGTGTGGGATGATGCTACTCAGGGCGTGGCTTTTAGCTATGAGCCCGTACCCGATGAGCTGCTAGCCACCGCGCAGAAATGGCGCGAGAAGATGGTGTCCGCCGCAGCGGAAGCCACCGAGGCCCTGATGGACAAGTATCTTGAAACGGGCGACCTGAGCGAAGAAGAGATCGTCGCTGGCCTGCGCGCCCGTACCGTCACCGGGGAAATTCAACCGATGCTGTGCGGCAGCGCGTTCAAGAATAAAGGCGTGCAGCGCATGCTCGACGCGGTGGTCGAACTGATGCCTTCCCCGCTGGATATTCCGTCCATCAAGGGCGTGGATGAAAAAGGGCAGGAGGTCGAACGCCATGCGGATGACAATGAGCCATTTTCCGCGCTGGCATTCAAGCTGATGACCGATCCCTACGTCGGCCAGCTGACGTTTATCCGCGTCTATTCCGGCGTGCTGAAAAAAGGCGACTCGGTTTATAACCCGGTTAAGGGCAAGAAGGAGCGAATCGGGCGCATCGTTGCGATGCATGCCAACGATCGTCATGAGGTAGAGGAGCTGCGTGCGGGTGACATTGCCGCCTGCGTCGGGCTGAAAGATGTGACAACTGGCGATACCCTGTGTGACCCGAATGCCGTGGTTGCCCTGGAACGCATGGAGTTCCCGGAGCCGGTGATTTCACTGGCTATCGAGCCGAAAACCAAGGCCGACCAGGAGCGGATGGGCATTGCGCTCCAGCGTCTGGCTGCGGAAGATCCTTCGTTCCGGCTGCATACGGACGAAGAGTCCGGACAGACCATTATTTCCGGGATGGGCGAGCTGCATCTGGAAATTATCGTTGACCGCATGAAGCGCGAGTTTGGCGTGGAGGCGAACATTGGGCGTCCGCAGGTCACCTATCGCGAAACCATTCGCAAAACGGTGAAAGAGGTTGAAGGTAAGTTTGTCCGCCAGTCCGGTGGTAAAGGTCAGTACGGTCACGTGGTGTTAACGCTCGAACCGCAGGACGCCGGAAAGGGTTTTGCTTTTGAAGACGCAACGAAAGGCGGCGTGGTGCCACGTGAATTCATTCCTTCGGTGGAAAAAGGGATTCGCGAAGCGCTTAACAGCGGGGTGCTTGCTGGTTATCCGGTGGTGGACGTCAAAGCAACGTTAACCTTTGGTTCGTACCATGACGTGGACTCCTCGGAAATGGCCTTCAAAATGGCAGCTATCCTGGGCTTTAAAGAAGGGGCGAAGCGAGCGGACCCGGTGATTCTGGAACCGATAATGCACGTTGAGGTGGAAACACCGGAAGAGTACGCCGGTAGCGTGATGGGCGATCTCTCTTCACGCCGCGGCATGGTGCAGGGTATGGATGAGAGGCTGGGCAGCCACGTTATACGTGCCGATGTACCGCTTTCGGAAATGTTTGGCTACTCCACCACGCTGCGATCCATGTCCCAGGGGCGCGCGACATACAATATGGAATTCCACCACTACGCGGAAGCCCCGCGCAACGTGGCTGATGACATTATTGCCAGCCGCAAGAAATAAATCAACGTAACCCCAAAGCCCGCTCAGGATAACCTAAGCGGGCTTTTTTATAAGCCGGGCAGGCCGCAACGAGCGGGAGATGACTGTTGCGCTCGGAATGAAGGCCCGCTTTTAAACGGGCCTCTCTGCCGGAAGGCATCAATGATCGAGATAGAGATAGTGCATCCAGCTGGTCATGCGTAACAGGACCTTACGCATGACGGAAACGTGGCTGAAGTGGTCAGAATACACGGCGACCTGGGCAAAAATTCCGTCCGGTAGCGCATCGACATCGTTATTAGGCGCAAGTTCTATCACTGCGATGACACCGTCGCTACCCGGCGTCACGTTCAGTGACTGTAACGTGCCCTGAGCCTGATAGCTGCCTCCCGGAACAACGGGCAGCACTCGTGTCAGCCTACCCTGGAAAACCTGGCCGGGTAGGGCATTGAAGACCACTTCCGCCTCGTCTCCCGCCTCCAGGCGCAACAGTGAGTTTTGCCGGAACTGGGCGATTATCTGTCGCTTTTGCTCGGGAATAAAGACCATAACCGGTCTGAGCGGCAGCGCCGCCGCGTACGTCCCCGGACGGATCAAAACCTGCGTGACATAGCCGTTGCCCGGCGCGCGGATCACCGTCTGGTCAAGGTTATATTTTGCTTCCGTCAGCTGGGCCCTGAGGCTGGCAATCTGCGACTGCTCTCCGTTGACCATGCTGTCCAGCTGACTTTTGATTTGCGACTGCTCGGCGACCGAACCCTTTACCAGAGCATCCTGAGCCAGATAGTTCTGCCGGGCATTGTCGATATCACTTTCTGAGAACGGGTTTACCCTTGCCCTGCTGCCCTTAAGATAACGCTGATAGTCGCCGTATAGCCTGTCGCGCTCTGCAGAAACTCGCGACGTGTTTGCTATCGCCTCATCAAGCTGACCTTTAAGCGTCTGAATATTATGCACCGCCGTCATCAGATCGGCCTCCAGCCGTTTCACCCGCGAGGCATAACGAGTCGGCTCAAGTTTAAAAAGAACCTCTCCCTTTTTAATTAATACGTTTTGGTTTTCATTCACTTCACTCACGATACCGGTGACCTGTGGCGTAATTGGAATGGAAATAACGGCTTTTTGTGCCAGGGACGTATAGGGATGGTTGTAATTCATTAGCAGAATTAGCGCGCTAACTATAAATACGCCGCCCAGGGCCGCAGTGGGTACCGTCCATTTATTTACCGGTATTCTGAATATTTTAAAAATGGCCCAGGCAAAGGCAACATAGGTCAGTATAATGAGTAAATCCATGATATTACTCCAATGGCGGCGTTTGTCGCTGATTCAGCTTGTGCTCCAGCTCCGCAACGCGTTGCTGTAACTGGTTAAATTCGCCCTGCTGGCCCTGCATACCCCAGCCGCGCTCCGGACGGTATAGCGTCGCCCAGATCCATAAAAAAGGCCAGATGACATGTAGCGTAAATAAACTGACCCACCCGGCAACGTGAATCGCATCGGCGTGAGGATGATTACGAGATTTTGCAATGAGATAGGGAATGTCATGTAGGATAATTATCCCATAAAAAATAACGAGGAAAACGCAAATGAGCACACCTAGCGCAAAATAATTGAGAAACATAGCGACCTCGAACAATCTGACCTGAACCTTAAATAAAGATAGCCGCTAAGTAATGCCAGCGTAAGGATTAATATAAAAATCTGTATTTTAATAATGAAAAGCGGGATAAAGTTTTTCCGCTCCTTAGGCGTAAAGAGAAGAGGTTTGAAAACAAAAAAGCCCGCTTTAGTTTCCTTAAGCAGGCTCTTGAAGATGGCTCCTCTGACTGGACTCGAACCAGTGACATACGGATTAACAGTCCGCCGTTCTACCGACTGAACTACAGAGGAATTGCAGTGCGATGTATCTTAGCGAGTGCGCCCGGATTGTCAAAGGCTAAATCGGCCCGCGCCGGTTGATTGCGGATTCCGTCAACATTTTGTCGCCTTTTTAGTCGACTAAATGCAAAAAATTCTTTGCAGGATAAGCATTTGTAAATCATTATTTGAAATGTGGTTTCACTTCTCTCACAGGTCTCTCTTGAACTTACATGCCGTACTCCGCCAGCGCGTGGCTAAGACTCGCTGGTACGCCAAAAGAAAAAGCTATCGGGTTCTCTTCTGGCGGGAAATAACCCCCCTTGCCGTGCCTATTTTTCTGGAAAATACCTGTGTGCTGATGATGGGGGTGCTGAGCACCTTCCTGGTGAGCTGGCTGGGTAAAGAGGCGATGGCGGGCGTGGGCCTTGCCGACAGCTTCAACATGGTGATCATGGCTTTCTTCGCCGCGGTGGATCTTGGTACGACGGTCGTGGTGGCATTCAGCCTCGGCAAGCTCGATCCTAAACGGGCGCGGGCGGCTGCACGGCAATCGCTTGTGCTGATGACGATTATCGCCGTTCTGCTGGCCATCGGCATTCACCTTGCCGGCAACGCCATTATTAACGTTATTGCTGGGGATGCGACGCCGGAGGTTAAAGCGCTGGCGCTCTCCTATCTGCAAACCACGGTGTGGAGCTATCCGGCGGCGGCCATTGCGCTTATCGGCAGCGGCGCGCTGCGCGGGGCGGGCAACACCAAAATCCCCCTGCTGATTAACGGCGGCATGAATATCCTCAACATTATGATCAGCAGCGTGTTGATCTACGGCCTGTTCGGCTGGCAGGGGATGGGGTTTGTCGGCGCAGGGCTGGGGCTGACCATCTCCCGCTACATTGGCGCGATAGGGATTATCTACGTGCTGATGATTGGCTTTAACCCGGCGCTGCGCATCTCGCTGAAAAGCTACTTCACGCCCCTCAAGCTCAATATCCTTTGGGAAGTGCTCGGCATTGGTATTCCGGCCAGCATTGAATCCGTGTTATTCAACGGCGGGAAGCTGCTGACGCAGATGTTCGTGGCCGGGATGGGCACTAACGTTATCGCGGGTAATTTTATCGCCTTCTCGATTGCCTCTCTGATTAACCTGCCGGGCAACGCCCTCGGCTCAGCCTCGACGATTATTGTCGGCAGGCGGCTGGGTAAAGGTCAGATTGGCCAGGCAGAGCGGCAGCTGCGGCACGTGTTCTGGCTCTCTACCATAGGCCTGACGATTATCGCCTGGGGCACCGCGCCGTTTGCCGGGCTGTTCGCCTCGTTCTACACGCATGAAGATGACGTCAAAGAAGTTGTGAAGGTGCTTATCTGGCTTAACGCCGCGTTTATGCCGATCTGGGCCGCTTCCTGGGTGCTGCCCGCTGGTCTTAAGGGCGCGCGTGACGCCCGTTTTGCCATGTGGGTATCCATGCTCGGCATGTGGGGCTGCCGCGTGGTGGCGGGTTATACGCTGGGGATTGTGCTGGGCATGGGCGTGGTGGGTGTCTGGCTGGGCATGTTCTTCGACTGGGCCGTACGCGGTGCGTTCTTCTACTGGCGTATGATCAGCGGACGCTGGCTGAAAAAATATCCTCGCATCAGGCAGCAGCAAACCGAAAAGATGACAGAGCTACCGCCTGCCTGATTCGTTAGTGCGGTAAACCTTCGAGCAGTGCGTCACAGCGCTGCTTTACCGCTTCATGCAGCAGCCGCACCGTTGCAGAGAGCTGTTTGCGGTGCGGACAGATCAGGCTTAGCGGCACCGCGTCGCCGTGATACTGCTCAAGCAGCACTTTCAGCCTTCCTGCGGCAACATCCTCGCTTACGTCCAGCCAAGATTTAAACGCAATGCCCTCGCCGCGAATAGCCAGGCGGCGGATAACTTCGGCGTCATCGCTCATCATCGAACCTTTCACGGCGACATGGTGCACGTTGCCATCCTGGGTAAACGTCCACTTGTCGAAAACCCTGCCCTTCAGTAAATAAGTCAGCGCGTTGTGATGGGCTAAGTCGGCAATCTTATTAGGTTCCCCAAAGCGTTCGATGTAACCAGGCGATGCCACTATCACGCGGCGATTAGTGGGGGCGAGGGGGAGGGCGATGAACGACGCGTCATCGTTGATGCCGTAGCGAAAGGCGATATCCACAGGATCTTTAAACACGTCGGCGATTTGATCGGAAAACAGAATCTTCAGCTGCAGCGCGGGATGCTGGCGGCGAAACTCCTGAAACACCGTCAGCATAATGTTGCGGCCCAGATCCGAAGGCACGGCGATTTGCAGCACGCCCCGTACTTCATCGTTCGCCGGCTGAATTTGTTCCATACCCGCCTCGAGCGCCTGTAGCGCCTGAATGGCATAGGGCAGCCAGTTCTCGCCTTCCGGCGTCATCCGCAGGCTGCGGGTGGAGCGGGCAAAAAGCCGAACGTTGAGGATTTTCTCCAGCCGCTTAATGGCGGTGCTGACCTGCGCGGGCTGCAGGCCCGCCTCGCGCGCCGTGTCGCTGAAACTGTTTAAGGCGCTCGCCCTGACGAATAAAGAAAGATCTTCCAGCCTGAGCATTTTCACTCCCCGAGGATAAGTGTTGTTTTTATAGGTGTGTTTCTCGAAAGCGCGGCGCCTGGTAACATACTCACATGGCTCCGGTCGTAAACCGTTATGCGACCATGTTAACTAACTCAGGGAATAATCATGAATATTATTGATGCAGCGTCTTCACGTTACTCAACCAAAGCGTTCGACGCGGCCAAAAAAATCAGCGCAGAGGACATTGCCAAAGTAAAAGATTTGCTGCGCCTTAGCCCGTCCAGCACTAACTCCCAGCCGTGGCACTTTATTCTGGCAAGCAGCGACGAAGCGAAAGCGCGCATTGCGAAGGCAACCTCGGGCTTCTACGTATTTAACGAACGTAAAGTTCTGGACGCCTCTCACGTCGTGGTGTTCTGTGCGAAGACAGCGATTGACGAAACACATCTGCAAACGCTGCTGGAAAAAGAGAATGCGGACGGACGTTTTGCCAGCCAGCAGGCCATGGAAGGACAGCATAAAGGTCGCTCATACTTCGTGAACATGCATCGGTTTGATTTGAAAGATGCGCAGCACTGGATGGAGAAACAGGTATATCTTAACGTCGGTAATTTCTTGCTGGGTGTTTCAGCGCTGAATATCGACGCCGTGCCGATTGAAGGCTTTGACGCCCGAATTCTTGATGAAGAGTTTGGCCTGCGTGAGAAGGGCTATACCAGCCTGGTGATCGTGCCAATCGGCTACCGCAGCGTGGAAGATTATAACGCTGCGCTGCCTAAGTCCCGTCTCGATTTCAGCGAAATTCTGACCGAAATTTAATTGCCCAGGTGGATGACGCTGGTGGCAAACCGGAAAGCGCAGCGTCATCTCACGATCAATTAGATCGGGGGCCGAACATAACAGGACTGTCATCAGACTACCGAATCCATCCATTCGTTAGGACGAGGATGACTATGACGGTAACAATGCACAGAGACAGAAAGTTGTACCAAATCGGCAAAAGAGAAAGGGTCCAGCTGTAGTTTTTTTTTGATTTGATTAAGGCGGTAGGTAAGCGTGTTGCGGTGAACACCGAGCTGACGGGCGGCTTTTCCCGGTTCACCGTTGTTGAGAATAAAAACCTCCAGCGTATCGAGTAATACGCTCCCCTGGTCATGCCTGAGTATTCGGTTAACGTTATTATTAAAAAAGTTGTACATATAGCTATTTTTCAGCACGCTAAACAGGCAGAACATCGCCATGTCCCGGAAATGATAAATTTGCTGCTGAGGCTGCACCTGCTGGCCCACATCAATTACCGCCCGAGCCAGTTGTATGGCTTCGCGGATGCCGCAGGCACTCTCTGCTTTAACGCCAACACCGATGTGATAATGACTGAGATGACTGCTCAGTGAAAAGTTAACGCTGTCGATGTGCCTGGTGGTCTCCCTTTTCATCGAACCGAGAAGCAGAATTTCATGGCTGCCTAAGATAATGACGTCCTGTATATCGTTTAAGCGAGATAAATCCCCTAACAATCCGGCCAGTACATTGGTGTGGTGATGGTGGGATATCTGCACCACTATCGGTACCAGTGGCCGATCGAGGTGGAAACCGAGGCCACTCAGCCGCTGCAGGGCTTGCTGGCCGGAGGGCGTATCACCGTCCTGAATATATTGTACAAACAGAGTATCCCGCAGGCGCTGCTGCCAGTTTACATCTCTGATTTCAAGCGCCTGACGCACCAGGAGTTCAGCGGTGAGAATAGCCAACTCGGCATAGCGGTTGATGGCAGGGGGATCGCCGCTAACACCGATCACCATGACAACCTGATCGTCAGCCATAACGGGGTGATTGATGCCGGGCTGTACATTTTCATAGTTAGCGGCTTCACTGGCCGGGTGTATGGAAATTCGTTTCCCGGTGCGAATAACCTGTTGCGCTATCGTATGTCGTGTCCCTATGCGCGAGTGTTCCCCAGAGGCGATAATGACGCCCCTGTGGTCAATGACGTTCACATTGTGATGAATAATCGCCATGGCTCTGGTTACAATTTCATTGGCAAGTTCGGGAGTAATTAGCATGCACTAACCTGGTTGTCGGTTATTAGAATAAATCGGCAGCGTACGGCTTAACATACCGGCTAAAAAGGTGCGGAGGGTATTCTCTGCGGTATCCGCCAGAAGGTTTTCGCTGTTACTCATCGCTTCTTCGAGGGACATCGGGCGCGGGCACAGTGACCACATTGCCGTAATTGCATGTTCATACAGTAGACGGCTGCTGTCATCGCGTCCGCCACAAAGTGCGATGACCGGAAGCTGGTACTCGGCGGCGCGTGTCGCCATACCTACAGGCGCTTTCCCCCAGGCACTCTGGCTGTCCATTCGTCCTTCACCTACCAGCACCAGAGTGGCCTCCTGAAGATGTTTACGTGTATCCAGCAGGTCCATGACCAGCTCTATACCCGGCGACAACGTTGCGTCACAATACCAGAGAAGCGCCGCTCCCATTCCACCAGCAGCACCCGCTCCAGCCTGAGGGGCAACATTCTTGCCTGTCGCTTGTGTCATCAGGCGAGCATAATGTGCCATACCTGCTTCGAGTTCAGCCAGCGTAGTTTTCGTGGCGCCTTTCTGTGGGCCATACACCCATGTTGCCCCTCGTTCACCGAGTAAAGGATTGGTGACATCACAGGAAGCCGTTATGTGAACATTCTGCAGGCGAGCATCCAGCGTTGAGATATCCACGCGATCCAGGCGGGCCAGATCGTCGGCACAACCAGGACGGCTGAGTAGCGATCCATCTTGCAACCAGAACGTTGCCCCTAAAGCTTGTGCAAACCCCAGGCCGCCATCGTTCGTTGCGCTTCCTCCCAGACCAATGACAATGTCACAGGCTCCGGCATCCAATGCTGATTTGACCTGTTCGCCCAGTCCATAGCTGCTGGCGTAGCGCACATCCCGCCGGGCGGGGGGAGTTAGCTCCAGTCCACAACTCTGCGCCATCTCAAGCACTGCACGTCCACCGGGCAGTAATAAATAGCTGGCCTCGGTGGTGCCGCCATAAGGACCAGTACATGTGCAGCTAAGTTTGCTTGCGTGGCGTAATGGGGCACTGTCGGATAACGTGGCGATCAATCCTTCCCCACCGTCTGAAAGCGGCAGTTCAACCAGTTCGGCATCGGGACATACCCGGCGAATGCCTCTGGCGACCGCGGCACATGCGGCGTGGGCGCTACAGCTTCCCTTAAACGAGTCCAGTGCGATAATAATCTTCATTTTAACTGTCTTCTCAATTATTCGTTATAGGTCGTTACCGGCCAGCTGTTTCGCTGGCCGAAAAAAGAAGGTTAACGTGAGCTTTGTCGTACCGAAGAGGGGGGCATTTCGGGTGGTCTGGTGCCTCGAATGAAAAGCGAAAGTACCGCACCGACTACCAACAGACCAACCGCAAACCACAATCCTGAAGCGGCTAACCCCGTGCGGTCTTCGAAGCTTCCAAGAATAAAGGGTCCCAGGAAACCACCACACAGACCCAGGCAGTTCAGCAGGCCAAAACTTCCGGCCAGCAGTTTCCCGCTCATGATATTGGGCAGCCAACTGAAGATAACGGACTGAACGGCGAAGAACATAAAAGCGGCGATACAAAATCCTGCGAGAGCCGTGAGCGGGCTTCCGCTGGCACCGAGCGCCATGCCGAAGGCCATAATCAGATAACCTGCGGTGAGCAGCTTGCGTGAGCTGGATTCAGCCCGAGCAAAGCGGGGAAGAATGATGCCCCCCAGCGCTGCGGAAATCCAGGGTACAGCGGTGATCAGTCCAACCTGAATCGGGGTTAAATCTCCCCAGCTTCCGACAATACCAGGCAAGAAGTAACTCAGACCATAAACTGAAAACTGATGGGTGAAATAAATGCCAATCAGCAGCAAAAATACAGGGATTGCAAAGGCTGATTTTAATGAGAAATGGCTGTCAGTATGGGGTGCTTCACGCTGCTCACGAGCCAGTTTTTCTTCTACTGCCGCGACTTCATCCGGCGTTAACCAGGGTGCATCCGCAGGTTTATCCGGTAGTTTCTTCCAGACAATAACCGCCAGTACCAGGGCAGGCAGACCTTCAATAAAGAACATCCATTGCCAGCCAGCCCATCCCAGCACGCCGTGCATATTAAGCAGCAGTCCGCCCAGCGGTGCGCCGATAATATTGGCAAAGCAGACGCCCAGCAGGAAGAGTCCCGTTGCTTTTGCCCGCTCTTCACGGCCATACCACAGCGTCATATAGTAAATGATGCCTGGGTACAATCCGGCTTCTGCGGCGCCAAGCAGCAAACGCATGGCATAGAACGACCAGGGCCCGGTAACAAATGCCATGGCACATGAAATGACACCCCAGGTCAGCATGATACGGGCAATCCAGCGACGAGCACCTATTTTGACCAAAAAGAGATTACTCGGGATTTCCAGTACGGCATAGGTTAAGAAAAATAGCCCTGCTCCCAGGCCAAAAGCGGTGGCCGAAAGGCCAAGGTCAACGGACATTGTCGCTTTGGCCATACCAATATTCGTGCGATCAATAAAACTGATGATGTAAGCGATGATCAGTAGCGGCATCAAATGACGATAAATCTTTTTATTGGCATTTTGTTCATGCCCTGTAGCTGTGAGCTTTTCATTTAGCTGGGACATCGTTACTATTCTCCTGTTATCGCGGTCAGAAGCACACAGCGAGTGTGATATTCCCTGTTGTGCGCCTCATGCATTGAGTCTTGAACGTCATAACACTGGCCCGATGCCCCACATCGGGCCACCCGCTACGCTTCTCGTTCAAACAGCATTGAAATGCCTTGTCCGCCACCGATACAAAGTGTGGCAAGCCCTGTCTGTGCACCGGTTCTTTCCATTTCATACATCAGTTTCACCGGCAGAATGGCACCACTGGCCCCAACCGGATGTCCTAAGGCGATCGCTCCGCCGTTGACATTGACACGCGCGGGATCGAGGTGCAGATCCTGCATAACTGCCAGCGCCTGGGCGGCGAAGGCTTCGTTCAGTTCAATCAAATCCACAGCCTGAATATTCATCCCCAGGCGCGCCATAAGCAGGCGGGTCGCAGGAGCAGGGCCGAATCCCATAATTTCAGCCTCACATCCCGCAACGGCCCACCCGCGAATGGACATGTGCGGTTTCAGACCTTGTAAATCGGCTTGCTTTCTGGTCATTAAAACCAACGCCGCTGCCCCGTCATTAATGCCGGACGAGTTTGCTGCGGTGACTTTTCCACCTTCTTTAAATACGGCTCGCAGGGTGCTAAGTTTCTGCGGGGAAGTCTCCCTTGGGTGCTCATCTACTGAGAATAAGCGCTGGCTCTTTTTGCCATCAGGAACGGCAAGCGGCAGGATTTGCGACTCAAAATACCCGCTGGCAATGGCATGCAATGCCTTCTGTTGGCTGCTCCATGCAAACTCATCCATCGCTTCGCGAGAAATATTGAACCGCTCGGCAACATTTTCCGCCGTCATGCCGTTGTGCCAGGGGCCTTCCGGCCAGGTCAGAATAGATATCAGCCCATCTTCAAGCTCCCCGTTTCCCATGCGGTAGCCGGACCGCGCCTGGCGCAGGTAGTAGGGAAGCTGCGTCATGTTTTCCGTTCCGCAGGCGACGGCGATGTCTGAATGTCCGGTTTGCAGCGACAGCATCGCGCTGGCAATAGCCTGTAGCCCTGAGCCACACTGGCGGTTAACCGAGTAAGCCGTGGTTTGGTTGGGTAAACCCGCCCTTAGCTGACATACCCGGGCAATAAAACCGCTTTCAGCGATCTGCCCAACGTTACCGACGACCACTTCACTCACGCTCTCAGGTGAAATGCCTGCACGGTTGACCGCTTCACGGATCACCGCAGCCCCGAGGTCATGTTGATGCGTCTCTCTGAAGCTGCCATTAAATGTGCCGATAGCGGTGCGGACACCGCTGACAACGACAATATCATTTGCCTGTTTCATCTCATTTCTCCTTAAAGCACCATGCCGCCGCCTACGTTAATCACTTCCCCGTTGATATACCGGGCCCCGTCTGATGCCAGGAAGGCGGCGCATTCACCCACATCACTGGCTTCACCGGCAAATCCTGCGGGAATTTTATTGATCATCATTTCCCAGACTTTTTCAGGAACGCCACGTGTCATCTCGGTATCAATAAAACCCGGGCAAATAGCATTTACGGTCACGCCTTTGCGGGCCAGTTCACGGCAGGCCGTTTTGGTCATCCCCACAACGCCGGCTTTCGAGGCGGAGTAGTTCGTCTGTCCGACGTTACCAAGCCAGCTGGCAGACGCGATGTTGATGATGCGGCCATATCCGCGTTCACGCATGCGCAATGCCGCTTGTTGCAGGCAAAAGAAGGTGCCTTTCATATTCACGTCCACCACCAAATCCCAGTCGGCTTCTGTTAACTTATGCAGCATGGCATCACGGTTTATGCCCGCGTTATTGACCAGAATATCCACGGGCCCCAGCAGCGCTTCCGTTTGTTGAAACAGTGATTGCACTTGCGGGAGCAGAGCAATATTGCAGGGGATAAAATGCGCGGAATAACCTGCGTCACGTAATGCTGCGGCTGAAGCTTCGCCCTGAGTAGCGTCCATATCAGAAATCACTACCTGTGCACCTTTGCGCGCCAGGACCTCAGCGATCCCCAAACCAATGCCTCTGGCGGCACCGGTGACAATGGCAATTTTATTAGTCAGTTTCATTTCCCTTTCCTTTTTGGTTAGTGAGCTGATGATGAAAGCAATGCTGACAGCCCAAAGGAGGCTGGCGAAAACAGTGCGGGATCCATCACTTTGAGATCGTTGGCAATTAACGGCTTAAACGCCATGTGTGCCAGAATGTCGCGTTCCAGATCGATGCCTGGTGCAATCTCTACCAGCGTCGCCCCCTCGGGCCGCATCTCGAAGACGGCTCGTTCAGTGACGTAATGCATGGTTTGTCCTTGTTGACGGGCCTGTTCGCCATTCCAGGAGATTTGATTAACCCGGGCTGGGAACTTGCAGACTTCTCCTTCACGAAGAATTTTTAAAGCACCGTCCAGACAGTCGATGCTCAACCCTTTAGCGGTAAATGAAGAGCAGAAGACGACGTGACGTGCATTTTGAGTGATGTCGATAAAACCACCGGCACCAGGGCATGACTCTCCAAGCCGGGTAGCGTTGACGTGACCCTGGGCATCCATTTCACCAGCACCCATAAAGGTGACATCCACTCCGGCACCGTTGTAATAAAGCATCTGATCCTGATGGCTGATCATCGCGCTCAGATTGCGACCGATACCAAAATCCGTTCCCCCTTCCTGGCTGCCGCCATAAATTCCGGACTCCACCGTAATGAGAACATCATCCGTGACTTTCTCCTGGCGCAGGATGTCGCCAATAACGTCATTAGGAATGCCTGTGCCAAGATTGATCACATCGCCGCTTTTCAGATAACGGCAGGCAATACGACCAATCAATTTTCTCAGGTTGAGCGGCAGGGAAATGTCATGCTGTAAAGGGAGTCGGGTATCGCCGCAGAGGGCAGGGTCGAAATACCAGCCGGAGGTTTGGCGATGGTCGGTTTCCGGCGAGTCGCACACAACAATGGCATCGATAAGGGGTCCCGGAACCGTAATATCTTTTGGGTGCAGTGACCCCCGTGCAACCTGATATTTTACCTGGGCTATGACTCTGGCCCCGAAGCGTCGGGCTGCCAGCACGGCCGGCAGAATTTCTAACTTCATCGCTTCTTCGCTGGTCGTCAGATTACCGTCTTCATCAGCATGCGTGCCTCTGACGACAACGACGTCGAGCGGCAGAGAGGGGTAGAAAAGATACTCTTCGTCTCGAAACGTGACACATTCCAGCAGTCCAGGTTGCTCCCGGGTACGCTGGTTCATGCAGCCTCCTTCGATCCGCGGATCGACAAAGGTACCCAGTCCGACTTTTGACAATCGCCCCGGTAATCCTGCCGCCATCGCGCTATATAGATGCACCATTTGGCCCTGCGGCAGACACCAAGCGTCGACAGCATTTTCATTGATCATCTTCATCCAGCGAGGGGCCAGCCCCCAGTGTGAGCCTATTAATCGCGTCACCATCCCCGGATGGGCAAAATGCTGGATCCCCCGCTGCCTGTCACTCTGACCTGCAGCATGTACCAGCGTCAGATCGCAAGGATGTCCGCTTTCTAAAAAACGCTGTTCTACGGCACTCAAAATTGACTCCGCTGCCCCGATCAGCGTCATGCCAACGGTGCATACACGATCGCCATCCTTAATGAATTCAGCAGCTTCTTTTGCGGTGATAAATACAGGTTTCATGATTGATTTCCCGAAGTGAGCAAATGATCCTGGAGCTGCGTTTTCAATTCGCGTTTACATATTTTTCCGTTATGGGTGCGAGGCAGAAAACGAGTGAAAATAATGCGGCCAGGGAGCTGATATTTGGCGACCTTTTTTTTCAGCCAGTGGAGCAGTTCATCACGGGTTAAGTGGCAATCCCGATCCGTCACGATGAAGGCGACAGGTTCCTCCCCATAGATTGGGCTGGGAGCAGGGATGACGGCGACCTCCTTAACCCCGGAATAGGTCGAGATTAAGTTCTCCAAATCGATGGAGTAAATTTTCTCACCCCCGCGATTGATCATGTCTTTGCTGCGATCTTTGATAAACAGATAGCCGTCGTTATCGAGGTAGCCTAAATCCCCTGTAGCAAACCAACCCTGCTCATCACAAGCCGGGCGATGATGCGGGGGCTGCCAGTAGCGCTTGACGACAACGTCTCCTCTTAACCATATCTGGCCAATTTTGTTACGCAGCTGACGCACATTTTGATCGTCACGAATGTCAATTTCCAATCCCTGAACGGCTTGGCCGGAGCTGCCCGTTCGCGGGTGGTGGCGAATGTCATTAGTGAAGAGCGTGGCCGGGGACGTAGTTTCGGTCAGCCCGTATACCGGGTGGATGGCGGCATGCGGAAAGCACGAAGTTAATTCTTTAATTAAGCCGGCATTTAAATGTCCCGCTCCACAGGCAATTTTCCGTAAAGAAGGAAATGAGAGAGGGGCGCTGACATTCTTAGCCTTCACAGCCTGGCTAAGTAAAATGAATACGGTCGGCGAACCGTGCAGGAAAGTTATGTTCTCTTGAATAACGGTATTCAAAACCGCATCGGCCTGGAAACGTTGCTGGAGCCATATTGCCCCCCCCAAAGCAATGAACAGTGACAGCAGGGCGGACAATCCCGTAATGTGATAAACAGGGACGGCAAGTACGGTACTGTCGTTTTCATCCAGCTGAAAGCCTTCTTTATAGGCCGTTACGGCACTTAACAAATTGCCCTGGGTTATCACTGCCCCTTTGGGCGTGCCGGTGGTGCCGGATGTGAACATAATGACTGCCGTATCGTCCCGCACTACCTCGGGAAGCGCCGAGCTTAATCGTTCGGGAAGCGTGAGCGAATGCCATTGTTCCAGCGATACCGTCAGGGTATTTGCTATCCCGGAGAGCCAGTTCTGGCCGTCGCCGTTATAAAAGACGGCATCCGGACTGACATGCTGTATTAACCGAAGCCCTTCTTCTTCCTTCAACTTTGTGCTGAAAGGAACAACCTCGATCCCCAATCCCATCGCGGCAAAAAATATTTCGCAGAAGGCAGGCGTATTACCATATGCAAGGACAATTCTTGCACCTGCAGATAAGGACCAGTTCGTTCTGAGCTGTTCCATAACGCTATGAACACGCTGATTAAGCTGGCCATAGGTGTATCTTTCGCCCTCAAATGCCAGCGCCAGCGCATTTTCTCGTGTGTTGGCGCTATGCTGAAGCAGCTGAAAGACATTCTGAAATTGCGAACTAAAACTCATTACTGTCTCCACAGGAATGCAGGAAGTGGAGCCAGTCTAATGAAAAGCAGAGGGAGCAAACTCGGCGTCAGTCACAACAAAAAATCAACATAATGGGTTTGTCGTTGTAACGTTGCACAAGGGGATGAGAGATTGTTCAAAACTTTCAGGGCGTAACGAATGGGGTTTCGCGACCCGCCGGGGATTGCGGCTTGAAGATAATGTTGAAATGTTGAAAGCAAAAAGCCCGCTTAAGTTTCCTTAAGCGGGCTTCTCTAATATGGCTCCTCTGACTGGACTCGAACCAGTGACATACGGATTAACAGTCCGCCGTTCTACCGACTGAACTACAGAGGAATCGTGTGAACGGGGCGCATGTTAACGGCACAGGCTGGGGTTGTCAAAGGCTGTTTCAGCGATTTGCGTTTAACTGCTGATAATTACGCCAAAGTGCCAAAAAAGACCGCTTCTCAGCGGCCTGTTTCTTACCCTTCATCTGGATGCCCGAGAAGCCACACCAGCCCCAGCTAGCGGAAAGGTGGCTCATTAAAGGTGCGCAGCTTGCGGGAATGCAGACGCTCGCCTTCGGCACGCAGCAGGTCAATGGCGCAGATGCCGATCTGTAAATGTTCGGAAATCGCCCCCTCGTAAAAGCGGTTTGCCTGGCCCGGGAGTTTAATCTCGCCGTGCAGCGGCTTGTCCGACACGCACAGCAAAGTCCCGTACGGCACTCGGAAGCGATACCCCTGCGCGGCAATGGTCGCGCTTTCCATATCGATGGCTACGGCGCGGCTGAGGTTAAAGCGCAGCGCGGAGGCCGAATAGCGTAGCTCCCAGTTACGATCGTCGGTGGTGACCACCGTTCCGGTGCGCAGACGCTGCTTCACCTCTTCACCCGGCATACCGCTGACAACCTTGGTGGCATCGTAGAGCGCGCGCTGTACTTCGGCGATGCTTGGGATAGGGATGTCCGGCGGCAGCACGGCGTCAAGTACGTGATCGTCACGTAAATAAGCATGCGCCAGCACATAGTCGCCAATGGCCTGGCTTTCGCGCAGGCCGCCGCAGTGGCCAATCATCAGCCACGCATCCGGTCGCAGTACGGCAAGGTGATCGCAGATGGTCTTTGCGTTCGACGGGCCAACGCCAATGTTAATCAGCGTAATGCCCGTACCGTCAGCGTTAATCAGATGCCAGGCGGGCATCTGGTGCCTCTTCCAGGCCAGGTCGGAAATCGCCGCCTCCGGCGCTTCTGAATCCGCCGTCAGCCAGACGCCACCGGCGCAGGAGAGTGCCACGTAAGGACTTTCAGGATCGAGAATTTGCTGGCAGCCCCAGCGAACGAACTCATCCACGTAGCGGGTGTAGTTGGTGAACAGAACAAAAGACTGGAAATGTTCAGCAGGCGTACCGGTGTAATGCCGCAGGCGCGCGAGGGAGAAATCCACGCGGCGGGCGTCAAAATGCGACAGCGGATAAAACTCCGTTGGGTGGAACAGGCCATCCGCCGTTTCATCCCCAATCTGCGCCAGTTCGGTCGTCGGGAAGTGGCGGGTTAAATCGGCGCTCATTGAACGATCCAGCGACAGGCCGTCTATCACATAAGGGTAGGGGATTTCGTGCTGTGAAGGGCCAACCTCAATGTGCGCGCCGTAATCTTCGTGCAGCAGCGAGAGCTGTTCGATGAGATAAGTGCGGAAAAGTGAAGGGCGGGTGATGGTGGTGGTGTAGCTGCCGGAATGGGTAAAACGCGCGTAGGCTCTGGTTTTATTTGGTTTATTCGTTGTGCCATCCCAGCTGACTCGAAGTTCCGGGTAGACAAACAGGCCAGCCGTGCGGGCTATAGGATCGGGCAACGTTCCCTGGTGCGTATAGGTGTCTATGGCATCACGCAGGGCGTTCACTGCATCATCAAAAAGGGTTTCAAGCTTATCGAGCGCCTGCTCGGGCGTCAGCCCGTGGTCGATTGCGTCATTGTTCATTATTTCTCCTTGTGCCGGGCATGCCGGGTGGACGCGGGTTCAGTTAGTATGTCATGGACGGGAAAGAACGGAAGGGGGATGTAGCGGGAATGTGAAAAACTATAAGACTCAAGACCGCACTCGAAAGCTAAACAGATCCGCAGCGGAAGGTTATATTTAATCTGAATCCATCTTATTTATAACGGGGAAACTATGATTCGCTTATCCTCGCTTGCCCTGGTGCTTGCTGCGGTTACCCATAGCGCCATTGCGGTCACTTACCCGCTTCCGCCAGAGGGCAGTCGTCTTGTTGGTACGGCGTTAATCGCTACGGTACCGGACGGGAATACCCAGCCGCTGGAGTATTTTGCCGCCCTCTACGGACAGGGGTTAAGCAATATGCTGGAGGCCAATCCGGGCGTCGATCCGTTCCTGCCAAAAGCAGGTAGCCAGCTGACTATTCCGCAGCAGGTGATTCTGCCGGATACCTTACGCCAGGGGATTGTCATAAATGTCGCCGAAATGCGCCTTTACTACTATCCGCAGGGCAGCGGCACGGTAGAAATCCTGCCGATTGGCATTGGTCAGGTTGGACGTGAAACACCGCGCAACTGGGTGACGAAGGTTGAACGTAAGCAGGAGGCCCCCGCCTGGACACCGACGGCTAATACCCGCCGCGAATACGCGAAGGAGGGCAAAACCCTGCCGGCGTTCGTGCCGCCGGGCGAGGATAATCCGATGGGGCTTTACGCGCTTTACATCGGCAGGCTCTACGCCATCCACGGGACTAACGCCAACTTTGGTATCGGCCTGCGCGTCAGCCAGGGCTGTATTCGCCTGCGCAAAGACGACATAAAATATCTGTTCGATAACGTGCCGGTGGGGACGCGCGTACAGCTGATTGACCAGCCGGTGAAAGTCACCGTCGAGCCGGACGGGCGGCGCTGGCTGGAAGTGCACGAGCCGCTGTCCCGTAACCGCGCCGAGTTTGAATCCGACAGGAAAGTCCCGCTGCCCATGACCCCGGCACTGCGCAATGTAACCGAGGGGGACGGCGTCGATGCGGATGTTGTGAGCGCCGCGTTGCTCCGCCGTTCCGGGATGCCGATGCTTATTAGCGCCGCGCCCGGTAGCACAGGCCAGCTTTAAGCACAGACAGCAAAAAGCCCGCTTAAGTTTCCTTAAGCGGGCTTCTCTAAATATGGCTCCTCTGACTGGACTCGAACCAGTGACATACGGATTAACAGTCCGCCGTTCTACCGACTGAACTACAGAGGAATTGTGTGAACGGGGCGCATATTAACGGCCCCGCTCCACCTTGTCAAAGCCTGAAACAGGGCATGACGTTTGTTTGCTGATAAAACAAGCAAACGCGCGCCCGGGGCAGACATAACTTTACAGCGCATCGGTTGCCAAACGGCGCGGACTGGCTAAGATAGGCGGTTCACAAACGAGGGAAGCATGTTTAAACGCAAGCATTTGGCAAAGTGGTTTCTGGTTCTGGCATGTCTGGTGGTGGTAGTTTGTACCGCGCAGCGCATGGCGGGCCTGCACGCCCTGCAAATGAAAGCGGCCACAGAGATCGCCTTAAGCCAGTCCATCAGTTCCGATGTTGATGATGCCGCTCCGGTGACACCCTGTGAACTGAGCGCCAAGTCGCTGCTCTCTGCTCCCCCTGTGCTATTCGAAGGCGCGCTTTTTGCCGTAAGCCTGCTCCTCGCACTGCTTATTCCCGCACGGACGATACCTTCGCCCGTTGCGCCCGTCCAGGCCTTCTCCTCGCCCACGCTAAGAGTCCATCTGCGATTTTGTGTCTTCCGTGAATGATAAACCGGCTGTGCAACACGGTTAGTTAATTCATTTACGGAGAAAAAATATGTTGAGTCTTTTCAGGCAGGCTTTGCTCTGCCTTCTGCTGCTGTGGCTGCCGTTTTCATGGGCCGCGGAACCCGGCTGGCTGACGTCCGCCGATAACAATCATGCCAGTGTGCGCCTGCGCGCCGATACCGGCGATACCGGCGACAGCGGCGAGACCCGCCTGCTGCTGGACGTAAAGCTGGAAAAAGGATGGAAAACCTACTGGCGTTCGCCGGGTGAGGGGGGCGTTGCGCCTGCTATTGCCTGGAAAAATGCTATGCCTGCGGTTGAGTGGTTCTGGCCTGCTCCGCAGCGCTTTGACGTCGGCGGTATTACCACTCAGGGCTACCACGATCGGGTCAGCATCCCGATGACCACGCCCGGTAAGCCGCCTGCTCATATCGCTGGCGTGCTGACGCTTTCAACCTGCAAAGATGTTTGCCTGCTCACAGATTATCCCTTTGAAATATCGCCAACTACCGGCGATGCAGCTTTCGCCCATGACTATGCTCAGGCGATGGGCAGCGTTCCGCTTAAAAATGGGGTCACGGACAGCCTGATCGCGGGCTACCGAACCGGTGAACTGGTGGTAAAGGCCACCCGTGCTGCGGGCTGGAAGAAACCCGATCTGTTTCTGGTTGTGCCGGACGATGCGAGCTTTGCCAGACCCAAAATTCAGACGGAAGGCGACACCCTGTGGGCTACCGTGCCGACCAGCGACGGCTGGGACGGCACCGGGCCGAATTTACGCGGGCGTTCGCTTACGCTCGTGGTGTCCGATGACGGCATTGCCCAGCAGTCGACGGTGAACGTGACTGAGGCGGCTGCGATACCCGCTCCGCAGGATTCGTTTGTTCTCTGGCAGGTGGTGCTGTTCGCGCTGCTCGGTGGATTCATTCTTAATCTGATGCCTTGTGTGCTGCCGGTTCTCGGCATGAAACTGGGTTCGATACTGCTGGTGGGGCAGCAGGACCGGAAAATTATCCGCCGCCAGTTTCTGGCCTCCGTTGCCGGCATCATCGCCTCTTTCATGGCGCTGGCGCTGCTGATGACCGTACTGCGGCTGACCAATCAGGCGCTGGGCTGGGGGATTCAGTTCCAGAACCCGTGGTTTATCGGCTTTATGGCGCTGGTGATGGTGGCGTTCAGCGCCAGCCTGTTTGGCCTGTTTGAATTCCGCCTCTCTTCGAATCTTACTACCCGCCTTGCCACCCACGGCGGCACCGGCATGACCGGGCATTTCTGGCAGGGAGCGCTGGCGACCCTGCTCGCAACGCCCTGTAGCGCACCTTTTTTAGGTACTGCGGTTGCGGTAGCGCTGGCCGCTCCGCTGCCGGTGCTGTGGGGGCTGTTCCTGGCGCTGGGCACAGGGATGAGCCTGCCGTGGCTGCTGATTGCCCTGCGTCCGGGGCTGGCGCTGCGTTTGCCACGTCCCGGCCCGTGGATGAACTGGCTGCGTAAGATCCTCGCCGTCATGATGCTGGGCTCCGCACTCTGGCTGGCAAGCCTGCTGCCCGCCCACTTCGGCAGCGCCACGGGCAAAGCCAGCGAAGAGCAGATTGCCTGGCAGCCGCTGAGTGAAGAGGCCGTGCAAAATGCCCTTGCGCAGCATAAACGGGTCTTTGTGGATGTGACGGCCGACTGGTGCATCACCTGCAAAATCAACAAGCTTAATGTGCTTTCCCGGGATGATGTTCAGGCGGCCCTTCAGGCCCCGGACGTCGTGGCGCTGCGCGGCGACTGGACGCTGCCCTCGAAAGAAATCACCGACTTCCTGAAGCGGCGCGGCCAGGTGGCAGTGCCCTATAACCAAATTTACGGCCCTGGATTACCGGAAGGGAAAGCGCTGCCCACGCTGCTGTCGCGTGATGCCGTCCTGAATACGCTTACGGAAGCTAAAGGAGAGACAAAATGAAGCTGGTGATGACTTTTTTACTGGTGCTGATGGTGACCTTCAGCGCGCAGGCCGCGGAACAGCCGCAGCAGCCGCAGGATCGGGAAGAGGAAATGCAGCAGCTTATTTATGAGGCGCTGTTCCATGACCCGCAAAGCCCGCGCATCGGGGCCGCCAACCCTAAGCTGACGCTGGTCTCCTTTACCGACTACAACTGCCCTTACTGCAAGCAGCTCGACCCGATGCTGGAGAAAATCACCCGGAAATATTCGGACGTGGCGGTTGTCATTAAGCCGCTGCCTTTTAAAGGCGACACCTCCACCGAGTCTGCGCGCATCGCGCTGACTACCTGGCGGGAGCATCCGGAGCAGTTTCTGAAGCTGCACCAGATGCTGATGTCTAAAAAGGGCTATCACACGCCGGCGAGCATTAAAACCGCCGTTGATAAGAGCGGCGCCACGCCCGTGACGCCGGATCAGAAAAGTATGGAAACGTTGAGCCTGAACCTTCAGCTCGCCAGAGTTGTCGGCGTACAGGGAACGCCAGCCACCATCGTCGGCGATACCATGCTGGCCGGAGCGGTGCCGTGGGAGACGCTGGAAGCGCTGGTCCTGGAAAAGCTGGAGCAGGCGAATGACCAATAAACTCCTGCGCTGGGGGCGGGAAGGACTGGTGCTGCTGGTCCTCCTCGGAGCCGTGCTGCTGGTCATGGACTGGTGGCGGGCGCCGCAGCTGCCCGCAGCCTTTGACAGCATGCCTCTTCACACGCTCGACGGCAGAAATGTTTCGCTGGCCGCGTTAAGCGAAGACCGTCCGCTGCTGATTTACTTTTGGGCGAGCTGGTGCGGAGTCTGTCGTTTCACCACCCCGGACGTGTCGCGCCTGACGGAAGAGGGCAAAAATGTTATGACCGTGGCGCTGCGCTCTGGGGACGACCAAAAAGTTACCGGCTGGCTTGCCCATAAGAAGGTGGCGCTGCCGGTTATCAACGATGCGGACGGCAGGCTGTCGCAGAACTGGGAAATTGGCGTTACGCCAACATTTGTCGTGCTTCACAAGGGCGCGATCGTCTCCTCAACCACCGGCTGGACGAGCTACTGGGGCATGAAGCTGCGCCTGTGGTGGGCACGTCTGTCATAAGTTTTTGTTTTTCTCGCGCACCATCACGGTGCGTGAGTACCTCTTATGGGGCATAAGCAAACCCAGGTTTCATTAATACAACGGGGCCACTATATCAGTTTCACTTATTATCCAGCTGCTTAGACCATCTGGTCCGGCTTTCCCAAAAAGTGGCAAGCATCTTGCAGTTCCTTCTGAGACATCACTGCTGAAACTGGCGCTGGCATTCCCCGAAGGAGGCAAAATGAACTTAAGACGGCTGAAGTACTTCGTAAAAATCGTCGATATTGGTAGCCTGACGCAGGCCGCTGAAGTGCTGCATATCGCGCAGCCGGCCCTGAGCCAGCAGGTCGCAACCCTTGAGGGGGAAATGGATCAGCAGCTTTTAATCCGCACCAAGCGCGGCGTAACGCCAACGGAGGCAGGAAAGATCCTTTATACCCACGCGCGCACTATTTTACGCCAGTGCGAACAGGCCCAGCTTGCGGTCGGAAACGTGGGCCAGACGCTAAGCGGCACGGTCTCCATTGGCCTTGCGCCGGGAACCGCCGCCTCCTCGATTACCATGCCTCTGCTTCAGGCAGTGCGCAACGAACTTCCGGACGTGCTGGTCTACCTGCACGAAAACAGTGGTTCATCCCTGAATGACAAGCTGTTAAGCGGCCAGCTTGACATGGCGGTCCTGTACGACCGTTCCCCGACGGCGGGCATCACCAGCCAGCCGCTACTGAAAGAGGAGCTGTTTCTCGTCGGCACCCGCGACTGTCCAGGCCAGACGGTCGATCTCGCTGCGGTGGCCGAAATGAACCTGTTCCTGCCGCGTGACTACAGCGCCGTGCGCAAGCGCGTGGATGAAGCCTTTTCGCTCCGTCGCCTGACGGCGAAGATCATCGGCGAAATAGAATCTCTCTCAACGCTTACCGCCGCGATTGCCAGCGGGATGGGCGTGACGGTGCTGCCAGAATCTGCCGCTCGCTCGCTGACCGCCTCCGCCAATGGCTGGATGGCGCGCATCGCCAGCCCGTCCCTTAACCTACCCCTGTCGGTTAACCTTTCGGCGCGCCTGCCGTTAACGCCTCAGGCCCAGGCGGTAAAAGATATTCTTATGTCGCTGGCGGCACGTCCGGCGCTGGAAAATCGTGAGCTGCTGCTGGTGGGCTGAGGGTCTTATCGCTAAAAGGAATAACTTGCTGGTTTTTATTATTTGTTCGCCGGGGGCTGTGACTTTAACAATGGCGTAAAGAACAGCCATGCTCCTGGGGGCAACGTGAATTTCCAGCAACTCAAGATTATCCGCGAGGCGGCCCGGCGGGATTACAATCTCACCGAGGTCGCCAATATTCTTTTCACCTCGCAGTCCGGCGTCAGCCGCCACATTCGCGAGCTGGAAGAAGAGTTAGGCATAGAGATTTTCATTCGCCGGGGCAAACGGTTATTAGGTATGACTGAGCCGGGAAAGGCGCTGCTGGTCATTGCTGAACGCATCCTGAACGAAGCGAGCAACGTCAGGCGGCTGGCGGATCTTTTCACCAACGACGCCAGCGGCATGCTGACCATCGCCACCACCCACACCCAGGCACGCTACAGCCTTCCCGTGATTATTAAGGCCTTCCGGGCGCTGTTCCCTGAGGTACGCCTGGAGCTTATCCAGGGAACGCCGCAGGAAATTGAAGCGCTGATCCACAGCGGCACGGCGGATATCGGCATCGCCAGCGAACGCCTGAGTACCGACCCGACACTGGTCGCCTATCCCTGGTTCCGCTGGTACCACAGCCTGCTGGTGCCGAAAGGCCATCCTCTGATCCATGCCAGCCCTCTGACCCTCGATGATATCAGCCGCTGGCCGCTTATTACCTATCGGCAGGGCATTACCGGCCGTTCGCGCATTGACGAAGCATTTTCACGCCGGGGGCTTACGCCGGATATCGTGCTCAGCGCCCAGGATTCAGACGTGGTGAAAACCTACGTCGAGCTTGGTCTGGGTATCGGGCTGGTGGCCGATCAGGCCAGCGGCGAGGAGGGGAGTCTGGTACGCCTGGATACGCGACATCTTTTTGACGCCAATACCGTCTGGCTCGGGATCAAGCGAGGTCAGCTGCAGCGTAACTATGTCTGGCGGTTTATCGAGCTTTGCAATCCTGAACTTTCGGTAGAGGAAATTAAGCGCCAGGCGCTGGAGTCGGACGAAGTGGTTATCGATTTCCAGATCTAATCTGTCGGGAATGGGTGATAGCATTGCCCGTTCTTGTTAGCGTTAACGAGAGATTCATAATGCGTAAACGCAAAAAAGCCTGCTTAAGTTTCCTTAAGCAGGCTCTCGAATTTGGCTCCTCTGACTGGACTCGAACCAGTGACATACGGATTAACAGTCCGCCGTTCTACCGACTGAACTACAGAGGAATCGTTTGAACGAGGCGAATAGTAGCCTCACGTTTAAAAAGAGTCAACGACAAAAATAACGTCTTGATTCGAATGAGCAAATTAGAATCAACTTGCGGCATTAATGCACCGTTTTGCCGTCCGACTCGTGGGGGTTTTCGTTACGATGCAGCCGTTGCAGAGGATCCTGGCCGTAAAACAGACGAAAGCGCTGATAGAGCGAAGGAAAGCGCGGGGCCAGCAGCTCTGGGGCGCTGAAGAAATACTCGGAAAGCACCGCGAAGCACTCTGCCGGCTCGCTTGCCGCGTAGGCATCAATGCTTGCCGCATTCTCACCGACCAGATCGATTTCATCCTGGATATTATTCATAGCGGCGTACAGGTCGTGTTCCCAGGCGGCGACGTCCCGCAGCGCGATAAGCGGGATACCGCTTGCCCTGTCGCCGTTGCGCATATCCAGCTTGTGGGCCACCTCGTGGACGATAAGGTTAAAGCCTGAGGCATCGAAGGAGTCCTGGACGTCCAGCCAGTTAAGTACGATTGGGCCCTGCTGCCAGCTCTGCCCGGACTGCACGACGCGCTGGTTGTGAACCAGGCCGAAATCATCCTGCCATTCATCGTCAACCACGAAAGGAGCAGGGTAGATCAGCACCTCGTGAAAGCCATCCAGCCATTCCAGTCCCAGCTCCATCACCGGCAGGCAGAACAGCAGGGCAATGCGCGCGCTTTTCAGCTCGTCAAGTTCAAAGCCCTGAAGCGGGACCAGCCGCTTTTGCTGCAAAAAACGGTCCGCAAGACGGATAAGTTTCTGCTGCTCTACGGGGGTCAGGTCGGCCAGCACGGGAATAGCAAAAGCCTGCTCCCAGGGCAGGGTGGAGACAGCGGATGAATCACTCACTTTCCAGGGCCACTTAATCATGTACTTGCTCACAAAGTCATCATGGTTACAGGAGAGAAGATATCGGCATCATTAATGCCCCTCAGCGGGCCATTATTCAAGCACTTAATAATTTTCACTTCAACGACGCGGGTCACAAGTGTGCCTGCAGCGGCGGAATTATCTGAATAACATGACTATTGCTTTGGTTTACATAAAGTGCGGGTGAAATAAATCCGCTCCGGCGTGGGTTAAACAATACAAAAAAGGGGAACGGATAGATCACGCTAATACCAACAACGTCGTATAAAGAAAAGTCGCAATAGAGTTAGAAATTATCGTTGCCAACAGGCAGCTTGATTTTGTAATCCCTTTAGTTGCCAGTATTTGCACGGAATATGACCTGTTTTCTGCCGGGCTTGATAAGGGACAAAAAACATCGTTAGAAGCGACCAAATGCACACTATAATGTGATAAAAATCACATTGTGAAGGTGGCGAGGCCATCGTTTATCCAGTGTTTTGCTTAAGAGGAGATGTTAAACGTTATGGATGCGAAGCCAACCCGTAGCCCGGGTGGAAAACTAGCGCTGTGGTTGTTCTATGCTTATTGCCTCTACATCGTCTGGACAATGGTGAAGTACTTTTGGGTGGTCAGCAGCGTGACGGAGGGCGATATGGGTTCCTTTGCCGGTAAGCTGATGGGGGCGCTGATGGGCCTGCTGGTGCTTGGATCGGTTGCCGCCGTGCTGGGCTGGGTCGTCTGGTATACGCGGCCTCGTCAGTACGGCTCGCGAGCGCGTTCGTCCCATCGCGGATAATCTGCCTTAGCGTTGTTGCCCGTTAATTTGCTAAATTTGTGATCCTGTACTCATATTAAGTACCGGGTTTAGCAACGAATCGAGGAGTACGTATGCCGATAGCCCTCTGGCAGGAACGCTTTGAAACCTGGCTGCGTGACAACTGGGCGCAGGACGATAAGGCCCACGATGTGGCGCACTTTCACCGCGTGTGGAAGACCGCACAGCGAATAATAGCAGGCAGCGAAGCCGACCGTTTAGTCGTCCTCACCGCCTGTTACTTTCACGACATCGTTAACCTGCCGAAAAACCATCCTCAGCGCCATCTCGCCTCCACGCAGGCAGCACAAGAGACGTTGCGCATTCTGGATGCCGACTTCCCGGATTTTCCCCGTGAGCTTTACGATGCGGTGGCGCATGCCGTCCGCGCCCATAGTTTTAGCGCAGGCATTGCGCCGCAAACCCTGGAAGCAAAAATCGTTCAGGATGCGGACCGGCTTGAATCTCTGGGCGCGATTGGTCTTGCTCGGGTGTTTTACACATCGGGGGCGTTAGGCCGTCCGTTGTTCGACAGCACGGATCCGCTGGCGCAGTCGCGTGAGCTGGATGACACGACCTACGCGCTCGACCATTTCCAGAAAAAACTCTTTAAACTTCCTGAAACTATGCAAACCGAAGCGGGCAGGGAGCTTGCACGCCTCAACGCCGATTTTCTGGTGCACTACATGGCCAAGCTGTGCGCCGAGCTAAAAGGCGATTACCACGAAATAGACAGCGACGTCCTGCAGCAGTTTATCTCTTCTCGCTAACGGCTGGCCCGCCGGATGCGGGCACGCTTTCTCTCTGGGTCAAATCAGTGATAAAGTCGCACATTATTTTCCCTTCCAGGGTTTAGGATGAACGACCTCGACGCGATTGCAGAGCACCTCTCAGAACAGGCCTTACACCAGCAGCGCCAGCAGATGGAAGCTGACCACGAGCTGGTCAGCCGGATCCTTAAAATCTACGATCAAAAAACCGTGGCGCATCATCTGCGGCAGGTCAGCGGCGACTGGACGCGTGAATCGTTAAACCGCTGGTTCAACCGTAAATCAGCCCCGCGAAGCCTGACGCCTGTAGAAGTGACGATGCTGCAAAGCATGCTTCCCTCGCCGCCTGCTCACCACGGAAAATACGCGTTTCGTTTTATCGATCTTTTTGCGGGTATCGGCGGCATTCGCAGCGGCTTTGAGGCCATTGGCGGACAGTGCGTATTTACCAGCGAGTGGAATAAATATGCGGTACGCACCTATAAGGCCAACTGGTACTGCGATCCGCAGCAGCATCAGTTCAACGAAGACATCCGCGATGTGACCCAGAGTCACCGCACGGACCTCAGCGATGAGGAGGCCGCAGCGCACATCAAGGCAATCCTACCGGATCACGACGTTCTGCTTGCGGGCTTCCCCTGCCAGCCTTTCTCGCTGGCTGGCGTCTCGAAAAAGAACGCGCTGGGACGGGCGCATGGTTTCGCCTGCGAAACCCAGGGCACGCTGTTCTTCGACGTGGCCCGCATTATTGATGCCAAACGTCCGGCAATCTTCGTGCTGGAAAACGTTAAAAACCTCAAGAGCCACGATAAGGGCAACACCTTCCGTATCATTATGGAAACGCTTGATGGGCTGGGGTATGAAGTGGCCGATGCGGCCGTGGCGGGAGCGCGCGATCCTAAGATTATCGATGGGAAAAACTTCCTGCCCCAGCACCGCGAGCGTATCGTGCTGGTCGGGTTCCGTCGCGACCTGAATCTGCACCATGACTTCACGCTGCGCACTTTGGACGCGCTTTATCCAAAGCGCCGCATCACCTTCGGTGAGCTGCTGGATCCGGTCGTGGACGAAAAATACATCCTGACGCCGACGCTGTGGAAATACCTCTATAACTACGCGAAAAAGCATCAGGCGAAGGGCAACGGCTTTGGCTACGGTCTGGTGGACCCGACCAATCCGGCCAGCGTGGCAAGAACCCTGTCGGCGCGTTATTTTAAAGATGGGGCGGAAATTCTGGTCGACAGAGGCTGGGACAAGGCGCTGGGCGAGAAGGATTTTAACGATCCTGAAAACCAGAAGCGTCGGCCACGCCGCTTAACACCGCGTGAATGCGCGAGGCTGATGGGCTTTGAGACTGTGCAGGGCAAATCTTTCCGTATTCCGGTGTCTGATACTCAGGCTTACCGGCAGTTCGGCAACTCTGTCGTGGTGCCAGCGTTTGCGGCCGTCGCAAAGCTGCTGGAAGAGAAAATCGGGCTGGCGGTGAAAAAGCGCTGACGGGAGGTAAACAATGGCTGATGTTCACAGCAAAGAAGTGCGCAGCAAAAATATGCGCGCTATTGCAACGCGGGATACGGCCATTGAAAAGCGCGTAGCGTTGCTTCTGAACGACTGCGGGTTTGCTTTCCGGGTGCAGGACGCGGCGCTTGCCGGGCGGCCTGATTTTGTTGTCGAAGCGTACCGCTGCATTATCTTTACCCACGGCTGCTTCTGGCATCATCACGACTGTTATCTCTTCAGGGTGCCCGCGACGCGCACCGACTTCTGGCTGGAGAAGATCGGCAAGAACGTTGCGCGTGACAAGCGTGATATTCATCGCCTGCTTAGCGAAGAGTGGCGCGTGCTGATAGTCTGGGAATGCGCGCTGCGGGGCCGGGAAAAGCTCAGCGACGAATCGCTGAGGGAAAGGCTTGAAGAGTGGATTTGCGGCGGCGGGCGCTATGCGGAGATTAATACCGCAGGTATTCGCGAGCGCGAGGTGTAACGGGCAGCCAGCGCCGCCCGTGAACGCATTACTTATCTACCTCACACGCGGTCATTACCGGCTTTGGGGGCAGCAGATATTTCCCCAGCGTCACCAGCACTACCGCAAAGATAATTACGCCTAACGCCAGCCATTCGACCGGCGACAAACTTTCCCCTGCGAAGCCGGTGCCCAGTAAAACCGCCACCACAGGATTAACGTAGGCGTAGCTGGTAGCGACCGCTGGCGCCACGTTTCGAATCAGGTACATATAAGCACTGATGGCGATAATCGAGCCGAACAGGGCCAGATATCCAACGGCCATAAAGCCCGCTGCCGTTGGCATCACCGTCAACCTTTCCCCCGTCAGGGCTGCCGCGCCCAGCAGGACAATGCCCGCTGCCAGCATCTCAATGGCGCCCGCCATCAGCCCCTTAGGTAGCTCAATACGCGAGCCGTAAACTGAGCCGAATGCCCAGCTCACAGAGCCAACCAGAATCAACAGCGCCCCGCCAGGGTTGCCGCTCAGGTTGCCGCCGCTGTTCAGCAGGACAATACCCGCCAGGCCTATGGCGATGCCCAGCCACTCCAGCTTGCGCGTGGGAATGCCAAACAGGCGGCTGAAACACAGGGTAAACAGCGGCACCGTTGCCACCATTACGGCCGCGATGCCGGAAGGCACGTGCTGATGTTCTGCAACGGTCACAAAGCCGTTGCCCACGGCCAGCAGCAGAACGCCAATTAACGCGGCGTTAAGCACAGGCCGGAGGGGCGGGAGTTTATGGCCGCGCAGCAGCAGAACCGCCAGCAGCAGAACTCCGGCGCTCATAAAGCGCACGCCAGCCATCATAAACGGCGGCCAGCTTTTCACACCGATGGCGATGGCAAAATAGGTTGAACCCCAGATGATATACAGCGCAAAAAGCGCGGCTACCAGCGGTAACAGCTGTCCGGAACGAACACGCATATTTCCTCACGATACGATAGACAGAAGGCTAATAGTTAACGCCTAAACTATCCGCCTGGCGAGACTTTTACTTGTTATTGAACTGTTAATTTTCATTGACAGTGCGCTTCGATTTTTCGTCGCCCGGGTTTTGCTCCATACTGTTGACGTCACTTACAAAAAAGGAAGATGATTTTGGCTGGAAGTAGCTTACTAACGCTTCTCGATGATATCGCCACGCTGCTGGACGATATCTCTTTAATGGGCAAGCTGGCGGCAAAGAAAACGGCTGGCGTACTGGGAGATGATTTATCGCTAAACGCCCAGCAGGTTTCCGGCGTGCGGGCAAACCGCGAGCTGCCGGTGGTGTGGAGCGTGGCGAAAGGTTCGTTTCTCAATAAACTGATCCTGGTGCCGCTGGCTTTAGTCATCAGCGCCTTCGCGCCCTGGGCTATTACGCCGCTACTGATGGTGGGGGGGGCGTTTTTGTGTTTTGAAGGGGTGGAGAAGGTTGTCCATAGCCTGCAGGCGCGCAAGCACAAAGAAACCCCCGAAGAAAAACAGGCCCGTCTGGATGCCGTGGCTAAGCAGGATCCGATGGTTTATGAGCGCGATAAGGTGAAAGGGGCTATTCGCACCGACTTTATTCTTTCGGCCGAAATCGTCGCCATCACGCTCGGCATTGTCGCTGATGCGCCGCTGCTAACCCAGGTGCTGGTGCTGTCCGGGATTGCGATTCTGGTTACCGTTGGCGTTTATGGCTTAGTTGGCATGATCGTTAAGCTTGACGATCTGGGCTACTGGCTGGTGGAAAAGAGTTCGGCGCTGGCGAAAGGCATCGGCAAAGCGCTGCTGGTGCTGGCCCCCTGGCTGATGAAGTTCCTGTCGGTTGTCGGTACGCTGGCCATGTTCCTCGTCGGCGGCGGGATCCTGGTGCACGGCATTCCCGCGTTACACCATGCGATTGAAAATTTTACGCAGCAGTTCGGCGGCGTGGTGCATCTGCTTGGCCCGACGCTGGTCAATCTTGTGCTCGGCTTTATCGTCGGCGGCATCGTTCTGCTGGCGGTAAACGGAATAAACCGCATGCGGGGCAAAGCGGCACACTAAGAATTTACTGAAATTTGCGTTTTGTGCCGGGCATAAATGCTGCTTTTTGACTATACCTGTAAAAGTTTTCACCCCTGATACCGGAGGCAGATATGGTCTATTTGGTCAGCGATGAAGTTCAGCCTAAAAATGGTGGCCCAAGGATGATCGTTACCGGCTATTCCAGCGGCATGGTTGAGTGCCGCTGGTATGATGGTTTTGGCGTCAAACGTGAAGCCTTCCGCGAGGACGATCTGGCCCCTACGGCCACCAGAGCACAGCAGCAAAGCTAAATAAAAAAATACCCGGTTTAATCACCGGGTATTTTTTTATGCCACGTCGGCAGCAAGGGGCGCCAGCGGGGGAGTGAGGCGCAGCTTCAGATGTGGATCCTGGCGGCAGGCCTGCGGAGTAATCCCGTAGTATTTCTTGAACAGCGTGGTGAACTGCGACTGAGAACTGAAGCCAAACTCCATGGCGATATCCAGAACCCGCAGGTTAGTTTCACGCAGTTTATAAACCGCCTCGGTGAGTTTTCGCTCCCTAATGTAACGTCCGATGGCAATGCCGGTCGTGGCGCGAAAAACGCTTTGCATATACCACACTGAAAAACCGGAAATCGCTGCCAGCTCCGGCAGCGCGATGCCGCAGTCGAGATGCTTTTCTATCCATTCGCGCAGCGAGATGACCAGCGCCTGATGTGGATTCAGTGTCGCCATGGCGAAATCCTCAATTTGAAATTACCCTAAGAATGATCCCTGGGAGAAAGCCCGCATTTGCAGGCATAATACCCGCCCTGGCGCCGGGGACGAAATCAAAGGGCACTTGCGGAAAAATCAGGTAGCAAATCGGGTTTCTATCAGGGAGCGTTGAGTGTCGGTATCATCCCTAAAGCGTGTCATTAGCCGTTTCAAACGGCCATTAAAAGTAGTCAACATCTGCTTTATTTTCGTTTTGATTTTCTCAACCCTGCTGACCTGGCGCGAGGCGGTGGTGCTGGAAAATGCCTACGTATCAAGCCAGCGCAACAGCCTGGACAACATCGCCACTGCGCTTGACAGGCAGCTGCAATACAATATTGATAACCTGCTGTTTTATCGCAATACGATGTATTATGCGCTGCAGTCGCCGATCTCTACCGACAAATCGCGCAAAGCGCTGGCCTCCTTCGAAGAGCAACGGACCCTGCCTTTCTGGCAGATACGTCTGGATATCAACCGTAGCCTGCCGCTGAGCGGCGTGTCCGATGAGTTTGTCAGCAGCAGCAGGCTGCTCGACCGCGATGCGGGCACCATTCATCAGGAGCTGGAAGCCGCGCTTGAATTCAGTTACATCATGCGCCTGACGGACAGCAAAAACGATTTACAGCGCCGCGTTTTCTATGCCTCCCGCTCAGGCTTCTACCTGTCCAGTACGCCGCCGAAAGACGATCCGCAAATTATCTCTCGCTATTACCGCCTCGTCGCGCAGCCTTATTTCACCGCTCAGTCGCCGGAAAATAACCCGGACCGTAGTCTGGAATGGACACACACTTTTAATCCCGCCAGCGCCACTGGTCAGGTCATCACCGCGGCGGTGCCGCTGGACAGCCAGGCCCGCTGGTACGGTGTAGTGGCGATGGATTTCTCCGTTGCATCCATGCATAAGTTTTTGAGCGATGCGCGTCGCGATGAGGACGAAGGGACCATCCTGCTCTACGACAAGAAGTTTAATCTGATCGCCAGCTCGGCAAACGAACCGCCGTCCGTCGCCCAGTTCACGGCGACGCAGAAGGCGGAGATTGCCCGAAAAGTGGGGGCGGCAAGCCGCGGGGATGAAGGGGAGCTGCGTATGGACAGCCGCTTTGTCACCTGGTCCAGGCTGAATAACTTTGACGGCGTGCTGGTGAAGGTGCATACCCTTGAAGAGGGCGTGCAGGGTGAGTTCGGCCGGATCAGCATTGTAATTGGCATCCTGTGGGCGCTGTTTACCCTGATGCTGCTGGCTTCCTGGCTGGTGATCCGCAGGCTGGTGCATAACATGCTCGCGCTGCAAACGAAGCTTACCTGGAAGGCGAACTACGACACGCTGACCAACCTGTACAACCGCGGCGCATTTTTCGATCTCGCCCGCTCGACCGCAGAGCAGTGCGAACGGCAATTGCTGCCGTTCAGCGTAACCCAGATGGACCTCGACTTCTTTAAAAACATCAACGATCGCTTCGGGCATCACGCCGGGGACGTAGTGCTGGCCCGTGCGGCGGCGATCATAAGCGGGGCGCTACGAGCCGGGGATGTAGCAGGGCGAGTAGGGGGAGAAGAGTTCTGCATTGTTCTTCCGGGAGCGACGATTGACGACGCGGCGCTGGTGGCTGAACGCATTCGCGCGCGTATCAGCATTAAAGAGCTGCTGTTGAAGCTGGGTGAAACGGTGAAGATTAGCGCCTCGTTTGGGGTCAGCAGCGCTCAGGAATACGGTGACTATGATTTCGAACGTCTTCAGTCTTATGCCGACCAGCGTCTGTATAAGGCCAAGCAGGCCGGTCGTAATCAGGTATGTGCCCACGATTAACCGATTATTTTTCGGAGGGGATGAAGTGATCCAGCCCTTCTTTCCAGCCTTCCGGTCCGTAGTGAACGCTGTGGTAGACCCGCTGCGGGTTATCGTTGCGTAGAACGACAGGCTGTCGACTGTAGCCTTTTACCACCACGGCAAAATCGACGCTATCGAGCAGCGTTGCGTCGTTCGGACCGTCGCCCAGGCCGATAGTGGCGTAGCTTATACCGTCTCGCTGCTGGTATTCACCCTGTAGCCAACGAAACGCCTGTCCTATATCACACTGTTTATCCAGCACGTGCCAGAAACGCCCGCCCTGGACCAGCTTCAGCCCGTGTTTGGCCACCTCCTCTGCGAACGCAGAAAACATCTCTTCGCTGTCACGCCAGATAAATGCCTCTGAGGCTTCCCTCAGACGCGCCAGGGATGCCTGTTTACGGGTCTGACCGGTCAGATCGCTAACAGTGTTGTCGTCTACGTCGGCGAAACAGGTAAATTTAAAAGTGAACCGATCGCGTAATTTGTTAAGCAAAGCGATAATTTCATCGTGTCGGACACCTACTAAAATTCGTGGGGCTCTCTCATGATCGTCCCACGTTTCCGGCAGCTGAATGACGCCGCCGTTCTCGGCGATAAACGGCTGTCCGCTCAGCCCCAGCTCCTTTTGCCACTCAACCATTTCTGCGGAACTTTTACTGCTGCACAAAACCACTGGGACGCCACGCTGCTTGAACAGGCCCAGCCAGCCACTTGCCGCTTCCCAGCGGTAGGTGTGATGGTCCAGTAGGGTGCCATCAAGGTCAGAGGCGATCAGTAACGAATCAGACAGATGTGGCATTGAGTTTCCTTCATATGTTCGGTGAATTTGTATTTGCTAATTCATAATCATTGAAAATATATTCTTGTTTTACAAAAAATTTGCAGTAAGGTGAGTGTCGCCATCAGATTTCCTGATGTAGCGAATTTCAAATGCTTCTTGCATGATTCATGCTTTTTACATCCCGGCTCCCCGGCCGGGATGCTTTTTCGCTACCTGTTGATCTCACTGACGGTGAAATCATGAATGTCTAATTCAAAGGCCTCCGCAAGCTCGGTATAGGTATGCCATGTCCGGCCATCGACGCTGACCCGGTGAGGATCTTCCTCATCACCTGCCCGTTTCACTTCGCTTTCGCTGATTTCGTTGATGGCCGCCAGAAGGGCGTCGACATCGATACCAATCTCACGGTGTACCGTTTCGCTGTACTCTTTTGCGGTCTTCATGCGTTTATCTCCTGCAACTCAACAAACTTAAGTATAGACGCTTAAGTAAATGCTTCGCCGCGGGCGTTCTGTCATGCGAATGAGTCGTTTTTGATCTACACTGGGCACAAAGAATCAGGAGGCTTTTTGTTATGCATATCAATGACCGAGTGACAGTGAAGACCGATGGGGGGCCGCGCCGTCCGGGCGTTGTGTTAGCGGTAGAGGAGTTCAGTGAGGGCACCATGTATCTGGTCTCGCTGGAGGATTATCCGCTGGGGATCTGGTTCTTTAATGAGACGGGTCATCCTGACGGGATTTTTGTCGAGCAGCAGGAGTAAAGACGGTTGCTCGTGGGGCGGATAAGCCTGTGCCATCCGCCTTTTCGGTTTAACCCGCTAACTGGCTCGTCGTTTAGCCATTATGCCGGATGCTGATATTTTTGAAGGCGTAGGGCAGAGGCCGGTCTAATAATTAACGAAGATTAACAAATATTCCGTTGGTTACGTTATCCGTCAGGCGGACAACATGATATATCACCTGCTTATTATGCGTTTTAATTTTGCGCTTGATATTGCCTTTGTGGGATGAAACCGTTTTTGCCTTAATGTTCATCTGATCGGATATTTGTATCGTTCCCTGTCCGGACATCCACATTTTTAACATACTCGATTCGGTGCGGCTTAAAGAAAGGGTCGGTATATTAATATGTCCGGTGCACTGCGCATTCTTGGCTAAGTATTCTTCGAGTATTTCGTCCAGCGATTCTGGCTTAATAGATTTGGAACTGATTAACAGGTTGTTTCTCACCAGCAGATATTCATCAAAATGGATATTGGCGATAGCCATAAACACGAGGAACAGCGTGCCGGGATGCTGATTGATGATCTGCTTAATGCGCAGGCTGCTTTGCGGGTCGTGTATAAAGCAGTCTTCATTAATAAACACCACGTTGGGCGTCAGGGTCCGGCAGGCTTCATCGAGCTCATCGACGCTCTGCACGTCGGTTATCTGCCGCTTTCTGATACCCCGGCTGGCAAGATAACCGGTGAGCCCCAGCCGGGTATAACTGCATAAGTCCATAATTATCGTTGACATAGCAAACCCTCACTAAGTGTATTTTCTTTATCGCGATCGGTCGGATCGTCCGCTGCTAAATCACCCTGCCTGAATGCTTAAGAATTTTCGCCCAGAGGTGATGATTCGAAAGTAATTTTTGGCGGGATTACTATCCCGTAAAGTTATGTATAATTTGCTAAGACAATTCTCAAATTAATGTGAATGTTACGATATGTGAGAGCGATAAAAACATATATCCCGCGTCAGGGATATCCTGGTAGATGTTATTCAGTTTTATTTTTAGGATTATCCTCAGAGAGGCATTAAGAAGAGTGTGGATTAGCCGGCGGGTATTTCGCTCACGATATCGGCAAGCAAGTCAAATATCTCGCTAAATAAATGTTCGGCGAAGGGAGCAATCAGCGGCATTAATGCCGCCATCACCAGCATGCCAATCGACAGCGTGACCGGGAAGCCAATGACAAATACCGAAAGCTGGGGAGCCATGCGGTTTAACAGCCCGAGCGCCAGGTTCAGGGTCAGCAGGAGGGTAATCAGCGGCAGCGCCAGCATCAGGCCGTTGAGAAAAATCAGGCCGCCCGCCCGGCTTAGCGCCATAAACACGTTGCTGTTGATCGGATCGCCGCCAATCGGCAGGGTGTGGAAGGTGTCCACCAGAATAGAGATCAGCCACAGGTGGCCGTTAAACGTCAGGAACAGCAGCATCACCAGCATATCCATCAGCCGCGCCAGCACGGGCATATTCAGGCGGCTGGCAGGATCGAAGAAGGTGGCAAACGACAGGCCCATCTGCAGGCCAATAATCTCACCCGCCATGCGAATGGCCGCGAAGGCAAACTGCATCGTAAAGCCGATCAGGATGCCAATCAGGATCTGCTGTGCCGCAAGCCAGAAGCCGGCGACGGAGAAAATGGTCACGCCGGAGGCGGGAAGCGTCGGGGCGACAATCCAGGTGATCATCAGCCCGAGGCCGATTTTGACCTTTTTGGAAATCGCCCGCTCGCTGAAGATAGGCGCGGTGCTGATAAGCGCCATAATCCGCAGAAAGGGCCAGAAGCCCATGCTCAGCAAATTCAGCCACTGCGTGCTGTCAACGTGGATCATCCAATCATCGTCGGCAGATTAGTCAGCAGGGTGCGCATATAGTCGAGCAGCAGGTTGAGCATCCAGGGCCCGGCGACCACCATCGTCACGAATACCGCGAGGATCTTCGGAATAAACGACAGGGTCATTTCGTTAATTTGCGTAGCGGCCTGCAGCATGGAAATAATCAGCCCCGTTACCAGGGCCACCAGCAGCAGCGGCGCGGCGAGCGCCAGGGCAACTTTCATCGCCTCGGTGCCCATCATCATGACCGATTCAGGGGTCATCGCTTACCTCAACTGTAAAAGCTTTGCGCAAGGGAGCCGACCAGCAGCTGCCAGCCGTCCACCAGCACGAACAGCATCAGCTTGAAGGGCAGGGCAATCGTGGCGGGGGGCACCATCATCATCCCCAGCGCCATCAGCACGCTGGCGACCACCAGATCGATAATCAGGAACGGAATAAATACCGTAAAGCCAATCTGGAAAGCTGTTTTCAGCTCGCTCGTCACGTAGGCGGGCAGCAGGATACGCATCGGCACCACCTCAGGGCCGTCCAGCGGCGGGGTATTGGCCAGGCGAGCAAACAGCGCAAGGTCCGCCTCACGCGTCTGGCGCAGCATAAACTCGCGCAGCGGCTGGGCGCCTTTTTCGATGGCTTCCGGCATCTCGATCTTGTTTTCGCTGAACGGCTGATAAGCGTCGGTGTAAATCTTGTCAAACACCGGCGACATGATAAAGAAGGTCAGGAACAGCGCCAGGCCCAGCAGCACCTGGTTCGGCGGCGCGGAGGGCGTACCGAGCGCGTTGCGCAGCAGGCCAAAGACGATGATGATGCGCGTGAAGCTGGTCATCATCAGCAGAATGGCGGGCAGGAAGGTCAGCGAGGTAATAAAAACCAGCGTCTGCACCGGCAGCGACCAGCTCTGGCCGCCGTTGGCCATCGGCTGGCTAACCAGCCCCGGCAGCTGGGCCAGTGCCTGAGGCGTGACAAACAGCAGGCTTATCAGAAAACCCATTAACGAGAAGGACAAAAAACGTTTCATCAGGCTTTCCCGTTACGCTTTAGCAAATTTTTCATCAGATTCTGGAATTCAGCCTGTCCGGCAGGGGCTGGATCGCTACTGACCACCGCAGGTGGCAACGTGTGCAGATGGGTTATCTGTGAAGCCGTGACGCCCAGCACCAGGCGAGCGTCCTCCACGTCGATAATCACCACGCGTTCGCGCGGGCCTACGCTTGCGCTCGCGCTGATATTCAGCCCCTTTCGGGAGCCTGACTTGCCGCCAAAACCAAAGCGTTTGACGAGCCACGCCGCCAGCAGGATAAACAGTATGATGGCCGTTAATGCACCGCTCACCTGGACGAGCGGCGAGCCGGCACCAACCGCGGGCTGCTGTACAGCAGTCTGGGTCTTCATGGGTTTAACGGCTCAGACGACGCATGCGTTCCGACGGCGTGATGATATCGGTGATGCGAACGCCGTATTTATCAGCAACAACCACCACTTCACCCTGGGCAATCAGATAGCCGTTGATCAGGATATCCAGCGGCTCACCGGCCAGGCCGTCAAGGGCGACGACGGAGCCCTGGGAGAGGCGCAGCAGCTCTTTGATGGTCATACGGGTGCGGCCAAGCTCGACGGTCAGCTTGACCGGGATATCCATGATCAGATCGATATCCTGCATGGCTCCGGCAATGTCGTTGCCTTCCAGCGCACGGAAGACGTTGTCGGCGTTACTTTTGCTGGAGACTTTCTGTTCGTTCAGCGCGTCAGCCCACAGATCGTCCACGGAGCCTGCATCGTCTTTGGACGGGTCGTTAATATCACTCATTTGGGCTGTTCCTCATTCAGCGAATTCAGTATCGGGTTGATCAAGTGTTCGACGCGCAGGGCGTACTGGCCGTTGAGCGTGCCGTATTGACTGGTCAGCACCGGTACGCCGTCAACGTGAGCCAGAATGCGATCCGGCTTGTCGACGGGCAGCACGTCGCCAGGTTTTAGTTTTAAGATCTGCGAGAGACGCAGCGGAATATCGGCGAAGTTCGCCACCAGCTCCAGCTCGGAATGCTGCACCTGGCGCACCAGCGTGTCGCGCCAGCTCTGGTCTTCCTGGCGGGAGTTCTCCAGCGGCGGATTCACCAGCAGCTCGCGCAGCGGTTCGATCATGCTGAACGGCAGGCAGATGTTGAATTCGCCGGTCAGGTTGCCGATCTCGACGTGGAACGGCGTATTCACCACGATGTCGTTAGGCGAGGTGGTGATATTGGTGAACTTCACCTGCATTTCGGAGCGCACGTACTCCACTTCCAGCGGGTAGATGGCTTTCCACGCGTCGCTGTAGGCTTCCAGTGCCAGCTTCAGCATGCGGTTAATCACGCGCTGTTCGGTATGGGTGAACTCGCGGCCTTCGACTTTCGTCGGGAAGCGCCCGTCGCCGCCGAACAGGTTGTCCACGGCGATAAACACCAGGCTTGGGGAAAACACGAACAGACCGGTGCCGCGCAGCGGTTTTAGATGCATCAGGTTGAGGTTGGTCGGTACCGGCAGGTTACGCGCAAACTCGTGATAAGGCTGGATGCGAATCGCCCCGACGGTGATGTCCGGGCTGCGACGCAGCAGGTTGAACAGCCCCATGCGGAACTGACGCGCAAAGCGCTCGTTGATGATCTCCAGCGCCTGCAGGCGCTCACGCACCACGCGACGCTGGGTATTCGGGTCGTAGGGGCGGATGTTGGTTTCACTCGCCGCCCCGGCCTTTGGTTCATCGCTGCTGTCGGCATCGCCGTTAAGCAGCGCGTCAATTTCGGCCTGTGAAAGAATGCTGTCGCCCATGGTCCTACCGCAAAATAAAGGCGGTATACAGCACGTCGCTGACCGCCTGTTGAGGCTGACCAGCAACCAGAGGCGGCGCCAGCGTATTCTTAATGGCTTCGACCAGCTTCTGCTTGCCTTCATCGGTCGCAAGGGCAGAGGCGTCCTGACGGGAAAACAGCAGTAGCAGGCGGCTGCGCACTTCCGGCAGGAATTCGCTCAGGCGCTGACGGGTGGCATCATCTTTCAGGCGCAGCGTAATGCCGATATACAGCACGCGGTCCGCATCGCCCAGGTTAACGGTGAAAGTATCAAGGGCGAAAAAGACTGGCGCAGGCGGCGGCTCGGGCTTGTCTGCCTGCGCCGTGGTCGGGTGCTGCTGCATTCGCCAGTAGCTGTAGCCTGCGGTGGCACAGGCGGCAAGAGTTATCAGGACCAGTAACGGCATCCAGATGGAGCGCCTGCGGCCTTTGGTCTGTGCGGTGTCGGTCATATCCCACGTTATTCCTGTATCGGTACTGCTTATGGACTGATTATCCCGCGCCGTCCACGGCATCAAAGCCTGGAAAACACGGGATAATTGCTGCTACCTCGGACGTTTGAGTTAAGTCACGCCGCTCAGGCAAAAATATCGACGGCGTTATTGCCGCTGGCCATGCGCTGAATGCTGGCTGGAACCGCAGCGGATTCCGCCTCGCCGACTGGGCCTGGGAAGCTGCCCGCTGAACGCCGTGAAGCCTGCTGCTGGCCCGACTGCTGCTGTTGCTGGGCGAAGTTCTCGCCGCCGCCGCTGATGCTGCTCTGGCCGAGCTGGATGCCGCTTTCCGCCAGCGCCGTGCGTAAGGTCGGCAGCGTGGCTTCCAGCGCCGCGCGCACGTGGCCGTGCGGTGAAGCCATCTGCAGCTGCGCCTGGTTGTCATCGAGCTTCAGGGTGATCTGGATCTGCCCCAGGTCCTCAGGATGCAGGCGCAGCTCGGCGCTCTGCTGGCCCTGGCGGGTAAACAGGGTCACCTGCTGGCTAATCGCCTGCTGCCACTCCTGGCTGCCAAGCTGGGCGCTAATCTGCGGCGCAACCGGCGTGGCGATTTGCGTGCTTACCGGCGTGCTGACGGTGGCACTGCTTAGCGCAGGCGTGGCGTTTACGGTTGGAGCGGCGTTATTACTGATGGCGCTGTCCCGGCTCTCTTTATCGGCGGTGGCAGCAGGCAGGGCAGTATCATGGACAGCCTGTTGGGGGGCCGGCGCAGGCGTTTTAACCGCAAACTTGTTTTCTTCTGTCCCGCCCGGCGCGGTCATGCTTTCTTCGGCTTTACCAGGCGTGGTTTTGGCCTGCGCGGAGCTGCCGCCCAGCAGGGCGCTCAGCGCTGAGGTTTCATCGTTATTCTTTCCGGCACTGGCCGCTACTAATGCTGTCGCGGGCGCAGCCGGATTCTGCTGTGGCAGCATGGCGAACAGCGCGCTCAGGGCCTGCATGTCCGCCGGACTTAATTTATGACTGCCGTCAGCGGCGGTATCCGACTTGGTTGTTTTGTCCTGGGCGATAACATTGCCGGAGTTTGCCAGCAGGGCGGTGAGCGCTTCGGGCTGGCCTGCATCCAGCTCGTGCAGCAGATCGGCAAGGGGCGTTTTAACCGCCCCTGAATCATCGGCTGCGGCGTCTTTGCCGGTCACTTTCTTCAGCGCGGCGCTTAAAGAGAGCGTCTCGCCGTCTTCCAGCGTCAGCTGGCCCGGCAGGGCTTTACCGAACAGGCTCAGGAAATCGTCGCTTATACCTTTCGTTTCTTTGCTGCTTTTACCGAAGGCCGCAGTCGTCAGGCCCGCGTCGGTATCGGCGGCGGGGGTCACCAGGGGCAGTTTGATCATTGGCTTTTCCTCATCGTTGCCCGCTGGGCGTATTCATCCATCAGTTTCTGATCGAGCTTATTTTCCGCCAGCAGCCTCTCCGCCGCTCTGCGATCCCGCAGCGTCTGCCAGGCCTGCAGGCGCTTCTGCTTTTCCTGCCAGAAGTTCAGCGCCTGCTCGACCTTGCTGGTCCACTGCGTCAGCTGCTGGCGATGCTGGTCGATGGCCTTCTCCAGCGTCTGGATAAACTGCTGGTAGTTCTGCCAGCGCGTGCTGGCAATGCCCTGGCTCATGCTGTCGTTCAGGCTGTTGCGGTACTCAAACTGGTAGCCAATCAGCATGTTGAGCTGCTCTTCCGCCTGCTGAAATCCCCTGCGCATTTCGCCTAACCGTACCGCCGCGTTTTCAACGTCTTTTTCCGCAAGCTCGCGCAGGGTGTCCAGCGCCGTATTCTGGTTCATGGTTATCTCTCATCACACCGTCGGGAAGATAAGATCGAGCGCCGTGCAGGCGTCGTCCCACCCGCTGCGTTCGAAAATTCCCTGTTGTAAAAAGGCTTCCAGCTGTGGCCACAGCACGATAGCTTTATCGAGCATCGGGTCGCTGCCTTTGGCGTATGCCCCAACGCTCACGAGATCCCGGTTGCGCTGGAAGCTGGATAACAACTGCTTGAACTGCCTGACTCTTGCGTAGTGCTCATCGCTGATAAGCGCGGTCATGGCGCGGCTTATCGAAGCTTCGATATCTATAGCCGGATAGTGCCCGGCCTCGGCAAGACGGCGCGAAAGCACGATGTGGCCGTCGAGGATCGCGCGCGCGGAGTCGGCAATGGGATCCTGCTGGTCATCCCCTTCGGTCAGAACCGTATAGAACGCGGTAATTGAGCCTCCGCCGTGGATGCCGTTCCCGGCGCGCTCGACCAGCGCGGGCAGTTTCGCAAAGACCGAAGGCGGATACCCTTTGGTGGCCGGCGGCTCGCCGATGGCCAGCGCAATCTCACGCTGCGCCATGGCGTAGCGGGTGAGGGAGTCCATAATCAGCAGCACGTGCTGACCCCGGTCGCGGAAGTCTTCGGCGATGCGGGTGGCATACGCCGCGCCCTGCATACGCAGCAGCGGGGAAACGTCCGCAGGGGCAGCAATCACTACCGAGCGGGCGCGGCCCTCCGGGCCAAGAATGTTTTCGATAAAGTCTTTTACTTCGCGCCCGCGCTCGCCAATCAGCCCGACGACGATAACGTCGGCCTTGGTGTAGCGCGCCATCATCCCCAGCAGCACGCTCTTACCGACGCCGGAGCCCGCAAACAGGCCCATACGCTGGCCGCGTCCGACGGTGAGCAGGGCGTTGATCGGGCGAACGCCGACGTCCAGTACGTCTTCGATTGGGGTACGCTGGAGCGGGTTAAACGGTGCGGCGCCGAGCGCGCCCAGGGTGGTCGTTTCCGGTGCGGGCAGGCTGTCGAGCGGACGTCCGCTGCCGTCGAGCACTCGTCCCAGCAGCGCGGGACCAAGCGGCAGCTGTTTGCCGCTGTGCAGGCCGCTAACGCTTGTGGATCGGGCGTAAACGCGCGCGCCGGGCAAAATGCCTTCCACGTCTTCCAGCGGCATCAGGAAAAGCTTGTCGCCGTTAAATCCGACGACTTCGGCCTCAACTTCGCGGCTGTGCTGCTCGATGATGCAGGTCGCCCCGAGGGGTAGCTGTAACCCTGTGGCTTCGAGTACCAGCCCGGTTGCACGGGTCAGTCGCCCGTAGCGGCGCACGGAGGGGAGCTGGGACATGCGCTCCTCAAAACTATCCAACGTGTTGAGCCAGCGAGTAAGCCGGGCGGTCATCACAGCACACCCGGCGCGGCGAGGCGGCAAAGTTCCTGCCAGCGCGTTGCCACGCTGGCGTCGAGATCGCCTTCGTCAGCGGAGACTTTACAGCCGCCCTGATGCAGGCTCGGATCCCCGCGTAGCCGCCAGCCGTGCAGGCTTAACGTCGCGCCAAGCATCTCTTCGACGCGCTGCAGGTCGTCCGGGTGGACGCGCAGCTGCGGCTTGCCGCTGAAAATAGGCTCCTGCTGCAGCAGGCCCTGGATCTGTTTAATCAGCGCTGAGTTATCAACGCCCTGCGTGTGGCCAATCACCTGGCGAGCCGCCTCCAGCGCCATCTGCATCAGGCGTGAGGCGATAACGCTGTCCAGCGCATCCAGCGTGTACTGGAATTCGCTGACCAGCTGCTGCATGCGGGCGTGAACCGGAGCCTGCTGCTGTCTGGCCTCCGCCATGCCCTGCTCCAGCCCCTGCTGAAAACCCGCTTTGCGGCCTTCTTCAATCCCGGCCTGGCGACCGTCGCTGAAACCGGCCTGGTGGCCCTGTTCACGAGCCTGCGCCTGCATCATGGCCAGCGCATGCTGTAAATCCGGCTCGCTCTCCTGCTGCGCCTCGTCCGCCTGTTCACCATCCGGCAGAGTTATGCGTTCAAATTCCGGGGTGGCAGGGGGCGCCAGATCGTCCGGCAGCCAGGTTTTCCACGGCAGCGAATCAGACATAGGTGTCCTCGCTGGTGCCAATCACCATCTCGCCGGTTTCCGCCAGGCGGCGCACGATAAGCAGGATCGCCTTCTGTTCGTTCTCCACCTGCGACAGGCGTACCGGGCCACGGTTGGAGAGGTCGTCGCGCAGAATGTCCGCCGCGCGCTGGGACATGTTGCGCAGGAATTTCTCGCGCAGCGGCTGTTCGGCACCCTTCAGGGCAACCAGCAGGGATTCGGACTCCACTTCCTGCAGCAGGCGCTGGATGCTGCGGTCGTCCACTTCCACCAGATTTTCGAACAGGAACATCTCGTCGATGATTTTCTGCGCCAGTTCGCCGTCGAAGTCGCGCACTGCGGTAATAACCGCTTCCTCCTGCTGGGTTTTCATCAGGTTGATGATTTCCGCCGCCGTTCTCACGCCGCCCATTTTGCTGCGCTTGAGGTTCTGGCCGTCGAGCAGGTTGTTGAGCACTTCGGTCAGCTCCGCCAGCGCCGCAGGCTGCACGCCGCCGAAGGTGGCGATACGCAGCATGACATCGTTGCGCAGGCGCTCGTCGAACAGCGCCAGAATATCCGCCGCCTGGCCGCGCTTGAGGTGCACCAGAATCGTGGCGATGATCTGCGGATGCTCGTCGCGAATCAGGTCCGCCGCGCTCTGCGGCTCCATAAAGTTGAGCGTCTCCATGCCCGAGGTGGTTTCGCGGGTTTCGAGAATATCCTCCAGCAGGCTGGAGGCGCGCTCCTCGCCCAGCGCTTTGACCAGCACCGAACGCAGGTAGTCGTTGGCGTTGACGGAGAGGGCGGCAAACTGTTCCGCCTCCTGCTCAAACTCTGCCAGCACGTCGGTTAGCTGTTTGTTGGAAATCTGGCGGATGTTGGCCATCGCCGCGCTGACGTGCTGCACTTCACGCGGGCTGAGGTGCTTGAACACCTCGGCGGCGCGGTCTTCACCAATTGTCATCAGCAGAATGGCGCTCTTTTCGGTGCCGGTAATACTCATAGTTCGGTACTCATCCATTGGCGGATAACCAGCGCAACGACGCGCGGATCGTTATCGGACATGTCGCGGATACGCTGGCTCATCACTTCGGCGCTCAGGCGCTGGTTGGCTTTACGCTGCATCTGCTGTTCGTCTTTACTCAGGCGAACGGAGACGGCATCTTCTTCTTCCTCACGCTGCTTCAGGGCTTCGATCTGCGCTTTCTGCCGCTCTGCCTTACGCTGCAGCTGCGGACGGATGCCTTTGCGCCACAGTAGCCAGGCGACAATCAGTACGATTAACCAGCGGCCTGCGGACATCAGCAGGTCGAAGAAGGCCTGCTGCTGCCAGAACGGCAGTTCGCCACCGGTCTCATCGCTTGCGGTGAACGGTGAGTTCACCACGTTGAGCGTATCGCCACGCTTCTGCGAATACCCCATCGCTTCGCGCGTCAGATCTTCAATCTGTTTGATCTGGTCGTTGGTCATCGGCAGCGGCTTGCCGTCTTTTAGCTGGCGATAGTTCACCACCACCGCAACCGACAGGCGTTCAATATCGCCGGTGTTCAGTTTTGTATGGCGGATGGTGCGATCAACTTCGTAGTTGGTGGTTTCGTCGCGCTGGGTGTTGCTGGATCCGCTTTGCCCGGAGGTAGAGGTTGTCGGAGCCTGCCCGCCGTTTGCCGCCTGCTGTCCGTTAGCCTGATTCTGCTGCGCAGGCGCAGTGATAGGAGCGTTGTTCGGTGGGGCAGGCTGGTTGGAGAGCGCGCCGGGCACGCCGCCAGGCGCACGGCCATTGACCTGCTCGCTTTGGTTCAGCTGGCGTGAGCGCACCGCCGTCTGGCTCGGGTCGCTGTTCGGGCGGTACTGCTCTTCGGTCTGCTCTTTGTTAGAGAAGTCGATCTGTGCGGTGACCTGAGCGTGAACGTTGCCGCTGCCGACAATTGGCCCGAGGATGGATTCAATGCGGCGCTGGTAGCGGTTTTCAACGTCGGCGGCGTATTTCAGCTGCGCGTCGTTGAGGTCACGCCCGGCGGTGTTGGATTGGGTCAGCAGGTGGCCGCCCTGATCCACAAGCGTCACGTTACCCGGCGGCAGACCCGCCACGGCGCTGGAGACCATGTGGACCACGGCGCTAATTTGCCCTTCATCAAGGGCGCGGCCGGGCTGCAGGCTCAGGGTAACGGAGGCGGAGGGGGCTTTCTGTTCACGGACGAATAAAGAAGGCTTCGGCATGGCGAGGTGAACGCGGGCGTTTTTCACCGGGCCGAGCGTCTCGATGGTGCGGGCAAGCTCCCCCTCCAGCGCGCGCTGGTAGTTAACCTGCTCGCTGAACTGGCTGATGCCGAATTTTTCCTGATCCAGCAGCTCAAAGCCCACCGCGCCGCCTTTTGGCAGCCCCTGCTGGGCCAGACGCAGACGTAGGTCGTACACTTTGTCCGCCGGGACTTCTATCGCGCTGCCGTTGTCGGAGAAGCGATAGGGGATATTCATCTGGGTCAACTGGGTGACAATCGCACCGCCGTCCTGGTCGGCCAGGTTGCTGTACAACACTTTGTAGTCAGGCTGTTTTGCCCACAGCGCCAGGGCCACGATAATCGCGATGGCGGCCGCACCCGCGACGATTAATGGGATCTTAGGGTTTTCACGCAGCCGCGCGATCCACTCCTGAGCTTTACCGGGAGGTGTTTGTGTCTGTGCCGCAGCGGTCATTGCGTACCTCGCGGCTTAGCGAAGAGAGAAAAATTCGTATAAAGAGTGGACAAAACGAGCTCCCGGGTCGACAAACACGACAAAAGTTCCAGATAGATGGCGAGGTCATTATTTTCTTTTCGGGAAATTTCGATGGCTGAATTAGCTCTGTTTTTTACGTCTATTTAACGCCTTTGTCCTATTGACAAGATGGTAATCTTGCCGCGTTCAACAAAACTGGGGCAGAAAAATGGCAATTCAGGGGATTGAAGGCGTTATTCAGCAGCTGCAGGCAACCGCGCTTTCCGCGGGCAATCAGGTGCAGAGCTATGAGCCCAAGGTGAGCTTCGCCGGGGAGTTACAGGCCGCGCTAGGGCGCATCAGCGATACGCAGGCGGCGGCAAGAACCCAGGCGGAAAAATTTGCGCTGGGCACGCCGGGCGTGGCGCTCAACGATGTGATGGTCGATCTGCAAAAATCTTCCGTTTCCATGCAGATGGGCATTCAGGTGCGCAACAAGCTGGTTTCCGCTTATTCAGAAGTGATGAATATGCAGGTGTAGCGCGTTAAACAAGTTGATAAGTATCGTTATCACAGTGCTTTTGCGTGGTACATCTACTTAACGTGAACGATGATTTTAATCGTGAGCCGCTGGCCATTGAGGGCGATTTTTATCTGCCCGTCACTCGGGTTGATACCATGATGTAGCGTTGGTAAAAAAACAAGAGTGTTGCTCAGAGCATGTCTTCGCAAGATAAACCGCATAGAGTCACACAAGCTCCGGAGCTTATTGGTAGATAAAATCATTTGGAGGTCGTGGGCGATTAATCCCACGCAGACCTCTCTGTGGTTTACGGATAGGTAATATTCCCCACAACATCTTTGCTAAAAATCTATTAAGTAATTAAGTAATTAAGTAATTAAGTAATTAGTGTTTTTTGTCACGATATGATGAAGATAATAGAATGATTTGTTTTTTTACATTCCGTATCAAAGATTTGAATTACTTCTGTTCTGGATTGCTTTATTTTTTATCTATGGCTGAATAAGCATCAAGCAGAACAAGGAAATGGTTTATTTGTCTACGTCATATATAAAAAATCGCCTGGCTGGTTAATTTTATTAGTAGTCTGTTAAAGGATACCTTTTTACCTGCCATGGACATCAGCCATGGTAGTAGAAGAGTTTGCGATGGCGTGTTTTATCGCCGCGATTGTTCGCTTGGTGAGGGGGTGGAAATGATGAAATTAACAATCTAATTTATGATACAGGTATATTATGCCCAGTTTAGATTGATTGGCTATATCGTCTTCAACTCTGCACCGGACAACGCAAACGCTGTTTGGTGGAAGGCATCACTCGAAGACGTTTATCGTGACACGCTTTGTGCCAGCAACATTATCCCTGATAACGCAAGTGAGCTGCAGCGCCAGTCAACCCCAGTGTGCTCACAGTTTATCCCTGCTTTTGTTGAGCAACGTTTAACACAATGCTCGGTAGGTTGAAAATGTTGTGTGCCGCTTTACGCTCAAGGTTCATTATTCTGGTTCGTTATTTTTGGTAAAAACATGGCTTACTCATTGAATGTCAATAATTATTCTGTTCTAACTAAAAATTCTGATGAACGATATATTGAAATACTCAACGATGTATTTAACTATAACATATCAGTATTAAAAGTGTTTCGTAGTGTTGAAGATACAAAAGTTATGCTTATTTCTACAAAGTATGGGAGGTTTGTTCTAAAATTTTTTTCACCAAAGGCAAAAAAAATTGAAAGGTTTGCTAAATCTATGATTAAAGGTGATTATTATGAAAACCTTTTTATTCAAACTGAGCGAGTAAGGGACGAGGGATTTTATTCAGTTAATGATTTTTATCTGCTGGCTGAGAAAAAAACGTTAAGATTTGCGCATCATTATATTATGCTTATTGAATATATTGAAGGCGTAGAGTTGTCAGATGTCAACATCATCGACAGCACCCTTAAGATAAAAATTGATACAGCAATAGCAGGTTTACATCAACATGGTATGATATCAGGTGCTCCACACAAAGGTAATTTTATTGTGGTCGAGGACGAGATCAGAATTATTGATCTTTCCGGTAAGCGCTGTACCTCACAGCGACGAGCAAAAGATAGAATAGATCTTGAACGGTATTATTGTATTCCAAATAAAATAAAAGATTACGGTTTTTATTCTTTAATTTATAAGATGGTATTAAAAAAAACAATAAGAAAGTGGAAAGAAAAAATATTCGCTCGTGTTTGAATAAGCTGTCCATGCGATACGCGGCATAAAGTAGTGGGTAAAAGGTTATTACAACGTGTACCGCCCTCATACAAACAATGGGTGATCGCTGTGCCTGGATGAAGCATAGTGGAAACACATTATTCCGGTGTCCTGATTTTGCGCTCTACTACAATAATCAATATGCAGGTATAGTCGTCGGGCGGAGATAAATGCTGGCGGGCAAAGGGCTTTAATGCCAAAATTCTTTTTTCTCCGCGCTCAGGACAGACGATGAAGAAGGTTGCCATTTTTGTAGCGCTGCTCGCCCTCAGTGGTTGCGTGCAGGTTGATGATTATCGTGAAGTTGTGAAAACGCCGGCCCCGGCAGGGTATGCGGGATACTGGCAGTCGGAAGGGCCGCAAAGTGAGATGGTCAGCCCGGAGGCTATCGCCTCGCTGATCGTCACCCCGGAAGGCGACACGCTGGACTGCCGCCAGTGGCAGCGGGTGATTGCCGTGCCGGGTAAGCTGACGCTGCGTTCCGACACGCTGTATAACGTCACGTCGAAGCGTGAAATCTATAATATCGAACGTGAAGGCGATCGCCTGGAGTATGCGGGAATGACGTTAAAACGCGTTGACCGCCTGACGCAGGAGTGCGCGGATTATCTGGACAAGCATCCACAGACACCTGAGGTTAAATGATTTAAGTGGTGGATGGCGCATGCGCTTATCCACCCTACGATTGACCCGGCAAGGCGGCCACCCGCCGAGGCTTTAGTTACAGCACATCCTCCATCACCCATACGCTGACGCTGCCGCCGTTACAGGTAAAAGTGGCGCTACCGTTCTCATCCGTCGTGACCGTCTCTTCACGATTGCCCAGATAATCGCGCCAGTCTTTATTGCCGTAGTTATCCCCCAGCGCAATGGTTTTCTCGCCTTCGTCGCCGTTGGACAGCACCACGACGCAGCCCGGCATCTCTTCCGTGCCGCTGCGGCTGAAGGCAATGCAGTTAGGATGGTCGAAATAGAGCGTCTGTACGCCGTGGGCGTAAAGTTCGCGGGCGTGGATCAGGTCGGAGAGCTGCTCAATAACCGGCATGTCGATATGATAGGTTTCGCCGTCGCCCCCTTCGTCGTCGTAGCTTGCCCCGAACAGGTCCGCATAAAACACGGAGGGAACGCCGTTTTCGCGTAGCAGAATCAGCGCGTAGGCCAGCGGTTTAAACCATGGCTCTACCGGTGCCTCAAGCGCCTGCAGCGGCTGGGTGTCGTGATTCGTGACCAGCGTCATAGCGTGGAACGGGTCCGCTTCCACTAAAGTGCCGGTAAATATCTGGCTCATGTCGTAGTTGCGGCCCTCTTTGGAAGCCTGGTGGAATTTCATCTGTAGAGGCGCGTCGAACAGCAGAGTTTTGCCCTCCACCTGGGCAATGTATTCCTGCAGCTTGTCGACCTCGTGGGACCAATATTCCGCCACGATAAACAGCGGTTGCTCCGCCACTTCCTGAACGTGTTCGATCCACTCTTTGTAGAACCAGGCCGGAATGTGCTTCACGGCATCAAGACGGAAGCCGCTACAGCCGGTCTGCTCCATCACCCAGCGAGCCCAGTATTTGATCTCTTCGGTCACCGCCTTGTTGCGGAAATCGATATTTTCGCCCATCAGGTAATCGAAGTTGCCCAGCTCGTCGTCCACCTGGTCGTTCCAGCCGTCCCCGGTATAGTCGTTGATAATTTTAAAGATGCCGTCTTCGGTTGGGTTTTCGATATGGTCCACGCCGCTGAAGCATTTGTAGTCCCAAATAAACTCGGAATATTTTCCGGCGCGGGCGGGGAAGGTGTAGCGGGTCCAGGCCTCGCATTCAATCACTTCATCAGAGATTTCGTTGCGGTTATCCTGGTTGACGCGGTTAACGCGAACCTTCTCTTTTTCGTCTGCGCCCATTTTGTGGTTAACTACCACGTCCAGCAGTACGCCAACGTCATTCTCTTTCAGCGCTTTGAGAGCGGCCAGCAGCTGAGCCTTATCACCATATTTTGTCGCAACGCTGCCTTTTTGGTCGAATTCCCCCAGGTCAAACAGATCGTAGACGTCATAACCCACGGAGAAGCCGCCCGAGCTGCCTTTATAGGCCGGGGGCAGCCAGATCATATTGATACCAATTTCATTCAGATTGGGGGCCAGCGCTTCAACTTCACGCCACAGCTCACCGCCGCCGGGATAGTACCAGTGGAAACATTGCAATAAGGTCGGGTTGCGCATAGTCGAGCTCCATGAGGCAGGGATCACAATTATGGCTGATTTATCTGAATTTGCCCGGTGCGAAAAAGTGGCGGCTTTACCGCACCTCAGGGCTCAGGAGGGAACGTCCTGGCTGTCTCTTGGCGCCAGAATCTGCCCGCCCTGTTTGCCGTAGGCGGACAGCACAGACTGCTGAATTGAGGATTGCCCCACCAGCCTGGCCAGCTCATCCATGCGGGCCTGCAGGAGGCGCTTCACCTCGCTTTCATTGTCGAGAATGGCGCGAAGCACGGGGCGAAGCTGTTCCTGCGTTTGCGTGGAGATCTTAAGATCGCGCATGGATTGAGTCAGTTCATGCACCGCCTTAACGTAATCCATTTCACTGGCGATCAGATCGTCCCACAAGCCCGCCCGGGCGTTGTGCAGCATCACCTTACTTTGCTCTAACAGCTGCTGATAGAGGGTATACAGTTGCGGTGCATGGTTCATTAGACGACGTCCTGGATCCGGTTAGGCGACTGAACTTCTTTCCAGGCATCGGCAATGTTTCTCAGCAGGTTTTCGACCTCTTCGATCGCGCCGATATCATTGTGCAGGTTGGCCTGAAAAATACGTCGTACCATATAGGCATAAAGCGCGAGCAGATTCTGCGTCAGCTCATCGCCGCTTGTTTCATCGATGCCGACCTTCAGGCCGTTATCGATGATGTTAATTGCTTTGGAGAGCGACAGGCCTTTGCCCTCCAGGTTGCCGTCCTGCAAAAACAGCCGCGCGCGCACTAAGGCGTTGAGCGCACCGTCAAACAGCATGGTGACCAGCTGCTGCTGGCTTGCGCTCATCACCGCGCTTTCGACTTCCATTTTTGCGTAGGCCTGAGTACCTCTTGCGCCGTACATGTCTTCTCCTGGGTTAATTAACTTTTACTGCTGCTGGTTGACTCAAACTGCTGGGTCAGATAGCTGCTGGTGGAGTTAAGCGAGTTCATCAGCACGTCCAGCTGGGTAAACTGCGCTTTATAGCGGGCCATTTCGGTGTCGATGCGGTCGCTGGCCTTGTTGTACTGATCGGTCAGGTTGTTCAGCGTCTTGCTGACGCCGTCTTTGGCGGCCTGGATAATCCCGGTGCTGGACAGCCAGCTCGTCAGGTTGCTGCCGATGGTGGTGGTAATGCCGGAGGTTTTGCCATCGCCGACGATCATGTCTTTAACGCCGGAAGCATCTTTTTTCAGCGCCGTCTCCAGCTTGCTGTTATCCAGCTCCAGATTGCCGGTGTCCGGGTCCGTGGTGATGCCAATTTGCGCCAGCGTTTTAAAAGAAGAGCTGCTTTGCGTATTGGTCAGCAGGCCTTTCAGCTGCGTCTGGATGGTGCGTAGGGTGCTGTCGCCCAGCAGGGCGCCGTTGCTGGTGTCCTGGGCGTCCGCGCCGGTGTCCACCGCCGTGTATTTGGTTAGGGTGCCGAAGGTATCCTGCAGCGCGTTATAAGCGTCGACCCAGGCCTTAACGGCGGTTTCCGCTTTCGACGTATCTTTAGTGATGGTCAGCGTCTGGTTGCCGGTGGTGACATCCTTCAGGTTAAGGGTGATGTCTTCCAGTGCATCGCTGATGGTGTTGCTGCTGTTGGTAATTTTAATGTTGTTAACGGTCAGCTCGGCGTTCTGCGCGGTAACGCTCTCTTCCATACCGTTACCGGCGTCGGTGCTGGTGCCGCTGTAGCCCATAAAGGATTGCAGGGCGCTGTCGCCGCTGACGCTGAGGCTCATGGCGTTGTCGCTGCCGGTATCGTCAGAGGTCACGGACAGGCGGTACTGGCCGCCGCCGACGTTGATAATGCTGGCGCTGACGCCCGCTTTGGCATTGTTGATCGCGTCGCGGATGCCAGCCAGGGAAGAGTTAGCGGCGCTGATATCAATCTTGACGGGCTTTTTATCGCCGCCCTGCTGGATGGTCAGCACGCTGTCGCCGGTGGCAATCGCCGTTTTGCTGTCCGGCTGAGAATTTTTGGTCGTCAGCGTTTGCGCCTGGGCCAGCTGGGTAACGCTAATCGTATATTTCCCGGCAACGGCATTGCCGGTTGTCGTTGCGCTGAATGCCGTAGAGCTGCTGCTTGTGGACGTCGCAGAAAATAAGTCAGCTTTATTCAGTGCGCTATTCGCAGTCTGGAAGGTTTCCAGCGCGCTTTTTAAGGTGCCGTAAGCGCTGAGCTTTGCGGTATAGGAAGTCTGTTGGGTAGAGATAGGTTTTAAGGTCGCTTTTTGCGCAGCTTCCAGGCTGTCCAGAATATTGCTCAGATCCAGGCCAGACCCGACTCCCAGCGTTGAAATACTTGCCATATTTTTTCCTTAATGTATCGACGCATATAATGAATACCGGGATTATCGGCCTGGAAAACACAAAGTTTACGATTAATTTGTTTTTTTTAATGGCGGGAATAGCGGCAGCGGTAAAGAGTATTTCCGCCGCTAAAAAAATAACGGCAGGAGGAGAAAAAAAATCTAAAGGTTGTGGGGGACCAGACGATAACAGGTTTAACGGCGCAGAGCCGAAGGGTGGAAACCCAACCCATAAACCCTAGAGTTGAAACACAGGAAAACAAATCATGGCACAAGTCATCAATACCAACAGCCTCTCGCTGATTACTCAGAACAACATCAACAAGAACCAGTCCGCTCTGTCGACTTCTATTGAGCGTCTGTCTTCTGGCTTACGTATCAACAGCGCGAAAGATGACGCTGCGGGCCAGGCGATTGCTAACCGTTTCACTTCTAACATCAAGGGCCTGACTCAGGCTGCCCGTAATGCCAACGACGGTATCTCTGTTGCACAGACTACTGAGGGCGCGCTGTCCGAAATCAACAACAACTTACAGCGTGTACGTGAGCTGACCGTTCAGGCATCTACCGGTACTAACTCAGCTTCCGACCTGTCTTCAATCCAGGATGAAATCAAATCTCGCCTGTCTGAAATTGACCGCGTATCCGGCCAGACCCAGTTCAACGGCGTGAACGTGCTGGCTAAAGACGGCAAAATGTCTATCCAGGTTGGTGCTAACGATGGCGAAACTATCGATATCGACCTTAAGAAAATCGACTCTACTACTCTGGGCCTGAATACTTTTAATGTAACAGGTCCAGTTAGCGAAGCTGGTGCGTTCGGTAAAACTTCCTCAGCTACAGCTGTTACTGACTTTACAAAATACTACGGTGCAACAACGCAAGTCGCTGATGCGACAGTTGCTGAAAAAGGTGGTGCTAATACTCTGTCCACTCGTCTTGGTCTTGCTGCTGGTGGTGCAACCTTCGCAGACGATGTTTACGCAGATGATAACGGCAACCTTTTTGCGAAAGTAACTGTTAAAGCTACTACTGATGCAGAAAGCAATAACCTGAAAGCCAACGGTTTTGATATCGCTAAGGACGCACAGCAAGACTTTTATGTGGCAATTGATCCTGAGTCTGCAAGCCTGACCGATCCAACAGAAGCAGCATTTACACTGGATACTTCAAGCCTAAGTCTTTCCAGCCTGACATCCGGTGCTACTACAGATCCGCTGGCTAAACTGGACGATGCTATCGCTTCCGTAGATAAATTCCGCTCTTCCCTGGGTGCAATCCAGAACCGCCTGGGTTCCGCGGTAACCAACCTGAACAACACCACCACCAACCTGTCTGAAGCGCAGTCCCGTATTCAGGACGCCGACTATGCGACCGAAGTGTCCAACATGTCTAAAGCGCAGATCATCCAGCAGGCCGGTAACTCCGTGCTGGCTAAAGCTAACCAGGTACCACAGCAGGTTCTGTCACTGCTGCAGGGCTAATCGCCTTAAACCTGTAAAACCCTGCTCCGGCAGGGTTTTTTGTTTTTTCCGCTCCCATACCCGCAAATAACCCCTCCTTTCGCCCACTATTCTGACGATTAAAACCCCTCCAGAAACGGATAATCATGCCGATAACTCAACTAACGCAGGGCTGTTTATCGTGAATTCACTGTATACCGCTGAAGGTGTGATGGATAAACACTCGCTGTGGCAGCGTTATGTTCCGCTGGTGCGTCACGAAGCATTGCGCCTGCAGGTTCGTCTGCCGGCGAGTGTTGAACTTGACGATCTGCTACAGGCGGGCGGCATCGGGTTGTTAAACGCAGTCGATCGCTATGATGCCCTGCAAGGAACGGCATTTACCACCTACGCGGTGCAGCGCATCCGTGGGGCAATGCTTGATGAACTGCGCAGCCGCGACTGGGTGCCGCGCAGCGTCAGGCGTAACGCCCGCGGCGTGGCACAGGCGATTGGTCAACTGGAGCAGGAGCTGGGGCGCAACGCGACGGAAACGGAAGTGGCGGCGCGTCTGGATATCCCGCTCGAAGAGTACCGTCAGATGTTGCTCGACACCAATAACAGCCAGCTCTTCTCTTATGACGAGTGGCGGGAAGAGCACGGCGACAGTATCGAGCTGGTTACCGAAGAGCACCAACAGGCAAATCCTTTGCAGCATCTGCTGGAAAGCAATTTGCGCGGACGGGTGATGGAAGCGATTGAAGCGCTGCCGGAACGCGAACAGCTGGTGCTGACCCTTTACTATCAGGAAGAGCTCAACCTCAAAGAGATTGGCGCCGTTCTGGAAGTGGGGGAGTCGCGGGTCAGCCAACTGCACAGCCAGGCGATCAAACGCTTACGCATCAAGCTGGGTAAGTTGTAGGGAGTGCCGCACGACTGGCAGACCACCTGGACATTAACATGACGGTGCAGCAATCGAAAAGACGGCCCTTAAGCCGCTACCTCAAAGACTTTAAGCACACGCAGACCCACTGCGCGCACTGCGGCAAGCTCCTTGACCGTATTACGCTGACGCGCGGCGGAGAGATCGTCAATAAAGCGACCATCGCGCAGCTTGACACGCCCATTGACGAAGCCGCCTGGTTCACCGAACAGCAGCAGTGGATGGCGCTTTGCCGCTTCTGCGGCGACCTGCACTGCAAAGAGCAGGGCAACTACTTCGACATCATCGGCTTTAAGCAGTATCTGTTTGAGCAGACGGAAATGAGCCACAGCACCATCCGCGAATATGTTGTGCGCCTGCGTCGCCTGGGCAACCATCTTGCTGAACAGAACGTCCCCGCGCCTGACAGCTTACAGCAGCTGCTGGATGACTCCCTTGAGGCATGGCTGCCGCCTACCAACACCAACAACTACCGCATTGCGCTGCGTAAGTACTGGCAGTTTCAGATGCAGATCGCAAATCTGTCCGTTAGCGGGCAGGAAAATAAAGCAACTTCAGATATATATTAATATGGAATAAGTTGTAGCGGACTGGTTTTGACGGCTTACGGCAAGTCGCTACACTACGACAAAATAATGCATCGCTGGGGTAACAATGAAAATAGCAATGGTAGGACGTCAGGCGCTGATGGGTGTGCTGGCTGTGGCGCTGGTTGCCGGGGCAAGCGTAAAAACCTTCGCGGCAGAAAATTTACTCAACAAAGTTAAAGAGCGCGGCACGCTGCTGGTTGGGCTGGAAGGCACCTATCCTCCGTTCAGCTTCCAGGGTGACGACGGCAAGCTGACAGGTTTTGAGGTCGAGTTCGCCGAGCAGCTTGCTCAGCATTTAGGCGTGAAGGCCGCGCTGAAACCCACCAAATGGGACGGCATGCTGGCGTCGCTGGACTCCAAACGTATCGATGTGGTGATTAACCAGGTCACTATTTCTGACGAACGTAAGAAGAAGTATGACTTCTCCACGCCGTACACCGTTTCCGGTATCCAGGCGCTGGTGAAAAAAGGCAATGAGGGCAGCATCAAAACGGCGGCTGACCTGAAAGGTAAAAAGGTTGGCGTGGGTCTGGGCACCAACTACGAACAGTGGCTGCGTGAAAACGTGCAGGGCGTAGACGTTCGCACCTATGATGACGATCCGACAAAATATCAGGATCTGCGCGTAGGCCGTATCGACGCTATTCTGGTTGACCGCCTGGCGGCGTTGGATCTGGTGAAGAAAACCAAGGACACGCTGGCCGTAGCGGGCGATGCTTTCTCCCGTCAGGAAGCGGGCGTTGCGGTTCGTAAGGGCAACGAAGATCTGGTTACCGCTATCGACAATGCCATTGCCGATATGCAAAAAGACGGCACGATGAAAAAACTGTCTGAAAAATGGTTCGGTGCTGACGTCACCAAATAAGCACTGAGCAGATCCCCGGGCGGATACGTGAAAGCGTGATCCGCCTTTTTTATTTGTATTTGCGGGCGGCGGCCCGTGTTGGTACATAATGAGGGATGTGGATTTACCTATCGGTTTACTGGAGTAGCTCATGTCGTTGCACAATCTGACCCGTTTCCCGCGCCTGGAGTTTATCGGCGCGCCTACGCCGCTTGAGTACCTGCCGCGTTTCTCTGACTACCTTGGCCGGGAAATCTTCATCAAGCGTGATGACACTACGCCAATGGCGCTGGGGGGCAACAAGCTGCGCAAGCTCGAGTTTCTGGCGGCGGACGCGCTGCGCGAAGGTGCCGATACGCTGGTTACGGCGGGGGCGATTCAGTCGAACCATGTGCGCCAGACGGCGGCGGTTGCGGCAAAGCTGGGGCTGAAATGCGTGGCGCTGCTCGAAAACCCCATTGCCACGCATGCGGAAAACTATCTCACTAACGGCAACCGGCTGCTGCTCGATCTCTTTGATGCGGAAATCGAGATGTGCGACGCGTTGCACGCGCCGGACGCCCAGCTTGAGGAACTTGCTATCCGGCTGGAAGCCCAGGGGTTCCGGCCTTACGTCATCCCGGTTGGCGGCTCGAACGCGCTGGGTGCGCTGGGCTATGTGGAAAGCGCGCTGGAAATTGCCCAGCAGTGCGACAGCGCGGTGAGCGTCTCGTCCGTTGTGGTGGCATCCGGCAGCGCGGGAACACACGCCGGGCTGGCCGTTGGGCTGGAGCAGGTGATGCCGGACGTTGAGTTAATCGGCGTGACGGTGTCCCGCACCGTTGCCCAGCAGCAGCCGAAAGTTGAGGCACTACAGCAGGCCGTAGCGCATTCCCTCGATTTAACGGCCCGGGCGTCCATCACGCTGTGGGACGATTATTTTGCCCCGGGCTACGGAACGCCGAACGAAGAGGGGCTGAAAGCCATTAAGCTGCTGGCTCGTCTGGAAGGCATTCTGCTTGACCCGGTCTATACCGGTAAGGCGATGGCCGGGCTGATCGACGGCGTGGCGCAAAAACGCTTTAGGGATAATGGCCCCATTATCTTCGTGCATACCGGTGGCGCTCCGGCGCTGTTCGCCTACCATCCGCACGTTTAAACGGGTTTTGTAGGGTGGAAAAGCAAAGCGTCATCCACCTTTTTTATCAAAAGAACAAGCAGGACAGGGTGTAATTTACGATGCAAGAAAGTCTGCAACTGGTGATCGATTCGGCACCTTATCTCCTCCGCGGGGCTGTTTTCACGCTACAGCTGAGTATCGGCGGCATGTTCTTCGGGCTGCTGCTCGGTTTTATACTGGCGATGATGCGCCTGTCGGCATTTTTGCCGTTCTCGCTGCTGTCGCGCTTTTACGTGTCGATTTTCCGCGGCACGCCGCTTATCGCCCAGCTGTTTATGATCTACTACGGCCTGCCGCAGTTCGGTATCGAACTGGATCCTGTTCCGGCGGCGATGATTGGCCTGTCGCTCAATACTGCGGCCTACGCCTCAGAAACGCTGCGCGCGGCGATCTCCTCTATCGATAAAGGGCAGTGGGAAGCCGCCGCCAGCATCGGCATGACGCGCTGGCAGACCCTGCGTCGCGCCATTCTGCCGCAGTCTGCGCGCGTAGCGCTGCCGCCGCTCAGCAACAGCTTTATCAGCCTGGTAAAAGACACCTCCCTTGCGGCGACCATTCAGGTGCCGGAACTGTTCCGTCAGGCGCAGCTGATCACCTCGCGCACGCTGGAGGTCTTCACCATGTACCTGGCCGCCTCGCTGATTTACTGGGTGATGGCGACCGTCTTGTCTGCCCTGCAGAACTACTTCGAAAATCAGCTTAACCGCCAGGACAGGGATCCGAAATGAGTGCTATCAACGTTAAACAGCTGGTGAAAAAGTTTCACGGTCAGGCGGTGCTCCACGGCATTGACCTGACGGTGGAAGAGGGTGAGGTAGTGGCGATTATCGGGCCAAGCGGCTCCGGTAAAACCACGCTGCTGCGCTGCATCAACCTGCTCGAACAGCCAGAGTCCGGCACCATCCAGGTCGGCGAGATTACTATTGACGCCGCGCGGTCGCTCAGCAAACAGAAAAATCTCGTGCGTGAGCTGCGCCAGCATGTTGGCTTCGTGTTCCAGAGCTTCAACCTCTTCCCGCACAGAACGGTGCTGGAAAATATTATTGAAGGACCGGTCATCGTAAAAGGCGAGCCGAAAGAACAGGCCACGGCTCGCGCGCGTGAACTGCTGGCGAAGGTGGGGCTGACGGGGAAAGAGACCAGCTATCCGCGTCGGCTGTCCGGCGGTCAGCAGCAGCGCGTGGCCATCGCCCGCGCGCTGGCGATGCGTCCGGAAGTGATTCTTTTCGATGAGCCTACCTCCGCGCTGGATCCCGAACTGGTGGGCGAGGTGCTGAGCACTATTCGTCAGCTGGCGCAGGAAAAGCGCACGATGGTGATCGTGACCCATGAAATGAGCTTTGCCCGTGACGTAGCGGACCGGGCCATCTTTATGGATCAGGGGCGCATCGTGGAGCAGGGGCCTGCCAAAGCGCTGTTTGCCAGTCCGCAGCAGCCCCGCACCCGGCAGTTCCTTGATAAGTTTTTGACCCAGTAATTTGCTTTGCCCTCTCCGCATGGAGGGGGCGGAAGTAAGACCGATCATTATCACGGAACAAAACTAAATAAGTAGCGTTCTCCCTTCATTAATATTGACGCTCAGAGATGCATTCACCTGAACCGGTCGGTCGGGTAATAAATCACATATATAAATTGACTAAATGTGTTAGCGTTAGACATTCAAAACATGAATATATATAGCGATGGAGACACGCCAGATATAATGCGTGATTGCGACTTTTTTAGCTGGCGACGGGAAATACTCGGTATTTTCCAGTCTATAACTGATGCCCGCGAAATTATCACCACGATTCACCGACAGACGCAGCGGTTGGAATTTGATTACTTCGCTTTTTGCGTCAGGCATCCGGTGCCTTTTACCCGTCCCAAAACCTCGGTTATTTCCACTTACCCCGCGGCCTGGCTCGAGCATTATCATAAGGAAAACTATTTCGCTATCGACCCGGTGCTGCAGCCGGTGAATTTCATGCGCGGCTTTCTGCCGTGGAACGACGAACTTTTTAGCGGCACGCCGGAATTCTGGGACGCTGCGCGGGATCATGGCTTGCGCCTGGGCATGACCCAGTGCGTTATGTCACCGAGCAGGGCGGCGGGGCTGCTGTCGGTATCGCGAGCGTCCGTAAAGGGAAAACTGCTGCCAGACGATCAGCTAAATGCACGTTTGCAGTATCTTGCGGAGCTGAGTTTAATGACGCTGGCAAGGCTGGACGATCCTTCAGTTGAGCCGATGTCGCTGAAACTAAGCAGGCGGGAAAGAGAGATTTTGCAGTGGACGGGCGAGGGGAAAACATCGTCGGAGATAGCGATGATTTTATCGATCTCGGAGAATACCGTGAATTTTCATCAGAAAAATATGCAGAAGAAATTTAACGCGCCGAATAAAACGCAGATAGCCTGCTACGCCGCGGCGATGGGGATAATCTGAGGGACTTTACGTTCTGCGTGCCAGACGACTACGGCGGATGAAGCCAGCTTCACTCCGCCGTCACTTACCGCTTACTGGCGATAGGCTTGTTTAATTTGCTTAACAGTATTGCCAAATACTTCAGCGTGCGCCGCGTCTTCCATCTGAGCGATTTGCTTTTCCATTTTGATAATGACTTTGCCTGCATCGGCCTGGCCCAATGCTTTGAGCATCTGGGTTAACATCACTTTCAGGCAGGTGACTTCGATAGCCAGTTCGCTATGGTTATCAGCGGTGGAAAAATCAGGAGTGCTCATTTACTTTCCTCAAGTCTCAGTTAGTACACCGTCATTCAGCGCAACGGCTTTCGTAAGGCGGCGGAGTATAGCACAGAGATTCACGCAATTATTAGCGCTAAAGCCCGCGTTTAGTTTATAGCCATGTTTAGAATTTTTGCCACCGGGTCTGGTGTCCAGACATATTAGGTCACAAGATGTTAATTAAATCGAAAATGTTTAAGATTTGTTTGGTAAAGGTTAAATTGCGAGCCATGTAATCCATTGAAGTGCTTTAGAGTCTGTTCGTTAATCACCTTTTTTAAACATTCATTGAAAATAGATGTTTTTGCATAGAATTAACATGCGGGGCGTGAGCTGTACGGCGCATGTACAATTAAAGTTCCGAAAACTGCGGGCGATCCTGCTTTCTCTATTTTTACATTTTAAAGTTACTCTCAAAACCTGTTAATATGCCCGCCTGAGCATTTATCAGCGTTATCCCTTTTCTGGAGAGTTTCCTTTGATCAACGTTCTTCTTGTTGATGACCACGAACTGGTGCGCGCAGGGATACGACGCATTCTTGAAGATATCAAAGGGATTAAGATATCAGGTGAAGCAAATTGCGGTGAGGACGCCGTGAAATGGTGTCGCGCCCATCCGGTTGATGTCGTTTTAATGGACATGAATATGCCCGGCATCGGTGGACTTGAAGCCACGCGCAAAATTGCTCGTTATTCTTCAGACATCAAAATCATTATGCTCACCATCCACACGGAAAACCCACTGCCGGCCAAAGTTATGCAGGCTGGCGCTTCCGGCTATCTAAGTAAAGGCGCAGCGCCCCAGGATGTGGTGAATGCCATTCGCTCGGTGAATGCGGGCCAGCGCTATATTGCTTCGGATATCGCCCAGCAGATGGCCCTGAGTCAGATTGAGCCGGAAAAAAGCGAAACCCCCTTTGCCAGTTTGTCCGAGCGCGAATTACAGATTATGCTAATGATCACCAAAGGCCAGAAGGTCAATGAGATCTCTGAGCAGCTTAATCTGAGCCCGAAAACGGTGAACAGCTACCGTTACCGAATGTTTAGTAAACTGAATATCAGTGGCGACGTTGAGCTGACTCACCTGGCCATTCGCCATGGGTTATTCAACGCGGAGACGTTAACCAGTAGTGAGTGAGATTTTCGAACCTGCAGCCTTCCTTAAAACGGTAACCAGCAAACCTGGCGTCTATCGTATGTACGACGCAAGCAGCACGGTTATCTACGTCGGTAAAGCCAAAGATCTTAAAAAGCGCCTGGCGAGCTACTTCAGAAGCAATCTGTCTAGCCGCAAAACCGAGGCGCTGGTGGCGCTCATCCATCATATTGACGTCACCGTTACCCATACCGAAACCGAAGCGCTGCTGCTTGAACATAACTACATCAAGCTCTATCAGCCTCGCTACAACGTGCTGCTGCGCGATGACAAATCCTATCCTTTTATCTTTCTCAGCACGGACACCCATCCCCGGCTGGCAATGCACCGTGGCGCCAAACATGCGAAGGGTGAGTATTTCGGTCCCTTCCCTAACGGCTATGCGGTAAGAGAAACCCTGGCGCTGCTGCAAAAAGTGTTCCCGGTTCGCCAGTGTGAAAACGGCGTTTATCGCAACCGTACGCGGCCCTGCCTGCAGTACCAGATTGGCCGCTGCCTCGGCCCCTGCGTAGCGGGGCTGGTCTCTGAGGAGGAGTACGCGCAGCAGGTTGAGTACATCCGTCTTTTCCTCGCGGGGAAAGATGACCAGGTTCTGACCCAGCTCATCGGGCAAATGGAGCTGGCGAGCAAAAACCTCGAGTTTGAAGCGGCCGCGCGCATACGCGATCAGATTCAGGCGGTAAGGCGCATCACCGAGAAGCAGTTTGTCTCTAACACCGGTGACGACCTGGACGTCATCGGCGTGGCCTTTGACTCCGGCATGGCCTGCGTTCACGTGCTGTTTATCCGCCAGGGCAAAGTGCTGGGCAGCCGAAGCTATTTCCCGAAGGTGCCGGGCGGTACGGAGCTTGCCGAAGTGGTGGAAACCTTTGTCGGTCAGTTCTATTTGCAGGGCAGCCAGATGCGGACCTTGCCAGGCGAAATCCTGCTCGACTTTACGCTGCCGGATAAAACCCTGCTGGCGGACTCGCTTTCCGAAGTTGCCGGGCGTCGCATCCATGTTCAAACCAAACCACGCGGTGACCGTGCCCGCTATCTGAAACTGGCCCGCACCAATGCCGCCACCGCGCTGGTGACCAAACTTTCCCAGCAGTCCACCATCCATCAGCGGCTTAACGCCCTCGCTCAGGTTCTTGAGCTTCCGGACATTAAGCGCATGGAATGTTTTGATATCAGCCATACGATGGGGGAGCAGACCGTTGCTTCCTGCGTGGTGTTTGATGCTAATGGTCCGCTGCGTGCCGAATACCGCCGCTATAATATTGCGGGTATCACGCCGGGCGATGACTATGCGGCGATGAACCAGGTGCTGCGCCGTCGCTACGGCAAAGATATAGAAGAGAGCAAAATCCCGGACGTCATTCTTATCGACGGCGGGAAAGGGCAGTTAGGCCAGGCTAAAACCGTGTTCGCAGAGCTGGACGTGGCGTGGGATAAGCATCACCCGTTGCTGTTGGGCGTTGCCAAAGGCACCGATCGTAAAGCGGGTCTGGAGACGCTATTCTTCGAGCCAGAGGGCGAGGGCTTCTCTTTACCGCCTGATTCGCCGGCGCTGCACGTGATTCAGCATATTCGCGATGAGTCCCACGACCACGCCATCAGCGGGCACCGCAAAAAGCGGGCAAAAGTAAAAAATACCAGTACGCTAGAAACAATTGAAGGCATTGGGCCAAAACGTCGCCAAATGCTGTTGAAATATATGGGCGGATTGCAACCGTTAATGAATGCGACCGCTGAAGAAATCTCAAAAGTGCCCGGTATCTCGCAGGCGTTGGCAGAAAAGATCTACTACTCGTTGAAACATTGAGGTCTCTGTAGCAACATAGGGACAATTTCTCACTTACGACAGACAGTTATCCGGCACTATGCAATTTAATATCCCAACGTTGCTTACTCTGTTCCGTGTCATCCTTATCCCATTCTTTGTGCTGGCTTTTTATCTGCCGTTCACCTGGGCGCCGTTCCTTTGCGCTTTCATCTTCTGGCTGGCAGCCATCACGGACTGGTTTGATGGTTTTCTTGCGCGCCGCTGGAACCAGAGCACCCGCTTTGGCGCCTTCCTCGATCCCGTCGCGGATAAAGTAATGGTGGTGGTCGCGCTGGTGCTGGTCGTGGAGCATTATCATGCCTGGTGGGTGACCCTGCCTGCGGCGACCATGATCGCCCGTGAAATCATCATCTCCGCCCTGCGCGAGTGGATGGCAGAAATCGGCAAGCGCAGCAGCGTGGCCGTCTCATGGATTGGTAAAACCAAAACCATGGCGCAGATGCTTGCGCTGATCGGCATGCTGTGGCATCCAAACGTGTGGATTGAATACCTCGGCATCGGTTTGTTCTTTATCGCCGCAGTGCTGACTTTCTGGTCAATGTTCCAGTATTTAGCCGCCGCGCGCGGTGATTTGCTCGAACCGTGATCTAAGCGGCGTAAAATTCAGCAAACGAAACGCCAGGACGGAAAATTTCATTGACTCACTGCGCCATCTAAGTAGAATGCAACGCATCGAACGGCGGCACAGCTTGTCGGAAGATAATAAAATCAAGTGATTAGCAACACAGTCACTGATTCAAAATTTGCGGGAATAGCTCAGTTGGTAGAGCACGACCTTGCCAAGGTCGGGGTCGCGAGTTCGAGTCTCGTTTCCCGCTCCAGATTTATGTAATAGCGTTCAGCTGTTACAGCCTGCAAAGGTAAAAGATTAAGGCGCGTTAGCAAAGCGGTTATGTAGCGGATTGCAAATCCGTCTAGTCCGGTTCGACTCCGGAACGCGCCTCCACTTTTCCCAGCGCCCGGGTGGTGAAATCGGTATACACAAGGGATTTAAAATCCCTCGGCTTATGGCCTTGTGGGTTCAAGTCCCACCCCGGGCACCACGGGAATAAAAAGAATAAAATCAATGATAAGCAGTGTCGTGTAAACCTCCTACGGGAGGTTTTTTATTGCCTGCGATTTCCCTTTCACCATTGTTTCGCCATTCGATTTCGCCATGAAGAAGGGCATTACTGCCCTCCTACTACCGGCACGACTGCAATTTTTCTGTTATACCGTGCTGTCTGAGAGGCATTCTTATGGCCCGATATTTCCTGCTTCTCGTTCAGTGAGCCTTCGAGATCAGATATCCCTTTTGCCTTCAGATCGTGGAACGTGAACTGAAAATCTAGTTCAGGGAATTTCTCTGCTGCAGTTTTCTTTGCTTTCATCCATTGAGCATTGAAAGCATCGCGTGTGTAGCGAGAGCCTGATGGCTGGTGGAGGACATAAATGCTGCTCATACCTTTATTTATGTTCAGCTGGCCAGCTAAATCAGTTGCAGCACGTAGGCGTTCTGTCCAGGCTTTGATCTGGGATACAGAAGTCTTGCTTTGCTGGATCAGAATGCCCTGATCGGTTAACTGATGTTTTTTTAGATCAAGGATATCCCCTTGCCTGGCACAACAGAGGTAGGCGATTTCCATCGCCACCTTCACCGCTGTTGGGGCTACATCATATAGCGAGCGATACTCCAGATCGGTTATATAACGCGTCCTGGCCTGTTCTTTAAATTGTTTAACCCCCTGGCAAGGATTCAATTTTACCTTTCCTCGCTCATATGCCCATCGGAACACCCTCGACATAAATGCCTTTTCCCTGTTCGCCTGTACACGGCTTTTTACACCTCTTTTATCCATATACTTACGGATATGCTCAGGCTTAATATTGTCAGGTTTCATTTTCCCGAAAACGATATTTACTTTTGAAAAGTATTTGGTGTAATCCTTACGCGTTTCTGTAGCCAGTTCGTGGAAATCACCGGAATTAAAGAACTCCTGACACAATGCAGAAAAGTTGCTTCCAGTTTTAACCTCGTTAATAAACCTTTCGTATTCAGCCCATACCTGGGCTTTTGAAAGATCTGAATTACATAATCTTATTGTTCTCCCATCCGCAGAGCGAAACTCGTAAGCTGATCGTCCTCTTCGAACACGTGGAGGCATCCAGTTATCATCAGGGTTTTTTCTAACTCTAGGCATCACATATCCTTAAAGTTTGGTTCTGCCTCTTCAGGGTTAACCGGTGTTGCTCGTAGTCCAACCGGGTTGGAAACGTGTTCCCAGGTTGTACCAGGTCTGCCATCTTTCCTCGGTATGAAGAAAACTCCACACTCTTTTAATGCTTTGCACTGGAGGGAAGGGCGGCGATAGCCGGTTAATTGGTATAGATCCTCTGAAGTTAGGAAGCGTTGTGATAGTTCGCTCACGGTAAATCCTCCACATCCGGCTGCACCCGGGTTAATTTCTGAAAGCGCAGGTGCCACAACCACCGCGGGCACCTTCGCGACACACTTCGCAATTCACTGCTTTTTTGACATCACTACCTTCGGGGCGCTGGCCACTTCATCATGTTGCGGGGCGGCTGCGAGTGGCATCCAGTGTGTAACCCTGCCACTTAATGCAGCATCTGACCACTCATCACCATTCCATGAGCAATTCCATTGATAGTGGCTTTTCCCGAGGCTGTTAATCTCTTCGACGTAGCACCAGTAACGACCACCTTCTTCTGGGTTACGATCAATGCATTTAATCCAGCCTTCGGGCAACTTGTACGGGTTGCTTACAGGCTCAACTTTTAGCGAAGCAGCGCGCAACGCTTTAGCTATTTGCTCACGTAGCTGCTGTGTATCGCGGTATTTTATTGCGACATCCCGCAAATCGTTAACAAGCTCGCGGAATTCGTGCTCTTTCGTAGGAACAGTCACAGCCTGTAGTGGTGGGACTGCGTAGAGTGGTCGAACTTCGCAACCCTCCCTGGTGGCTTGCTCTGCACCACTTTTCCCAACACCAAGCCAGTCTCCGTTTACTGATTTAAATTGCCAATAAACAGGCTCCTTGCTGGCTTTGCGGTATTCCTGAAGCTCTGCGTATGCCGCCATCAGTCTGCGGGCCAAATCCTGGGCTTCACCATCAACGAGCGGCTCACCTTGCTCGATATCTTCTAGACGTTCTGGGGCAAGCCAAAAATCCTGCTCGTCTGTTAGTTTGTTATTGGTCATTTGAACCTCGATTCGGTCATGAGATTGTGCAAAACAAAATAGCGGTATTCGCTGCTAATTTTTGACAACCAGGAGAGCAAATTACGGTTGTGTTGGATAACGAATTTCTCCCACAAGTGATCACCCAACTGCTCCCCAAACCAATCCACCATTATGTAACCGGACAGATGATGCTGTAGCCGCTGGAGGCTCATCACCGCACGAGAAAAGCCGAATGCGTCCAGCTCCTTTTGCTTGGCTCGGAATGCCTCGGGATCATCCCGAAAGGATTTCATGAACACTTCGTATGCTGTGCTCATTTGTCACTCCCCCGTATCCAGTGCTATGCCCACTGCTGAGCAGGCAGTGCGGATTGATTCAATGCACTCAGCTTTAAGTGGTGAAAGGTTCACGGAAATTTCAGCACCGCCCCATCTCACCGGCCGATTGAAATTTGGCAGCTTCACGGTTAGCGTTCTGGCTTCCAGCCCTGCGATGCGATCAAGTGCCGCCAGGTGTTCATCGATTTCCTTTTCTCGCTCTCTGATGTTCTGCTTTGCGAGGCGCTTCCATGCATCACGGAAGCGATTACTGTCAGTTAGTTGCTGCTGCGCCTGCTCCAGCGCCGCTATCAGTGCCAGGACGTTTTCCGGGCGGCAGGCAACGACGAATTCAGCATTTTTAAACCCGGTTTCGTCGAAGGCTATAAAGCCATCCTCGTCATACTCTTCGCGAATTATGGCGACGTCAGAATTACTTGAGTCGAGAAGCAAATCCCCGCGCTCAGAGTAAACTCCAGCTGCCTTCCAGCCTTCGCGGCAATCATCCCCATTGCCGTAAGTGCCATCCGTATCGATATGGTCTGAATACCACTCGCCCGGCGTCGCTTTCTCCGCTGCTGCTTTCATGCTGGCAATCAGCTCTTCGGTTCCCTTATTCATGACTTGCTCCTTTGCGTGGTGCGCCGCGGTATTCTGGTTCAGGTTTGTACTGTGGCGGGGCGACAGTATTCGCCAGCACCACTTTCCATGTTGCAGCGTTATTCCTCAGCCAGCGTCCGTTGTCATCGTCAAAGAAGCCAGGCTTAACGGGATGAGTAAGAGGCTCAAGCACGTCACACGGCACGGCGACGTTGCCACAGCCGCAGTTGTAATAAGCCAGCTTCGATTTAATAAGGGTTTCCGTGTAGCGTCCGGCAGTCTCAATGCGCCCCCGGTATCCTGAGTTATTGTCAGCCCATAGCAAGATATACGGATTATTGCGCTGCGTATGAGCGACGCTAATAACGAAGTATTCGCGCTCACTCACTGGCTTCATCTGCACCTCTGCTGTGTTAGTCATTCCATGCCTCCAGCTCACCTTCGATTTCCTCGTCTATCTCGTCGTTTGTTGCGTCGCTGTCGAGAAAAACACGAGCCTCCATCAGGTAGTGCAGACGACGCTCGTTGTACCATGCAGCAAATTCTTGCGACCAGCCTATGGTTGGCCCGTCATAATCAAATTTTGCGTTATTCTCGGCCATTTTCTGGACCATGCAATCGGCAGTGGTCAACGCGCATTCACGGATACACCCATGCAGATGACGCTTCCGCCAGTACGGGCTATGCTTCGAGTCACAGCGCACTTTAAATTCAACTTCCCAGCGACGAATGCAGCGTGCGTTTAGTGATTTAGACATTGCCAGCCTCCTTGTGCAGCTGGGCTGGATTAGAACTCCCTATCTTTGCAACACAGAAATCAGTAATTCTTCTGGCCAATCCTTTGTCTTGTTTCCCACACGACAAAAGTCCGGCGGCGGTAATCACGTCAGTTAAAAATCGAGATTCTTCTATGCTCAATTGATTGGTTGCTGGAGTCTCTGGAGAATGGTCAATAGCTGGGTGCCATGCTGGATCTTCTCCAGCCCAAACATAACAACTAGTTGCAATAAAGTTATTCAGACCTGCATTCTCCGCTGACAGCGCGTCACGCTCTTTCAGTGCCTGCACTACTGCCGCAGTGTTTGTTGCCAGCCGCTCAGTTATTTCTTTCACGAGCTCAGAGTAAATCCCAACCTCAGTGATGCTGGCCGAATAGTTGCGAGCCAGGGCGACAAGCTCGCTGGTGGACATATCAATTAGGCGTTGCATGCTGCCTCCACTGTCAGTTCGTTAAAGCGCTTCATGAAAATGCTATAGGCCTGCCCAGGGCGGAGTGGATGGATTTGGAAATCAGAAGTAGGCACGACGCCTTCGAGGATTGGCCAGGTAGTTCCATCGTGAATATCCAGTTCGTGGCGCTCTGTCTCGAGCATGATCAGGTCGGCATACTTAACTGGCAGGCTCATCGCTTCTGGTAGCCCAAACTTTCTTCGGATCACTGATTCGACGTAGTTCTCTATCTGACGGTAATCAGGCAGCAGACGCTTAAGCGGGGAAGGGATGTCACACACATACGCTTCCTGGGCATCATGAAGCAATGCTTCCAGGGCGAACTCTGGCGCCACCAGTAAGCTGGTAAGAACAGAATGCTGCGCTACAGAATAGAACTCCGGCAGATGACCGGCGAAGCGGCAGCAGTTGGATAGTGCTGTGGCGATATCTTCGATCACGATATCGTCTGGGTGAATGTTCTGGAAGTCGATATGCTTCCCTGACAAGGTCTGAATATAAGACATTAGGTTCTCCACTAAATAAGAGCGCTACTGCACCGGCGCCGAATTTTGGTTATAGGAAGCCCAACCCATTGAGCATGGGCTTCTACAGTTATTCGCTTATCGCTTTGCTTCGCCGCCGAGTGCGGCAGCCAGGCCCGATATCAAAATAGAAAGTTCACCAGTGAACAGAATGAAATCCGCATCAAAACGATGAGCAGCATCTTCACGGTCAATATCATCGTTCTGCTCGAGCAGAGAATCGGTAAACTTAACTTTTCTGATCACCATGTTGTCATCCAGGGTAAAGCTCACACGATCCTGCCAATCCAGCGCCAGGCAGGTCACAACTTTTCCTGCTTCGATGTGTGAGGCCACTTCGTCACTGACGAGATCCTGGCTGGTAACGCGCGCCGTACCGCCGTCTTCAAGAACGGCCTTCAGTACAGCTTCATCGCCCATCTTTAAACCTGATGGCAGGCTGCTAGTGCGTACCCAATCGGTTAGTGTCAGTTCGATTGGCGATTCCATCGTGAGCGGCACTACTGGCAGAGAGCCTAACGTTTTGCGGAGCAGGGCAAGTGCGTCTTCTGCACGTTTGGCACTGGCCGTATCAACGATGATCAGTTGCTTCTCAGTGTCGACCCAGATACTGGTCGTGTGATTTCTGGTAAAGGCACGCGGTAGCAGAGAGTGAAGCACTTCATCGCGAAGCGCATCTTTCTCTGTTTTCTTCAGCTTGCGGCCCTGGTCCTGTTCCAACTGAGAAATCTTTTTGGACAACTCTTCCTTGATAACTGGTGCCGGTAATATTTTTTCTTCGCGTCGAATAACGAGCAGCAGCTGCGCGCCGGCAAGATGGAAGAGGCGAGTGGACAATGTCCCTAATGGTGAAACCCACCCGGTTTGGGACATGTCCTGACTGCCGCATGGTGAGAAAGCAAACGTCTGAAGCTGGCTGGCGAACGTGGCTTCATCTGAGATGATTTCCACTTCGCGGGACATGCGGTAGATAAACAGGTTTTTGAGTATTGGTTTGATCACGTTAATTCTCCGTTGGCGACCCCTGCACGGGCCGCTGGTTAGGTTCTCCACTACTACATCGGTGAACCCGCTACCTGTGCCATCCAGAGAGTAAGCGACTCAAACACTGGCGGCGGGTTCACTGATGTACCCTGGTAAAAAGCTGGCGGTTACCGCGGACATAACGGGAAAGAGACGGGCCGCCAGAACAGGGATGTAAGGCATTTCTTCGTATTAGCAGTTGACGCTATGAATGTAGGATATCTTACTCATGCGTGTCAATGCTAAAAGTAGGAAAACTTACATTGAAGGCTGAAAAAAAGCCGACAATGTCGGCTTTATCAATCGTTAGAGGTCGGTAATTATTTGGCGGACTATGCCTACAATACGACAATTACCGTTCACTTCCATTACGCGGTAGTTTGGATTAAGCGGGATTAGGTATTTCAAAGGCCCATCAATGACGAACTTTTTGAGGGTTGCTTCAGCTGAGCCTTCTATCTGAGCAACAACTATCTTTCCACTGGCTTCGTAAGGACTACCAAAATCAGGATCAACAACGACCAGTGACCCTTCAGGAATGCTTGGCGCCCCGTTTGGGTTAGTCATGGAATCACCCCTGACTTTCAGCGCAAATCCTTCATCACAGAGGCTCGCCGAGGTGTAAATCCATTCGCTAATATCGTCCTCGGTAATTGGTGCGCCTGAATCTGTCCATTCCCCAGCTTGAACCCAGGAGAGGATAGGGATTCTCTTCACGCCAAACTTCTCGGTAGGCTTACTTTGCGGAACGTCCGTATCCGGATCGCCAGCGCCATCTATCAACCACTGAGGGTTGCATTTCAGCGCAGCCGAAAGAGCCTGGAGGTTAGAACCGCCTGGCTCGTAGTCGCCAGATTCCCACCCGGTGACAGTAACTCGGTTAACACCCACAAGCTTCGCTAAAACTGCCTGAGTCAGTTTCATTTCTTTACGACGGGTGCGTATACGTTCATTCATTTTCATGTAGGCAATCCTACCATTTTATGATGTAGGATTCCTTGACCATGTGATGTAAGATATCCTACTATCATGAGGTTCCTATTAACTACAAGCGAGATAAAAATGAACAAAGATGAAGTCATTTCCTACTTCGGTGGTGTTGGTAATGTTGCAAAAGCCCTTGGCATATCACACGCGTCCGTCTCCGGCTGGGGTCCAGTTATCCCAAAGGGACGAGCATTTGAGATCCAGTCCCTGACCAATGAGGGTTTGAAAGTCGATGCATCCTTGTACGTAAAGACTAACGAACCAACAGTCTGACAGTAACTACCAAAGGAAAAACAAGATGGTAGAGCAAAGCCTCAAAGAAGTAGTGAAAGCAATGTGTAAGGCCTACCCAGGCGGCCGTGAAGCAATGGCTGGCGCGCTGGGCATGACCATGACCCAGTTTCATAACAACCTGTACGAGAAGAACGGCTGTCGATTCTTCGAAGTCGTAGAACTGGAGGCTATGGAAGACATCAGCGGGACTTCAGACCTGGCTGATTACTTTGCAAAACGCCGCGGCGCTCTGCTGGTGGAAGTGCCAAATCTGGAAGAGCTGGACCGTGTGGACCTTTTCAGCAAAGCGATGCGTACGGCAGCGGCACGCGGGCAGGTTGACCAGATTATTGAGAAAGCGCTGGAAGACGGAGTGATTGAACAACATGAAGCTGACGAAATTAATGAGCATCACCGCCGCCACCTGGCAGCTCGTGAAGAAGAGATCCGCGCTATCTGCGCTTTGTTCGGACGTAAAAAGAAGTGACGCCAGCGGGCGTGCAGGCCCCTGGCGTCTTGGCGTGTCAATTCGTGGAGAACATTAACGCATGAACAGTTTAACCAGAAACAGCTCAGTACCGCAAATCCGTTGCCGCTTAGCAGCAGGTGATCGTGATGTTGGCCCGTTCCTGTATGAAGCAAATTTACAGGGTGAGTGGGTAGTCATCAACTACCAGTTCGCCCGCTGGTTGGTAGAAGACATGCAGATCCGTCGAGAGGCAGAGCAATGCAGGAACTTGACCGTAAGTACTGGGACAGGCGCGGGATACTCGTCCATGTCATTGGATACGATCGGGCAAAGCAGCAAGTCATCTTCATGCGTGAAGACTATGAGCACGAGTGTATGCAGCCTGTTGAGCGGTTCCGCGAGAAATTCAAAAGGGTTGAAGAATGAGCACTAAGTTAAGCAGCTATGTGTGGGACGGCTGCGCGGCGGCGGGAATGAAACTGTCCAGCGTTGCTATCATGGCGCGCCTGGCCGATTTCAGTAGTGACGAAGGGGTTTGCTGGCCTTCAGTGGCTACCATCGCCCGCCAAATTGGTGCGGGTGAAAGTACGGTACGCACTGCCATGGCTAATCTGGAAAAGGCTGGATGGATAACACGTCGCCAGCGTCGTAACGGTAACCGTAATGCATCGAACGTCTACCAACTGAATGTCGCGATGCTGCACGCTGCTGCTAACCATCAACCGCCAGTTTCTGACGCATCAGAATCTGACGCGTCAAAATCTGACACCTCAAAATTTGACGGGTCGAAATCAAGCAAGAAAGCCAGTTTTCACCCTCCAGAATCTGGCGGGGATCCGTCAGTAAATTCAAAACAAGATCCATCAGAAGATAAAGACTCTTGTCAGCCTGCTGCGCAGACCGACCGTGACGTTGAAATCACTGATCTGGCTAAACAGGTCTTAACCCATCTGAACACGGTCACCGGCTCCCGGTACCAGGTCAGCAAGTCCTCAATGGAAAACATCCGGGCCCGTCTGGGGGAAGGTTTCTCGCTGGAAGACCTGCAGCTGGTTGTTGATTACAGCCAGGCGAAGTGGGGCAACGATATCAAGATGGTCGAATACCTTCGTCCAGCCACCCTGTTCCAGAACAGCAAATTCCCGGGTTATCTCCAGGCTGCAACGAAGTGGCATGCAGCCGGTCGCCCTGAGAACGTGAATGGTCAGTGGGTCAAACCTGGCGAAACTCCAGTCGGCGATACTACGGAGCGCGATGCGGCATACCGTCGGTACGTCAGCGGCACAATTTCCCCGAACAAACCAAGCGAACTTGAAAAACGGGTATGCAAGGCGGCCAATGCGGTGAACCTGCGCAAGCAGCGCCCTGAATTTGCAATGAGCCGCTGGAACGCAATCTGGAAAGAGCAGGCGCAGCGCGGTGACCAGGGGGAAGCAGCATGAGACATCAAGTCCAGAAGATGATCGTGAACTTCATAAGTGAAAACCCAGGCTCTCAGATTTCTGCCGTTGTGAAGGCGATGCCTGAAATAGACAGATCTTCGATTTCCTCAGCTCTAACCCGTCTTGCATTACTGGGGAAGCTAAATCGTAAACAGGGCGTACAAGGCTGCTTTGAATACACCCTGGCGAATGGTGAAAGTGTACCCGCAGTTATTCCGGCCGCCACCCCGGCGCCAGCACCAGTTATTCATCAGGCTGCAATTTCTCCACTGGAATGGGAATGCAAATTCAGCAAAGCGGAGGACTTGTTGAACAAGGGCATGACCCGGCGCGCAAACCATGCTTTCCTGGAACTTCTGGACGTAACGTCAGAAGCAACTTTGCGCGAAAAGGTCATCCGCCGCCGGAACTGCTGCGGAAGCAAACCACACGGTGATGATTCAACTGTCGCTGGTCGTTATGTGGGAGATCACAAATGACTTTTGGTTCTGAAGAAAACGCTTTGACGATTGCAACGCATGAAAACGCCACCCATGCACGCCCGTTCCAGCGTTCGTTCTTGAAATGGGCTGGTGGTAAGTATTCGCTACTCAGCGAACTGGACCGCTTTATTCCGGCTGGAAAACGCCTGATCGAGCCATTCGTTGGCGGCGGCAGCGTATTCCTGAACTCTGACAAACATAGCACCTTCCTGCTGGCGGATGTGAACGCTGACCTGATCAACCTTTACCAGATGCTGGCCATCGTGCCGGCGGAAGTGACCCGTGCCGCGCAGCTGATGTTCGAACGGATGAACACCCCGGAGAAGTTCGACGCCATCAGAGCAGAATTTAATGGCCATCTGCAGGATTCCATCACGCGCGCCGCGGCATTTCTTTACCTGAACAGGCACTGCTTCAACGGCCTGGTCCGCTACAACAAAAATCACCAGTTCAATGTCGGCTACGGCAAATACCCTGCACCGTACTTCCCGGCAGAAGAGATATCTGAATTCACCAGGATGGCGCACAACTGCGTATTCCTGAACGCAGGGTTCCGCCGGACGCTGGTGCTGGCGGGCGAAGGTGATGTTGTTTACTGCGATCCGCCGTACGAACCGCTTCCTGGTACGAATGGTTTTACATCCTATTCAGCTGGTGGCTTCAACTGGGAGGAACAGGTGTCGCTGGCAGAGAGTTGTGTGGCAGCGCACCAGCGCGGCGCCAGGGTAGTAGTGTCGAACTCAACAGCACCAAAAATTATCGAGCTGTACGAACAGCACGGTTTCGAAATTCACAGGGTCAGCGGACGTCGCTCTATATCGAGCAAAGGCAGCACGCGTGAATCGGCTCGTGATCTGATCGCAACGCTTTAGGAGGAACAGTGGAAGATAAAAACAAGCTATCACCTCGTCAGCAGGAAGTGCTGGCCCTGATTAACGACTTTCATAACCGGAACGGGTTTCCGCCGACCAATAGCGAAGTGGCTGAGCTCATGGGCTTCAGTTCGGCGAACGCGGCTACTGTTCACCTGCAGGCGCTGAAACGGAAGGGCTTCATAACCATCAGCAAAGGGAAGGCCAGGGGCATTCAGATCGTAGGCAGCCAGACACCATCGCAGCAGCGAGACGAGGCGCTGGCCGTCCTGCGTGATTTGTTTGCCTGCAATGTTGGATCAGCGGAGCGCGCCGCCGAGCTGCTGAGTCGCTACGAGCCAAAAGGGGAGCCGGCATGAAACTTACCCTGCCATTCCCACCAAGCGTAAACACGTACTGGCGCGCCCCAAATAAGGGGCCGTTAAAAGGTCGCCACCTGGTCAGCGAAGGTGGGCGCAAGTTCCGTAAGGCGGCCTTTGCATCAGTAGTGACCCAACTCAACCGGATCCCACAGCCGATGTTGGGCGATCTGTCGGTCAACGTGGTGCTCTTCCCGCCGACCAGACAGCGCCGCGATATGGACAACTACCTCAAGGCGCTGTTTGACTCACTGACGAATGCCAGAGTCTGGGACGATGACTGCCAGATTAAGCACATGGAAGTGAGTTGGGGTCCGGTGATAGCAAAGGGGAGCGCGGAGGTAACTATTCGCGAATTTATCAACGAGACCGTAACGGGTGCAGCCGTCGGTCAATGAAAAGTGGAGAACGTATGCAACAGATGATGAATGTCATTCCAGTATGCCCAAAGCACCACGCAGCCATGAGCGGAAAGCTGATGTCATCCAGAGAGATAGCGAAGCTGGTGCAGAGCAAACATGGTGATGTAAAACGTTCGGCCGAACGGCTCGCCGCTGGTGGTATTTTAAGCGCGCCGTTGGCGCACACCCCCTATCAACATGAACAAAACGGCCAGTGGTATGAAGAGTACTGGTTTGAAAAACGAGATTGCCTGGTCCTGGTTGCGCGTCTGTCTCCTGAGTTTACTGCGGCTGTAGTGGATCGCTGGCAGGAACTGGAGAGGGGTGGGTCGATACCACAATCTTTACCTGAAGCGCTTCGACTGGCTGCCGATCTTGCTGAGCAAAAACAGCAGCTGGAGAATCAGCTTCTGATTGCGGCGCCGAAAGTAGAATTTGTCGATCAGTATGTGGAGGCTAAGGGATCGCTGACGTTCAGACAGGTGGCCAAGCTGCTTAATGCCAGGGAGTCAGACTTCCGGCTGTTCCTGATGGATAAGCACATCATGTATCGCCTGAATAATATGCTCACCCCACATCAGCGGCATACGGAAGCTGGGCGCTTTGAGATCAAAACAGGAACAGCCAACGCCAACAGATATGCATTTGCACAGCCTCGCTTCACTCCGAAAGGCGTTAAGTGGATTGCCGGGCTATGGGCGGAACATCTACAGCAGGGCGGTTCAGTATGAGGGCTTTGCTTAAACCGGTGATCGTTCGTGAGCTCGGCGTGGTGATGCTTCGCCCTGGCCCCGAGTTATTCCCATTATTTTATGACCGCGTTCTTATCGACAGGGCCCCTGAATACATGAGCGGGGTTGCTTCGGGTGAATTGCCAGCGGCGCGCCAGGCCCTGGGTGATGATCCGGCACTAACTGCCTTCTTTGACAGTCCTAAAGTGATCAGCGCGGCGGGCGGCATTAATACGCTCGAGTCCTGGCTGCTGAGACAATCTGATGACTGCCAGTGGGCAGGATCGGATTACCACTCCAACCAGATTAAAACGGCCCGCTTCCACACCGGCGCGCTGCGCCTGTGCTGGCACTGCGATAACATGATCCACGACCACTACACAGAAAAGCTGGTGGCTATGGCCAGGACGAACGTCACAGCCTGGATTATCGATACCGCGCGCATCAACCTTTTGTTTGATGAGAGCCATGTCCTGACACTCCCGGAGCTCTGCTGGTGGGCACTGAATATGGAGATTGTGGACGCGCTGCCGGAAGATATGGCCCGCCGCGCGCTGCGCATGCCAAAACTTAGAATTCCGTCAGTATCCAGGGAGAGCGACATAGTCCACGAGTTACCGGCCACCAGCATCGTGCAGGAGAAGGCGAAGAAGGTACTGGCGCTCAAGGCAGACCCCGAGACACCTGAATCCTTCATGTTGCGACCGAAGCGCCGCCGCTGGGAGAATGAGAAGTACACCCGCTGGGTAAAGCAGCAGCCTTGCATGTGCTGCAACCAGCAGGCAGACGATCCCCACCATCTTATTGGCTCCGGTATGGGTGGAATGGGTACCAAAGCGCATGACCTGTTTGTGATCCCTTTGTGCAGAAAGCATCACGACGAGTTACACGCTGATACCGCGGCATTTGAAGAGAAATATGGCAACCAGACACAGCTGGTGATCAAGTTCCTGGACCGCGTGCTGGCAATCGGCGTGATCGGTACAGAAAAAAAGAATAGTGGAGAAAAAAATGCGTGATATTCAGAAGGTTTTAGAGCGTTGGGGCGGCTGGGCTGCCAGTGAAGGTTCGAACGTTGATTATTCTCCGATTGCCGCCGGGTTCAAAGGCCTCCTACCGCAAAGCAGCTCCAGTCGCCTGTCCTGCACTGATGACGATGGCCTGATCATTGAGAGTTGCATGGCGAAGCTTCAGAAGAAAAAGCCATACGAACATTCACTGCTGGTGGCGCATTACATCCTCGGTATATCGAAGCGCAAGATGGCGAAGGCCAGAAAGAAGGATGAGAAGATTATCAGGATAGAAATTCAGATGGCGGAAGGCTTTATAGATGGCTGCCTGGCGATGCTGGATATCAGGCTTGAAATGGACCCGGAAACAGAAAGTGAAAAAGTATTAGTGCGGTCCGCAAATAGTTTAGTAATCTGATAAGAGTGGTCACAACGACACAGCACTTATTAAATCAAAAAACCTCGCTCCGGCGGGGTTTTTGCGTATTACAGGCTCGCTTCGGCGGGCCTTTTTCATATCTGCGCCACGCTCGGCGCATTAAACCGCAGAGTCTTTCAGGGTGAGCCTTAGCAGTGGTCAGTGTGACCTCGTCTGCGGGCTGTCCACTCTGAGCGTAAGGCTCACCACTAAAGGAAGGTCACTATGTTTGGTTTGTTCAAGAAGAAAGCACGTAAAGCGATGGTTGAAGTTAAGAAGATGGAAAATCGCGATGCAGTAGAAGCTACCGTTTGGGGTTGTTACTCCATTGCTTACGCTGATGAAACTTGCGACGCATCTGAAATCGCAACGCTGGAAAAGACAATACAGGCAAAACCAGCGTTCTCTGCATTTGCGGGTGAAATCGCCAGCATGAGCAGCAATATTCGCGCGCAGTACGAAGCGTCACCACGATCTGCAAATGCTCAGGCTATGCGCGAGCTGGCAGATGTTGCTGGTACACCTGACGCGGTTGACGTGCTTTGCCTGTGCCTGGACGTTGCTGATAACGACGGTATTGGTAAAGATGAAGAAAAGCAGCTGAAGAAGATTGCTCAGTCTCTGCAGCTGTCTCTGGACGCCTATCTGTGACAGGCAAACTCCGCTGGGCCGCTGCCGCTGTGCTGTTGTTCCTGGTGGTGGCTATCGACTTCACTGGCAAGATGATGTCCATGCTGGCTGATGGTGTGCTGGTGACTGGCGTCGTTGCTTTGCTTTGGCCACTGGTCAATAAAGACAAATAGCTTTCCGCAAAAGGCAACTGAAAGGGTGCCTTTGACAGAGAGTTAAAATACAGTCGTAACTTATAACGAATCATCCCTTTGCCCTGGCCTTTGCCGGGGCTTTTTCATTTGAGGCGCACGCAATATGTCTGCTGAATCACTCACTGTCGCTGCGGTGGTGACCTCCGGAACGACAGGGGTGACGTTTGCCGCCATGTTCCCGGAAGCCACTCCAGCAGTGATGCTCTGCGCTCTTGCTGGCGCGGCAATGTACGTCCTTACTGCAGAAGAGCACCGGATCTGGAAGCAAATCATCTTCGCGCTTATTTCGTTTATCGGCGGGGTGTTCTTCGCCGGCACCGCGTCGGAAATTCTTGCGGGGCTGCTTAATGCTGCCCTGGGCGTTCTTACCCCACCAGTACACGTTAAGGTGTCGCCAGCTATCGGCGCGCTGGTGGCTTCCACAATCTCAGTCGTTGTTCTTCTGCGCATTCTCTCTAAATCAAAGACCGCCAGCCCAAAGCTGGAGGGAGGTGGTGAATGACGTGGGAATCGCTCCTGCTTAATGCCAATGCTGCCGTGTGCATGTTGATTGCGATCCGGCTTATGTTCTTCCAGAGAAACGGGCGACGACACCGCCGCCTAATGGCATTGCTTGCTTACATCATCATTCTGGCAGCTGGCTATATCTCTTTCCGCATCTGGTTCGGGCAATACATCCATGTTGACCCGGCAGAGCTGCTGCTTAACTTCACTATCTGCGTAGCCGTCTGGCGAGCCCGCGGAAACATAGCTCAGACGGTAGTCAGGAGTTAGCTTTGAACCAACAACAATTTCAACGGGCGGCTGCCATCAGCGCCGGGCTGGCCGCGCGCTGGTTTCCGGCAGTAGATGCAGCGATGCGAGAGTTTGGCATTACGGCCCCGGTGGATCAGGCAATGTTTATTGCCCAGGTCGGTCACGAGTCAGGTGGCTTCTCCGCAGTAGTAGAGAGCCTGAACTACACCCCGGCTGCGCTAGAGGCCACGTTCGGCAAGCGCATCACACAACAGCAGGCTAATGCCCTGGGCAGAACGACCCAGCAGGCGGCCCGGCAGGATGCTATCGCCAATCTGGTATACAGCAACCGGCTTGGCAATAAAGCTGCGGGCGATGGCTGGAAGTATCGCGGGCGAGGTCTTATTCAAATAACAGGCCTTGAAAACTACCGTTTCTGCGGTGCTGCTTTAAAGCTCGATCTGGTTTCCGCACCAGAGCAACTCGAGCAGGAATTGCAGGCGGCGCGCTCGGCGGCGTGGTTCTACACGTCAAAAGGCTGTATGGCATATGGTGCCGACGTTAACCGGGTTACACGCATTATCAACGGCGGCCTGAACGGTATTGAAGACCGCAAAGCTCGCTACAACAGAGCGCGGGCGGCGCTGGTGGTATGACATTCTTCAACTGGAAAACCTTCGCCGTAGGCATGCTGATCGTGATGATGGTTGTCACTGCGAAAATAGCTGCTCATGAGAAGAGGCGCGCCGAGTCGGCAGAAATAAATTTGGCGCAGGCTACCAGCACCATTGAGAATTTGAAAACCCGACAGCGTGACGTAGCCGCGCTTGATGCCAAATACACAGGAGAGCTTGAAAGTGCAAAAGCGAATATTGAGCAACTGCAGCGCGATGTTGCTGCTGGCGCTAAGCGGCTGCGCGTCTCGGCCACCTGCAAGCCAGTGTCCAAATCCACCAGCGCCACCAGCATGGATGATGCTACCGGCCCCCGACTTACTGACGCCGCTGAACGGGATTATTTCACCCTACGACAGCGTATCGAAAAAGCAGGAAAGCAAATAGCTGGCCTGCAGGAATACATCCGGCAGCAGTGCCTATCCCAACCGACAGGAAAATCAAATGAGTGAAGCAAAACCGCAGGACGGCAGCACAATTAAGGGCTATCGCACGTTATCGCCTGGCGACATCGAAGTAATGAACCGTTTTAAGGATGTCAGCCGGCACTTTTTGAGCCTGCTGGATACAGCAAAAGAAACTGGCGCTGATCCGCGTTGGGTTGCAATTGCTAAAACTGAAATGCAGAAAGCCTGCATGTTCGCCTGCCGTTCTGTTGCCCAGCCAGACGACGACTGTTAGGCATTACAACAGGCATTCACTGAGTGCCTGTGATAATGCTAACCTGTTTATGTCAAAGTAGATTAAGAGGGTTAAGCGTGAACAATATTATGACTATTAGTGAATTATTTGAAATTGGTAAATCATATTATCCCGAAGGACATTTCAGGGTTGAAATTTGGGATGTTGGTATTAGATTCGTAAACTCGGTGACTAAAAATGATGAGGAGGTTGAGGCAACGTCTTTTCTTCAGGCTGACCTCAGATCTTTAACTCCTTCAGCTGTTCGCGGATTTTTAGATGCCGAACTCCGCTGACTGTTTATTTAATAAACTGCTCGCTCTATAAAGTAAACCTTCGCCTCGCACTAGCGGGGCTTTTTTATGCGCATCGCACGCGCACATCTAAGAAAGTCTTTCAGCAGTGAGCCTAGGCAACCCGTTTACTTTCGGCGGCTTTGCCGTGCGACAGGCTCACGTCTAAAAGGAACGCACATGAACAAGCCAAAAATAGCTTGGTGTAAACGAGAGCAAATATTCAATTGCGATTCTGTTGAAAAGACGCCGGGCGAAATTTGTTTCATAAATGGTAAAGGAGAAACACCTTTCAAAGCATTCAAAGAATGGGCGTGTTTATTCAGAGTGTACATATTGAGCAACAATGCAAAGAAGCTAGATAGCGGAGGGACAGGGATTAAATATGAAACACTCAGTAATCGTTGATGGTGTTACTTATAGTCCTGAACACTTTGCTCATTCGTCCATTGGCATTGCCATAACTACTCATAACAGACCTGAAGTGCTTAAGCGTGCCATTGAGCAGCATACGAAGCATCTCCCTTCTGGTGCGCTGGTGGTTGTGATAGACGATGGGTCAAAGCCTGCGGCAGTAATTCCTGATGGCGTGAAACTGGTTCGCCATGAGTTATCACGCGGTATTGTGGCTTCTAAGAACGCCAGTCTGGCAGCGCTCTTGGACGCGGGATGTGAGCATCTCTTTCTGTGGGATGATGATGCTTGGCCCATAGCCGCTAACTGGCATCTTCCCTATATCGAATCACCTGAGCCACATCTTGCTTACCAGTTTCTTGACCTTGCAGGGCCAAAGAAGCTGAACGATATGGCCGTTCTTTACCGGGACGATAAACACGTGGCTTATACCGGCCAGCGCGGCGTTATGCTGTATTACCATCGCAGCGCCATCGAAAAGGTTGGTGGTTTCGACCCAGTCTACGGGCGTGGGATGTACGAGCATCCTGATCTGGCGTTACGCATTCACAATGCCGGGCTAACGACGTGGGCGTTCGCCGATGTGGTCGGTTCCGAAAAGCTGATTTACTCGCTGGATGAGCACGAAGCAGTAGAGCGTTCAGTGCCTCGCCCACAGCGTGAAGCTCTTGAGCGATGCAACGCGAAGATATTTGGTGAGCGACGAGACGCCGGATATACCGGGTTTGCCGAATTCCGCCAGCAGCGGAACGTAGTGATCACATCATTACTGACAAGCCAGCCAGACCCACAGCGTGGGGTGAAGATGAATGCTGACCCGGCACTATTATCAGTCTGGGCATCATCTATTCGCGGAGCTGATGCTGTTGTGCTCGCAGATGAAGTGGTTCGGCCGCCAGATGGTGCTTTGCTGGTTATTGTTCCACCTGTTGAGACGAGTGTTTATTTTGCCCGCTGGCTGCATATTTACCAGTACCTTCGAGAGCACAAAGAGATCAGGTTCGTCTGGTGTACCGATGGCACCGACGTTGAGATGCTGCGTGAACCTTGGGAAGAAATGCAACCTGGCATCATCTATGTAGGGTCGGAGCCAAAAACCTACGACGATGTCTGGATGAAGCAAAGCCACCACGGGCAGGTTTACAGCGCGTTCCTGAGTGAGAACCGAAACAGCACAATGCTTAATGCTGGCTTGCTTGGCGGCAGCCGGGAAGATGTGATGGAGTTTGCTCATCGTATTCTCCGTTTGTATTACCGTATCGAAAGCCACCGCTTCTGGGGTACTGAAAAATCACCTCAGACAAAGGTAGATATGGCAGCGTTCGGCATTGTTGCTAAATCATTTGGCGATAGAATAGTTACCGGTCCGAAAATCCATACAGTCTTCAAGACTGAGGGGATCGGCAAGAAGTACGCTTGGTGGCGCCATAAATAGTACAGATGTGAAATAATAAATGAGTGGCTAGGGTAGCTCCTGAAAAGCGACATCGTCATCGCCTGCCACTCATTCTTTGACGAGCAACTAAGACGAGGTTGTTATGGGCATTGATAAAAGCCAGTGGATAAGCGTTGAAGATAGGTTGCCAGAAAGCAAAAAAGATAGGTGGTCCGCTGAAGTAATAGCGCTTAGCGATACCGGAGACGTGTTCAAATTAACCTGCATGGGAACGTACTGGCAAAGAACGCAGGCATTCGTTGATTCCGGGTCTGAAAAGATAACCCACTGGATGCCGTTGATATATCCAGAATAAAGAAAAGGTCGCTAAGGCGGCCTTTTTTATTGTGAGCTGAAAGGTCAATCATGATCGATATAAAATTCGTGGTAGTAGGTCATCATTCACGCCGTGAAATGGCGACCAACCTTGCAGCATTGCTTGGTGCTCACCTACTTATTGATGAAGCAGAACACGGTGCAAACTGGAATCATCGTCGTGCTTTAGTCTGGGCAGAAGAGCAGGATAGTCGCGTTGTAGTTCTGGAAGATGATGCGACCCCCGTTAGTGGCTTTGCTGAGTTAGCCAACGAATGGCTATCCAGATTCCCCGAAACCCTTATCAGCTTTTATTTGGGAACCGGTCGCCCACCGCAGTATCAGCTCGAGATAGCTACGAAGCTGGTGCTGTCTGATAAGAACCGAACTGACTACATTACGATCCCCCGGCTTATTCATGGCGTCTGCTACAGCATACCGCCGCAGCACCTCGCCAAAGTCTTATCAAGATGGAACCACAGCAAAGCGGCTGACTATGCCGTCGGCGATGCTTACGGTGGTCCTGTGCTCTACCCATGCTACTCACTCGTTGACCATGCTGATGGCATGCTTGCTGAGAAGCCGAAGGACAACATGCCACGCCTGGAAAGGCGTAAAGCCTGGAGGTTAAATGGCAAAGCTCACAACGTTACAACCACGACTCAAAGCGATTGAAACGCGACGACTCAAGCCAGTGTATGGCGAGCATCGGCGCATCAGCGGTAGTGCCAGGGTTGGGATGAAACGGAGGGTCTACAAGCGCGACGGCGGACATTGCTGCATGTGCAAGCGAGTAGTTGACCTGTATGACAGCCAGCTTGATCACCGCGTCGCCCTACAGTTCGGCGGGAACAATGACGAAACCAATCTCTGGACCATTTGCACTGAATGCCACACGGCCAAGTCAGCACGCGAAGCATCAACTGGTCAGCCCGATGAGGAAGCCATGAAGCATAGGGTTCCTGAGTGTCGTGACGGCCTCGATACGGTCGTTATTTGACATGTAAAGGGTGGGGGGGTATCAACAAAAGTAAACCCAAAATGCGCTGGACACCACGCCCCCTCTCACGCGCAGAAAAAATCCCCTTTTGGAGGGTGTAAACATGTTAACAGGACAGAAGCGCAAGTTTGCTATCGCGCTGATGTCCGGCTCAACTCAGACTGCCGCTGCTATAGAGGCTGGTTATTCTGAGAAATCCGCGCGTTCCAAGGGTTCGCAGCTGGCTAAAGACCCGGATGTCATCGCGTTTATGAAGAAGAAGCGTGTTCCGGAAACCGCTGTAGAAGTCTCAGCCGCCGAGCCGAAAACCCCACCGCCGGTTGTTAACAATCTGTCCGGGAATTTCGATGACCCGCTCGAATTTTTAAAATCAGTAATGAACGATCTCTCCGAGGATACTGACGTCAGAAAAGACGCAGCAAAGGCCATGCTGCCTTATATCCATCCGAAGAAGGGAGAGGGCGGGAAAAAAGACGCCCGTAACGCTGCGGCCAAGATAGCAGCAGGGGCCAGCAAATTTGGTGCGATGGCACCGCCTAAGCTTGTCGTGAATAATAAGGGGTAATCTATGGCTGAATGGACCACGGCCTGCCTCGACTGGGAGAACAGGCTGGTCGAAAAGGCTTCGATTATTCCACCCCCGATATTTCCAGAGCAGGCCGAATACGCCCTGGGCATTTTTAAAGAACTCCGGGTATCAGATCTACCGGGTAAGCCGACTTTTGGCGAGTGCTCGGAACCCTGGGTTTTCGATTACGTAAAAGCTATTTTTGGCGGATATGAAGCCGAGACGGGAAAGCAACTGATCCGAGAATATGGTCTGCTTATCTCGAAGAAAAACACAAAATCAACCATTGCCGCGGGCATTATGCTGACGGCGGTTATCCTCTGCTGGCGAGAAGATGAAGAGCATCTGATTCTGGCACCAACTAAAGAAGTCGCGGACAACAGCTTTAAACCGGCGGCCGGGATGATTCGTGCCGACGACGAGTTGTCGGATATGTTCCAGGTGCAGGACCACATCAGGACTATCACCCACAGGGTGACGCGCAATACCCTAAAAGTTGTGGCAGCCGATACCGATACGGTTTCCGGTAAAAAGGCCGGCAGGATACTTGTTGATGAGCTCTGGTTGTTCGGCAAGCGGCAAAATGCTGAAGCCATGTTTATGGAAGCACTCGGCGGGCAGGTGTCCCGTGAAGAAGGTTGGGTGATCTTCCTGACTACGCAAAGTGACGAACCGCCTGCCGGTGTATTCAAAGAGAAGCTTCAGTACTGGCGAGACGTCAGAGACGGGAAGATTCACGACCCCAAAACGCTGGGCGTTCTTTATGAATTCCCGGAATCAATGGTGGAGAAAAAGCAGTATCTGCTTCCTGAGAATTTCTACATAACAAACCCAAACATGGGGCGTTCGGTCAGCGCTGAGTGGCTTGAGGACCAGTTGCGGAAGAATCAGTCCAAAACTGACGGCACACTGCAGCAATTCCTGGCTAAGCATCTCAATATTGAAATCGGCCTAAACCTCCGAAGTGATCGCTGGGCCGGGGTCGATTTCTGGGAGCAACAGGTGCAGGCAGTATCCTTCGAGGATATTCTGCGGCGTGCTGAGGTTATTACCGTCGGGATAGACGGCGGCGGCCTGGATGACTTGCTGGGACTCTCTGCTATTGGTCGCGACAAAGATACCCGCGAGTGGTTGTGCTGGTGCCATGCCTGGGCGCATAAAATTGTGCTCGAGCGTCGTAAAAGTGAAGCATCGCGTCTTTTGGGGTTTCAGAAAGACGGGGATCTGACCATCGTTGAGTTCGTCGGGGAGGATACTGACCAGCTGGCTGAGCTGGTGGGTCGCATTCACGAAGCCGAATTGCTCGACAAGATCGGCATTGACCCGTCAGGGGTTGGTTCGATTCTGGATGCGCTAACCGAAGTAGAGATACCGGCGGAAAGTGTGGTAGGCATCAGCCAGGGCTGGCGCCTGGGTGGTTCAATCAAAACGACTGAGAGAAAACTGGCCGAAGGTGTACTAATTCACGGCGGCCAGCCAATGATGGCCTGGTGCGTGGGTAATGCCCGCGTTGAACCTAAAGGGAATGCTATCCTGATTACTAAGCAGGCCAGCGGGAAGGGGAAAATAGACCCCCTGATGGCCTTATTTAACGCCGTGTCGCTGATGGCTCTTAACCCGGAAGCGAAGAAACAGGATTACCAGGTATTTTTCATATGACATACACGTCAGTTTATGACCCGCTCCGGCGGGTTTTTTCGTTTCTGGAGGCAGATAAATGACGTTTAAACGCGCCTGCACTCTCATGACGGTGAAGTCGGTTAACGAGGATGAACGGATTATTACCGGCATTGCCTCTACTCCTTCTCCCGATCGAGACGGTGACATTCTGGAATCAGGCGGGGCGACCTATCGAAGTGAAACTCCCTTCCTGTGGCAACACGACCGCTCTCAACCTATTGGGACCTGTACCCCGAAGATGGTCAAGGAGGGGATGCAGATCACAGCAAAGCTGGCGAAGCCTACCCCGGACATGCCGTCACAGCTTGCCGCGAGGCTTGATGAGGCATGGGCTTCTATCAAAGCCGGGTTGGTTCGTGGCTTATCGATCGGCTTCCTTCCCAAGGAGTACTCCTACCTGGATGAGGGCGGCGTACGTTTCATTAAATGGGACCTTCTGGAAGTGTCCGCTGTGACTATCCCGGCAAACGCCGAGTGTTCCATCCAGACCGTTAAATCTTTCGACCGTCAGTTTTTCGCCGCGTCAGGCAATGAAAAACTGGTGGTCACAACAACACCATCTGCTGGCGCTACAGCAAAAAAAACTATCGAAATTAAAGGAAAAAATATGAATCTCTCCGAGCAAATTAAAAGCTTCGAAAACAAGCGTGCAGCGCTGGCAGCATCTCTTAGCGACGTTATGAGTAAAGCCGCTGATGAGGGGCGTACTTTGGATAGCGAAGAAACAGAGCAATACGATAATGTTTCCGCCGAAGTGAAGTCTGTCGATGAACACCTCAAACGTCTGCGTGACCTTGAAAATAACATGGCGGCCACTGCTGTTCCTGTTAGCAAAGCCGCTAATGGAACAGTAAGCACGGTTGACAACCGTGGTCCTGGTATTATTCGCGTTGAGCAGAAACTGGAAAAAGGCATCGCTTTTGCTCGATTAGCTAAATCCCTTGCGGCGGCAAAAGGTGTGCGATCTGAAGCTCTTCAGATTGCCAAGAACAAATATCCCGACGATACGAAATTACACCATGTACTTAAAGCAGCGGTAAGTGCTGGTACGACTACCGACCCAGAATGGGCTGGTTCACTTGTCGAATATCAGGAATTTGCGGGAGATTTTGTTGAATTCCTGCGTCCGAAAACTATCATCGGTCAGTTTGGCACTGGCAATATCCCTTCATTACATGAAGTTCCATTCAATATCCGTATTCCGGTGCAGACGTCTGGTGGGGCGGCGCAATGGGTAGGACAGGGCAAAGCAAAACCACTGACAAAATTTAACTTTGAAACAGTCACTTTCGGTTTTTCAAAGGTTGCAGCAATCTCTGTTCTTACTGAAGAGCTGTTGCGCTTCTCAAATCCAAAGGCGGATGTTCTGGTTCGAAACTCTCTGGCCGAGTCGGTAATTGCTCGACTGGATACAGACTTCGTGGACCCAGCCAAAGCTGCTCAGGCTGGAATTTCTCCCGCCTCCATTACCAATGGTGCGACAACAATCCCGAGCACTGGCGATCCGGATGCGGATAGCACTGCAGCTTTCGAAGTTTTCATTGCTGCTGATCTACAACCAACAGGTGCCGTCTGGTTGATGTCCAGCTCCACTGCACTGGCATTATCAAAACGCAAAACCCCTCTGGGTGCTAAGGAATATCCTGACATGACAATGTTCGGTGGCACCTATGAAGGTCTCCCTGCGATTGTTTCGCAATATGTTGGTAACCAAATTGTCCTCATGAATGCCCCAGATATTTATCTGGCAGATGAAGGTGGTGTAGCTGTTGATATGTCCAGCGAAGCATCACTGGAAATGGAGTCTGCGCCAACCGGTGATAGCGTTACTCCAACAGGAGTCGAGTTAGTTTCTATGTGGCAGACCAACAGCGTAGCAATTCGTGCCGAACGTTGGATTAACTGGCAGCGCAGACGCACAGCAGCCGTTGCAGTAATTAGCGGCGTTAACTATAGCTCAGGCCAGACAAGCTAAAACGGAGGGCGGGGGGAACCCCGCCATATTTATGGCAAGGATCAAATACCTTCAGCGAACGCATGACTCATTGCCTGGCGATGAAAAAACCGTGAATGACCAGTGCGCGAAGGTACTGGTTTTGATTAAAAAGGCTGAATACGTAATCGTCCGGCGTGCTGGTGGCAATAGAAGAAAAAAGATAACGAGGGGGCCGGCTGATGTTGGGATTTTTTAAGCGGAAAGAGAAGGCGCTGCAGCAACCCTCTAATCAGGGATGGACCTCTATTTTTTCTTGGGTCAGGGAACCATTTGCAGGTGCCTGGCAACGAAATATGGAGGTCAGCAACCCGACAGTACTGGCTTATTATGCTGTGTTTTCCTGTATTTCTCTTATTGCCAGCGACATATCCAAAATGCCTCCCGCTTTGAAGGCTAAAGGCTCAGACGGTGTATGGAAAGACTTGCAGGACGCAAAAATAGATAAGCTTTTTAAAAAGCCGAATGCTTTCCAGAATCGTATTCAGTTTTTGGAAACGTGGATCAACTCGAAACTTTGTCACGGCAATACGTATGTGATGAAGGTTAAAAATGCTGCGGGCGCCATCAATGAATTACGTATTCTTGACCCAAACAAAGTTACGCCTCTTGTGGCGGAGGATGGCTCGGTTTTTTATCAAATAAACCCCGATAACATCAGCGGACTACCGGCGCAGGTCACCGTACCGGCGCGTGAAATTATCCACGATCGCTTCAACTGCCTGTTCCATCCGCTGATCGGGGTATCGCCAATTTATGCCTGCGGTATGGCTGCTATGCAGGGCAAACACATTCTGGAAAGCTCTGCGTTCTTCTTTAAAAATGGTGGCAAACCGAGTGGTGTTATTACCATTCCCGGCTCTGTCAGTGAGGAAAAGGCCAGGGAGATAAAAACTAATTGGGATACCGGCTATACAGGGGAAAACGCTGGCAAGACTGGCCTGCTGTCAGGCGGTGCTGAATATAAAGCGGTGACCATGTCTGCGGTCGATGCGCAGACGGTGGAGCAACAAAAGCTTTCAGCTGAAATGTGCTGTTCTGCATTTCACGTTCCTGCGTACAAGGTCGGCGTGGGCGAGATGCCGTCTTACGACAACATTGAATCTCTTGAGCAACAGTATTACTCGCAGTGCCTGCAGGTGCTTATCGAGTCGATTGAAGTGCTGCTGGATGAAGCTCTGGATCTTGATGGTCGTAAAGGCGTTGAGCTTGATATCAGCTCGCTTCTGCGTATGGACAGTGAGCGACGCATGAAGACTTTGGGCGAAGGGGTGAAAAATACCATTCTTACCCCGAACGAAGCGCGCAAAAAAGAAAACCTGCCACCCGTCGATGGTGGGGATGCGCTCTATCTTCAGCAGCAAAACTACAGCCTTCCGGCGCTGGCCCGGCGCGATGCATCTGACGATCCGTTCAAGTCGTCATCCACGCGGCAGCCAGAACAGCAGGAAGAATCAGCCAGTAAAGCTTTCTCTGCTGACGAATTGTCTGCAATGAAAGCCATGATCAGAGGAATGATTGCCAAATGAATGACCGTGAACTGGCAATAATTAAAGCCGTCACCGAAGAAATCAGCGGCGTGCTTTCATTACTCCGGGAAAGCTTTGCAAAGCAACTGGAGCAACAGCAACAGGCTTTTGAAGAAAAATTTTCATGTCTGAGTAAATCACTACAGGAGATAGTTGACTCTCCGGAACCAGATTTGTCGGCTATAGCGCGTGAAGCGGCAGCCCTGGTTCCCGAGCCGGAAATCCCGGATCTTCCTGACATCGACGCGCTGGTGGCTTCTGCGGTGCAGGCGCTTCCCGCTCCGGCTCCAGGTAAAAGCGTATCCCCTGAAGATGTTCAGCCGATGCTTGAACAACTGGTTAAAACAGCTGTATCAGAAATTAAGGTGCCAGCCGCTCCCGAGATTCCTGACATTAACGCATTAGTCACCGCCGCGGTGCAGGCTCTCCCAGAACCAGAACCCTCTAAAAATGGTACAGATGGACGAGATGCCCTGCAGCTTGAGGTGTCGCCATTCATTGACGAAGAGAAGAGTTATCCTCGCGGCAGTTATGCAACTCACTCAGGAGGGCTGTGGCGCGCGTATGAAAAAACGCACGGCATGCGCGGCTGGGAATGTCTTGTTGACGGCGTATCTGGAATTGATGTCACAAACTCTGATGAGAGGAATTTCACGGTAGCGGTGACGCGCGCCAGTGGTGCAGTAGAAACGAAATCCTTCTCTATTCCTACGCTGATTTATCGCGGCGTCTTCAAGTCTGGTGATGTGTATAAACGAGGCGACACGGTCACCTGGGGTGGTTCGATGTGGCACTGCGATGAAGAGTCGACAGATAAGCCAGGTGAAAATGGATCGAAAGGCTGGACGCTGGCGACCAAGCGCGGACGGGACGGGAGGGATAAAACGTGATTGAACTCGTTACGCTTGAAGAAGCGAAGATGCATTTACGCATCGATGATGATTACGGTGATCCCGACCTGACGTTAAAAATTCAAGGCGGAAGCGCTGCGCTGTTGGCGTATATCCAAGGGAGTCGCGATAAGGTCGTCGATGAAAATAACGATCTTATTGAAGGTGAACCGTTGACCCGGATGCAAACAGCGTTGCTGGTGCTGCTTGGATATCTGGACAGGAATCGTGGTGCAGAGGAGGAAGAGAAGCTTAAGCAGGGAGAGCTTCCTTTTGCTGTATCGATGCTCATCTACGACCTTCGCCGTCCGACAATTATTTAGGAGTCTTTATGGCATGTTCAGGCTGTGAACGCCGAAAGGCATGGCTAAAAAAAATGATGCGGATCGCATATGAACGAGCAACAGGCAAACAATCTATTCGAGGCATTGAGCAAGCAGACGCAGGCCCTTCAGGAACAGACAATCGCAATCACCCGGCTGGCTGATTCAAATATTGCGCTGTGCGAATTGATTCTTCAGGCATTAAACGAAGGCGCTGATGATGAAAATACTATCGACCAAAAGTTTTATCTCAACGGCAAACCCGCCAGGGGGTAACAATGAAAGCTGGCCCATTACGCCATCGCGTGATGCTACAGGAACCTTTGAAAACTCAGGATCCAGAAACTGGCGCAATTGTTGATTCCTGGGTGGACGTTAAGGAAATCTTTGCAGAAGTGACGGCAGTCTCGGCACGTGATTTTGCAGCTGCTCAGGCGTTTCAGAATAAAATCACATCCCGCATAAAAATACGCTATCGAACAGGTATCAGCGATAAGCACAGAATCCTCTTCAGGGGAGAGATTTACAACATAGAGGGCGTGCTTCCCGACCCAGACAGCGGGCTGGAGTATTTAACGCTCCCCTGTTCAAGTGGGGTGAACAATGGCTGATGGTATTGAGTATTCAATCACTGGCGTTGACTCCCTCATTGGGAAAATAGAAAGCATAAGCTCCGACCTTAAACGCAAAGGTGGCCGGGCAGCGCTGCGCAAAGCATCGATGGTCATTGTTGAAAAAGCAAAGTCTAACGCCAAGCGGTTTGACGATCCGACTACGGGAAGAAGCATTGCCGACAACGTTGCGCTGAGATGGAACGGCAACCTTTTTAAGCGAACAGGTGATTTGGGTTTCAGAATTGGCGTACTGCATGGCGCAGTACTTTCAAAGCACCCGGACAAATCCACCAACGCACCAACCCCACACTGGCGCCTGTTGGAGTTCGGAACGGAGAACATGAAGGCACAGCCATTCCTTCGTCCCGCCGCCGAATCAAGCGTAAATGAAGTGATCAACGTATTTGCAACTGAATACGAAAAATCGATAGACCGCGCGATTAAGCGAGCACAGAAGAAAGGAGTCAAACCATGATCCCTCCCATCTTCGCAGTTTGCTCTGCCAGTGATGTTGTTAAAAGCATGCTCGGCACATCTCCTGTTCGGCTATATCCATTTGGTTTGCAAGATGATGTTGTCACTTATCCCTATGCGGTATGGCAAAACATATCCGGGCAACCAGATAACTATCTTGGTCAGCGGCCAGATGTGGATCGCTACTCAATACAGGTTGATGTTTATGCCGATACGCCTGTGCAGGCAATGAATACGGCTCGCGCCTTGAGAGATGCAATCGAAGGTGAAGCTTACATCACACGATGGGGCGACCAGACCAGAGATCAGGAAACGAAGCGATATCGATACTCCTTTGATGTTGACTGGATAGTCAGCAGGTAACCCATAACCCAATCCTTCCCCAACCGGCCTTGAGCCGGTTTTTTTATACCCGGAGATAATTATGTCAGTAGTGACTCAAGGCACTCAAATGTTCGTCCTGCTCAATGGAGTGGTAAGCGAAGTTGAATGTATTACGTCGTTTTCACCCGGCAGCAGCCCTGCAGATCAAATTGAAGATACCTGTCTGAGTGAAACCAATACCCGCACCTATAAAAAAGGGTTGCGAACTCCCGGGCAGGCCACTGTTGCGCTGAATGCTGACCCAGCAAATGCGAGCCACGTAATGCTCAGCAATTTAGCCGAGTCCAGCGATCAGGCCGATCTCACATTCGCAATTGGTTGGGCTGATGGCACCGATGCGCCGACTGCCGCGCCAGCGGGGGACCCGGACGCTGTTGACGGCCTGGTTCTGCCGGATACGCGAACCTGGTACGTTTTCCAGGGATATGTCTCTGACTTCCCGTTTGACTTCCAGGCCAACACCGTTGTGCAAACCTCCGCAACCATCCAGCGTTCTGGTCAGGGCGTCTGGGTTCCTAAAGCACAACCAACCAGCTAAGCAACAGCGGGGGAAACCCCGCCAGTCGAGAGGAATTTATGAAACTGACTTTGAACGCACTTAAGCAAATCGGGGCATTTACGGGACGCCCGGTTGAGAAAGAAATCACCTGGAAAGCGCAGGACGGCACAGAATGCACGGCAACTACCTACATCCGTCCAATGGGTTATCACACCGCAACCAGTGAAGTTCTGGCTCTGTCCGGGAAAGTTGATGGTGTGGCAGGTCGCATCGCTGCATCTATTTGCGATGAGAATGGAAAGCAGGTGTTATCTGTTGCTGATATTACCGGCGAAGCAGACCCGGAACGCGGAGGCCTTGATGGCAGCCTGACAGTTGCGCTTCTTATCGCAATTCAGGAAGTCAACAGCATGGGAAAGACGAGCTCAGCGCAGACGACGAGTTCTGGTGCGAATTAGTCCTTAACGGGATCGGCGGGAGAACAGTAGCCGAGGCAAAGGAGCGCATCAGCTTAACCGAATATCGCGACTGGATTCTTTACAGGCAGAAGTTCGGAAGCCTGAATCCCATGATGCGCACCGAGTGGGCTGCTGGCCTCGTTTCATCTGTGCTGGCAAACGTCAATCGGGGCAAAGATACCCCACCTTTCAAAATCACCGATTTTACCCCCCATTTAAATGAGCCCGCTATCAATCTGGAGCAGGCTATGCAGGAGTGGAAATAAGCATGGCTGGTAAATCACTCGGCACACTGACTATCGACCTGATCGCCAAAACCGGCGGGTTTATTTCTGGGCTTAACCAGGCGGAAAGAGCCTCCGAAAAATGGGGGAAGCAGGTACAAAAGGATGCTGAAGCAACCAGTGCTGCTATCGCTGGGACGGCCGCAGCCGCGGTAGCCGCCGGTGCAGCTATTGGCGCCGCCGGTTTTCAGTTACTCAAATCAACATCTAAGCAGATTGCGGAAACAGACCGCTGGGCAAAATCCCTGAATATTGCCACACAGGATTTACTTGCGTGGCAGTTTGCAGCAGAAAAAGCAGGCGTTACCGGGGACCAGATGGCTGATATCTTTAAGGATATCGGCGACAAGATTGGTGATGCAGTACTGAACAAATCAGGCGAGGCCGTTGATGCGCTAAATGCCCTTGGACTGTCTGCTGAAAAGTTATCAAAAGTAACCCCAGATAAGCAGCTGTTAGCTATTGGTAATGCGCTGGAAAAAATCGGCACGAACGCTGAAAAAACCACGATCCTTGAAAGCCTCGGCAATGACCTGTCGAAACTGTTGCCACTTTTTGACAACAATAATAAAAAGTTAGAACAGTTCATAAGCCTGGCTAAAGATTACGGAGTTGCACCAGACCCTCAATCTATTGACGACCTGGTAAAGGTCAATGCACTTTTTGAAGATATGGAAGCCCAGGTGCAGGGGCTGAAAATGGAGATTGCTTCAGGCCTGGCTAAAGTTGATCTTTCTCCATTACAGACCGCGCTTGGTGACCTTCGCGATGTATTGACCGATCCTCAAATTCTGCAGGGCATCACCAATCTTGTTTCGGAAGTTGCGCAGTTAGCTGGATGGCTGGTTAAGGCAGCGGCTTCCGCAGGGCAGCTTGCCGCGAGTACGGGAAATCGAATGGCGGCGCTTGGTGGGAATATAGACCTCACCAATGTTGATCAGATTAGCGAGCGAATTGCCTACCTGCAAAAGAATCTGGAAGGGCGCGGCGATACTTATGGGCAGGGCGAATCTTTCTTTGGCTGGATTACTGGTGCAGACGACAGTGTTAAAACGCTCAGCGATGAGCTTAACAATCTGATCGCTACTCGTGACAAGCTCAGCAGGCAGAAGATTCCAGAGCTTCCCTTGGCACCAGCGACAACAGGTACTGCCAATGTGTTCGCGTTACCTGCTGGTGGTAGCAATGGAAAAGCCACGCCTGATGCAGGTGCCAAAAAATTAGCAAGCGCCTTCAAATCTACCGAGCAGAGCTATCTTCGCCAAATAGAGCTCATCGACACAACCGGCAAAAAAACGGCGCAGGTAACAGAACTTGCAAAGCTTAATTTTGACATTACCACTGGCAAATTAAATGGGCTCAATGCATCTGAGCAGGAGAGGCTGAAGCAGCTGGCTACCGAACTTGATAGCCTTAATGCCATTAAAAAAGCCAACGAAGAAAACCTCAAGCTGGCTGAGTTCACGACAAACCTGCAAAAGCAAAATCAGAATGCAAAAGCCTCGAATGATTCTGATTTTATCGGCGCAGGCATGGGGGAGAAGGCCCGCCAGCGCATGAAGGAATCGCTGGATATTCAGCGCGACTTTCTCGATAAGCAGGCTGATCTCCAGAAGCAATATCAAAACGGGGACATCAGCAAATCGCTTTACGATGAGGAAACGGATGCTCTGCAGCAGGCGTTAAATGAGCGCCTGGATATCCAGAAGGATTATTACCAGAAGTCCGACGATCAGATGGGCGACTGGCAGGACGGCATAATGGATGCCCTGAACGACTATGCGGACAATGCGGCTGATTATTATCAAATTGCTGCTGATAGTATGACGTCAATCATTGGCGGCGCCACCTCTTCCATATCTGACAACCTGCAGGATTTGATTCACGGCGCCGAAGACGTCGGGGACTTTTTCAGCAATATCTTTGCAGACCTTGGTGACACAATCATCAAGACACTTTCCGATATGGCCGCTCAGTGGCTTGTCTATCAGGGTGTTCAATTGCTGGTTGGGAAGTCCACTCAGGCCGCGGCGGCCGGTTCATTAATCGCAAACGCTCAGGCCACATCTTTGCAGGCCCAACTGGCGGCTTACGCCTCAACCGCCGCTATTCCTATTGTTGGTCCTGGTCTGGCACCCGCTGCGATGGCGGCCGCTGCCGCTGTAACGGTTCCTCTGGTAGCGGGAGTCGCAACATCATCTCTGTCCGGCATGGCGCACGATGGCATCGACAGTGTACCGGAAACAGGCACCTGGTTGCTGCAAAAGGGTGAACGTGTCGTAACGTCCCAGACATCAGCGAAGTTGGATGAAACTCTGAACAGAGTCAATCAGCAGACTACAGGCGGGAAAGATTACGCGCCAACGTTCCAGATTAACGTCAATGGCGACCCATCCGACACTCAGATTGCAATGATGAAGAAAGCCACAGCAGATGGCGCGAAGCTTGGGTATCAACAGGCCTCAAGCGATCTTGCAACAGGGAAGGGGCAAATCTCTAAAGCAATGCTCAGGTGGAACGCCGGGAGGAGAACGGGCTAATGGCTAAGACAACGAGCATAAATTATCCGGCTGATTACCTGCCCATTCCATTACAGGATGGGTATGGGTTAAAGCCAGTAAGTCCTTTGCTCAGGACAGATTTGTCCTCTGGCAGGGCCAGGCAGCGCCGACTCTACACCTCAACGCCAACTCAAGCCGCCGTATCGTGGTCGTTCAGCGATCCGGAAGGTCAGCTGTTTGAGGCCTGGTACCGGGACACTATTCATGACGGAGCAGACTGGTTCAACATGCCTCTGCGGTCGCCGATGGGCATAACTGACATGTATGTCTGCCGGTTCGTGGATATCTATGAGGGACCGACAATCGAGGGCGGAAACTACTGGCGCTACACGGCGACGCTTGAGCTTTGGGAGAGGCCAGTACTTGCACCCGGTTGGATTGATTTCCCGGATTACATCATCAACAGCAGCATCATTGATCTTGCGCTTAACAGGGAGTGGCCAAAGGCATGACTGTACTTAATCGACTTTATGCCTCATCCGGAGATGAGGTGATCATCGAAACCCTGCAGATAAATATTGGTTCCGAGGTAATTTATCTGTGTAAGGGTTTTGATGACATTACGGCGATCACCGAAAACGATGAAACTGTTACTTTTCGTGCAGCGGCCATTGATATTGCGCTGCCTGCCAGAAACAGCGACGGCACGCAGGATCTGCAGTTTGCGGTTGATAACATCGACGGGGTCACTTCAACAGCAATACGTAATGCCCTTGATAACCTCACCGAAGCAACTCTGACTTATCGCAACTACATCTCAACAGACCTGACGGCTCCCGCTTCTGTTCCTTATACCCTGGCAGTAAAGAACGGAAACTGGACTGCCACCCAGGCACAAATCACGGCCGGGTATATGAATATCCTCGATACCGCGTGGCCGCGTTACAGATACACCCTACCGTATTACCCCGGTCTGCGTTACATGAGTTAAGGATCACCTATGTTCAATCCTGATAAATACCTTTCAGTTACCTGGCTGAAGGGCGGGCGCGCTTATCCTGAACTTGACTGTTTTGGCATCGTTAATGAAATCAGGCGCGATCTCGGGCTCAACGAATGGCCTGACTTCGCCGGAGTAACGAAAGACGAAGGCGGGCTGAACAGGGAAGCAAAGAGGCTCATGTTATCCCTGAGAAAGTGCGAACCGTGTATTGGTGCTGGTGTCGCTTGTTATTCCGCATCAACGGTGACCCATGTTGGCATAGTCGTTGAGATCGGCGGTCAACTGCATGTTGCGGAGTGCAATCCCGGGAAGAATGTTTCTTTTATTCCTCTGGCGCGCTTTAAACGGCGATTCATTAAAGTGGAGTTCTGGCAGTGACCATCAGAATTTATCCCTCTCGCTTACCCGGCGAACCGCTGGAAACCCACGAACATGGTGCGATCACTATCCATCAGTGGATGGCACGCAACGTTGAAAACTACCGGCCAGACATGAAACACCCGGTTGTGGTTGAGGTGAATGGAGAGAATATCCCGGCCACCGCATGGTTTGACTATGCTATCAAGCCAGAGAGTGACGTCAGGATTTACCCCGTCCCGTATGGAACGGGTCTTGAAATTGCCGCCTGGATTGCTGTGGCTGTGTCTGCGGCTTCTGTAGCCTACACGCTCTTTTTCGCACCCGGTGTTGGTGACTCTGGCAGCTATAATTCCGGCTCCGGTAATCAGCTTGATGTTAACCCTGCAAAAGCCAACCAACCCAAGCTTGGCGACCCTATCCGTGAATTGTTTGGCCGCCGCCGTATCTATCCGGATTACGTAGTCCAGCCGGTAACACGCTTTGACCCAGATGATCCAACGATCATGACTGTGGAAATGTTTGTTTGCCTCGGTGTTGGCAAGTTTTCTTATACCGATGGTGACAAGCGAGTTGGTTCCACGCCAATATCGTCGCTGGGTGATGGTTTTTCATCTGCTGATTATCTTCCGGGAGAGGATGTTTCTGGTGATCGCCGAAGCGAAAACTGGTTCAACTCGACAGAAGTCGGAGGAACATCCTCCGGTGCCGGGCTTGATATGGCACAGACAGCGCCGGACAGCGACGATGTTGTTGCGAAATCGCTAACTGTGTCAGGCCCAACGATAACTTTCAATGGTCTGAGCACGGATGACGGCGACGAGACAACAAACGATCTGCCTGACTCGTGGGTTGAAGGGGCGACGGTTGATGTTATTGTCCCGGATTCATACGTCGTAACCAATGACGGCGCCTACAGTCGAATAACCAGTGATGTTCTTGCAGAAATTGCACCTTACCTTGGGATGCCTGTTTCCATCTGGCACAACAGCTCAGACTATGAGCTCTTCATTGCATCCTATATTCCTCATGCCGACGCTACCGGCAGTGAGGATGAGGTAACCGCTTCTATCACCCTGGCCTATGACAGCGCCACCGGCACGGCATTTACCGGTATTCCTGAAGGTCTTATCCGCCTTTCCGTATCGCATGCCGGAAGCGAATATAAAATATTTGAAGTGGATGGTTCGACTACAACACTGCAGCGCCTTATCGATGGTGTAGTGGATCCAGACTGGCCAGGTTTTTCACCAAGGACGGTTCTGGACTTCTCTGCCTCTGGCCTGAATGAAAACGATGCGTGGATGGGCCCGTTCCTGGCATGCCCAGAAAACGAAACCTGCGATATGTTCGAGGTGAATTTCTTCTTCCCGAGCGGGATTTGTGGCTACAAGGATAGCGGCGGTAAAAAGAACCGGCAGGTGTTATGGGAGATCCAGCACCGCGTTTATGGTTCTGGTTCCGGATGGACAAGCACCACCGGGACGTATGACATGAAGAACATCAACGGGCTGGGATTCACTGAACGAGTGACACTGAGCTCGCCGGGGCTGGTAGAGGTGCGCTGTCGTCGAACGAATGAGCAGGGCGAAGACAATTCCCGGGACAGTATGTACTGGCAGGCACTGCGCGGTCGTCTGTTGGCGCGCCCAGTTTCTTACCCTGCCGTCACCACAATGGGGGTCACGGTAGAAACGGGAGGCAAGCTGGCTGCCCAGTCAGATCGCAGGGTGAATATAGTGGCCACGCGAATTTATGATGAAGGCACCGAACGTACCATTTCTGCTGCACTTAAGCATGTGGGAAACTCTATTGGCCTGGATATGGATATCGAGGCGATTGAAGAGCTGGAAGAAACTTACTGGACGCCGAACAGCGAGTTTTTCGATTTTGAAACCAATGACAGCACGTCTACGTTATCGATTCTCCAGACGATAACCAACGCCGGGAAAAGCTATTTTCTTTTGTCCGATGGGCTGGCGTCTGTAGCTCGGGAAGGCGTAAAGCCCTGGACTGGAATAATCAGCCCACAGGAAACAATAGACCAGCTTCAGACCGCGTTCGTTGCTCCTTCGGCAGATGACTATGACGGTGTCGATGTGACCTATATCAACGGCTCAACATGGGCAGAGGAAACGGTTCAGTGCCGGACAAGCGATAATCCCACCCCGCTTAAGGTGGAAGATTACACTCTCGACGGAGTTCTGGATCGTGACCATGCATACCAGATTGGCATGCGCCGGCTGATGAAGTATCTGCAGCAGCGCCTGACCCACACCACAACAACGGAGATGGACGCGCTCTGCTATAACGTTGGCGACCGCATTGTCTTTACTGATGATATCCCAGGAAGCAAAACGATAAGCACGCTGGTGGAGGACATAGACACCTCCGGCGGGGTGACAACATTCAGTGTTAGTGAAAAACTGGACTGGTCGTTTGCCAACCCACGCGCGCTGATCCGTTATCAGGATGGGTCCGCATCCGGGTTGCTTGTGGCTACCAGAGTTGACGAATATTCGTTATCTGTCCCTGAACAGTCAGCGTTCGACAACATCATAATGAACGATGGTGCAATAGAACCACCCCGTCTGATTTTTTGTGATTCGTCCCGGGTTGGCTACAACGGAATTATCTTTGAGATAGCCCCGCAATCTGACGGCACCTGTGAGGTCACGGCAAAAGAATATAAAGACAGCTTTTACAAGTACGACAATGCGATTTACCCCGGCAATCTTTCCTGAACTGAACCCCTAATTTAACAACCCGCTACGGCGGGTTTTTTCGTTTATGAGGCCCAAATGACGACTTACAATACCCGCAATCCGCTGGGGTCTGCTGCTGCAAAAGATTTGTATGATAACGCTGAAAATATGGATCACCGCGAAAATGACCGCGTTAATGAGGTCTGGGATGATCGCTTTGGAACCTCTCGGTTGACGTGGTATGGAATCGAAAAACAGAACGAACGGGCAATCGCTTCTTATGGGTGGATACTAATTGATTCATTCCAGGATGGGGCCACACTAACGCTTCCTAATCAGGTTCTTCGCTGGGCATTGCCTGATGGCGACGGTGAGTATTATCGCTGGGATGGCGTATTTCCGAAAGATGTTCCGGCTGATTCCACTCCAGAATCGACAGGGGGTATTGGCACTGGCGCATGGATTGGAGTTGGTGATGCATCGCTTAGATCAAATCTTTCTGCCTCTGGCGGCGCACAACTCGTAGGAAACGCAGCAATAGCCGTGCGAGACATGACAACGCTGAAGGCGGCGGCATGGACTAAGGTTGGGCAACTTTATGACTTGCAGAGTTATGTTGATATATCCAGCGGTGGGCGAGGGTACTGGCTTGCTGTAGAAACAAGCGGTGTGACGCCGAATGACATTGATGCGGTGCAGTCAACGGCGAATACGAATGTTTCATTTGTGTTCCAACCGACGAATGGCGTAGTGGACATCAGGCAACTAGGTGCGGTGGGTGGCGGGGATGTTACCGCTATACTTAATCGTGTGATGTCTAATAATTCATATCGAATCGTAACTGCGTCTAAACAGATTGGTGATGATGCATTTGTATGTAGTGGCACAGTAAATCTTGTCAAAAGTTTTATTTGCGAAGGCGTTCCGCAATTTGACTTCGCCTCGACGGCGGTCGATACACCATCGTTCTACTCTGGGAATACAACCATAAGTGATGTTGAATTTTCTGGTTTTGAAATACTTAATTCACAGCATGTTGCTCTGAGAGGAAAGGGAGATCGGGTAACCATTCGAAGGATTAAATGTACTAATTCCAAAGTACAAGCGATCAACTGGCAGGGGAATAACTGGTCAATAACATATTGTCATGTAAGTGGTGTGGCTGGTGAGTTCGGTATTCTTAATGGTGGCAACTCCCAAGAGGTTGAAATTGCTTTTAACTTTGTGGAAGGTGTAACTAATGGAGGTGCTTACGAGTTAGGATATACAGCATCAGACGCAAGGGTTCATCACAATAGCTCACGGAATTGCAAGATTGCATTCCAGCTTTATCAGCACACTACTGGTGGAGTATCTACAGCAAGTGATGTGACAGTGTGTGATAACAATTTTAAAAGTTCATCACTTCATGCAATTCATGTCAATTGTGGCGTTACTGGCGATGGGTTCTTTATCAGAAACGTAAGAATAGAAAGGAATAACATTAACACCGCGGGTACAACAGGGATTCTTATCGAGAAAGGATCCACTGACACCCTGCTAATTGACAACGTGATTACTGATGTTACAGGTAACTTTGCAATACAAGTTACTTCCTTTCTAGGATATCTGGAGATACATGGTGGGTTCCTGACAAGATGCAATCAAGGTATTTACATGCAGCAGGATGGCATGGATGTTAACGGAGTTAGAATATTCAACATGACATATGATGCGATCGCGTGGCCGATTGGAAATGCTTTCACATCACAATCAATTCGCAATTGTTATATTAGAACAATAGGCCGTGATTTTATTCGTAATTTCAACTATGCGTCATATCCAACCATAAAAGATTTCAATAACATAAAAATGCCATTAACCGGAGTAGCGCAGATGAACGGCGCAACAGTTGTTGCAGGCCAAGTTTATTTTATCGATACCGCCGCCAGCGGTCAGGCGCCTGGGTTCTATGTCATTGGGAGCGGTGTGGTTGGTTCAGGGGCTTTAACAAGGAATATGGCTGCATTATCCTCCTCATAGATGAAGGGGCGAAAGCCCCTTTTGTTTATAACTGCAAGCATTAACTACAACTAATTGTTTGACCATTTGGTTGGTTTTTTTTGTTTGATAAAAAATCCATCAAAGGTTTTTCTACTGTTCTGTTTATGAATATTCCAACGAATACGCATATCAATGTGATTAAGATGACGGAAATTTCAGTATTTTCTATGCTTACTTGGTTGGCTGTTCTGGTGGCTTTTATTGCATAAGAGAAATAAATATGTGATAAATAGATGCTGAATGATGCATCCCCGACAGTATGTAATGCTTTATATAAATAACCACTGCCTTCTTTTGTGTATATTGCAAAGGTTATGAGTATCATTGCCGGTATGCCAAATCTATAAATCCTAGCATCATCCATAATATTAAGAGCTACATAGGTGATAGCTATAGCGATTAATACTAGTAGTCTAAAGTCTATAAACGCTTTTACGTTTACCTTTTGATAAACTACAGCTATGATGCAACCAGCTGCAAAGTCAATCATAAGCGTGTCGCCTAAAATATAACCCAAGTGAATCCATCCATATCTAGGGGATACCCCTATTTGATATATTGTGATGTACAAGGCGGCGGCAATCATTGAAACGGTTATGAGGCAAGCCTTGACGTTATTTTTGCTAATTAATAATGAAATGGCAAAGAACACATAAAATATCATTTCGTAAACCAGAGTCCATGCCGGGCCATTGGCAAGCTCATGATGGCTTTTACCGAATGATGGTAATAAAAGAATATTACTAAGTAATGGATATATGTCTTTAAGGTTTACATACATCAAGATAAGAGGTAGGGATATAATAAAATAAAGAGGGATAATTCTCTTAACACGACCAATGAAAAATGTAACTGGGCCGCGCTTTTCAGTCTGAGTGTAAACCATCAGGAACCCACTCAGGACAAAGAATATATCCACACCAAAGCCGCCATTGAATTTAAAAATGCCACCGAAAACGGATCCCCAAAAGTGGTTAGTGACAACCATCATTGCGGCTACCCCTCGTAGTATCTGGAGGCTGTGGATTTCACTTCTCATCCCATTTCCCTAATGAAATTTTTGCAGAGGCCGCATAGGCATGCTGTTAAAAGAAGGCGCTGCAACAATGGCTTGCGCATTTAAAATTCGTTTATGTTAATAGGCCAGAAGTTTAGCACCTCAGACGAGTCTGATCAGCACTTGATCAACTACCAGTTTTGAAATACTGTTTATGCATACAGTATTTTGATAAAGGAGTTCATCATGCCGCGAGACTATGACATCAGGGGTGCGTTCGTAAGCGCCATTAAGCAAGACCCGGTGCGGGGCCAGGTAGTATCAGCTGCCGACTTTGTGCGCGAGCTTGAAAAGGTCAATCATCACTGGTCGCTGAAACAGTCCAACGACTGGATAGAGTTCTATCAGGGTTCGTTCCGCGACTACACGCCGCACGAAGGTGAGAACAAAGTTTACTTCATGATGAACATGGGCGGGGTGAGATAATGGGCTTTCCATCTCCAGCAAAAGATTACACAGAGACCACGCTCACTCTAAACAATTTGCTAGGCCTTGGCGGCAACAGGCAAGCCATCGAAACATCATCAGGGTACGCCGTCATAGATAAGACTATGCGTTGTGAGCCTGGGTGCGTAGTGCTAATCGCTACAGAAGGCCGCAACGAATTCGCGAAGGTGATGGGCGGCGCGCTGATTACTGAAGATGGCGAAGCGATAGAGGGAGAGGCTCTGGATGATGTTACCGTAATGGGCCGCGTCGTATTCCTTATCGAGCGTATGCATGATCATAACTTGCCGTTCTGAACGATGCCCGGAGTGGTGAGTTCGACGATGTGCCCATCATGTAAATGATGGGGTTTTAAACTTCGCCATTGCTGGAGATCGAGAACGATAACATATTGATTTTATAGCTGTGTGAATTTGAGTTTATTGGCGAAGAATTCCCATAACTTATTGAAATTACTAAAATACACACGCGATTTAAAATCCCTCGGCTTATGGCCTTGTGGGTTCAAGTCCCACCCCGGGCACCACGGGAATAAAAAGAATAAAATCAATGATAAGCAGTGTCGTGTAAACCTCCTACGGGAGGTTTTTTATTGCCACAAACCAACCATTTCATAATACTCTTTCATAATATTCTACTGCCCACCTACAACCGGAACGACTGCAATTTTCCTGTCATATCGTGCAGTCTGTTGGACTGACCCCGGCCCGGTAGACGATCCTGCCCTATAGTTTGAGCATAGGGGGAGCGTATGGGCATACAAAAATGGAAGCAATACGCTGTCTGAAGTGCTACATCGTTCGTGAACTATATCCATTGATTTTATCGGATCTCGCATATGCCAATCGCCCCCTCTTGACATAGGAGCGTCAATACGGTGGCTGAATCGTTCTTCAGTTCACTGAAATAAGAACGCATCAGGAAGAGAATATGCAAAACCCGGGATCTGGCCCCGGCGTCACAGTCACCTCGGCGGTGCCAGTCCGGTAAGCTTGAAATCGTTAAGAATCCAGAAGGTGAGGTTCGGCACTGTAACCTTCCATCAGGTGAACGAATAGAGGAGTTGACGCTTTTCCAGCGTGATAATTCGCATGAGACTACTTCGAAGTAATTAACATATTTAATTAATAGCGAGATTGTTTTTTGCTGCATCATGAAATAAGCACATTGCTAATCCAATAAACTTGGGGTGGCTTGTTCGTTGATGTGCTTGTTTCATAAAGAGTTACACTTTGCAAAAAATATATTGTTTACTGAGTTGCCCAATAAACTTATTCTTAAGTCAAGGCCCTTTAGCTCAGATGGAAGAGCGCGCGACTCATAATCGTTATGACGCTGGTTCAAATCCAGCAAGGGCCGCCAGTTGCGGTCATCGTATAATGGCTATTACCTCAGCCTTCCAAGCTGATGATGCGGGTTCGATTCCCGCTGACCGCTCCAGATTCAGCCTTACCACCTGCGATGATGGGTTACCCTGAGTGGTGGAAAGACGTCTTCATTGAAACCTAGCTACGGCGTAACACCGTTCAATTAAGATGTTTTGAGTGAACAGGGTACTGGGTTTTTGAGATCCCTACGGCCCTTTCTTTGGGCCGTTTTATTTTCTCCGGCAGGATGAACTGCTCCACATCCTCCCGCATTTTTCGCAGTTTTATACCTGCCGGATCGTTCAACCGATCATTTTACTTAACCGATCGGTGTTACGCTACGGCGGGGTTTTTATTATTTGCAATGTCTACCAGCGCAATTTGCGCGCTATCAGACGCCAAAACCCACTTTCTTTTTGCTGTCGTGCTGAACTAGAGTTATCTGTATGTCATCAGTTAACGAAACGGAAATTAACCATATTAAAACAGCAGAATATGACATATACCGCGAACATTCTTTAGCGCGGCCTAAGTTACAAAAACGGGAAGTCAAATAGAGTACCTGGCCGGTCTTATGCAGAACAACATTGACTGCTGCCAGCTGATGCTGACACAGCTAGTCATGGTCGGGCTTGCGGCAGAAGATGAGAGCGGAGAGAACGTCAAACACCGCCAGTAGCTGGTGGATTTTTGCAGTGAAATGGGCGGCTAATGGGTGTTGGATGCATCCGCCAGCTATTCGCTCATGCCAGAGGTCACAGGCGAACCATGGCCTACCGCTTTAACGATAAAGCAGAGTGAGCTTAGTTTACGGATGCCTATTGATCTATGAATTTTACTGTAAATTTATCCAGCCCTGGCATTTTTTGTATATGATTGTCGGGCCTTCCTTGCAAAAATGGACTACCATAAAGTGATATTAATGATACTGTTACATGCATTGAGGAGAATAATTGATGAATAGATCAACTAGACAACTAAAAGAAACAACTCGCTTTATTTTATGGTCGAGTTCGAAACATTAAAAACGATAGCAGGTTATATGGCTGAGAAAAATTATCCATTTCAGCACCGTATTGCAGGCTTTATGCGGCAGATGATTTTGGAGGGGTTAATAAGTGAGGAATAGTAAAGTATTTTTTGTTTCCATCTGTTGTTGTATTGCTTTTTTTTCAGAGCCAGCATTTTCGAATGGGAATTGTCACGGCACTTCTGGCCCAAATGCAGTTTCGGTAAACATTGGAAATCTAAATATAACCGATCCTGAAAAAAACACGGTTGGTTATTCTGTAGACCCGGTAGATACATGGGATGGTCTTAGCACAACCATGTCTTGTAATTGCGGCAGCGCAACGAATGTTATCTGGACCTTTACTGCACAAATGTATCTTCCTCCGTCAGCAGCTGGTGATGGATGGTATTCAGTTAACAATTATATTGATGCGAAAATAAGAATTTCAGATAAGTATTGGGATGTGCCGAAAGATATACCATTTTCAAATCAGGCGACGTCGGGCAATGTGACAAAATGTAATAGCGCTCCTGTAACTCAGCCAGCTGCGACAGGAACACATGGTAATATGGCATTACGCATCAGCAAACCTTTTGTCGGCACAACCTTTATCCCAAATATGAAATTAGCCTCAGTCTATAGCTGCATGGCGAATGATGGGCAATGTATACCAGACGGTAGTCCAACAATGGATTACTATTTTTCAGGCACAGTTACAGTACCTCAAAATTGTATTGTAGGTGCAGGCACACAATTGGTCGTTTCGCTAGGGTCATTTTTCTCCGGAGATTTTGAAGTCGCTGGACAAAAGCCACAAAGTTATACGCCTAAAACATTCAACGTTCCAATTCAGTGTAACGATCTTAGTGCGACAGCTAATTTGACACTGCGCCTCCAGGGAACACCTTCTGCTGACGTACCTAATGCCCTACAGTCTGATAATCCTGATGTAGGTGTAGTGGTCACTGATGGCAGCGGCAGCCCACTTGTCCCTAACGACAGCAGCAGCGTTATTCCATTCCAGCTGGATGACAGCAATCGAGCCAACGTCACATTGCATGCTTATCCGGTAGGAACAACAGGCAATACACCAGAGGTCGGTCAGTTCACAACACTTGCTTATCTGCGTGTGGATTTTTCCTGATGTCCTGACAGATACCTGTCTGGGGCTAAATGAAGCTCAGATGCTGTATCGCATGGACAAATAGAAGGCAAAAGTAAAGCGCTGGAGCATATCCAGCGATCCCAAAGCAGTGTTCTATCTCGAAAATACTATTGAGTTTATAAAAGCTTTGGCCCATGAGAACAGGATGTATGTTCAAATCACTCCCTACAATGAAAGCCCCGTGCAAACTACTTTCGATTTGGCCGGGTTATCGGAAGCATTAATGCCGCTTCAAAAAGCCTGTGCTTGGAAATAAATACTGATCTAGCCCCATGTGCCTGGGGGTTTTTCCCGCAACAAAAAGAATGATGAGGTCTGGTAAGTTGAGTGGATCAACTGACTTTAAAGCTCTTTAAAAATAGCGGTGAAAAACAAGTGAGAAGCTGCTATATTACGCATCGCTATTTAAATAATATTAATATAATCATAAGGTTATGATTTGTAAAAACTGTGGTTGGTTTTTGAAATCCCTCAGCTTATTGTCTTGTGGGTTCAAGTCCCACCCCGGACACCACGGGAATAAAAATAATAAAATCAATGAGAAGCCGCGTCGTGTGTACCTCCTACGGGAGGTTTTTTAATGCCTGCGATTTCCCTTTTCTCCCGTATTCTCTAATATTCGCCTCTCATCTACCGGCTTGCGTCGGCAAAATTTACCCCAACTGGAGTCCGCATAATGAACCAGGGACCGTTAACCGAAGAAGAAATCGAATGGCTTGATGTCGTGCTGACGAAGCACGCTACCGAGCGTTCCATCATGGATATGGCTGAAATGGACGGCATGCTCACCGCCATTCTCTCCGGGCCGAAGGATGTGGGGCCGGAAGCCACGTTTGAGGCATTCTGGGGCGCAGAGGGCGATCAGCCGCTGTGGGAATCTAAGGACGAGCTGAAAACATTTGTCGAACTGACCTTCAGGCACGTCAACGACATTGCAGAGCGCCTTAGCAGCTACCCCGAACAGTATGAACCGCTGTTTGGCGTAAGCCTCGTGGAGGAGCAGGAGTTGACCATCGTTGAAGAGTGGTGCTTTGGCTATATGCGCGGCGTGCTGCTGTGGGAAGTCGATCCGCTGCCGACCGAGCTGGTCGCGATGATGGAGCCGATTGCCCTGCACGGTCTGGAAGAGCGGTTTGACGACCTGGACACCATGACCCATGAAGACTTCTTAGACAGCATTGAGAAGATCAAACCAGCGGCGCTCAGCATCCTGGCCTACTGGCAAAGCAAGCAGAACGCTAACCTGCACTAATCACAAACGAAAAAGGCCGGGATTCTCCCCGGCCTTTTGGTCATGCATCTATAAATATCAGGCCTGCGTATCCAGCGTAGAAAGCTCTTTATCTACGAAATACAATCCTTCGCCGCTTTTGCCAACCAGGCTCAGTTTATCCAGCACGGATTTAAACAGTTTCTCTTCTTCATGCTGCTCAGAAACATACCATTGCAGGAAATTAAAGGTTGGATAATCCTGCGACGTCATGGCGGCGTGGGCCAGCTCGTTAATCTGGCGGGTAATTAACTGCTCGTGCTCATAGGTGGCATTAAACAGCGCGTCCAGTGAAGCATATTCATTAACTGGCGCAGGTACGGCGTTAATGCGCGGCATATTTCCGGTATCGGTTAAATAGGCAAACAGGCGCTGCATATGCTCCATCTCTTCCTGAGCGTGGCGGCGCAGGAAGGCGGCAGCCCCTTCAAAACTGTGGTAGCAGCACCATGCGCTCATCTGCTGATACAGCAGGGAGGAATAGAGTTCAAGGTTCATCTGCTCGTTTAGTTTCTCAACCATTTCTGCTTTCAGCATGGCGTGCTCCATTTTATTTTGCGGGCCGATAGTAGTGCTACTTTATTTTTATAATGTCCATATTGCAAATAGATTGTTAATTATTTTAGCGTAATGAGAATGGTTGTTAATGTTATTCATCTTACTTCTATTATTTATCTGAATATTTGCCGCCGGTAATTTAGCGGCAAATAAATTACTGCACGATTAAATTATCCCGCACGTATTTTTCCATGCCAATTCCCTGGCACTGATATTCCAGCGTAACCTGCTGGCTCAGGCACAGCGAACCGCCGGTAACGCTGCAGGTTGTGATCGGCTCGCCGTAGGGCAGGGCGGAGATATAGCCCCACTGCTGGCACTGGTGGCTGGCAGCCGACAAGGCGATGAAGGTATCCACCCGGGCATTTTGCAGCGGTGATTTATCGAAGCCCAGGCGCACAACGCCCGCCACTTCGCTGCCTTTTACCGGCTCCGGCGTTTTATTGATGGTGCAGCCGCTCATTAACAGGGCGGTCAGTAAAGCAATTGAACGGTACATAATTGAAGTCTCGGCTGGCACTTTCTGCCAGTCTAGCACGCCGGGAATTTTGTAAATCAGCCGCAGCAGAAAGCGAAAAAATTTCGCTTTAAATCACGAAAATAACTGCTCTTAAGCCAAATTGCTTCGCTAATAAAGGCCGTTTTGACTTCGGGTGGATCTCGTTCCTGCAAGGGGGACAACGAGAAATGTGAGCCCGGCTAAATTTATGAAACTATTTTTCATTAAATTTGAAAGTCCGTTTGCGAGATAGTATGGTTAGGCCATACTTTGCTATCCAGTCGTTACAGTTCACGGGAATGCCCGTGCCCAACCAGGAGACGAACAGATGAAAATTGCACTGATGATGGAAAACAGTCAGGCGGGCAAAAATGCCACCATCCTTAACGAATTGCAGGCCGTGGCTTCTGAAAAAGAGTACCCGGTTTACAACGTGGGGATGAGCGACGAGCAGGATCACCACCTGACCTATATCCATCTGGGCATTATGGCCAGCATCCTGCTGAATTCAAAAGCGGTTGATTTTGTCGTGACCGGCTGCGGCACGGGCCAGGGCGCGATGATGTCTCTGAATATTCACCCGGGCGTGGTCTGCGGCTACTGCCTGGATCCGGCGGATGCTTTCCTGTTCTCTCAAATCAACAACGGTAACGCGCTGTCCCTGGCCTTCGCGAAAGGCTTTGGCTGGGGTGCCGAGCTGAACGTGCGCTATATGTTTGAGAAAGCTTTCACCGGCCGTAAAGGCGAAGGCTATCCGGCAGATCGTAAAGAGCCGCAGGTTCGCAACGCGGGCATCCTTAACCAGGTTAAAGCTGCCGTGGTGAAAGAGAACTACCTCGATACGCTGCGCGCCATCGATCCTGAGCTGGTGAAAACCGCCGTTACCGGCGAGCGTTTCCAGAAATGCTTCTTCGAAAACTGCCAGAACAAAGAGATTGAAGCCTTCGTGCGTGAAATCCTTGCCTGATGGATGAGAAGGCCAGCGTAAGCTGGCCACAGACTGATGACAAACCTAAACAGAATGGGATTCGAACAGATCTCACCGAATAAATAACAAGGAAAATCAATTGATTGATTTTCGGCTGCTAATCACAAAGAAGGAAAAACCACGCTTTTTCCTTCTTTGTCAGCAATCTAAGGCCAGCGTAAGCTGGCCATTTTTTTACGCTTTATTCGACACCGTACTTCCCGCCGCTCGTGGCAGCCGCAGTAAATCAACCAGCCCCAGCAGACAAATCAGCGTAATCAGCACAAACGAAATTTTAATGCTCATTCCCGGGACGGGGCTCAGATCCAGCCAGCCGCTGATTTTTTCCCCGAGCCGGATGCCAATCGCCCCTAGCGTAATGCCGAGGCCGACCGACAGCTGCGTCGCCGTGCTGAACAGCGTATTGGCGTAGCTCATCTGGTTTGCAGGAATATCCGCAAAGGCCAGCGTGCTGATGCCGGTAAACTGCATCGAACGGAACATCCCGCCAAGAAAAAGAGTGATGATTGTCACCCACGTTGCGGTATGCGGCGTCAGGAATGCGCAGGCGAGCAGGGCGGCAACGTTCAGCAGGCCGTTAACGAGCAGCAGCTTTTTAAAACCCAGACGGCGGATAAGCCAGGTCGTGCCCGGTTTCATCGTCAGATTTCCCGCAAAGACCGCCAGCACCAGCAGCCCGGAGTGAAAGGCGTCCATACCAAATCCCACCTGAAACAGCAGCGGCAGCAAAAACGGCACGGCGCTGATGGAGGTGCGGAACAGCGATCCGCCGTACATCGTTACCCCGAAGGTCTGCACTTTTAGCGCATCCAGCCTGACCATCGGATGGGCGGCATGCCTGAAATGGCGGAGGGAAAAGCAGAGCGCCGCCGCGCCCAGCGCCAGCAGACCGCCGGTAGCCAGCAGGTCAATATGCTCGCCGCCCAGCCTCTCCAGCCCGTAGACCAGGCATACCATGGCAACCGCGGTGCTGACAAAGCCGATGCCGTCGAAGGGGCGCCGCTCGTCGTCGTGAATATCCGGAATTATTCGCCAGGCCTGCGCCATCGCGGCCAGGCCCAGCGGAAGATTAATATAGAAAATCCAGCGCCATGACGCATAGCTGGTAATAAACCCGCCCAGCGGCGGGCCAATAATCGGCGCGACAAGGGCAGGCCAGGTCAGGGTGGCAATCGCGGTAATCAGCTGGTGCTTTGGCGTGCTTCTCAAAACGGCGAGGCGGCCGACCGGCACCATCAGCGCACCGCCCACGCCCTGCAAAACGCGCATGGCAACAAACTGCTCAAGGCTGTTTGCCAGCCCGCAAAGCACGGAGGCGAGGGTAAAAATGCCCAGCGCGAGGGTAAAGACCTTTCTTGCACCGAAGCGGTCGGCAATCCAGCCGCTGGCCGGGATCAGTACCGCCAGCGTCAGCAGGTAGGCGCTCATGCCGATATTCAGATCCACCGCGTCAACGGCAAAAGTTCTGGCCATTTCCGGCAGCGCGGTGGCAATCACGGTCCCGTCCAGAAACTCCATGAAAAAGGCGCCGGCAACCAGCAGTGCGGTAGGGGAGAGGCCGCGTTTTTGCTGCGGGGAAGGGGAGTCAGACATGGTTGCCATCCGAAATCAAAATAATGTTTTAAAAATTTAGAGCTACAAATAACCCGTTAAGTGTTGGATCCGCAAGCTGTTTTATGTGAATGAGCTGTAAAATCCCCAGTTAAATTGTGTGATTCAGCTCACATAATGGTTGATTTGTGTGATGGAAGTCATATTATGAGCGCATAACGAGCAACACCTGCATAATTAAATACCGGAGCACACCCATGAAACTGCGCAAAATCCTGAAAAGCATGTTCGAAAACTACTGCAAAACCTTTAAAGATGTACCGCCGGGCGCCATGTTCTAAGCTGGTCCCGAGATAAAAAAACCTGCCGCGGCAGGTTTTTTTGTGCCTGAAATTCGCAGTTTTTCTTCAGCAGCCACTTTGAAAAACATACTAAAGATTTAAACGATGCTCTCCGGAATGGAATCTTGCCTCGCGATTGCTGCCGCGGGTACTATGGCGCGCATACTGAAACAGGAGATTAAAAATGTCTGAACAACTCTCTGCCGACCAGGAACTGGTTTCCGACGTGGTGGCCTGCCAGCTGGTTATTAAACAGATCCTCGACGTGATTGATGTGATAGCGCCGGTGGAAGTACGCGACAAAATGGCCGCGCAGCTGAAGTCGATTGATTTTGCCAGCCAGCCCGCAGCGGCAGACCCGGTGACCCGCCGTGCTATTCAGAAAGCGATTTCGCTGATTGAGCTTAAGTTTACGCCGCAGAACGAAGCGCACTAGCAGCACCCTCTCCATTCAGGGGCCCAGGGCGGATAAGCGTTAGCGTCATCCGCCGCATTTCCCTCATCAGAAGAACGTCATCACCAGCAGGTAGCTCGCCACGCAGGCACAGCTCACGCCGATTAAGCCCGGCAGGATAAAGCTGTGGTTGATGATGAACTTGCCGATTCGCGTGGTGCCCGAGCGGTCAAAGCCGATGCAGGCGAGATCGCTTGGGTAGGTCGGCAGCACAAAATAGCCGTAGGACGCCGGGAAGAAAGCGATCAGCATTTTCGGCTCTACCCCCAGCATCAGCCCCATAGGCGCTACCGCCGTCAGCGCGGCGGCCTGGCTATTCACCAGCTTCGAGACCAGGAACAGCACTAGCGCGTAGGTCCACGGGTGGCTTTTCACCACGCCTTCCAGCGCCATTTTCAGCTCATCCAGATGCGCCTGGAAAAAGGTGTCGCTCATCCACGCCACGCCGAACACCGAGAATATCGCCACCATGCCCGCTTTAAACACCGCCCCGTTGGAGATGGTTGTGGCGTTAACCTTACACGCTATCAGCATCACAGCCCCGGCAATCAGCATCATCATCTGAATCACCAGGTTCATGGAGAGCGGCTTCAGCGCGCCTTTTACCTCAAAGGCCGGGCGCAGCTGAGGCACGGCACCCAGCAGAACCACGATCAGAATGCCCGCGAAGAAAATCCATGTTGACCAGTACGCCTGCTTCGGGAAGGTCTGGTTCATCAGCGTTTCGCTGCTGCCGTAGATAAACTCCCGCTGTTTAGGGTCGGCAATTTTGGCCTGAAACTCTTCGTCGTCCGCCAGGTCTTTACCGCGGCGCAGGCTCCAGAGCGCGGCTATCAGCACGCCAAACAACGAGGCCGGCACCGACACGGAAAGAATTTCCAGGATGCCCCAGGCTCGCCCAATCCCGTGTCCTGCAGCAAGAATGGAGACCAGCGATACAACGGCCACCGATACCGGCGAGGCGGTGATCGCCATCTGCGAGGCAACAGACGCCACCGCCATCGGCCGTTCCGGGCGAATACCCTTTTTCAGCGCGATATCACCGATTATCGGGAACATCGTGTACACCACGTGCCCGGTCCCGCACAGGAAAGTCAGCGTCCAGGTGGTGAAGGGGGCGAGCAGGGTGATGTGCTGAGGGTGCCTGCGCAGCAGGCGTTCGGCAAACTGCATCATAACGTTGAGGCCGCCCGCCGTTTGCAGCGTGGCGGCGCAGCCGATAACCGCAAGGATGGTCAGCATGACGTCGACCGGCGGCTTGCCCGGCTCCAGTCCGAAGATAAAGGTCAGGATAAACAGGCCGATGCCGCTGATAAGCCCCAGCCCCATGCCGCCAAAGCGGGTGCCAACCAGCAGGCATAAAATGATGACGATAAACTCGATGGTAATCATGATAATCCTTTAAAAAATTGCCCTGCCGCTAAGCATTACAAAATGTAAGGATTATCTTTGAGACCCACGTCTGATTTGTTAAAACGCAATAAAAACAGATGCTTGATAACATTGTTGTAACAATTCAGCCAGGGCTGCGCGTGCGGCTTGTCTTGCGATACTGCAGCGGCGTCTGGCGCAGCAGCTTGCGGAAGCAGGTAATAAAATAGGTCACCTCGCTGAAGCCAACCGACGCCGCGATCTCGTCTACGCTCAGCGTGGTATTGCGCAGCAGGTCGCAGCTGCGTTTGATTCTGCGCGTCAGCAGGTACTCATGGATGCTGCCGCCGGTCTGCTGGCGAAAAACCCTGGAGGTATAGCTACGGGACAGGCCCATCGCCGAGGCAAGGTCGTCGAGGGAGAATTTGCTGGCATAGTTCGCCTCCACCCAGCTCATGATACGCGAGGCTACGGTCTGCGGGGCGGGGACAAGCGTCTGGGGCTGGGCGGGCAGGAACGCCATGATTTGCATGACCATAAAGGCCACTTCGCAGGCGGGCGTCTGGCCGTCGTGGCCTAAATCGTGAAACTGCCCGAGTATGCGCTCCATGAACGCCGCATGTTCGCTCAGGTCGTACACCTGGGCGGGAACGTTGCTGGCGGCCAGCGCGGCAAACTGCGCCTTGTGACGCGGAAACTCGCCCAGTGCGCTTTCTACTGCGGACTGCTCAATGTGCATGGTGGTGCGGTGATAGTGGTTTTTATCGCTGTCATCCACCTGGACCTTATGCAGGCGGAAGGGCGGGAAGATAAACAGGCGCCCCGGCCGCGCGGTGTAGTGCTGGTTATCGACCACCACAATGCCGTAGCCGCTGGAGATATACAGCAGCTCCACGCACTGATGCCAGTGGTAATAGGCCGCGCTCGTCGACCACATGCGGTTAAAAGAAATCGCCCGGCTGTCGAGCTTGATCCGCTCAAGACGCTGCGCTTCGTTCATCGATCCCCCAGGACAACAGATTTAAATTTTTACGCCATCATTTGCAATTTATTGCCCCGAAAGGGGCAAATATCCACTAATAATGAAATGGCGGTTTAAATTTGTGAGCCTGCTCACTCAGCGGGCGACAAAAAAGCAGCTACTCTTGCCCCGACGTCGCATAAACATCCTTAGAAAAGCCAAATAACAATAACTTATCTAATTCTCGTTTAATGACGGGAGGACCTCGTGCAACCTGAAAATATTACCCTGCTTAACCCGCTGAAAAGTCGAAACGATGTTCAGCTGCTGGTCAACGAGCTGCTCGGCGCGGTCACGCCGTTTTTTAAAAATGATGCCAGCCGCGTGGACCTGGCGAATTTCACCGCCCACTACGGGCAGCACATAGCGAATATGGAAACCTTTTCGCGCCTGCTGTGGGGCGTGACGCCGCTGCTGGCGGGCGGCAGCGAGCCGCAACAGTTCTCCTTCTATATTCAGGCGATAAAAAACGGCACCAGCCCGCAGCATGCGAATTACTGGGGCGAAGTGGCGCCGTACGATCAGCGCATTGTGGAAATGGCCGCCTACGGCCTGCTGCTGGCGCTGGCGGGTGATACCGTTCTGGCCCACTTCAGCGAGCCTGAGAAAGAGAACCTCTGGCGCTGGCTGAAGCAGAGCGAAGAGCAGGCGATCCCGGACAACAACTGGCACTTTTTCCCGATTCTGGTGCAGGTCGGCTTTCATCATGCCGGCATGAAAACCAATTTCCAGGCGCTGGAAAAGCATTTCGCCGCCATGGAGGCGTACTACCTGGGTGACGGCTGGTATTCCGACGGGCCGGGCAGGCCGCGGGATTACTACATTTCCATGGGCTTCCATTTCTACGGCCTGATTTACTCGAAGCTGATGGCCGACGTAGATCCGGACCGCTGCGCTGAACTGCGCCAGCGCGCCACGCTGTTTGCCGCCGATTTCATCCACTTCTTCGCCGAGCACGGGGCCGCCGTGCCGTTTGGCCGCAGCCTGACCTACCGCTTTGCCCAGGGGGCGTTCTGGAGCGCCGTCGCGTTTGCCGGGCTGGAGGTGTATTCCCCCGGCGTGGTGAAAGGCATCGTGCTGCGCCATCTGCGCTGGTGGCTTAGCCAGCCGCTGTTCGACCGCGACGGCGTGCTCAGCGTCGGTTACAGCTATCCGAACCTGATTATGGCTGAGGATTACAACGCCCCAGGCTCCCCTTACTGGGGAATGAAAACCATGCTGGTGCTGGCGCTGGCCGGGAACGACGCCTTCTGGCTGGCGGATGAGCTACCTTTGCCCGAGCGGGCAAAGCAGCACAGTATTCCCCGTGCCGATCAGATCCTTGTTCATCAGCGCGATCACCTGTGGATGCTCACTTCCGGGCAGCTCGAGCTGAATAACTTCGTGAATACCGAAGCCAAATACTGCAAGTTTGCCTATTCCACCCGCTACGGTTTCACCGTAGAGCGCGGGCGCTTCGGGTTGAGCCATGCGGCAGCGGACTCGATGCTTCTGCTGTCCGAGAAGGACGGCTACTGGCGCGGTCGCCGCGACTGCACGAACGTCGTAACGGCGGACGGCATGATTTACTGCCGCTGGCAGCCCTGGCACGACGTGACCATCGATACCTGGCTAATGCCGCTGGGCGACTGGCAGCTACGCGTTCACCACGTTGATACGGCCCGCGGGCTGGATACGGCAGAAGGCGGATTCAGTATCACAAACAGGCCGCTACCCGAATCGCAGGGCGGGCAGGGTAGCTGCCAGCTCACAACCACAACGGACGCATCCGTCATCTTCTGCTTAAGTCCGCAAACGCGTCGCGGCGAGCAGATTTTAACCCCGCCGAACAGCAATCTTTTGTTTGCCGAACGCGCTGCCGTTCCGGTACTTCACGGTGAATTCACGTCTGGCAAACACCTGCTGATAAGCGCCGTATGGGCAGGCAACCCCGACGACTTCAACGCGCAATCTTGCCCACAGGCCCTCATCCGCGATGACGCTGTACGCTTCGTGACGGCACAGGAAGAAAGAACTCTTACGCTGGCCCCGGAGAACACCCTATGACCGCTTCATCCACCGTGCGCACCGCGCAGATCAAAATGAGCACTTTCATCTTTCTCTACTTCTTCACCTGGTCGTCAAGCTTTGGGCTTTACGCCCTGTGGCTCAGCCAGAAAGTAGGGTTAGACAGCATCACCATCGGCAGCGTATTCGCCATAAACGGCGTCTTTGCGGTGATCCTCAAACCGGTTTACGGCTACATCATGGACAAGATAGGCATGAGCAAATGGCTGCTCTATTTTGTCTGCGCCGTGTCAGCGCTAATGGCGCCGTTCTTCGTCACCGTCTATCAGCCGCTGCTGCTTAGCCACACCACGATTGGCATTGTCATCGGCGCGCTCTATTTAAGCCTGGGCTGGTATGCGGGCGTGGCGGCATCCGAATCTTACGCTGACCGCTTTAGCCGCCTGTACGGCCTGGAGTTTGGCCGCATCCGCATGTGGGGATCGCTCGGCTGGGCCGTCGCGGCCTCCGTCTCCGGGCTGCTGTTTAACTTCACGCCGCTGGCGAACTTCCTGGTCAGCAGCAGCACGTCAGTTCTGATGCTGCTGGTGCTCATCAGCCTGAAAATCGGTGACGAACAGCTGCGTAACAACAGCGTTCTGTCGGCGAACAAAATCGTTTTTGCCGACGTGCTGATGCTGCTGAGAAACCGCAAGTTCTGGATGTTCAGCCTCTATGTGGCGGGCGTGGCGTGGATGATGTTTATCGCCGAGCAGCAGTTCCCGCGCTACTTCGTCTCGTTCTTTGCCACCAAAGAGCAGGGCAACGCCTGGTACGGCTACCTGAGCACCGTGCAGTCCGGCATGGAGTTCGTGATGATGATGTTCATTCCGCTACTGGTTAACCATTTTGGCGCGAAGCGCGGCCTGCTGTTCTGCGGCTGTGTCGTTGGCGCAAGGCTGATTGCCTCCGGCCTGACCAACGACCCGATCATTATCTCGATCATTAAACCCTTCTACGGCGTGGAGATTGCGCTGCTGTTGATCTCCGTCTTTAAGTACATCGCCGAACACTTCGACAAAAGAGTTAATGCCACCATGTACCTGCTGGGCTACCAGGCGATGATCTACGTAGGTTCCATCGTGGTCGCGCCGCCTGCGGGCTACCTCTACGACAAAATCGGCTTCGAGCACACCTACCTGATCATGGGCTGCTGCGCGCTGCTGTTTACCCTGGTTTCCGCCTTTACGCTCTCGCGCTGCCAGTCAACGCGGGACGAATCGCGAACTTTTTCTCCGGCCCTAGACGCCGCCCCCGTTGAAACGTCCAGACATTAATTCAGGAGTTGTTATGACCAAGACTGTGATCACCGAAGCCCTGCGCCCCGTGGAATTGCACCAGGTGGACAGGCTTCGCCTCCGCCAGAAGCTGGATGATGCGCTTGCCTGCGTGACGCGCAAGCTGGATAAGAACATCGTCGCCTTTGGCGACAAATTCCCGGGCGAAGCGTGCGAAAACGGCGTCTGGCCACGCTCTGAAAACGTGGAGTGGACGACGAGCTTCTGGACGGGCCAACTGTGGCTGGCGTGGGAGATGACCGGCAATCAAAAATACCGTGACGCTGCCGAACGCTATCTGCCTTCGTATGCCAACCGCATCGAAAAACGTATTGATACGGCGACCCACGACCTGGGCTTCCTCTATTCGCTCTCTTGCGTCAGCGCATGGCGCTTAACAGGCAATGAAGCGGCCCGCCGGTCGGCGCTGCTGGCCGCCGAAACGCTGATGGAGCGCTTTAACCCGGTGGCGAAAATCATTCAGGCGTGGGGGGATTTGAACGATCCGGAGCAGCAGGGGCGGATGATCATCGACTGCAACATGAACCTGCCGCTGCTCTACTGGGCGACGGAACAAACCGGCGACCAGCGCTATGCGCAGGCGGCGACGGCCCACGCTGAACAGGCGGCGAAGTATATCGTTCGCGAGGATTCATCGACCTATCACACCTTCTATATGGACGTGAAAACCGGCGAGCCGCGCTTTGGCAATACCCACCAGGGCTACAGCGACACCTCCTGCTGGTCGCGCGGCCAGGCGTGGGGCATCTACGGCTTCCTGCTCAGCTACCAGCACACCGGCGACCAAAGTATGGTGGAGCTTTCACGGAGTCTGGCGCACTACTTCATCAACCGTCTGCCGGAAGATGATGTCTGCCACTGGGACCTGGCCCTGCTCGGCACGGACGCGATACGAGACAGCTCTGCCTGCGCCATTGCTGCCTGCGGCCTGCTGGAGCTGGTTAAAGCGCTGCCGACGCTGGACGAGCATCGCGCCCACTATGAAGAGATGGCGCTGCGCATCGTCCAGTCGCTGACCGATAACTACCTGGCTGGCGACGATGAGCCAACCGAAGGCCTGCTGAAGCACTCCGTTTACCACATGGCGAGCGGCAAGGGTGTGGATCAGTGCTGCAGCTGGGGCGACTATTTCTATCTGGAAGCGCTGGCCCGCCTGCGTCAGATCTGGTATCCCTACTGGTAATTTATTAAGCAAAGGAAAGCGGTATGAAAAACGTTGCAGTATTGCTGGCCCCCGGCTTCGAAGAAGGGGAAGCCATTGTCACCATTGATATTTTACGCCGTCTGAACATCGGCGTGACGACGATATCCTGTGTCGATACCCGTGCGGTAACCAGCTATCACAACATCCCGATGGTGGCGGATGCGACCCTGAGCGAAAGCTTCGACACGACGTTCGATGCGGTCGTGCTGCCCGGCGGGCCGGACGGCAGCATGAACCTGGCCAAAAACGCCAGCGTTCTCGGGTTTGTGCGCCGTCACGACGAGCTGGGTAAATTCATCTGCCCAATCTGTTCCGCTGCCGCCCGCGTGCTGGGCGGGAACGGCCTGCTGAAGGGCCGCCGCTACGTCTGCTCCGGAGATTTATGGCAGCAGGTCACGGACGGCGTTTACGTGGATGCGGACGTGGTGGAAGACGGCAATCTCATCAGCGGCAGGGGATTAGGCAAGGTGTTTGATTTTGCTCTGACGGTGGCGGCACGCCTTGAAGGAAGTGAGGCTGCGGCACGGGATCACGCGGAGCACATCTACTATTCCTGGTAAGGAGTAAGCCATTCAGCCCGGTCGTTTCTATACTTACTCTTTTACCCGAGGAGAAAGCGATGGCGACCGAACTGGAAACACTGGCCCTGAACCAGCCCAGCGGCGGCGTGCCCAACAGCGCGCTACCGCTTCTGCTTTATCACCATGTCTCCCACGACGCGCAGCTGGCCGAGGCTTTTGAAAGCCTGTTCGCCAGCAACGGCTGGCCGCCGCGCTGGCGCTATACCGTTTTTACCTACACCCATTTCCACTCTAACAACCATGAAGTGCTGGGCGTGTTCGCCGGCAGCGCCAGAATTCAGTTTGGCGGGGAATCTGGCCCCATCGTGGAGATCAGCCGGGGAGACGCGGTGCTGATCCCGGCGGGAGTAGGGCACAAGCAAATAGATGCATCCGAAGATTTTATGTGCGTGGGGGCCTACCCGGAAGGCTGCTCGCCAGACAAGTATCTAGACCAGCAAGAGGTGCCCGCCGAAGTACGAGACCATATGGCAAAGGTCGCCATGCCCGCCTGCGACCCGGTAACGGGGACGAGAGGGGGAATACAGGAGTTTTGGGGGTGACAGGATAGTCCGGGCGTCCTGATCCCGACGGCTGGACCCGGCCATTAAGCCAAAAATGGAGGCGATTTAAGCCGGACCCAACACCCTCGCTTCAACTTCCATGAATGTCCCATCTCCGGTGTCGCTGTAGGTTTCAAAGCGATGCGTTTTCCGCTGTTATTTCTGGCTTAAAGCGACACCCTGTTCCCGGCTTAAATCGCTCCGGTTTTTGCCCTTCAGGCGGGGTCACGTTGTCGGGAACAACGTGAGAGAGCGATCGTCTGGAACGAATCGCGAACGACCCCGCATGTTGGGTAAAAACCGGAGTTTACCGCTTCAGCGGCGATTTATTTGCCGGGCGCCGGGGTCGTCAGGGGGATGGCGTAATCCCCCTGACACGTTCACCGTTCGCAACGGTAGCAGAGATAGCCAGACGGTCGGGTGAACGGAAAACCAGCCGGTTAACAGATCCCACCCTGACGTATAACCGGGATGAGTTGTGACTAAGAGATCCCTTCCCGTTTAACTGACCTCATGGACAATTCAGCTAACCTGTAACACATTCATCATACATATGCCCCGATTTTTATGGCTTAATTTGCTGAATATATGTACGCGATCACTGTAATTCTGCCGTGTGATTTCGCTCTCCTATGGATGATTAATTTCCCGCTAAAACTATCGCAAACATCAGGTTGAAAAACGGTTTCGCTAAAACCTTGTTTTGCATAGTTCTTACCCTACAGATAATAAAATCAAGCTGGAGTCCACATGCACATATTCACTAAAACGTTGGCGGCCATTGGCCTGGCGGCGGTTATGTCACAATCCGCCTGGGCCGAAACCATGAAGCTGGGCTTTCTGGTCAAGCAGCCGGAGGAGCCCTGGTTCCAGACGGAGTGGAAATTTGCCGATAAGGCCGGCAAAGACCTGGGTTTTGAGGTCATCAAAATTGCCGTCCCAGACGGTGAGAAAACGTTAAATGCCATCGATAGTCTGGCGGCGAGCGGCGCTAAAGGCTTTGTCATCTGTACCCCGGATCCAAAACTGGGTTCCGCCATCGTCGCGAAGGCGAAAAGCTACGACATGAAGGTTATTGCCGTAGATGACCAGTTTGTGACGGCGAAAGGCAAGCCGATGGAAACCGTGCCGCTGGTGATGATGGCCGCCACGAAAATAGGCGAGCGGCAGGGCCAGGAGCTTTATAAAGAGATGCAGAAACGCGGCTGGGACGTGAAAGAGTCAGCCGTGATGGCGATTACCGCCGACGAGCTGGACACCGCGCGCCGTCGTACCAGCGGTTCGATGGACGCCCTGAAGGCCGCAGGCTTCCCGGAAAAACAAATCTACAAGGTGCCGACCAAATCTAACGATATCCCCGGCGCGTTCGACGCCGCCAACTCCATGCTGGTTCAGCACCCTGAAGTGAAACACTGGCTGATTGTCGGCATGAACGACAACACCGTGCTGGGCGGCGTGCGCGCCACCGAAGGTCAGGGCTTCAAAGCGCCGGACGTGATTGGCGTGGGCATCAATGGCGTGGATGCGGTGAGCGAGCTGTCAAAAGCACAGCCGACCGGCTTCTACGGCTCCCTGTTACCAAGCCCGGATGTCCACGGCTATAAGAGCAGCGAAATGCTTTACAACTGGGTAACTAAAGGTGCCGAGCCGCCGAAGTTCACCGAAGTGACCGACGTGGTGCTGATCACCCGCGAAAACTTTAAGGCAGAGCTGGCGAAGAAAGGGCTGGGCGGCAAGTAATCTTCTTTGGTGGATGGCGCTTGCGACTATCCACCCTACCCAAACCGCACCAACGTCAACACTAACTTTGGGGTATGTCATGCAACACCAGACACCGTATCTCTCATTTCGCGGTATCGGCAAAACTTTCCCCGGCGTTAAAGCTCTCCAGGATATCAGCTTCGACTGCTATGCCGGGCAGGTTCACGCGCTGATGGGGGAGAATGGCGCAGGAAAATCTACGCTGCTGAAAATCCTCAGCGGTAACTATGCTCCCACCCAGGGCAGCATTGTTTTACGGGGTGAAGAAATCGCCTTTAACGACACCACGGCGGCGCTAAACGCTGGCGTGGCGATTATCTACCAGGAGCTGCATCTGGTGCCGGAAATGTCGGTGGCCGAGAACATCTATCTCGGTCAGATCCCGCACCGGGCCGGGTTTGTGAACCGCTCGCTGTTAAACTATGAAGCGGGGCTTCAGCTTGAACATCTGGGGCTGGATATCGACCCGCAGACGCCGCTTAAGTATCTCTCAATCGGCCAGTGGCAGATGGTGGAAATTGCCAAGGCGCTGGCGCGCAACGCCAAGGTTATCGCCTTTGATGAGCCGACCAGCTCGCTGTCGAAGCGTGAAATCGACAACCTCTTTCGCGTGATTCGCGAGCTGCGCGCGGAAGGGCGCGTAATTATTTACGTCTCGCACCGCATGGAGGAGATTTTTGCCCTCAGCGATGCGATCACCGTCTTTAAAGATGGGCGCTACGTGCGCACCTTCGACGATATGCAGCAGGTGAACCACGATTCGCTGGTGCAGGCGATGGTCGGGCGCGAGCTGGGGGATATCTACGGCTGGCAGCCCCGGGAGCATGGCCAGGAGCGGCTGCGCATTGAGGAACTAAAAGCGCCGGGCGTCCGCACGCCAGTTTCTCTGAGCGTCCGCAGCGGTGAAATCGTCGGGCTGTTTGGCCTGGTCGGCGCCGGGCGCAGCGAATTAATGAAAGGGTTATTCGGCGGCACGCGTATCACTGGTGGGCAGGTCTGGATCGATGGAGAAGCTATAAGCATCAGCAAACCTGCGGATGCCATTCGCGCGGGCATGATGCTTTGTCCGGAAGATCGCAAGGCGGATGGCATCATCCCCGTTCATTCGGTACAGGACAACATTAACATTAGCGCACGGCGCAGGCACATTAGCGCGGGCTGCCTCATCAACAACCAGTGGGAACACGAAAATGCCGCTTCGCACATTCGCTCGCTAAATATCAAAACCCCGTCGGCGGAACAGCTGATCATGAACCTGTCCGGCGGCAACCAGCAGAAGGCGATACTTGGCCGCTGGCTGTCAGAAGAGATGAAAGTGATCCTGCTCGACGAGCCGACCCGCGGTATTGACGTCGGGGCAAAGCACGAAATTTACAACGTGATTTATGCCCTGGCGGCGCAGGGCGTGGCGGTGCTTTTTGCGTCGAGCGATTTACCCGAAGTGTTAGGCCTTGCGGATCGCGTCATCGTGATGCGTGAGGGAGAGATTTCTGGCGAGCTGTTGCACGGCGAGGCGAGCGAGCAGCATGCGCTCAGCCTGGCAATGCCAAAAACCAGCGCAAGCGCAGCATGAGCAGCATGAGCAAGAGGAAGAAAATGTCTACATTTACTAAATCAGACGGCGCGGCCCCCGGCAGCGCCCGGAAATCATCGTTTAGCCTGGGCCGCATCTGGGATCATTACGGCATGCTGGTGGTCTTCGCCGTGCTGTTTATCGGCTGCGCGATTTTCGTTCCCAATTTCTCTTCGTTCGTCAATATGAAGGGGCTGGGGCTGGCGATTTCTATGTCCGGCATGGTGGCCTGCGGCATGCTGTTCTGCCTGGCCTCGGGGGATTTCGACCTGTCCGTCGCGTCGGTTATTGCCTGTGCGGGTGTCACTACCGCGGTGGTCATTAATATGACCGAAAGCCTGTGGATCGGCGTAGCGGCGGGGCTGCTGCTGGGCATGCTGAGCGGGCTGGTGAACGGCTTCGTGATTGCTCGCCTGAAAATCAACGCGCTGATCACCACGCTTGCCACCATGCAAATCGTGCGTGGCCTGGCCTATATCATCTCTGACGGTAAAGCGGTGGGTATCGAAGACGAGCGTTTCTTTACCCTCGGTTACGCCAACTGGTTAGGCCTGCCCGCGCCAATCTGGCTGACGGTGGGCTGCCTGATAATTTTCGGCTTCCTGCTTAATAAAACCACGTTCGGGCGCAATACCCTGGCGATTGGCGGCAACGAGGAGGCTGCGCGGCTGGCGGGGGTGCCGGTAGTGCGCACCAAGATTATTATCTTTGTGCTGTCCGGGCTGGTGTCGGCGGCGGCGGGGATTATTCTGGCCTCGCGCATGACCAGCGGTCAGCCGATGACCTCCATTGGCTACGAACTGATTGTTATCTCCGCCTGCGTGCTGGGCGGGGTGTCGCTCAAGGGCGGGATTGGCAAAATCTCCTACGTGGTCGCCGGGGTGCTTATCCTCGGAACGGTGGAAAATGCCATGAACCTGCTGAATATCTCTCCCTTCTCCCAGTACGTCGTGCGCGGTATGATTCTGCTGGCGGCGGTGATATTCGACCGTTACAAACAGAAAGCAAAACGCACCGTTTGACCCATTCCTTCCTCTCCGCTTAGGAGTAATCCTAAGCGCAACGTCAGGCCGTGCGCGGCCTGACGATTTATCTTATAAAATTGCGACACCCGTCACCCTGTCTATACTTACATGGCTAATGATAATTACTGGTTATCGTTTCGCTGGTTCAACGACACGTTTAAGGAGGAGCCTCAGGTGGCTGAAGTCGTATCCGTACCGCCCTTAGTTTCAGGTAATCTTGCCTTTTTCTTTGACCTCGATGGCACTCTTGCAGAAATCAAACCGCACCCGGATCAGGTTTATATTCCTGCCGCCGTGCGCACGCTGTTGCAAAAAATGTCCGTTATGAGTGATGGGGCACTGGCGTTGATTTCAGGGCGTTCCATGGCGGAGCTGGACAAACTCGCCACGCCATTCCATTTCCCCCTTGCGGGGGTGCATGGGGCGGAGCGCCGTGACATCAATGATAAAACCCATGTTGTTACCCTGCCTGCTCCGCTGGTGAAAACCCTGCAGACTGAGCTTTCTGCTACCCTGGCGCAGCTGCCGGGGACCGAGCTTGAGTCAAAGGGCATGGCGTTTGCGCTGCACTACCGTCAGGCGCCGGAGGCCGAAGAGGCTATCTTCATGCTGGCGAAAACCATGACTGCCCGCTATCCGGAGCTGGCATTACAGCCCGGCAAGTGCGTCGTGGAGCTTAAGCCGCTGGGGATCAACAAGGGGGCTGCCATTCGCGCCTTTATGCAGGAATCACCGTTTAAAGGCCGTACGCCCGTCTTTATCGGCGACGACCTCACTGATGAAGCCGGATTTAAACAGGTCAACGCCATGGGCGGCCTGACCATCAAAGTAGGCGCCGGCGACACCGTGGCGCACCATCGTCTGGCTAACGTCAGGATGGTGTATCACTGGCTGGGCAAACTGACACATCACATAGAACAACAACAAAAGACAGAAACTTTAAGGGGAGAAGATTATGAGTCGCTTAGTGGTAGTCTCTAATCGCATTGCACCACCGGATGACAAGAAGGCGGGAGCGGGCGGTCTTGCCGTCGGTATTCTTGGTGCGCTGAAGGCTGCGGGAGGATTATGGTTTGGCTGGAGCGGGGAGATCGGCGACCCGGATGCGCCGCTGAAAAAGGTGAAGCGCGGGAACATCACCTGGGCATCGTTCAACCTGTGCGAAGAAGATTACGAACAGTATTATCTGCAATTCTCAAACGCGGTGCTTTGGCCTGCGTTCCATTATCGTCTGGATCTGGTTGATTTCCAGCGAGAAGCCTGGGAGGGCTACGACCGGGTAAATCAGCTACTGGCGAAAAAACTTAAGCCGCTCGTCGAGAAGGACGACATCCTGTGGATCCACGATTACCACCTGCTGCCGTTTGCCGCCGAATGCCGTAAACAGGGGCTGAATAACCGGATTGGCTTCTTCCTGCACATTCCGTTCCCTACGCCGGAAGTGTTCAACGCGCTGCCGCCTCACGAAGAGCTTATCGAAGCGCTCTGCGACTATGATTTGCTCGGCTTCCAGACGGAAAATGACAGGCTGGCGTTCCTCGACTGCGTGGCGAGCGTGACGCGCCTTGACCACGACGGCAAGCATCAGCATCAGGCGTTTGGTAAGGCATTCCGCACTGAAGTTTACCCGATCGGTATCGAACCCGAGGAGATTGCGCAGAATGCTGAAGGGCCGCTGCCGCCGAAGCTTGCCCAGCTAAAAGCTGAGCTTGGAGAGATTAAAAACATCTTTTCCGTAGAGCGTCTGGATTATTCGAAAGGTTTACCAGAACGCTTCCTCGCCTTTGAGGCGCTGCTGGAGAACTACCCGCAGCACCACGGTAAAATCCGCTACACGCAGATCGCGCCGACGTCGCGCGGGGACGTGCAGGCCTATCAGGATATCCGCCACCAGCTGGAGACCGAGGCCGGGCGCATCAACGGTAAATACGGCCAGCTTGGCTGGACGCCGCTCTATTATCTTAACCAGCATTTTGACCGCAAATTGCTGATGAAGGTCTTCCGCTATGCGGAGGTCGGGCTGGTGACACCGCTGCGTGACGGCATGAACCTGGTGGCAAAAGAGTATGTTGCCGCCCAGGATCCGGCTAACCCCGGCGTACTGGTGCTGTCGAAATTCGCCGGTGCGGCTAATGAATTGACCTCGGCGCTGATTGTTAACCCGTATGACCGGGACGACGTGGCCGCCGCCCTCGACCGTGCGCTAACCATGCCGCTCGCGGAGCGTATTTCGCGCCACAGCGAGATGATGGAGGTGATTTGCAAAAATGATATAAATCACTGGCAGGAGAGGTTTATAGAGGATTTAAAGCAGGTAACGCCCGGCAATGATGCCTCCCGCATGCAGCAGAAAGTGGCGACCTTTCCGAAATTAGCGTAATGGGTTAAACCAAAAACATGCCGGATGAAGCGGGTTTATCCGGCCTAAAAAGCGATTGGGTGGATAAGCGTCAGGGTCATCCACCTATTTCGTGCTATATCAGCGGCACCAGCAGCACATCTACTTTACTCGACGAAACTACCGCTTTTGCAGAACAAATCACTTTGCTTAAAAAGGTCTGATTGTGGTTTCCGCAGATCACTAAATCCACGTCATGCTTGTCGCACAGCGCCAGAATATGCTCGCTTAATTCCCCCGTGGCGATAACCGTATTGGCGATGGGATAGCCCGCCTTATCCTCCAGCTCCTTTAAAAAAAGCTGCGTCTCTTCGAGCATTAACTCGCGCATATTCTCCATCATCGGCGCGGCAAACTGATTATAGATTTCAGGATCGGAGGCCAGGGTTATCAGGGTAATACGCCCGCTGACGGGAGAAACAATCGAGACGGCCTTCTGAACCAGCTGATGGCTTTCAGGCGTTACCGCGACGGCGACCAGCACGTGGTTGTAGCTCATTTAAACCTCCCAGAGCGCGCATCAGGCGCATTTAACATTTTTCATACCTTAACTTTAACAATGAAGCAACCTCGATACCCCCAGAAACTGTGAGCGTGCTCATGAAAATAGTTCAGTTATTCTAATGAAAGGAATAAATAACATTCTCGGTTAGCACAAATCCCAGCTTCTTCCCTCAAACTTTCGAATTATTTTTATCAGCAAATATCATTAGTAACCCAATGGAACTAAACCTTACACAATGGTCATTTGCCGTGAAAGTGCCAGCAATATGTTAATTAACATCATGATAATTATAACATTATTCCTTTGCAGGCTGAGGATGTGTGACCCGGGCGACAGTTTTACATCATCGCGGTCTGGTAAAACCTTATAAAAGTCATCAGGTTGTAACTGGGCGGAAACGCTATTCTCTTTCGGACGAAAGGGAAGCGGCTGATTTGATTGCAAAACAGCCAAATGAAAAGCCGTACTGATGGTTTTGGTTAATGTATATGATAAATTTATGTGATCTCTGTCACATAAATTCTAAAATCGCGTGTGGCTGCATTGTATGTACTATGGGCTACGAGTAGAGTTTGCCGGAATTAGGAAAAGTCTTAGTTTTTTTGTAAGAAAATTAAGAAAGACGTTAAGTGTTCTGTCAGCGAAGCGGATGTTGCCTCAGCGACAGCCAGGACTGGCGATGCACGACATCAACTAATGCATTTTTTGTCGTTACTTTTTGTTTCACTTTTACCGGGTTCTACCCGGCGACATCACGGGGTGCGGTCTAACCGCATAAAATAATAGTTGGTTATTCGGGATGGGAAAAATGCATACATCCGAGTTACTGAAACATATCTACGACATTAATTTGTCCTATTTATTGCTCGCACAACGCCTTATTAGTCAGGATAAAGCATCGGCCATGTTCCGCCTGGGTATCACCGAGGATATGGCTACTACCATGCGCGAATTAACGCTGCCGCAGATGGTTAAATTAGCAGAGACCAACCAGCTGATTTGTCAGTTCCGGTTTAATGACAACCAGACTATTAATCGCTTAACGCAGGACTCGCGTGTGGATGATTTACAGCAAATTCATACGGGTATTTTGTTATCCACCCGCTTATTAAATGAGGTGTCAGCCAGCGACGAGGCACCGAAGAAAAAAAGGGCATAACAAATGAGCGAGAAAAGCATTGTTCAGGAAGTACGCGACATCCAGCTGGCGATGGAACTCATTACGTTGGGTGCCAGGCTGCAGATGCTTGAGAGCGAAACGCAGCTGAGCCGTGGCCGCCTGATAAAACTGTACAAAGAGCTGCGGGGCAGCCCGCCGCCAAAAGGCATGCTGCCTTTTTCCACAGACTGGTTTATGACCTGGGAGCAGAATATTCACGCCTCGATGTTCTGCAACATCTGGCAATTCCTGTTGCGCAGCGGCCAGTGCACCGGGGTAGATGCCGTGATTAAAGCCTATCGCCTGTATCTGGAACAATGCCCGTCTCAGCCCGAAGGTCCGCTGCTGGCACTGACTCGCGCCTGGACGCTGGTCAGATTTGTAGAAAGCGGCATGCTTCAGCTTAGCCGCTGTAACTGCTGCGACGGCAATTTTATCACCCATGCTCACCAGCCCGTCGGCAGCTTTGCCTGCAGTTTGTGCCAGCCGCCATCACGAGCGGTAAAAAGACGTAAACTTTCCGCCAGTACTGCCGATATTATTCCACAACTGCTGGATGAACAGGTAGAACAGGCCGTTTAACAGGTTCTGTGTACGAGCACTCCAGCAGCGGTAAGCGATTACCGCTGCTTTTTTTTGCCCGATGCAAGAGCCGCGCCCCTCCCTGAAAGTCCTTGCCACACACCACAGCAGAAGGACTGACTCGTGCTGATATTAATAGGTTACCTGGTTGTACTCGGGACAGTATTTGGCGGCTATATGATGACCGGCGGTCATCTGGGCGCGCTCTATCAGCCTGCGGAATTTGTCATCATCGGCGGCGCGGGTATCGGCGCATTTATTGTCGGCAATAACGGCAAAGCTATCAAAGGCACGTTAAAAGCGCTGCCGCTCTTATTTCGCCGTTCGAAATACACCAAAAGTATGTATATGGATCTCATGGCGCTGCTCTATCGCCTGATGGCCAAATCTCGCCAGCAGGGGATGTTTTCCCTTGAGCGGGATATTGAGAATCCGAAAGAAAGTGAAATATTCGCCAGCTACCCGCGTATTTTAGCAGATGCCACTATGCTCGATTTCATTGTTGATTATTTACGCCTGATTATCAGCGGAAATATGAATACATTCGAAATTGAAGCCTTGATGGACGAAGAAATTGAAACGCACGAAAGCGAAACGGAAATCCCCGCCAACAGCCTGGCGATGATGGGGGATTCTCTGCCAGCATTCGGCATCGTGGCCGCGGTAATGGGGGTCGTTCACGCCCTGGCCTCCGCCGACCGTCCCGCCGCCGAACTTGGTGGGCTGATTGCCCACGCGATGGTGGGCACCTTCCTTGGGATTTTACTGGCCTACGGGTTTATCTCGCCGCTGGCAACGGTGCTGCGCCAGAAAAGCGCGGAAACCACCAAGATGATGCAATGCGTCAAGGTGACGCTGCTTTCCAGCCTCAACGGCTACGCGCCACCCATCGCCGTTGAGTTTGGGCGTAAAACGCTTTACTCCAGCGAACGTCCGTCGTTCGTCGAGCTGGAAGAGCACGTGCGCGCCGTTCGTTCTCCGAACGCCCAGGCACGGGCAACGGAAGAAGAAGTATGAAAAACCAGGCCCATCCCATCGTCATCGTAAGGCGGCGTAAGAGCAAAGGGCATGGCGGGGGGCACCACGGCGGCTCGTGGAAGATTGCCTACGCGGATTTTATGACCGCCATGATGGCCTTCTTCCTGGTGATGTGGCTGATCTCTATTTCCAGCCCGAAAGAGCTGGCACAGATCGCCGACTATTTTAAAACCCCGCTCTCTGCCGCCATCACCGGCGGGCAGCGCATTGCCGACAGTTCAAGCCCCATCCCGGGCGGCGGCGACGACGTAACCCAGCAGCAGGGTGAGGTGAAAAAGAATCCTGACATCGATGAGCTAAAAAAGCGCATGGAGACCAACCGCCTGAAGCGTCTGCGCGTGGAGCTGGATCAGCTGATTGAGGCCGATCCGAAACTGCGCGCGCTGCGGCCCCATCTGCAAATCGATCTGGTTCAGGAAGGGCTGCGCATCCAGATCATCGACAGCCAGAACCGGCCGATGTTTAAAAACGGCAGCGCCGAAGTTGAACCCTACATGCGCGACATCCTGCGCAGCATCGCGCCGCTGCTCAATGATATTCCAAACAAAATCAGTCTCTCGGGCCACACCGACGACCTGCCGTATGCCCGTGGCGAGCTGGGCTACAGCAACTGGGAGCTGTCTGCCGACCGCGCCAACGCCTCGCGCCGCGAGCTGATGTTCGGCGGCCTGACCGACGGCAAGGTGCTGCGCGTGGTGGGAATGGCCTCCACGATGCGCGTAACCGACCGCGGCCCGGACGATGCCATAAACCGCCGCATCAGCCTGCTGGTGCTCAACAAACAGGCCGAACAGGCCATCGTGCATGAGAACGCAGAGAGCGACAACCAGTCGTTGAGCACTCTGAAAGAACCTGCCGCCGTGGCACCGGCGCAGAGCCCTTTGCCGCCGCTACCGGATACGAGGTGATAGCGTGAGTATGGATATCAGCGATTTTTATCAGACATTTTTTGACGAGGCCGACGAGCTGCTGGCCGACATGGAGCAGCATCTGCTGAGCCTCGTGCCGGAGGCGCCGGATGCTGAACAGCTGAACGCCATCTTCCGCGCGGCCCATTCGATTAAGGGCGGGGCGGGCACGTTTGGCTTCAGCATTCTTCAGGAAACCACGCATCTGATGGAAAACCTGCTGGACGAAGCCCGCCGGGGCGAGATGCAACTGAACACCGATATCATCAACCTGTTTTTGGAAACCAAAGATATTATGCAGGAACAGCTGGACGCCTATAAAAGCGCCGAACAGCCCGACACCGGGAGCTTTGACTACATCTGCAAAGCGCTGCGCCAGCTGGCGCTTGAGGCCAAAGGCGAGCAGCCAGCGGCCCCGGCAAAACTGACGGTGGTCGAGAAAAACGAGCCGCTAGCCGCCAGCGACGGCAGGCTGCGCGTGGCGATCAGCGGCCTGAAAGAGAGCGAGCGCGATCTGCTGCTTGAAGAGCTGTCGAACCTCGGCACGGTGAGCAACATCGAAAAAGCCGCGACCGGCATTGTGGCGACGCTCGAAACCAGCGTCAGCGCGGACGACATCACCGCCGTGCTCTGCTTCGTTATCGAACCTGAACAGATTGAATTCCTGCCGATGCCAGCCGGCGCGGCGGTAGCGCAAGTCGTGGAAGAAACCGTGCCAGCCGTAGCCGTGGTGCCATCTGCGGCAGTTGCTGAAGTGGCTAAGCCTGCCATTCGCGCCGAACGTGAAGCGAAACCGGCAGCGCGGGCCAGCGAATCCACCAGCATCCGCGTGGCGGTGGAAAAAGTCGACCAGCTGATTAACCTGGTGGGCGAGCTGGTGATCACCCAGTCGATGCTGGCCCAGCGCTCCAACGAGCTGGATCCGGTAAACCACGGGGAGCTTATCACCAGCATGGGCCAGCTCCAGCGCAACGCCCGCGACCTTCAGGAATCGGTGATGTCCATCCGCATGATGCCGATGGAGTACGTATTCAGCCGCTTCCCGCGTCTGGTCCGCGACCTGGCGAGTAAGCTCGACAAGCAGGTTGAGCTGACCCTGCTGGGCAGCTCCACCGAGCTGGACAAGAGCCTCATCGAACGCATTATCGACCCGCTGACCCACCTGGTGCGTAACAGCCTCGATCACGGCATTGAATCCCCGGATAAGCGCCGAGCGGCGGGCAAGCACGAAGTCGGTAACCTGACGCTCTCCGCTGAGCACCAGGGCGGCAACATTTGCATCGAAGTGACCGACGACGGCGCCGGGCTTAATCGTGAACGCATCCTTGCCAAAGCGCTCTCGCAGGGGATGGCGGTCAGCGAAAGTATGTCCGACGACGAGGTGGGCATGCTGATCTTTGCCCCGGGCTTCTCCACCGCCGAGCAGGTGACTGACGTTTCAGGCCGCGGCGTGGGGATGGACGTGGTGAAACGAAATATCCAGGAGATGGGCGGCCACGTTGAGATCCAGTCCCGGGCGGGCGCGGGCACCACTATCCGCATTATGCTGCCGCTGACGCTGGCGATCCTTGACGGCATGTCGGTCAAAGTGGCGGATGAAGTATTCATCCTGCCGCTCAACGCTGTGATGGAATCCCTCCAGCCGAAGGATGATGATTTACACCCGCTGGCGGGCGGCGAACGCGTGCTGGAAGTGCGGGGCGAATACCTGCCTCTGGTAGAGCTCTGGCAGCTCTTCGACGTGGAAGGGGCGAAAACCGAAGCGACGCAGGGCATCGTGGTTATTCTGCAAAGCGCGGGCCGCCGCTATGCGCTGCTGGTCGATCAGCTGATTGGCCAGCATCAGGTGGTGGTGAAAAACCTTGAGAGCAACTACCGCAAAGTACCGGGTATCTCTGCTGCCACTATCCTCGGCGACGGCAGCGTGGCGCTGATTGTGGACGTCTCCGCGCTGCAAACTTTAAACCGTGAACAACGTCTGGCGGGCACGCTCGCCCTCCCAATATGTTAAGAAAATAGGTACCCAAATGACCGGATTAACGAATGTGACAAAACTGACCGGGGAGCCATCCGGGCAGGAGTTCCTGGTATTCACCCTGGGTGACGAAGAGTACGGCATCGACATCCTGAAAGTGCAGGAAATCCGTGGCTACGATCAGGTGACGCGTATCGCCAACACGCCGCCGTTTATCAAGGGCGTGACCAACCTGCGCGGCGTTATCGTGCCGATTCTCGACCTGCGCGTGAAGTTCGAGCAGACGGGCGTGGAGTACAACGAAAACACCGTGGTGATCGTTCTTAACCTGGGCCAGCGGGTAGTGGGGATTGTAGTGGACGGCGTGTCTGACGTGCTGTCCCTGACGGCTGAACAGATCCGTCCGGCGCCGGAGTTTGCCGTCACGCTGTCAACGGAATACCTGACCGGCCTCGGCGCGCTGGGCGACCGCATGCTGATCCTGGTGAACATCGAGAAGCTGCTGAACAGCGAAGAGATGGCGCTGGTGGACATCGCGACCAGCCGCGTGGCGTGATTTTTGTGGCGGATGACGCAGGCTTATCCGCCCTACTATCTATCGCGTAGGGCGGATAAGCGTCAGCGTCATCCGCCGTTTACGACGACCTCTTCCCCGGCAGAACGCTCTTCTTCCAGCATCCCCTCATTTTTTGAGAGCATCGCCGTCGCCACGCCGTTGCCGAGCACGTTAATGGCCGAGCGGCCCATATCCAGGAAGTGGTCGATACCCATCAGCAGCAGAATGCCCGCTACCGGGATGTTAAAGCTCGGAATGGTTGCCGCCAGTACCACCAGCGCGGAGCGGGGCACGCCGGCAATCCCCTTCGAGGCGAGCATCAGCGTCAGCATTAGCACAACAATTTCCGAGAAGCTAAGGTGGATGTTGTAGGCCTGGGCGATGAACATCGACGCGAACGAGCAGTAGACCATCGACCCCACCAGATTGAAGGAGTAGCCAATCGGCAGCACGAACGACGCGATGTTGCGCGAACAGCCGAAGCGCGTGAGCTGATCGAGCGTTTTAGGATAAGCCGCCTCGGAGCTGCTGGTGGTGAAGGCAACCAGCACCGGGTCTTTGAGCATGGCCAGCAGGCGGAAGATATCCGCCTTCAGCACCATGTAGCCCACGCTAATCAGCACCAGGCAGGTCAGGATAATCGCCACATAATAGCCGCCGATAAACGACGCGTAGTTGAGCAGGATCCCCAGCCCTTCGGTGGCAATTACCGAGGAAATGGCGGCGAAAATCGCCAGCGGCGCAACGTACATCACGTAGCCGGTGACCTTCAGCATGATATGGGAAACCACGTCCAGGGCGGCAACCAGCGGAGCGTTGAACTTCTCGCCCAGCGACGCGCCCGCGATGCCGAAGAACATAGAAAATACTACGATTTGCAGGATCTCGTTATCTGACATCGCGCCGGCAATGCTGGTGGGAATGGTATGGGAAATAAAGGCCTTGAGGGACATGCCGCTCACCGCAAGCCCGGTTTGCACGTCGCCCGTCGGAACCTGCAGATTCATGCCCGAGCCGGGGTGGGTTACCGTCACCACAAACAGGCCGACCAGAATGGAAAGCACGGAAGAAGAGACAAACCAGACCATCGCTTTGCCGCCGATGCGGCCAATGGTGGAGGTTTCGCCCATCCTCATAATACCTACGGTCAGCGTGCTGAAGACCAGCGGCGCGATAACCATTTTGATGAGGCGTAAGAAAATATCGGTGAATAGCGTGATGTTGTCGGCGTAACTTTTAACTGACTCTGCTGGCGCGTACTCATGAATAGCCGCACCGCTTAAGATCCCCGCGATCATAAAAAGAATTATGAACAGCGTGAGTTTGTTTGAACTTGCCACTTGCCTGAAACCCCTGTCTGGTTAACAACCCATTAACTTATTGAACCATATGTAATATTTATAATTGGCTCGGATGTATTCGTTTAATAAATTGAATTAACCGGACATGATTTTCAACTTTTTTTTACTTTTTATTCGTTTTGTTTGTTTAGCGTCACTGATGATATATCGTGATGCAGATCACACATGAATGAATATATCTTGTTCAGGTTGCAAATATGACTGGCTGAAAACAAGCCAACCCGCTGAAAAACAATGTTTAATTGTGTCAATACGCCATTCGGCTGGTATTGACCTGCCGCGCTGGTTAATTCCCCGACCCTAAACTAAATTTCTAATTATTAGAGAGTTTTCGTTGGCCGACCGTTGGGTTTCTCTTCGCGGTTGTGTTTCATTCACGTTGGGGACGACACAATGAATAAAATCCTTATTCTGACGCTGTGCGGCAGCAGCCTGTTACTTGGCGCAACCTCGGCTCAGGCCGTGACCAGCAGCGGGACTATCGGCGCCACGCTAACCCTCACTAACGGCTGTCTGATCAACGGCTCGCCTGCCCAAAACGGCATCAACTTCGGTACGCTGAATTTCGGCACCAGCCCGGCAACCTTCTCTACTCTTACCACAACGTTAACCGGCGCGGCGGGGGGCAACAGCTTCGGCGTGCAGTGCACTAACGGGGCTACCTATACCGTGCAGGTGACCGGCAGCACCAACGGCGCGCCAGCTACCTCCGTCGGCACGCCGGGTACGCCTGCCCGCTATCTGATTAACACGGCAGATGCTACCCAGGGCGTGGCCTACAGCATCTACAGCGACAACGCTTTTGCCAATGTGATCGCCAACAATACGGCTATTCCGAAAGCGTCAACAACCGCGGGCGTGGACAACTATATTGTCTACGGACGCATTCAGGGTGGGGGAAACAGCGTGACGGTCAATCCGGGCACTTACACCGACACCATTAACGTGAGCGTGACTTACTAACCCACGCAGCAACCGCATTCTGTAAAGGAAATGGACAGGCAGCAGCGACTGTCGGGGGCTTTGCTTTGCTTAAAATCCACGGATTTACGCTGCTTGCCGCGTGTTTTATCTCCTCTGCCAGCGCGCTAACCGTTACCAGCAGATCTTTTCAGGTAGGGGCGACCATAACGCCTGGCTGTTCGGTGACCACGGGGACAGGCGCGGTGTTCGGGACGTTTAACTTTGGCACGCATTCGGGCGTCGACAGCGGCATTACCAGCGCCGCTTTCGTACCTAACGGTTCGCTGGCGCTTGCCTGTACGCCGGGCGTGGTGCTGAGCATGGCGATCGACGGCGGGAGAAATTACACCAGCGTGCGCCGCATGGTGCGCACCGGGGGAACGGACGCGGTGCCGTACCGGCTGTATACCACCAGTTCGCTGACCGCGAGCAGCGAGATTCTGGTGAACCAGGCGGTGACGGTGGCCTACACCAACAGCAATAACATTACGCTACCCCTGTTCGGCGCGGCGCAGCTAACGGGGTTCAGCCCGGCAGGAACCTATACCGACCAACTCACCGTGACGCTGTCATGGTAATCAGGGAGAAGCAATATGATGCAGTGGATAAGGGGAGCCGGCGCGGCGCTGGGCTTACTTGCCGCCTGGCAGGCGGGAGCTGCCAGCAACGTTCTTATCTGGCCCATTGACCCGTTTCTGGCCGCCGACGCGAAGGCGGCGGAGCTGTGGATCCAGAATCAGGGCACCAGCGCCACCACCATGCAGGTGAGGGTGGTGCGCTGGCAGCAGGAGGGCGGACACGAGCGCTATCAGCAGCAGCAGGACGTGGTCGCCAGCCCGCCGATTGTCAACATCAGGGGCGGCAGCAAACAGCTTATCCGACTGATCAAACAAAGCACCGTGCCGCCCAATCAGGAGCAGGCCTACCGCATCGTAGTGGATGAAATTCCCCAGCCTTCCGACAACAGCAAGCCACAGATGGGCCTTAAGCTCCAGATGCGCTACTCCATCCCTCTGTTCGCCTACGGCCCCGGCATCGCCACGCAAAAGGCAGCCAGCAACCACGCCAACGCGGACCCCGGCCAGCTCACCTGGCGCGTCATCAACGACGGCGGCAAACCCGCGCTTCAGGTATCCAACCGGGGCAACGTCCACGCGCGGCTGAGCAAAGTTACGCTTGCGCAGGGGGGCCAGCAGCGCGTGTTAGCGGACGGGCTGATGGGGTACGTGCTGCCCAACAGCGAGCGCGTCTGGCCGCTGCCGGCGTCCATGACGCGGCCGACGCAGCTGTCCGCTTCGATCAATGCGCCTGACGATGTATGGCAATCCGCGCCGGTCAACTAACCCGGTTGCTACCGATGGCGATCTTACTCTTCTCCCTGTCCCCCGGCGCCAGCGCTGACGACGGGGATGATGTGTTACCGCCGCCGCCGCGGGCACAGGAGTCAGACGCCGCAACGGTCTTTCATCTGTCGCTGGTTTTCAACCAGTGGGACAGCGGTCAGGTGGTGCCCGTCACCGAGCGAGGCGGGCAGTATTTTGTGGCCAGCGCTGACCTGCAGCGTGCCGGGTTACCGGCGGACAAGCTTCCCGTCGGCGAAGTGAACGTTTCTTCGCTGGCCTCCGTCAGGTCCAGCTACGACAGTACTGGCCAGCGGCTGCTGCTGACGGTGCCAAACGACTGGCTGCCCGAACAGGCGCTGGTGCTCGGCAAGCGCGACTCGCGCGTAAAAGCCCTGAGCGGAACCGGCGCGCTGCTTAACTACGACGTCTACGCCAGCAACACGCAAAACAGCGGCTCCCAGGCCACGGCCTGGCACGAGCTGCGGATTTTCAGCGGCAGCTACAGCCTCTCCAGCACCGGCACGTTCCGCCAGGCATTCTCCGGCTATGGCAGTGAAAATGACGGCTACCGGCGCTATGACACCACGCTGACCGGTACCGACGAAGACGATGTTTTAAGCTGGTCGGCGGGGGACGTGGTCAGCGATGCCCTGAGCTGGAGCAGCAGCGTGCGCATGGGCGGCGTCTCTTTCGGGCGCGACTTCACCCTGCGCCCTGACTTAATCACCTATCCCCTCCCGGCCTTCTCCGGCGAGGCGGCCGTGCCTTCGACCGTCGACGTCTTCATCAACGGCTACCGGACCGGCAGCACCGACCTGCAGCCCGGCCCGTTCACCCTGACCAACCTGCCGTACGTCAACGGCTCGGGGGATGCGGTGCTGGTCACGACGGATGCGCTGGGCCGTCAGGTTTCCACTACGCTGCCGTTCTACGTGGCCAGCGAGCTGCTGAAGCCCGGCCTAAGCGACGGAGCCATCACGCTCGGCAGCCTGCGCAGGGATTACGGGCTTGAAAACTTCTCTTACGGCCCGGCGGCGGCCAGCGGCTCTTACCGCTACGGCATCAGCGATTTCTGGACGATGGAAAGCCACGCGGAAGGGGCAGAATCTCTGGCGCTGGGCGGGCTGGGGACGCTGGTTAAGCTCGGCAGCTTCGGCGTGGTTAACGGCGCTTACTCCCGCAGCGAAATGCGCGGCAAAGGGGGCCAGCAGATCAACTGGGGTTATCAGTACAATACCGACTGGTTTAACATCGGCACCCAGCACAGCCACCGCGACCGCACCTTCGGCAACCTCGCGCTGTACGACTCGCCCGATCTTTACGACGACGACCATCAGCCCATTGCCAGCCTGAGCCGCAGCACCGATCAGTATTCGCTGTCGTTTAACATGGGCGATTACGGCAACATTGGCGCGGCGTGGATCGACGTGCGCAGCTTCGACGATGAGAAAACCCAGCTGCTCAACCTGTCGTGGAGCAAAAACCTGTGGGGCAACAGCAGCTTTTATCTTGCTGCCAGCCACGATCCGGCGACCAGCGGCTGGACGATGGCGCTCTCGTTGCAGGTACCGTTCGGCACCCAGGACAACGTGGCGTTCAGCGTGGAAAACACGCCGGACGCGGGCAATACCCAGCGGGTGAACTACAGCCACGCCATGCCGAGCGACGGCGGCTTCAGCTGGAATATGGCCTATGCCCACCAGAGCCAGACCGACGACTACCAGCAGGTCACGCTTGGCTGGCGCAACAATAAAGTTGAACTGCAGGGCGGCGCATACGGCCAGCGCCACGGCTATACCCAGTGGGGCGAACTGACCGGCTCGCTGGTGATGATGGATAACACGCTGTTCGCCGCCAACCGGGTTAACGATGCGTTTGTGGTAGTCAGCACCGACGGCCATCGGGACGTGACGGTGAATTATGAAAACCAGCCGATGGGCACCACCGACGACGACGGCTATCTGCTGATCAGCGGCGTCTCCTCTTACTACCCGGCCAGCTATAGCATTAACACGCTGAACCTGCCGGCGGATACCGCACTGAAACATACCGAACAGCGTATTGCCCTGCGTCGCCACTCGGGGTACCTGCTCGATTTCCCGATGGAGCAGCAGCGGGTGGCAAGCGTAGTCCTGCACGACGAAGCGGGGAGGCCGCTGCCGGTTTCGAGCCAGGTCTACCGCAGGCTGCAGCCGCCCGTACCGGTGGGGTACGACGGTATCGCTTACCTTGAAGATCTCCATGACGTCAACCTGCTGACCATCACCACGCCGGACGGCAGGCGCTGTACCGTCACGCTTACCCTGGCGCAGAAAACCGATCACAAGCTCAATACCTACGGGCCGCTGACCTGCAGCCGGGAGGCACCGTGATGGCCCGCGGCATGCTGGCGGATGGCGCTGCGCTTAGCCGCCCTACAAAAATCTGCCTGCTTTTGGGGCTGCTGCTGCTGTTCTTTGCAGCGCCGGTGCGGGCGGCCTGCACCTTAAGCGGGTCGAATACGGGATCGTTCGGCACGCAGAGTTCGTTTGTGGTCAACACCACCGTGCAGTCCACCTCGGCAACGCTGTCGCTGAGCTGCGATACGGTGCTGAACCTGCTCACCTCGGACAGCGTCACGCTGACCTACATCAGCGCTACCCCGGCGGCGACCGGAACGCGCGGCTCGCTACGCAGAACGGATGTCCCGGCCAATACCGATAACGTGCCCGTTATTGTTTGTGGGCAGGCGGCCTGCGCCAACAACAGCGAGGTGCAGGTGGGCGGCACTTACACCTGGAGCGGCGCGACCCTGCTTGGCCTGTTGAGCAGCAAGCGCTACGACCTGCCGCTCTACTTCAGGACGGTAGCCGGGCAGAACGTCAGCGCCGGGCCTTATCGGGTGGTGCTTAACTTTCGCGTCGACTGGAATATATGCAGCCTTGGGGTGGCGGTCTGCCTGGCCTACCAGTCGGGGAATAGCTCCCCGACCACCACGCTTTCCCTGACCGTCACTAACGACTGCACCGCCATCTCCGCCCCGACGGTAAACTTCGACAGCGCACCGCTGGTGCAGAACTTCAAAAGCGTCTCCCAGACCGTAGGCATCACCTGCACCAAAGGCAGCACCTATACCGTGGGGCTGGATAACGGCATCCATCCCAACGGCACGGTCAGACGCATGGCGAGCGGCAGCAACTTCATGAACTATGAGGTTTATAAATCCAACGGCACCGACCGCTGGGGTAGCCTGGGCGCCGAGCGCTGGGCAAGCGGCGTGTCGTCGTCGGTCAGCACCGACGGCCTGCTGCGCAGCTACAACTACGTCGCCAAAGTGCTGACAGCCCAGACCACGCCGCCTGCCGGGACCTATACGGATACGCTGGTGGTGGATATTGCATTCTGACTACTGATTCTTCATCTGGCGTGGCATGGCCAGTGCGGGTGGCATGAACGAATATGAAACATCGGTATTTTTCCGTTCACCCGTACGTCTGGCTATCTCTGCTGCCGTTGCGAACGGTGAACGTGCCAGGGGATTTACGCCAATCCCCTGGCGACCCCGGCGCCCGGCAAATAAATCGCCGCTGAAGCGGTAAACTCCGGTTTTTACCCAACATGCAGGGTCGTTCGCGATTCGTTCCAGACGATCGCTCTCTCACGTTGTTCCCGACAACGTGACCCTGCCTGAAGGGCAAAAACCGGAGCGATTTAAGCCGGGAACAGGGTGTCGCTTTAAGCCAGAAATAACATCAGAAATAGCATCGCTTTGAAACCTACAGCGACACCGGAGATAAGTCATTCATGAAAGTTAAAGCGAGGGTGTTGGGTCCGGCTTAAATCGCCTCCATTTTTGGCTTCATGGCCGGGTCCAGCCGTCGGGAACGGCTGGAGGTTGTGATCGTCGGGAACGAATCGCAACCGACCCGGACAGGGAGCCAAAAATGGAGGTTTACCGCCGCAGGTGGCGATTTATTGCCGGGAGTCGGGAGCCCAGAGGGTGTGACGGCGAACACCCTCTGGTCGTTCACCGGTTCGGCAGTCGCATAGAAAGTCTGGCTTAAGGTGAACGGAACATCACCGCTATTCCAGATATACCTTCACGAAGGTGAGCGGAATAATAGCTGATATGACATGTTCGACCAGACCAGCTTCAGGGGTGAACCGTGTAAGAGATTCAGCTATCTGCCGGCAGGCCTCACCTGACGCTAATTTCACGTAAAGTTCCGCCACCCCATGCCGATAACACCGATATCAAGTTATTCATAGGGTGTTATATGTTGAACCGTATTCGCGTTGTCACCATGCTGATGATGGTGCTGATTGTCTTCGCGCTGCTGCAGCTTATGTCGGGCGGCATGTTTTTTAACGCTCTGAAAGAGAATAACGACAGCTTTAAAGTCTCCCGCGAACTGCGCGTTCAGCAGTCTGAGCTGACCCAGACCTGGAACCTGCTGCTGCAAACCCGCATCAACCTCAGCCGCTCTTCGGCTCGCGCCATGATGGATGCCGCAAACGGGCAAAGCGCGGCGAAAACAGAACTGCTGAAAGGCGCCAAAACGTCGCTGACCGATGCCCGGAAGCACTATGCGGCTTTCAGGCAGATCGCACCTATTTCCCCGGAGATGGAAGCGGTAGTCAAAGACATTGACGATGATTTCCAGGACTATAACCTGGCCCTTGGCGAGCTGACTGGCTTCCTGGAAAACGGCAACCTCGACGCCTATTTTGCCCAGGCCACCCAGGGTAAGCAAAACGCGCTGGAAGAGGTTTATAAACGATACATTGCCCTGAATGACCGCATGTACGAGCAGTCGTACGTTGCCAGCACCGCCGACTACCGCTTCGCCAAATGGCAGATTGCCGGGCTTGCCCTGGCGCTGGCCGCCGTTATCGTGCTGGTGTGGCTGGGGATGCGCCGCATCCTGCTTAAACCTCTTACCGTGGTTATCGGCCACATCCGCGAAATCGCCAACGGCAATCTGACCGAAAACATTAATAGCGACGGGCGCAACGAAATCAGCCAGCTGGCCGCCAGCGTCAGCCATATGCAGCAGGAGCTGATTGTTACCGTCGGCAGCGTGCGCGACGGATCCGATGCGATTTACAGCGGCGCCACGGAAATTGCCGCGGGCAATAACGACCTCTCATCCCGTACCGAACAGCAGGCCGCGTCGCTGGAAGAAACCGCCGCGAGCATGGAACAGCTTACCGCAACCGTGAAGCAGAACGCCGAGAACGCCCGTCAGGCTTCGCAGCTGGCGCTAAGCGCGTCGGAAACCGCCTCTCGCGGCGGCAAAGTTGTTGATGGCGTGGTCAGGACCATGCACGAGATTGCGGGTTCCTCAAAGAAAATTGCTGATATCACCAGCGTGATCGACGGCATTGCCTTCCAGACCAATATTCTGGCGCTTAACGCGGCGGTAGAAGCCGCGCGGGCCGGTGAGCAGGGACGTGGTTTTGCCGTGGTCGCAGGGGAAGTTCGTAACCTGGCAAGCCGCAGCGCCCAGGCCGCCAAAGAGATCAAATCCCTGATAGAAGACTCCGTATCCCGCGTGGATACCGGCTCCGTGCTGGTGGAAAGCGCCGGGGAAACCATGAGCGATATCGTCAGCGCCGTCACCCGCGTCACCGACATCATGGGGGAGATTGCTTCCGCCTCCGATGAGCAGAGCCGCGGCATCGACCAGGTGGCGCTTGCCGTTTCGGAAATGGACCGTGTAACCCAGCAGAACGCCTCGCTGGTGGAAGAGTCCGCCTCTGCCGCCGCTGCGCTCGAAGAGCAGGCCAGCCTGCTGACTCAATCTGTCGCTGCATTCCGCCTGAAAAGCGGAAGCGGCGCGCAACGGACTGCCGCAGAAACCGCCCCTCGTGAGTTGCAGAGCGCATCTACGCTCGGCCTGCGTAAACCGGCAACCGCCGGTGGCGATGATAATTGGGAAACTTTCTGACTACACACTGACAACTGATTACGCCGGCAGACGTGCCGGCCGAGGAAAGCTTTGATGTTAAACCGTCTCCGTTTATCGACCAGTCTGATCCTGATTTTAATCCTCTGCGGCGCGCTGCAGATTGGCAGTAATGGTTTGTCCTTCTGGGCTTTTCGCGATGATTTTCAGAACCTCAAAATGGTCGAGGCGAGCAATCAGCAGCGGGATACGCTGACCCAAAGCCGGGCCGCGCTGCTGCAGGCAAGCACGGCGTTAAGCCGTGCCGGAACGCTGACTGCACTGAGCTATCCGCCGGAAGACATTAAGCGTCTGATGGCCACGGCGCGCGGCAGCCTGAAGCAGGCCGACATGTTGTTTAACCAGTTCCTGGAGATCCCGCCGACCAGCAAAGAGGGCGAGGAGATGCTGGCCTCCACGAAGCAAAGCTACAGCGCCTATCGTGACGATTTACAGCACCAGTCGACCTGGCTTGAAAGCAATCAGCTGTCGGATTTCCTCGGTGCGCCGGTGCAGAAGTCGCAGGATATTTTTGACGCCAACTTCAACGCCTGGCAGCAAAGCATCAATGACATCGTGGCGGCGGCCAGCGCCGACAGCCAGAAGAATTATCACATTTCGGCGGTCCTGTTCGGCTCCGTGACGGCGATGGCCATCCTGCTGCTGTTCGGCTCCATTCTCTGGTCACGCAGGATGATTGTGCAGCCGCTGGCCATCGTGCGCAGCCACTTCGAACGCATTGCGGCGGGAGATTTGGCAAGCCCGGTACTAGTCTTCGGGCGCAACGAGATTTCTGAGATCTTCCAGAGCCTGAAAAACATGCAGCAGGCGCTGAAAGAGACGGTCAGCCAGGTGCGGCAGGGAAGCAGCGCGATGCACACCGGCATTGCTGAAATTGCGGCAGGGAACAACGATCTCTCCGCCCGGACCGAAGAACAGGCCGCGTCGCTGGCGCAAACTGCCGCCAGCATGGAGCAGCTGACCGCGACGGTTGGGCAGAACGCCGAAAATGCGCGCCAGGCCGCACAGCTTTCGCGCGCCGCGGCCAGCACCGCGAAGCAGGGCGGGGAGCAGGCAGCAAACGTGGCGCGCACCATGCACGACATTGCGGGCAGCTCGCAGAAGATCGGCGATATCACCAGCGTCATCGACGGCATCGCCTTCCAGACCAATATTCTGGCGCTGAACGCGGCGGTAGAAGCCGCCCGCGCCGGTGAGCAGGGACGGGGCTTTGCCGTCGTTGCCGGAGAGGTTCGTAACCTCGCACAGCGCAGCGCGCAGGCCGCCAAAGAGATCAAAGTGCTGATCGAAGAGTCGGTGAATCGCGTCGAACAGGGCTCGAAGCTGGTCGATACCGCGGCGTCTACCATGGCGGAGATCGTCCGTTCCGTGACCCAGGTGAACGACATTATGGGCGAAATCGCCTCCGCTTCGGACGAACAGCGCCGCGGCATTGAGCAGGTCGCGCTGGCGGTCAGCCAGATGGACCAGGTTACCCAGCAGAACGCCGCCCTGGTCGAAGAGGCGGCAGGCGCAACCGACGCGCTGGCAAACCAGGCGGAACAGCTGTCTGGCGTGGTCAGCGTCTTTAAACTGGCAAGCGTAGATAGCCAACGCGAAACCGGGGAATTTGAAACCTCCGGGGTGCTGGTCACCCCCTGATTGTGACTGAGAAGGCGCTATGACATCACCCCTGTCTAATGGACAACCGTCATTAATGTTACAGATGACACAGCGTCTGCCGCTATCCGACACCCATTTCCGTCGGATATGCCAACTGATTTACCAGCGCGCAGGTATTGTGCTGGCGGACCACAAAAGGGACATGGTTTACAACCGCCTGGTTCGCCGCCTGCGCACGCTGGGCCTGGATGATTTCGGGCGCTACCTTGGCCTGCTCGAGGCGAACTCTAACAGCGCGGAGTGGCAGGCGTTTATCAACTCGCTGACCACCAACCTGACGGCGTTCTTCCGCGAAGGGCACCACTTCCCGGTGCTGGCGGAGCATGCCCGCAAGCGCGGCGGCGAATACCGGGTGTGGAGCGCGGCGGCCTCAACCGGCGAGGAGCCTTACTCCATCGCCATTACCCTTGCCGACGTGCTGGGACTGGCCCCGGGGCGCTGGAAGGTCTTTGCCAGCGATATCGACACCCAGGTGCTGGAAAAAGCGCAGAGCGGCGTCTATCGCCAGGAAGAGCTGAAAACGCTCTCGCCCCAGCAGATGCAGCGTTACTTCATGCGCGGCACCGGGCCGCACGAAGGCCTGGTTCGGGTGCGCAGCGAGCTGGCGAGCCACATTGACTTTGCGCCGATCAACCTGCTGGACAGGCAGGCACCGATCCCCGGCCAGTTCGACGCCATATTCTGTCGCAATGTGATGATCTATTTCGACAAAACGACGCAGCAGGAGATTTTGAGCCGCTTTGTTCCTCTGCTGAAGCCCGGCGGCCTGTTGTTCGCCGGGCATTCAGAGAACTTCAGTAACCTCAGTCGTGAGTTCTGGCTGCGTGGGCAGACGGTGTACGGGCTGAGTAAGGAAAGATCATGACAAAAATAAGAGTGCTGTCCGTCGATGACTCCGCCCTGATGCGCCAGATCATGACAGAAATTATTAACAGCCATAGCGACATGGAGATGGTGGCCACCGCGCCGGACCCGCTGGTGGCCCGTGATTTAATCAAAAAATTTAATCCCGACGTGCTGACGCTGGACGTTGAGATGCCGCGCATGGACGGGCTGGATTTCCTTGAGAAGCTGATGCGCCTGCGTCCGATGCCGGTGGTGATGGTGTCTTCGCTGACCGGCAAAGGCTCGGAGGTGACGCTGCGGGCGCTGGAGCTGGGGGCGATCGATTTCGTCACCAAGCCGCAACTGGGCATTCGTGAAGGGATGCTGGCCTATAGCGAGACGATCGCCGAGAAAGTGCGCACCGCCTCGCGCGCAAAACTGGCTGCCCGCGCACCTGCCGCTGCTCCGGCACAGCTAAAAGCTGGGCCGCTGCTCAGCTCAGAAAAACTGATCGCCATTGGGGCTTCCACCGGGGGAACCGAGGCCATTCGCCACGTGCTGCAGCCGCTGCCGCTCTCAAGCCCGGCGGTACTGATTACCCAGCATATGCCGCCTGGCTTCACCCGTTCCTTTGCGGAGCGGCTGAACAAACTTTGCCAGATTGCGGTGAAAGAAGCAGAGGACGGCGAGCGCGTACTGCCCGGTCACGCCTATATTGCGCCCGGTGATAAGCACATGGAGCTGTCGCGCAGCGGCGCAAACTACCAAATCAAATTACATGACGGCCCGCCCGTAAACCGGCATCGCCCGGCGGTGGACGTGCTGTTCCATTCGGTGGCGAAGTTTGCCGGGCGCAACGCCGTGGGGGTGATCCTCACCGGAATGGGTAATGACGGTGCCGCCGGGATGCTGGCCATGCACCAGGCCGGGGCGTGGACTCTCGCCCAAAATGAAGCAAGCTGTGTGGTGTTCGGCATGCCGCGTGAGGCCATCAACAGCGGTGGCGTCAGCGAAGTGGTCGATTTAAGCCAGATAAGCCAGCAGATGCTGGCGAAAATTAGTGCCGGACAGGCAATACGTATTTAACAATGGAGCCCGAATTTTATGGCAGACAAAGAGCTTAAGTTTCTGGTGGTGGATGACTTCTCTACCATGCGTCGCATCGTGCGTAACCTGCTTAAAGAGCTGGGATTTAACAACGTCGAAGAGGCGGAAGACGGCGTGGACGCGCTGAATAAACTGCAGTCCGGCGGCTATGGTTTCGTTATCTCCGACTGGAACATGCCAAACATGGACGGGCTGGAGCTGCTGAAAACCATCCGTGCCGACGGCGCGATGGCGGCGCTGCCGGTGCTGATGGTCACGGCGGAAGCGAAGAAAGAGAACATTATCGCGGCAGCACAGGCCGGGGCGAGCGGGTATGTGGTGAAGCCATTTACCGCCGCAACCCTTGAAGAGAAGCTGGGCAAGATCTTCGAAAAGCTTGGCATGTAGGAGGCGCAGATGCACTCATCCACAAACCCGGCGATGGAGCTCCATCAGTCGCCAAATGACATTATTGCGCGCATTGGCAGCCTGACGCGCATGCTGCGCGACAGCCTGCGCGAGCTGGGCCTGGACCAGGCGATTGCCGAAGCGGCGGAAGCGATTCCGGACGCCCGCGACCGCCTGGACTACGTGGTGCAGATGACCGCCCAGGCCGCAGAGCGCGCGCTGAACTGCGTCGAGCTTTCGCAGCCGCACCAGAACAAACTCGAGTCCGGTGCGAAGGCACTCACCGGGCGCTGGGACGCCTGGTTCGAAAACCCGATCGAACTGAGCGATGCCAAAGAGCTGGTGAGCGATACCCGCAGCTATCTGTCTGGCGTACCGGAGCACACAAGCTTCACCAACGCCCAGCTGCTGGAAATTATGATGGCCCAGGACTTCCAGGATTTGACGGGCCAGGTCATCAAACGCATGATGGACGTTATCCAGGAGATCGAGCGCCAGCTGTTAATGGTGCTGCTGGAAAACATGCCGGAGCCGGATGCGCGCAGCAAACGCGCGGGCGACGGCCTGCTCAACGGCCCGCAGATGGACACCAGCGCCGCAGGCGTCGTCGCAAGCCAGGATCAGGTTGACGATTTGCTGGATAGTTTGGGGTTCTGAGTTCGTAGAACGGAAAAGTGCCAGCGTCATCCGCCGTATCAGCGGGGGATGACGCGCCCTGGTGCTAGGCCACACTACCTGGAAAGCTAATCTTCCTCACGAATGAGTGTGGTTTTACAATTTGCGCAGAGGATTGTTCGTCTGTGGGATACGAGCCTTGTAAGTCCAACATCCAGTAAACTAGTTGAACCGCATTTTTGGCAGACATTAGTTTCAAGATAATGCTTTACAGGTATTCGCTTTTGGTAGGGATGGCCTTCCAGATTTCTGTTAATCCATGCATATGTAATTTCTTTATTCGGAATAATGCGGACGTAAGCTTTTCTTTCTTTTATAATGATTAATAATAACGTCCTCACCCCCTCGGTATTCCTGTAGGGTGGCGACAAGCTTTTCTATTCGGCTGTGACTCATTATATTACTGCCAAAGTGCAGTAATTCATATTCCAGAAGCTCTTCACGATTATACCGCTTAAGATTACACCGAAGGTAATCACAGAGTTTACTGCCTAAGGTTACGACATCTTTAGCATAAATGGTTCTGAGTATCTTTATTATGGAACCCTTCTCATTTGGGTTTTGCTCCAGTACAAGATCCAGTCGGCGATTTATGAGGTCTTGTAAATAGTTTGGGTGGGTGATGAGTTTTTTCTCCTTAACATCGTAGATTACCGCATCCCACGTCATCAACGTTGTATGCAATAAGCTATGAATAGTATTCAGTGAAATAACGTTCTCTCTGAAAGCCCATGTGTCCTCAAGGCTCCAGATATCATATTCTACCTCATAATGTGTCAGGCGATATCCACCAAATTTATTCTCAAAGAAAGTCTCAATGCCAATATGTTTTAGGGCATGCGCAAGCTCTTCGCGGGAGCCGGAAAAAACAAGATCGATATCTGAGAAAACATTCTTTTTACCCGATAAACCAATATCGCGAATCATCCCGCCAAAAATGTAGAGGTGAGCGTGCCTGGACAGCTCCTCAAGAAGGGTGCTGGCTGCCTGTCGCTCATTCTTATCCGAAGCGAAGAAGCCTTCTACCATCCGCTTCAGATTTCGATTACTTGAGACTGTGTTCATACTCATACAACGATTTTAGCTCATCGTGCAGGGCAATCAAATAACTATCTGTCATGCCTGATACCGCATCTGCCAGAAGCTGAACCTCTTTATAGATACGTGGAAGTTCGGGTGCCTCTTCCGTTTGTTCAAAAATTCGGCGATAATTCTCAGAAATCCTGCCGTACGCGTATTTACCAAAGGGAGTAGCAGATTTGAACTCATCCCGCGGCAAGAATTCTGCGTTAGAATTTTTAAGCGTTTTTTCTTTTTCTTTTTCTTCATCAGTTTTATGGCCGTGTATGCCAACCCATAACATATCCATAATTCCTTTAATATAATTAGATCCTTTCAACTCAAGTTCTAATACAGAACGATGCCTGTAGCCACGAGTTTGGTCAAATTTCTTTAGAGCTTTACAGAGATTATTCCCTTTGCTCAATGAAATAAGATCCGGAACGTCACAATTCAAATCTAAAAATTTATCTCGGTTTTCAATAAAAGCTTCGACTACCGATTCTACTAATTTACATATTGCGCGGACACGGAACATTTGCATGCTTGTATCATTGAGTTCACTTGGGGAAAGTTTTAATTTAGTATCGGCGAAGGTTTTGTTTTTATTTTTACTATATGTCACAACATCTGTAATAACTTCATCAGCATTCAGTGTCTGGTCCTCGTTCCAACATGAAAGAAAATGTATGAGATCGTGAAAAGAGGTCAGCCCTTTTTTTACTGTGTCCTCTGCATCAAGTACGGAGTAGGCAATATCATCACAGGCTTCCATAATATAAGTAAAAGGATGACGAACACCTTCTTTTAAGCCTGTTTCTTCCCATATCTCTTTTACTATTGCCTCTTCAGAGAAGAAGTAGCCATGTTTTTTCCAGATGGTATTTGAATTATCCCTGGAGGAGCGGGGGTATTTAATCATTGAAGCTAACGTACTGTAAGTCAGGTTTAACCCGAAATTGTCACTAAGAATTTGTAATTTAGTCACTAATCTCAACGTTTGAGAATTACCATCAAAATGTCGAAAATCGTTATAAATCTCATTGCTCGCCTCTTTTTCATCTTTTAGGACAGCCTGGAACCACTGTTGCATTGCAGTTTCACCCTGGTGCCCAAAAGGAGGATTGCCCAGGTCATGAGCAAGGCCGATTGCAGCCAAGAGGGCAGGAATATTACGCTGAACGCTAAAGCTTTCAGGTAAATCAACGAATACTTTGTCTTTGAATTCAAATGCCAGTCTTACACCGATACCCCGCGCAAGGTTTGCAACTTCATGCGAATGGGTCAAGCGCGTGCGCACATGATCATTTTTATCCAAGGGAAAGACCTGTGTTTTATCAGCAAGCCTGCGCGTTGGTGCCGCAAACAATATTCGGTCGTAATCTCGCTCAATCTCAAGCCTGCCACCACCCGTATCGGAAGGTCTGGCCTCGCAATATTGAGTGCTTTTATCTTTACGGCGATTGCTGTTAAGAAGTTTAGTCCACTGCATTTTTCATCCCTTTTTGTCATGATTTTTTTCCAATAAGGAGAGAAAATAACAAAGAGATCTTTTGCGGGGTAGCGGTTACACCTTTGATATTTTAAACTTTCGAGGCTTCTCGCAAAACCAAATGAAAGTTAATGAAACATTCTCAAGCCAAGAGATCGTCGAGGCTGAACACACAAACAAACGCACTTTTCCCCCTATTTTCCCGCCATTAGTCCACTGCGCCTCTGGCATGCTGTGCCTGGAATTGCGGCCACGAGACTGAAAGCGGTGTCTGAAGATAGCGAAGAGGATAAAACAGAAGCCCCCACACCCCACAGGCTTGAAAAAGCTCGTGAGGATGGGCAGATCCCGCGTTCCCGCGAATTAACCTCGCTGCTTATGGTGCTGGTGGGGCTGAGCATCATCTGGATGGGCGGCGAGCCGCTCGCCCGGCAGCTGGCGGCGATGCTCGCGGCCGGGCTGCACTTCGATCACAACATCATTAACGACCCACACCTCATCGTGAACCAAATCAGCCTGCTGATTAAACAGGCCGTCTGGGCGCTGCTGCCGCTGATGGGAGGGCTGGTGATCGTGGCTATCGCCGCGCCCATGCTGCTCGGCGGGCTGCTGTTCAGCGGTAAATCCATTGCCTTTAAGTTCAGCAAGCTCAACCCGCTGCCCGGGCTGAAGCGTCTGTTTTCCGCGCAGGCCGGGGCGGAATTACTTAAAGCCTTCTTAAAAGCGTCGCTGGTTGGCGCCGTGACGGCCTGGTACCTGTGGCACAACTGGCCAGACATGATGCGACTGATGAGCGAACCGCCGATTGCCGCGCTGGGCCACGCGCTGGACATCGTGGCGGCCTGCGGGCTGCTCATTGTGCTGGGGCTTATCCCGATGGTCGGCTTTGACGTCTTTTTCCAGATTTTCAGCAACCTGAAAAAGCTGCGCATGAGCCGCCAGGACATCCGCGACGAGTACAAGCAGCAGGAAGGCGATCCGCACGTTAAGAACCGTATTCGCCAGCAGCAGCGCGCGGTGGCTCGCCGCCGCATGATGGCCGACGTGCCGAAGGCCGACGTCATCGTCACCAACCCGACGCACTATTCCGTGGCCCTGCAGTACGACGAGAAAAAAATGAACGCGCCGAAGGTGCTGGCCAAAGGGGCAGGACTTGTGGCGCTGCGCATCCGTGAAATTGCTAACGAACACCGTATTCCAACGCTTGAAGCGCCGCCGCTTGCCCGTGCGCTCTATCGTCACGCGGAAATCGGCCAGCAGATCCCAGGCCAGCTTTACTCCGCGGTGGCGGAAGTGCTCGCCTGGGTCTGGCAGCTCAGACGCTGGCGCGTGGCGGGCGGCCTGATCCCGAAAAAACCTGAAAACCTGCCGGTGCCAGAAGCACTGGACTTTGCGAATGAGAAGGACTCCGATGGCTAATCTGCTCGCGGCACTGCGTCTGCCCGGCTCCATGAAATCCGGGCAATGGCAAATTCTTGCCGGGCCGGTGCTCATCCTGCTAATCCTGTCGATGATGGTGCTGCCGCTGCCGGCGTTCGTACTGGATTTGCTGTTCACTTTTAACATCGCACTGTCGATCATGGTGCTGCTGGTGGCGATGTTCACCCAGCGCACGCTCGAGTTCGCAGCGTTCCCGACCGTGCTGCTGTTTACCACGCTACTGCGCCTGGCGCTGAACGTTGCCTCCACGCGTATCATTCTGATGGAAGGCCACACCGGTGCGGGCGCTGCGGGCCGCGTGGTGGAGGCCTTCGGCCACTTCCTGGTGGGCGGTAACTTCGCCATCGGCATCGTGGTGTTTATCATTCTTGTCATCATTAACTTTATGGTTATCACCAAAGGCGCCGGGCGCATCGCCGAAGTGGGTGCGCGCTTTGTACTGGATGGGATGCCGGGCAAGCAGATGGCCATCGACGCCGATCTTAACGCGGGCCTGATTGGCGAAGAAGAAGCGAAAAAACGCCGTTCGGAAGTGACCCAGGAAGCGGACTTCTACGGGTCGATGGACGGGGCGAGCAAGTTCGTGCGTGGCGATGCCGTTGCCGGGCTAATGATCATGGCAATCAACGTGGTCGGCGGCCTGCTGGTCGGCGTGCTACAGCATGATATGGCCGTTGGCGCGGCGGCTGAGAGCTACACGCTGCTGACCATCGGTGATGGCCTCGTCGCGCAGATCCCGGCGCTGGTGATCTCGACCGCCGCGGGCGTTATCGTTACCCGCGTGGCGACTGACCAGGATGTTGGCGAACAGATGGTTACCCAGCTGTTTAATAATCCTCGCGTGATGCTGTTAAGCGCCGCGGTGCTTGGCCTGCTGGGCATGGTGCCGGGGATGCCGAACTTCGTCTTCCTGCTGTTTACCGCCGCGCTGCTGGGGCTTGCCTGGTGGATGCGTGGCCGACAGATGACCGCGCCTGCGGCCCCCGCACCGGTAAAAATGCCGGAGAATCCGCAGGCGGTAGAGGCAACCTGGAACGACGTCCAGCTTGAGGACTCGCTGGGTATGGAGGTGGGCTATCGCCTGATCCCGATGGTTGACTTCCAGCAGGACGGCGAGCTGCTGGGACGCATTCGCAGCATTCGCAAAAAATTCGCCCAGGAGATGGGGTTCCTGCCGCCGGTGGTGCACATCCGTGACAATATGGACCTGCCGCCCGCGCGCTATCGCATCCTGATGAAGGGCGTTGAAATTGGCTCCGGGGACGCTTACCCGGGGCGCTGGCTGGCGATTAACCCCGGCACCGCGGCCGGTACGCTGCCAGGAGAGTCGACCATCGACCCGGCCTTTGGTTTGCAGGCCACGTGGATTGAAAGTGCCCTGAAAGAGCAGGCGCAGATTCAGGGCTTTACGGTGGTAGAGGCCAGTACGGTTGTCGCCACGCACCTTAACCACCTGATTGGCCAGTTCGCCCCCGAGCTGTTTGGCCGCCAGGAAGCGCAGCAGCTGCTCGACCGGGTAACCCAGGAGATGCCGAAGCTGACGGAAGATCTGGTGCCCGGGGTAGTGACGCTGACTACCCTGCATAAGGTGCTGCAAAATCTGCTCGCCGAGAAGGTGCCGATCAAAGATATGCGCACCATTCTGGAAACGCTTGCCGAACATGCGCCAGTCCAGAGCGATCCCCATGAGTTGACCGCCGTTGTGCGCGTTGCGTTAGGCCGTGCTATTACCCAGCAGTGGTTCCCTGGCACCGGCGAAGTACAGGTGATTGGCCTGGATACTGCGCTCGAGCGCCTGTTGCTGCAGGCCCTGCAGGGCGGAAGCGGGCTGGAGCCTGGGCTGGCAGACCGGCTGCTCGAACAAACTCAGGAGACGTTGCAGCGTCAGGAGATGCTGGGCGCGCCGCCGGTGCTGCTCGTCAATCACGCGCTGCGACCACTGCTGGCCCGCTTCCTGCGCCGCACCCTGCCGCAGCTGGTGGTGCTCTCAAGCCTTGAGCTGTCTGACAACCGAAATATACGTATGACCGCCACAATAGGAGCGAAGTAATGCGGGCGCTTCTGTTAGGGATGCTGCTGCCGGTAGTTGCCCAGGCGGCGGGCGAGGGGAGCTGGCAGGCCAGCGGGATGGGAGCAACACTCAGCAGTCGCGGCGTGGTTGCTTCTTCCCGCGCGCTGGCCCCATCGCAGCCGGTAAACGGCATGATGACGCTGGTCGCCTGGCGTTACGAACTGAATGGCCCCACGCCGGGCGGGCTGCTGGTGAAGCTCTGCTCTCAAACCCGCTGCGTCCCCATCGAAGGGCAAAGCGGCACAACCCGTGGATTAACGAACGTGGCGGCTGGCGAACCGCTGCGCTTTGTCTGGGAAGTTCCCGGCGGCGGCAAGCTTTTCCCGCAGCTGCGCGTGCGCAGCAACCAGGTGATTGTGAATTACAAATAATTAAAAACTCGATGGAGGACGCTATCGCTTTTCCACCCTACAAAACAGCATCAGGCTGACTAACCCTTTCACACGCAGGCCCATTCCGTCCTAACATCTCATTTTTAGCCCTGCCTTTTGATAAAAACGAACCCATGTTTTATAAACGGGATGCGGATGCCGACACTCTTTGTGTTTTTGCCAGCTTCCGTAAAGGCGTGGCAAAAACGAAAAGGTTTCCCGGGCCCCATACTTTTACTTTAACCCTGAGGATTTCATTCCGGCCTGTGACGGGCCTGATTTGCAATTTCCTATAACAAAAGCAACGGGGTTGACGGCAATGAAAAAACGGACAATTGGCCTGAAGAATTATCTCGCCTACGGTGCAGGTGATTTTCTCGGCGCGGGTACCACGGCGCTGACCGCAGCATGGCTGCTCTATTTCTACACCACCTTCTGCGGGCTTTCGCCCATCGAAGCGACCTTTATCTTTGCGCTGGCCCGTGTACTGGACGCGGTTGTCAGCCCGCTGATGGGCTTCCTGACCGATAACTTCGGCTCCACCAGGCTTGGCAAGCGCTTTGGCCGCCGTAAATTCTTTATCCTGCTCGGTATCCCTCTGGTCTTCAGCTACAGCTTTATGTGGGTCGGGGAGATGAGCTACTGGTATTACCTTGTCACCTATCTGATTTTTGACGTGGTCTACACGATGATTCTGGTGCCTTATGAGACGCTGGTGCCGGAAATGACGGATGATTTTAAGCAGAAAACGAAGTTCTCCGGGGCGCGTATATCTATGGCGCAGCTTTCGGCTATTCTTGCCGCGTTCCTCCCTGGCATCCTGCTGAACCACTTCGGTAAAGACAACGCTGTCTCCTTTTTCTATGCGAGCCTGGTCTTCGCCACGCTCTGCGCTATCGTGTTGACGTTCGTCTGGCTGTTTACCTGGGAACGCCCGCGCTCTGACTGGACGGAAGCGGCGCTGCGGGCAGAGGAAGAGAAGAAATCGCTGACCTTTAAGCAAAGCATGAAGCGGCTTAACGTGGAGCTGACCTCGACTTTACGCATCAAAATTTTCCGTCAGCACCTGGGCATGTATCTGGGGGGCTATATCGCGCAGGATGTTTTCAACGCGGTCTTCACCTATTACGTGGTGTTCGTGCTGATGCAAAGTGCGTCCGTCGCCTCTAACCTGCTGGGAACGATGGCGATAATGCAGTTTATCGCGGTCATCGGCATGATCCCGCTGTGTATTAAATTCGGGCCTGCCCCTTCTTACCGGATGGTGGTGGTGCTGTTTGGTCTGAGCTCTATTTCATACGCCGTTCTGTATTACGCTGGCCTGAGCGACGGTTTCTCTCTGCTGCTGCTGGTTTCTGCCATTGCCGGTCTTGGCCGCGGCGGCATCAACTATGTGCCGTGGAATACCTATACCTATATTGCCGACGTGGACGAAGTGATTACCGGGCAGCGCCGCGAAGGGATCTTTGCCGGGATCATGACCCTGACCCGCAAGGCGTCCCAGGCTGGAGCCGTGATGCTGGTGGGGATCGTGATGCAGCTCTCCGGTTTCGTTTCCGGGCAGACGGTGCAGCCGCCAGCGGTCAGCCACACTATTCTGATGATTTTAAGCTTTGGCACCGTCGCCGTGCTGGCCTGCGGCTTCCTGATCTCACTGCGCTTTAAGCTCAACCTGCAAACGCATAGCGTGCTGCGTGAAGAGACCGCGAAGATGCGGGTCGCCAACCGTGCCGTGCCGGAAGAGATCACTCCACAGGCCCGCGCCACCGTCGAGATGCTGGCGGGAATGCCTTATGAGAATCTCTGGGGTAACAACAATATCGGTTACCTCAACCATAACAAACCTGCGGCACCGAGCCTGAAGAGCGCCGCTGCAATGAATTCAAATACCAACGCTACTCAGAGGTTAAGTTAATGATTATTTATCCCGTCAAACACAGCCCGCTTCTGTGCCAGCCGGCGCGCTTTATCGCCCGGGATGAGCTTTCAGGCCTGATCCATAAGGTGACGGATAATCTCATTACTATTAAGGACGAGTCCGGGCAGTTCCTGCTGCGGCTGGACGACGGGCGCGTCATCGACACCAAAGGCTGGGCGGGCTGGGAGTGGACCCACGGCGTCGGGCTGTATGGCATGTATCAGTACTACCGCCAGACCGGCGATGTAAAAATGCGCGAGATTATTGACGGCTGGTTTGCCGACCGCTTCGCGGAGGGCGCGACCACCAAAAACGTCAATACTATGGCCCCGTTCCTTACGCTGGCCTACCGCTATGAAGAGACGCGCGATCCGTCATATCTGCCGTGGCTTGAGAGCTGGGCGGAGTGGGCGATGTACGAGATGCCGCGCACCGAACACGGTGGGATGCAGCATATTACCCTGGCGGAAGAGAACCACCAGCAGATGTGGGACGACACGCTGATGATGACGGTCCTGCCGCTGGCGAAAATAGGCAAGCTGCTGAACCGCCCGGAATACGTTGAGGAGGCGACCTACCAGTTCCTGCTCCACGTGCAGAACCTGATGGATAAAGAGACCGGCCTGTGGTTCCACGGCTGGAGCTACGAAGGCAACCATAACTTTGCCAACGCCCGCTGGGCGCGCGGCAACAGCTGGCTGACCATCGTTATTCCTGACTTCCTTGAGCTGGTGGATTTGCCGGAGAACAACGCGGTGCGCCGCTATCTGGTGCAGGTGCTGGAAAACCAGGTCGCCGCGCTGGCGAAGTGCCAGGATGACAGCGGCCTGTGGCATACGCTGCTCGACGATCCTCACTCCTATCTTGAAGCGTCCGCGACGGCGGGGTTTGCCTACGGCATTCTGAAAGGCATCCGTAAGCGCTATATCAGCAGGGAGTACGGCGAAGTCGCCGAGAGGGCAATGAAAGGCATCGTGGCCAACATCTCCCCTGACGGCGAGCTGCTGCAAACGTCGTTTGGCACGGGGATGGGCAGCAACCTGGAGTTTTATCGCCAGATCCCGCTGACCTCCATGCCGTACGGCCAGGCGATGGCAATCCTTTGTCTGGGCGAGTATCTGCGCATTTATTTCTAATCGTTCACCGTTACCTGTAGGCCGGATAAGCCAGGCGCCATCCGGCTTTTCACGCTTTGCGAAGGATGACGCAGGCCCGTTATCTGTAGGCCGGATAAGCGAAGCGTCATCCGGCAGTTCTCAATTTGCGAAGAAGGTATCCACCTTCGCAAATAGTTCAAAAAATAGAAAAAATATAAAAGGCGTAATACGCGCGGCATTTCATTATGCTCTTACCATTCGATAAGCCTCTTCCCGGTTATTTCCCCTCCGTTCAGTACCTTCTTCAGGATAATTTGATGTCTATTTCACCGCTTGCCCGGGTGGCCAGCAGCAGCGTGGTCGAGTCCGGCGTGGTGCTTGGCGCGCACGTTAGCATTGGCCCTTATTGTGTTATTTCCGCAGGCGTGGTGATTGGCGAGGGCACCTCCATCGCCTCCCACTCGGTGATAACCGGCCTGACGACCATCGGGCGCGATAATATCTTTGGCTCGTACGCCTCCGTTGGCGAGGTGAATCAGGATCTTAAATATGCCGGTGAGCCCACCACGCTGGTGATTGGGGACCGCAATCATGTCGGTAAGCACGCCACTTTTCATCGCGGGACGGTGCAGGGCATCAGCTCGACTATCATCGGTAATGACAACAGGTTCTTAAACAACGTTCACGTCGGGCACGACTGCGTCGTCGGTGACCGGACGCAGATTGGCGACAACAGCGGCCTTGCCGGGCACGTCGAACTTGCCGATGAGGTGGAGATTGGTTTCATGTGCGCCATCCATCAGTTCTGCATGCTGGGGACGGCGGCGAAGGTGATCAGCCAGTCCGCCGTCGTGCAGGACGTCCCGCCCTTCGTCATCGCCAGCGGCAACAGGGCGGCCCCGAAGGGAATTAACAACACGGCACCGGCCTTTCTCGCGCTGGAGCTTTATCAGCAGATTCTGGTTATCCAGCTGTACGAAAGGTTTTATCACCAGGCGCTGAGCATCGATGAAGTGAAAGCGACGTTGAAAGCAGGAGAGAGCGACTATCCCATTATTGCGGTGTACAACGAGTTTTTTGCGCGTTCGGCGCGGGGAATTATTCGCTAGCGCGGGCAAGAAAAAGCCCGTCATCGTGACGGGCCTTTGTGCGAAGGATGCTTAATCAGGCACCGGCTGGCACCGCGTGGGCGGTGTTATTCAGCACCGGTCCCTGGTACTTCTCGATTTCCAGCTGCGCCATCTGCCCGCAGTTGCCCTGCGCCAGGTTGGACGAGCCGATATCGAAGGTCAGGCAGTTTACGTTACCGTTCTTACACAGTGACCCTGATTCACGCGGATCCGCCGGGTCGAACCACGCACCTTCGCTGATCCGCACTACGCCCGGACGAACCCGCTCGGTGACGACGGCCCCGACCAGTATCTGTCCACGGTCGTTAAATGCGCGCACCAGCTCATTGTTGCCAATGCCGCGTGCCTTCGCATCTTCCGGGTGGATCCAGATGGCTTCACGGTCGGCGACGGCATACTTCTTACGCAGCGGGGTGTTGTCCAGCTGGGAGTGCAGGCGGTTGATGGGGTGAGCGGTGTTGAGCGACAGCGGATATTTGCTCGCCTCCGGCCCTTTGTACCATTCGTGCGGCGCCAGCCAGCCTGGCAGCCCCGGACAGTCCTCGTAACCCATTTTAGCGATGGCATCAGAATAGATTTCAATCTTCCCTGACGGCGTACCCAGCGGGTTAAGCAGCGGATTGTCGCGGAAGTCGGCAAAGCGTACCCACTGCTTGTTTTTCTCCGGCACCGGGAAGCGAACGTAGTTGTTCGACGCCCAGAACATATCGAACGGCGGCAGGGCAACGCGGGCATTGCGGGCCTGCGCCTTCATGCTGTCGTACATGCCCTTTAGCCACAGCATTTCGTCTTTACCCTCGGTGAAGGCTTCCTGAACGCCCAGTTTGGCGGCGATGCCTGAGAAGATATCGAAGTCGCTGCGGGACTCGTGCTGAGGCGGCACGCACTGGTGCATCGGGAAGACGTAAAGCTGGGAGTAATCTCCGCCCATCTCCAGGTCGTTACGCTCGTAGCTGGTGGTTGCCGGCAGAACGATGTCGGCGTATTTCGCCGTTGCGGTCCAGTACGGCTCGTTGACCACGATAGTTTCCGGATGCTGCCAGGCCTTGATCAGGTTATTGGTGTCCTGATGCTGGTGGAAGGTGTTGCCGCCCGCCACGTAAACCATCTTCACGTCAGGGTAGGTGACTTTCGCGCCGTTGAAGTCGATGGTTTTGCCCGGGTTAGCCAGGCATTCGGCAATGCGCGCAACGGGGATTGGCGTCGGGCTGTTTTTCGGTGACTCGCCAGCGGAGATCCCGGCCAGAATACCGCCGCGCGCCGTCGGGCTGCCGCCGGATGAGTAGTGGTAGCTGAAGCCGAAGCCGCCGCCCGGCAGGCCAATCTGGCCCAGCATGGCCGCCACGGTGACCAGCAGCCAGTGCAGCTGTTCGCCATGGTGCTGACGCTGGATGCCCCAGCCGCCCATGATCATGGTGCGGTTCTTCGCCATGTCGCGCGCCAGCTGGCGCAGGGTTTCCGCTTCCACGCCGCAGATGGCGGCGGCCCAGTCGGCATCTTTGACCACGCCGTCCTGCTCGCCGTTGAAGTAGGCCGCGAACTTATCGAAGCCGACGGTATAGGTTTTCAGGAAGTCGGCGTTGTGCAGCTTTTCGGCCATCAGCGTATGGGCGATACCCACCAGCATGGCGCTGTCGGTATAAGGATGCGGTGCCAGCCACTCGGCGTTCATATAGTCGATGCTGTCACTCTTCACCGGGTCGATGCCGATCACCCGCACGCCTTTTTTCTTCAGCGCTTCAAAGCCCGCCAGGCCAACGTGGTCCGGCACGTTCCAGCTGTTTTTCAGCGTGACGATCGGGTTACAGCCCCACATGATCACCAGCTGGCTGTTGTCGAGCACGTTAGGCCAGGCGGTCTGCTGTTCGTAAACCTCCATGGACCCCACCACGTGCGACATAATCACCTGAGCGGCACCGGTGGAGTAATCCCCCGCGTAGCCCAGGAAACCGCCGGACAGGTTCATCATGCGCTGCAGCAGGGTGCGGCTGTTGTGCAGCATTCCCACGCTCTTCCAGCCGTAGGAACCGGCATAAATAGACTGCGGGCCATGCTCGCTTTGCAGACGGCGAATTTCATCGCTCACCAGCGTCAGGGCTTTATCCCAGCTTACGCGCACCCATTCATCGCAGCCGCGCAGTTCCGGACGGCAGTTTCGGGAACCGCCTTCCAGCCAGCTTTTACGTACCATCGGGTATTTAACGCGGTTCGGCGCGTGAACCTGATGCGGGGCCATGGTGATCAGCTCGTTAGGGAACGGGTCGTCCTGTACCGGGCGAGTCTCAACCATTTTTCCGTCGCGGACGATGGCTTCGAAAGCGCCCCAGTGGGCGCTGGTCAGAATGCCTTTTTCAGCCTGGCGGAGCACCACAAACTGCGGCAGCGCCTGGCTTACCGCCTCGGCCATCGCCGAGCGGGGGAAGAGCCCGCCCAGCAAAGATGCGCCGCCCAGGGCTGCGGCACCGGTCAGAAAACGGCGGCGGGAAAGTTGCATGCCTTCACGATTGGCTTTCATTATTTAGCCTCCTTGCTGGCCGCAGGCATATCGCTTGCGTGCTGTTGAACGTAGCGGGTCAGAACGCGCAGCTGCTCCTGGTCAAGGGAGGTGCGCGGTGCCATTCCTTTGATAACGCCAATCCACTGGTTGGCGTTGAAGCGGTCAAGGGAGGTCAGGCCGTGGCAGCCTGTGCAGTTAGTGGACATCATAGACGCCGCGTAATCCCAGATTTTCTGCTGGTTATCGATGAGCTGTCCGGCCGGCAGCCAGACCTGCAGCGCGCTCTTATGCCACACCAGCTGGGTCTCCGGATCGGTAAAGTTGCTTACCTGTTTCACCTGTTTGCGGGCGTCTTCGCCCAGCAGCACGCTGAGGATGCGTTTGCCCGCGGCAGAATAGAAGACTTCGTTGACGCCATCCTGCTGCCAGCCGTCCACTTCCGCCAGAATCATGTTGTTTTCACGTTTAACGACGCTGACTTCGGTGCCTGGCATCAGGTTACCGGCGTTATGCTGTTTGCTGTCGGCGCTCAGCCAGAAAGGCTGGGTAGAGATTGACCACAGCGTACTGGCCGTAGCAGGGACTTTCGCGGCGGCGGCGGACAGTTCGCTGGCACCGGCTGCGGAAAGCTCGCTCATATCCGGCAGAATATGGGCAACGCCTTTGTGGCAGTCGATACAGGTTTCGCCTTTTTTGATGGCAACCGGGTGTTCGTTACGGGCTTCCGGGCGCTGGGCCAGAATGTCCATTGCCTCATAGCTGTGGCAGGAACGACAGGTCGCGGAGTCGTTCTTTTTCATGGTGTCCCAGACGCTCTGGGCCATAGCCAGTTTATGGGCGTCGTACTTCTCCGGCGTATCGATTTTGCCGGTCATTTCGCCCCAGACGTCCTTCAGCGCCATGACCTTGGTGGTCAGGTAGTCGATTGGCTGGTGGGGAACGTGACAGTCGGCGCATTCGGCGCGGATCCCTTTGGTATTCTGGAAGTGAACGCTACCCTGGTATTCAGCCAGCGGCCGTTCCATGGAGTGACAGGAGACGCAGAACTCGGTGTCGCTGGTTTTGTGCATCACCGTCGCGCCGCCTGTTAACAGGGCTGCGCCCAGCACAATGCCGATAAGCAGTAGCCACAACCATGTCAGACGCCTTCTGGGCGCTCGTTTCGATTGATTCATAGAAAATCCCTTAGAAGAAAAATCAACGCGGAAATATCGCTCTTGGAGGCGATAGCAATAACGCATGAATTATAAGGGCTTTTCGTAAAGTTACCTCAAAATGAGTAAATTTTATTTACCTTCGTTGATACGGAACAAAGTTGAAAGAGGAGGGGACTGATTTATGACCTGAATATCTTGGGCGTAAACAAAGCGTCATCCAATGGGTCAGGATGACGCCTGGGGATTACATGCGCTCTACGGTCTGAATGCCCAGCGTATCCAGGCCCAGCTTAAGCGTTTTCGCGGTCAGCAGCGCCAGCTTCAGGCGGCTGTTGCGGGCCTCCTGCGTATCGGCGGTCAGGATCGGGCAATGCTCGTAGAAGCCAGAGAACAGGCCTGCCACGTCGTATAGATAAGCACACATCACGTGCGGCGTGCCGTCGCGGGCTACCACGTTCAGCGTTTCTTCGAACTGCAGCAGGCGAGCGGCCAGCTGCGCTTCGCGATCCTCAGTGATAACCACCGGCGATTTCAGCAGCTCTGCTTCATCAATGCCAGCTTTGCGGAAGACGGAGAGCACGCGGGTATAGGCGTACTGCATATACGGCGCGGTGTTACCTTCGAAGGCCAGCATGTTGTCCCAGTCAAAGATATAGTCCGTGGTACGGCTCTTTGACAGATCGGCATATTTCACGGCGCCAATGCCGACGGCGTTCGCCAGGGCTTCCAGCTCATCGGCAGGCATGTCCGGGTTTTTCGCGCCGACCAGCGTGCGGGCGCGGTCCATCGCTTCGTCCAGCAGGTCCGTCAGCTTAACGGTGCCGCCTGAACGGGTTTTAAACGGCTTGCCGTCTTTGCCCAGCATCATGCCGAACATCTCATGTTCCAGCGGGACGGAATCCGGCACGTAGCCTGCTTTGCGCACGATGGTCCATGCCTGCATCAGGTGCTGATGCTGACGGGAGTCGATGAAATAGAGTACGCGGTCCGCATGCAGGGTTTCATAACGGTACTTCGCGCAGGCGATATCGGTGGTGGTGTAGAGGTAGCCGCCGTCTTTTTTCTGGATGATCACGCCCATCGGGTCGCCATCTTTGTTTTTATATTCGTCCAGGTACACCACGGTTGCGCCTTCGCTTTCCACCGCCAGACCTTTCGCCTTCAGATCTGCCACAATGCCAGGCAGCATCGGGTTGTAGAGGCTTTCACCCATCACGTCGTCGCGGGTCAGCGTCACGTTGAGGCGGTCATAGGTTTTCTGGTTCTGCGCCATGGTGATGTCGACCAGCTTGCGCCACATCTGACGGCAGTACTCATCGCCGCTCTGCAGCTTAACGACGTAGGCGCGGGCGCGTTCGGCGAAGGCTTCATCTTCGTCGTAATGCTTTTTCGCGGCACGATAGAACTCTTCCAGGTCGGAAAGGGCCATTTCCCCCGCGTTTTCCTGCTGCTGCTTTTCGAGATACGCAATCAGCATGCCGAACTGGGTGCCCCAGTCGCCAACGTGGTTGGCTCGGATAACTTTATGGCCGAGGAATTCCAGGGTGCGGACCGCCGCATCACCGATTATGGTGGAGCGAATGTGGCCGACGTGCATCTCTTTTGCCACGTTTGGCGCGGAGTAATCGACAACGATAGTCTGCGGAGCCACGGTATTAACACCCGCACGGTCAGAGGCGGCAGCGTCATCAATATGCTTCGCCAGGAACAGCGGGTCGAGGAAGATGTTGATAAAGCCAGGACCGGCAATTTCTACTTTGCTGGCGATCCCGGTCAGATCCAGATTGGCGATAACGGACTCTGCGACTTGTCGTGGCGGCTTGCCCAGGGATTTCGCAACGGACATCACGCCATTGGCCTGATAGTCACCGAACTGGACTTTGGCTGACTGACGAACCTGAGGTTCGCAATCCGCAGGCGCGCCTGCGGCAATCAGTGCCTGACTGACTTTATCTGATAGAAGAGCCTGAATATTCACCGGGATACCTTACATTTTTCTTTGGGCCGCCAGAACAGGACGGCAGCCGTATCGTGGGGGATAAAATAAGGGGATAAGTATACCTGTATTTAACCGCCTTCGTCAGCAAAAGCCTTGCCCCGCGCGCCCTGAACTAAACTCAACGGTATAGTGAATAACCATTCAGCAGCGAAGCGGCACCTGCAGGGTTGGTGGCGGCGATTTTAAAAGGTAGATTAGCGCCCTTCAGGTTCCCGAGGACAAGACCATGGCCAACTGGCAGACAATTGCAGAACTGAATGATATTTCAGCGGATCTCCCGCGTTTTACAAAAGCGTTAACGGAACTTGCCACGCGGCTGGATCTGGATCTCTCACTCCTTGAGGCCGATCACGTTTCCCTGCGCTGCCATCAGAACGCGACGGCGGAGCGCTGGCGGAAGGGGCTGGAACAATGCGGGACGCTGCTGTCGGAAAATATCATCAACGATCGGCCCATCTGCCTGTTTCGCCTGGCCGAGCCGGTTTGCGTGGAGCACTGGAAGTTTACGATTGTTGAGCTGCCGTGGCCGGGCGAAAAGCGCTACCCGCACGAAGGCTGGGAGCACGTTGAAATTGTGCTGCCCGGCGAACCGGAAACGCTGAACAGCCGCGCGCTCGAGCTGCTTTCCGACGCCGGGCTGCGCCAGACGGGCATTTCGGTGAAAACCAGCTCGCCGAAAGGGGAGCACGAGCGTTTGCCGAACCCGACGCTTGCGGTGACGGACGGCAAGGTGACCATCAAATTCCATCCGTGGAGTATTGAAGAGATCGTCGCCAGCGAGCAGGCGGGGCTATAGCCCATTCACCGCCATCTGCATGCGCCCGATGGCATCTTCCAGCATGAACGCCGGGCAGCCGAAGTTGATCCGCACGAAATTAGCGTCGCCAAACTCGCTGCCCGGCGAGAAGCCAAGCCCGGCCTTCTGGAAGAAGAGCGCCGGGTTCTCAACCCCCAGTTTGCTGGCATCCATCCAGGCAAGATAGGTTGCCTCCGGCGAGACCATCTCCAGCCCGGCCAGCCCATTTACGGCCTGCACCAGCCTGTTGCGGTTGCGGCGCAGATACGGCAGCAGCGCTTCTAGCCATGCATCGCCTTCGCGCCAGGCCGCATTAGCCGCCGTTAACGCCAGGATATCCACGCTCGGCACAATCCCTTCGCGAATTTTGTTAAAGCGCCTGCGCAGGTCAGGGTTAGGAATGATGGCGATGGAGGCGCCGAGGCCCGCAATATTATAAGTTTTAGACGGCGAGATAAGCGTGACCGACCGCTGCGCCGCATCCTCGCTTAGCGTTGCAAACGGAACATGCTTTACGCCCGGCTCCAGCAGCAAATCACAGTGGATTTCGTCCGAGCAGACAATCATGTCGTGCTGCCGGGCAAAGGCCAGTTGCTGCTCCAGCTCCTCACGACGATACGCGGTGCCGCCGGGATTTTGCGGGTTGCACAACATCAGCAGTTTTTCTTTGCCGGTAAGCTGGGATGCAAGGGAAGAGAGATCCATTAACCAGCGATTATTCTCAAGGCGCAGCGGGGCGTTTAGCTGGGCGCGGTCGGCAAGCACGGCAGATTTTTTGAACGGTGGATAAACTGGCGTTGGGGCAATGGAGCTTTCGTCCGCGCTGGTAAAAGCCCGCACGCAGAGATTTAACCCGGCCACTACTCCCGGCAGCACAACGACCCATTCAGGCCTGATGTTCCACTGGTAGCGGCTGGCCATCCGGTCTACCACGGTAGAAATTAACTCGCGCGGGACGTCACCGTAGCCAAAGACGCCGTGTGCCACGCGCTGGTGAAGCGCGCTAATAATGCAGTCCGGCGAACGAAAATCCATGTCAGCTACCCACATTGGTAAAACGTCCTCACCAAATTTGTGCCATTTCTTGCAGTCGCTGTGACGGCGGTCGATCCCTTCGTCAAAATTGAATGCCATGATAATTTACCCCGTTATGTGCGTTGTTTCAGATTACCACTCCGGATCGCTGAAACAACAGCCAGCCTGAAGATTTTTAAGGAGCAATCAATGGCTTTGCTGGAAATTTGCTGCTATGGGATAGACTGCGCGCTGACCGCAGAACGGGCCGGTGCCGACCGCATTGAATTATGTGCGGCACCCAAAGAAGGGGGGCTGACGCCGTCGGCAGGCGTACTGCGCAAAGTTAAGCAACGGGTTTCTATTCCTGTTCATCCCATCATTCGCCCCCGTGGCGGCGATTTTTGTTATTCCGCAGGCGAATTCGCCACCATGCTGGAAGATATCGCCTTTATTCGCGAACTGGGTTTCCCCGGTCTGGTTATCGGCCTGCTGGATGAAGAAGGGCATGTCGATCTGGCTCGTATGCGGCAGGTAATGGACGCCTGCAACGGCATGGCGGTCACCTTTCATCGCGCTTTCGATATGTGCCATAACCCCATCCTTGCGCTGAACCAGCTCACCGATTTGGGCGTGGCGCGCATTCTGACTTCAGGACAGCAGCAGAACGCCGAAGCAGGACTTTCAATACTCAGGGAACTAAAACAGCAATCCCGTGCTCCAATCATTATGGCCGGTGCTGGCGTGCGCCTGAGCAACCTGCAAAAGTTTGTTGAGCAAGGGGTTGATGAGGTGCACAGCTCCGCAGGAAAGTACGTTGCTTCTGTGATGCGCTACCGTAAGGCGGGTGTCTCGATGAGTGCCGATGCCGAAGCCGATGAATTTAACCGCTACTGCGTAGATGGCGACGTGGTGGCAGCAATGAAAGCCGTACTGACCGCCGCGAAAACGGCTGTCTGATATGCCAAAGGTTTTTAACCGCGCATCATGTCGCCCAATGTGATGTTTGCTCGTACCAGGCCCCGGTGCTTTACCGGGGCTTTTTTTATGTAATTCAATAAGTTAAATACACCAGGGGTGCTGTTGGGGTGCGAAAGGCTGCAATAAAAAATCCTGAATAAAACTTAATCACACTATTAAAACTTAATCACACTATTAGTGAACGTTTGCTGTTATCCGGTTTTTCATCTTTTCAAACAGTTCCTGGCCCTTTTTCTGCTGCTGGTCGATATGATCGGCCAGGTTTTGTACATGAATCATCCGCGGCGCTTTCTGGCTTTCCGGTGCACGGAATGTAGCGATGGGAAGTTCTCCTGGCAGCGCGTTCTTTTCTGCTGGTGCCACCGTCACGCCAAAATATTTTTCAGAGACGACTGCGAGGAGAATCATAGGAATACTAAATTCCGCAAGCAATAAAAATACTGTATTCATATCCACCTCACACTGCGCCAAACGCTTTTCCTGCCACTGCCGGATCTCGCACTGTCGGGCCAGCAGGCGACGAATACGGCGAGCGCAGCGGGCATGTGCCGACAGGTAGGCTTCTGTTGGCTGTCCTGGCTGGTGGACGATCAGCCCGGCGCGCTGTACTGGCATATCCGGGTGCTGAGTTTCGCTTCCCACCAGGTGGAAAACATGAATGGTCATTAGTGCGCCAGGTTGTTCAGGGCCGCGCTACGGCTCGGCAGCGTTTATGGCTGCCTTGACGCGTCACGACGTACACCGGGCGGAGAGGGTGGCTAAATGCTGCCTCGATACCTGTTTTAGTTTGGCTGGTGATCATTTCTCACTCCTCAACCTTGTATCCGGCCATGCGGGCCAACTCTAAAAAACCATCCAGGGTGTTAACGTGTTCACTCTTCAGCTGTGAGCGATCACAAATAGCGTGCCATTTGATGGATTGAGCACCGGGAACAGTGGCAATGTGCAGTACAACCGCTCTCTCGATGTCACCACAGAAACGGTAACCCCGCAAAGCAGCGGTGAGCTCTCCTGGAGGCTGAACATCAGTGCGGCGACGAGCGTAGACATGAGCACATTCACAAACAGCCTGTACAGCACTAATCCGGCATCTGTTATTCGCCTGGTTATCACCGCCGGTGAGTCTTTCTACGTCACATTCTGTGGCAGTGGCAACTACTGGACATATGACGGGGGCTATAGCGATACGCCGCCAGTTATTGCACTGGATGGCACGGTGCCGCTTACCGTGGTTGAGGTGTCACTCATCACTAATGTTGCTGCCCCCAGCGTGCTGGTAAGGCAAGGCTATCCGGCCACAGCGTCTGGCAGTTCGGGAGGGGGCTTATCCGTTATCCGCACATCTACTTCAGGCGACTGTCGCCAGCGAACGTATCCGCAACTGTCGTTACTCTGCGCAGGATAACTCGATGGTTGATTGCGAAGTGATGGTTGGCGGGACATGGTATCCGTTTACCGCGTCGACAAACGACAATACGAAACAGGGGCCTAAGATTTATGCGAATGCAGTAGCCGGACAGTATGGCGTGGCAGAGATGTACGCAGTGTAGGAAATGGCAGGGGTGGAGTTTTGACCAGCTTCCAGACGTTAACCCAACTGAAGCCACCCCTGCCATATCTGGCGACAGAACGCAGACCATTTAAGCGGAAATTTGACAGGTTCCTTTCCTGCGTTCTGCCATTATTGGCGGCCGGGGTGATGTGAATTTATATTCCGTGTCGAGCGGTAATATAAACTCCTCACCCTGGCCATAATTCTAAAAAAAACGCCCATCGGACAGTGGGCGCTGCCATTATGGCAATTGAGGTTTTCACGCAATGTTCTCTCAAGACAAATACTAAAGCGTGCCATTCGCTGTGGTTACCACTTAACTACCTTATTTGGTAATTATCCATATCAAAATGTGCGGGTTGTAATCGTTGGTTATAATCACGGTATGAAAAGGGACTATGAAAAAGGACAATGAAAATAACAAGCTACATGGGCAGGATATGCAGCTTGTTAACGACCGCTCTTTCAGGTGCGTTAAGAAGCTGTCGGAAAGTAAGATAAAATTAAAAAGACAGTAACCGCATAGACTATGTGGGCAATCTCAATGCTCGCTAACCAGCCACATATCAGCCTCTTCAAACATTACTTCAATTAGCCGGTTTAGCTTTTCCTTCTCTATTTTGGTGCAGTCGCTGTTCACCACATTGGCTTGCATTGGCTTAACGCGCACCTCAGCGGACGGAAACACACCCTGCACATGCTTCGTCAGCTTGGCGAGGATGATCTCTTTAGCACCCGGCAAACTTTTCACATTGCGTTTCCATAAACAAGTTCAACGTATATAGCTCACTCCTCTTTATGCTGTGTTTATATACAGACTTTTTCGATCGAAGTTTAAGCAAGCTAAAATTTAAGAAAACATATTTTGTTTTACAGCCGGTCGAATTTCTCATGGAGTATGTTTGGGCACATTACTCTGTAAACCTTCCATAGCGTGACTCTGTAAACCTTCCATAGCGAGCTCAGTGACTGATGCCCTGTAACCTGGGCTATATCTTCAATACTGAACCCAGCCTCAAACAGCCTGCTCGCACCTTCATGCCGTAAGTCGTGATATCGAAGATCGCTAATACCTGGTTCATCGCGAGCATTACGATAAGTTTGGGTAATACTCCGCTCGCGGAAAGGAAAGTAGGTCATCAGTTTTGGGTTGCCTTTGTACAATGTCCAGGCTTCACCTAAAAGCGGAACCACCATTTGATTGCCCACTTTTTTTTAGGGTCGTTCCTATCGCGTACAAGCGCGCTGCGCTGGGTTTCATCAATATCGTCTCACCTTATTCTGCTGAGCTCGCCGATGCGGGTGCAGGTCAGAACTGACAGTAAGAAAATGCCGACAAATGGTGCTTTGCTATAGGCTGTCTTTGCTTTGTCCCCCACGACTTAGCAAGGGTTTGCTTTGAGAAAGTTTTATTCTCACGATAAATGTACCTGCCTCCGTTTTTTACACCTACAGTACAGCGATAACGAGCTGTACCTTCGGACCTGAGCCGTTTTTTCAACCGTGAAAAATGCCATGAAAAGGCCTCCATATGGGGTGCGGGGGGGCTGAAGGCAAAAAATACACTCAAATGACCTACAATGCACAATAATCACTGGTTATGTATCCAGTTTGGTCACATATCTACTTGAAAATTAAATTTATTGCAATTTAAAGGTAATGTAAAACCCCGGTGTTTTACCGGGGCTTGAGTTAAGGCTTGCGGGCCACCAGTACGGCGCGCAGCGGGGCAGGGTAGCCTTCGATCGTTTTGGTGGGATCGTTCGGGTCGAGGAAGTCGGCCAGGGATTCAGTCGTCAGCCAGCTGGTGCGGCGCTGTTCTTCGCTTGTGGTATAGCAGTGGTCAACAATTTTCACATCGACAAAGCCGCATTTTTCCAGCCAGTTTTTCAGCGCCAGCGCAGACGGAATAAAGTAGACGTTACGCATCTGCGCGTAGCGTTCCCCAGGCACCAGCACCGTGTTCTCGTCACCTTCCACCACCAGCGTTTCCAGTACCAGCTCGCCTTCTTTCGCCAGCTGATTTTTTAGCTGATAAAGATGGTCCAGCGGCGAGCGGCGATGGTAGAGCACGCCCATTGAAAATACCGTGTCGAAGATATTCAGCTCAGGAAGCTGTTCGATGCCCAGCGGCAGCACGTGAGCGCGCTGGTCGTTGCCCAGCAGCTTACGCACCGCTTCAAACTGGCAGACAAACAGCTGCATCGGGTCGATACCCACGGCCAGGTGCGCACCCGCGCCAATCATGCGCCACAGGTGATAGCCGCTGCCGCAGCCCACGTCAAGAATAGTACGGCCAGCAAGTGGGGAGATGTGCGGCAGAACGCGATCCCATTTAAGGTCGGAGCGCCATTCGGTGTCGATGTCCACACCGTAAAGCGAGTAGGGGCCTTTGCGCCACGGCATCAGGTTGCGCAGCAGTTTCTCAATGCCCAGACGCTGGCCTTCGCTCAGCGGCGTCTGCGATTCGGCGGTGACGCTGTGCAGCAAATCCAGACGGTACGGAGTCAGCTCCGGAAGATACTCTACCGTGTTGTACCAGTGCTTAAACTGACCGTGAAGATTCTCACGTTGCCAGGTGGCGATCTGCGCGGGCAGGGTTTCCAGCCACGGGGCCAGCGGGCTTTTTGCAATAAGCTGATAAAAATTACCAAAGTCGATCATGCCGGGGTTCCAGATTTCAGTGCCACTAAAGAGCCAAAGTTAAAGCACTGGAACCACAGTTCCGCGTGGTCAAAACCGGCTTGCTTGAGACGTTTTTTATGAGTTTCTACGGAGTCGGTGAGCATGACGTTTTCCAGCATGCTGCGCTTCTGGCTGATCTCCAGCTCGCTGTAGCCGTTGGCGCGTTTGAAGTCGTGGTGCATGTTAAACAACAGCTCGCCGACTTTGTCATCCTCAAAGCTGAATTTTTCCGACAGCACCAGCGCGCCGCCAGGGTTCAGGCCCTGATAGATTTTTTCCAGCAGCAGCTGGCGGTCATCTGGTTCGAGGAATTGCAGGGTGAAGTTCAGCACGACCATGGAGGCGTTTTCGATAGGGATATCGCGGATATCACCTTCGATAACATCCACCGGCGTCTGCGCCTTGAAGGCGTTCAGATGGCGACGACAGCGTTCGACCATCGCCGGGGAGTTATCTACGGCGATAATTTTGCAGCCGTCGTGCTGAATATTACGACGCACCGACAATGTTGCCGCACCCAGCGAGCAGCCCAGGTCATAAACCTGGCTTGCGGGCGTGACGAAGCGCTCGGCCAACATGCCAATCATCGAGATGATGTTGGAGTAACCCGGCACCGAGCGCTGGATCATATCGGGGAACACTTCCGCCACGCGTTCATCAAAGGTCCAGTCGCCCAGCTGGGCGATAGGTGCGGAAAACAGCATATCGCGGTCAGACATCACTTATATCCGGGAAATTCGAAAGGGCGTATTTTGCGTTAATGCAGCGAGAAAACCAACTCCCACGGCATATACCACAGATTAGCCAGCACCATCAGCAACAGCGAACACCAGGTGGCGCTCATGCCGGAACGACGCCAGCGCACCAGACGGTGATGGAATCCGTAGTAGTGCATCAGGCGACCAACGATAAGCAGGATGCCGCACACGTGCACCATCCAGGTCTCCGCGCCGTTCATCTCCATCAGCAATAAGAGGATCAGCGCGACGGGAATATATTCCACCGCGTTGCCGTGCACGCGAATGGCGCTCTGGAGTTCGCTAAAACCCCCATCGCCGTAGGAGACGCGGTACTGCAAACGCATGCGAACAACATCAAAAGAAAACTTAATCAGTAGCAAAGCACCCAGCACGGCGTAGAGCGCGCTTACCATACCTATATCCTTTAGAACTACAGCGAGGACCCTATGATAGCAGCGCTGAAAATGGCTGTCGCTATTCCTAAAACAACGACTCCTGACCGGGAATGGCAGGTTCGTTGCCGATGTCGGGAAAGGCCTGCTGCAGGTCAGGCCACAGGGTGTGGACAAGCTCCGGCAATTCACCAATGTCGGGCGTATGCAGGAAAAGGAACGGCGTGGATTTTTCCGCCCATTTGGGCAAGGTGTTCAGCCAGACCTTAAAGAAGTGCAGATTTTGCTGCATGTCGTCGCTGCCAATGAAACGCACCAGCGGGTTGGCTGCGGTGACGAGTGCATGAACAGGCACCTTCGGCTTTTTGCGCTGCGCTTCGCGAATCGCTTCGTTGTGGGGCTTTGCACCGTGCACCGGGCGGCTGTCCAGAATCGCGCGGTTGACGCCTCGCTCGTGCAGGCCTCGGTTCAGTGCTTGCTCATCGATGCTTTTATCAAAAAATGATGGATGGCGCACTTCCACGCCATAGGTGAAATCCTTCGGTAATGTATCGAGGAAGTTCCACAGCGCCGGGAGGTCTTTTGGGCCAAAGGTTGCGGGAAGCTGTAACCAATATTGACCGATACGATCTGCTAATGGGGAAAGCCGGTCAAAAAATTCGGCGGTGAGATCGCCGCACTGGCGTAACGCCGCGTGGTGGGAAATCGTCGCCGGGAATTTAAAGCAAAAGCGGAACTCGTCGCTGGTCTGTTCGCGCCAGCGCAGAACGATTTCCGCTTTCGGCAGGGCATAAAGCGTGGTGTTACCTTCCACACAGTTGACATGTCGGGTAATCGTATTTAACTTACTGATTTTAATGATGCTCTCATGCTGCCGTGTAGGCTATGGGGCATCTGTGGGGCAAAATCGCTCAGCTTCTGATTTAGCATCGCGATCTGCTCTGTGCTGCTGTCAGCCATCCATGCCCCGTATACATTGAAAACCATCTGGGCGCTTGAATGTCCCATCTGGCTGGCAATGAAGCTTGGGTTTGCACCTGCAGACAAAGACCAGCATGCATAAGTATGCCGTGACTGGTACGCCTTCCTGCTCCTTATCCCTGAGCGCTTCAGCGCCGCGTCCCATGAGTCGCCTATCGAATCAACCTTATAGATAAACCCGACATGCTTACACCGTCTTACATACTGTGGGTTAAAGACAAATGTACAGTCATGGATCTCCGTTCGTCCATACTCGCGGAGGTGGACATCGATGCTATGCTGCTTACCTAGCCTCGTCATTTCTGCCTGATTTTTCAGGACGCTGATTGCGGGCTGGATAAGGTGTATCACCCTGTTAGTGCTCGCCTCTGTTTTTGGTAGAGTGAAATCGCCCAGCTTTGTATAATTGCGCCTGATGGTAATTGTTCCCGCTTTAAGATCGATATCTTCCCAAGCCAGGGAGGCCAGCTCTCCGTGACGTATCCCTGTGTACACTGCTAATGACCACAGGTTTTTCGTCTGCTGATGCCTGCATGCATCTATCAGGCGGATAAATTCGTCACGAGTTAGCGGATCTGGTTCTGCCCTGGCTTTTTTTAGCGGCTTAATTCCATCAAAGGGATTTGCCTTTAAGTAGCCATGCTCAGTGGCAAACTGGAACATCCCGGAGATTGTTGTCATGTAATAATTCACAGTAGCAACACTTCGCCCCTTGGCTGGGGATTTCAAATGCGATCGTGTTTGATGACCGGTCAGCAAATCTTTCCTGATATACAGCAATTCCTCTTTGGTCACTGCGGTAACCAGTCTATCCCCCCCGATCCTTGGCACTACATTCCTTACGATCGACTCGTAACGATTGAGCGCGTTCGAACATATTTCCATCTTTTTCAGATCCAGCCACTTAACTTCAAGCTCTTTCACTGTAATTTCTTTTTTACCTTCCCCAAAAGTCTTGAGGTTAGGTGAGTCAGGAAACTGTACTACGTAATCAAAGGTTCCTGTTCGGATGGCAAAACATACTGATGTCCGCAGTTCACCGGCGATCTTCCTGTTCTTAACGGTGTCTGGAACACCAAGGTTTTCCCTGACACGCTTACCTTTATAGCTAAACCAGATGCGCAATTTGCCACCGTGGTTTTCAACGCCTGTCGGATATGTGACTTTATCCATCGATTCCTCCAGACGCCCAAGAGCAATGTGAGATTACCTTTTTCATGGCATCAAATCACCCTGGTTGTTTATTTTTGAGTGAGGCAACCCATGCGTCTACCGCCCTGCGGTTGTACATACACTCGCTGGATGGCTTCGGGTTTCCATCCGGTGAGACGTGAATATATTCTCGTCCAACCAGCCAGCACTCTTTCCTGGCACGGAGGATGGTTCCTGGCTTTAACCCGGTAACCGCGATAAGAACGCTTTCGCAAACCCACTCGTTAGGGGCCAATTGAATTACATTGCTCATACCCACCTCACACCGCGCCAAACGCTTTTTGCTCCACCCGATAACCCCGTTTCCGGGGCTTCCTCTTCGGTTCGATCTTCGCGGCCACCACCTTCTGGGCTGGTGGCATCGGTACACTGACGCCGTTCCTCATATTCCGCCGGGCATTCATCTGCCAGACCAGCCGCTTTGTGTGGTCGCAACCGTCATCAATCTGGACGCTGGCTTTCACCAGCTCGTCGTTCAGGTCGGCATACTCAGACATTGCTACCTCCCGGTGCTGGCGCAGCAGCAAGCGCCGCCTCCCATGCATCAGCGGCCACACCGCCGCAGCAATTAGCGTGATACGCTATAGCCTCAGCCATTGGATCAGTAAGCTCCTTAGGAACGAGTTTGTAAGTAGCTGCGGGAGTATCCCGCATGTTGTTTTGCTGCTTTACATAACCCTCTGCAATCAGCTCTTTCGCTGCGCTGGCGGCGGTTGCTTCATCCGCCGTAATGGCCTCGATTACAAAATCATTCAGCTCACCTTTCAGGATATCGGTATAATTTTTAGGCCACACCTCCCATGGCAGATCCGCACCTTCGAAGCCGCAAATGATATCCAGCGCCAGGTTTACAGCTTCCTCGGCATTACGTTCAGGCTTGCGATAGCCAGCAGTCCAGACGGCATCTGTAACGTCACTCGGATCGGTGCCGGCAGATTTGATAACCTGCGCCAACTCAAAAATATTAGTTTCCGACATTGCAGGCCCTCATTTTCATATCAGCGCGCTCTACACATTCACCGAACACAGAAGCCGGAATGACCTGGCGCAGTTCGTCTATGACATAATCGTTACGCTGCTGGTGGATATGCACATTGCGATCCTTCTCTCGCTGGCGAAGAACGGCCAGGCGGGCAGTGATCACCCGGCGTAGACCTTGCCATTGTGAAAGTGAGTGGCTTGCCCGGTTGTGCCAGTCTTTGTCTGCCTTGCCGAATTTCTGAAGCTGAAGCTTGATACCGGTAGTTACTTCCTCTGCTGTCGCCAGCGCTTCAAGATAATCAGCGATAGTCTCCAGGCTGTTTACATCAATAATTTCTGCTTTCATCGCTGACTCTCCCTTACCGCTACCCGATAGGCCCGTATTGCTTCGCGGGATCTGCCGGAAATGAGTGTTTTTATGAAAAACTTGCCTCTGCATTCACGCACTACGCCGGGAACAGAAAACAAAATGGCGTCTGCGATCCGGCAATGTTTGCGAAATTCGAAGATTGTGCTGGTTAGCGTTACGTAACCCACCGCGCCTTTGTCGGTATGTTCGATCTTCATGCCATCATCCTCGCTATTAGTTTGGTCACGCCGAGAAAACAGAAGAAACCAGCCGTTAGCCCCAACCCTGCTAGGCCAGAGAAAAAGAGGGTAAACAGCACAAGTTCAGATACCTTTTTCATTCAGCACCTCTTCGCAGAGTTCGAAAGCGTTATCGTGCAGCGGCATAATTATTAAAAACGGATTTCCGTAAAGGTGATCGGTCACCGCATCGAGTAATAACTGGCAGAGCTGGCCCTTCCCATAGGTCTTAAACTTCACTGGTACGAAACCGCTTTTAAACATTTTCGCCGGTAGTGCCAGAAGGCGAGCTGCAAACGCTGGTAGTTCGTCGCATGCCTCTGCGGTAGATGGCAGCAGATTGTCAAAGTCCGGGTAGCGGCATTCGATTTTTTCCAGCTCGCAAGATCCAACCGGCTCCGAATTTTCATCCATATGGATCGCTATCCAGCCATCGTCGTAAAGGTGGATCAGAGTACCTTCTGCGCTGGCAGGTATTTCACCCTTCAACATAAACACAGCATCAATGTCGGTATCTGCGCCGTGCTCCATGCGAACGGCGGCCCGGCCATCAGTGGCAAAAATATGGGTCGGGGTGATGTATACCCCCTGTAGGTAAGTGCGCTCTTCTTTTTCGTCAGCCACGCAGCACAGAGCGGCGCGGAGAATATCCGTTGGGAAAATCATGCTTGCGCCTCCCATCCGATGGCCTGGAATAGCCCCATCTTCGGGTGATACCAGCGGGTTCCGCGCGGTTCCGCTTCGCACATCATCTCGTGGAATGCTTGCATGAATGGCTCAAGTTCCACTATTGCCCGGCGCGACAGTAAGCCGTCAGGAGTCATGAATTCATGCGTATCAGTAGGGATTTGGTAGGCGTTTACCAGGTTGCGGCATTTCGCATCTGTCATACCGCTTTTAGAGACCACCTGGCGGTAACCGACATATCCGGCACGCATGGTGCCGCGCTTAATGTTTTCCACTGCTTCGGTGACAGTCTCGATCTTCTCTTCGACATGGTTCAGCCGTTTCTGCTGGCGGACTGCATCGGCGGCCATAGCGGCGATCATCTCGATTTCAGTCAGTGGCTGCGGTCGCTGGTGTCGGAAATAGTTGTTAACCAGCTCGCGCTGAACCTGCCAGGCAAGATCGTCATTAAAAGGCTTAGTCAGCATCAGGTAACCTGTTTCGAATAGAATGATTCCTTTAGCGGTGCGAGGGGCAAAAACATTAGAAATTGACTCCGTACGTATTACGTCCGCAGTCAGTTCAAGAAAATCTGCGCCTTCAATGAAGTGGAGGCGGTTACGATTGAATGCTGCTCGTGCAGTACCTTCCGGGCGCTGATGGGCTTCATCAATCATCGCCAGCGTCACAACGCGCTGACCGCGATATTCGACTGCCGGAAGTTGTTTATTGTTGATGGTTACTGTATTCATGCTTTATCTCCAAAGGAGCGGCGAAGCGCTTTCTTAAGTTTTTTACCGTTATTAACCGAGCAATACAGTTCAGCCAATTCCTGTGCCATCAGCTGCCCGCCTGTCTGTTCATGAACGAAATACTGTTTCGGATTGTTTTTGATAAACTCCTGTACCATTGGCAGAGCGAGAAACTCTTCCGGGCTGTAAATTTTCGACTGCCGCCGCAGGTGCTTCGCGTTCGGCACCTTGTGAGCGGACTCAACAGAAAAAATGTTTGCGTTGTCCTGGTTAGTCACGCTTCCCCCTTAAAACGGTTTCGTCTTCATAAATTCGCGGTACTGCTCGGTAAGCGCGTCGTGCTTTTCCTGCCACTGCTGGATCTCGCGTTTACGGGCCAGCAGGCGACGAATGCGGCGAATACAACGGCGGTGCGCCGACGTGTAAACCAACGTTTCGCGCCCCTGCTGATAAACCGTTACTCCGTCGCGCTCGACTGGTGTATCCGGGTGATGGGTCTTTGCCCCAACAAGGTGGAAAGCGTGGGTTGTCATGTAGTGCGCCAGGTTGTTCAGGGCCGCGCTACGGCTGAGGCAGCGTTTACGGTTGCCGTGACGTGTCACGATGTACACAGGGCGAAGAGGGCGGCTAAATGCTGCGTCGATGCCTGTTTTAGTTTTGCTGGTGGTCATTTCTCACTCCTCAACTTTGTATCCGGCCATGCGGGCCAGCTCTAAAAATCCATCTAGGGTGTTAACGTGTTCGCTCTTCAGCAGTGGGCGATCACAAATGGCGCGTCCTTTCTCAATGTGAACAACGACACGACCTGTAAAATCTGGCATTACGTGCAGTTCGACGGGCAATACCGGGGCAGGTATATTCACGCCCATATAGTTAATTGTTCGTTGCTCAGTTACCATTGCTTCCCCCTTTATGCTCAAAAGCCTGTTCTGCTAAATTCGCTATCACCGCGTTCATAAATTCCATGCCCAGCGGTGAGAGCTTATTTAATTTGTTAGCCATGCATGCGCTGTAGTGCTCAGATATATATCGCTCGGCTTCCTCTCGTTTATTTGAGTCATACACCATCGCTTCGAATATTTTTATTAGCGCTTTTGTTAATATTTCTTCGGTTAGCTCAATGGTCGTTACTTCATCGTTCGGTAACTTCACCAGGGCGAAATGGCTACCGGTTTTACGTTCCATCGAATTCAGCTTGGCAATAACGATACGGCGACGGCGTGTTTCAATTAAACCTGTCATTTATTTTCTTCCCTCTCGAGGTCGTCAAGGAATACAGAAATCTTTCCGCTGATGTCATAAGCCAGGCCGATTAATTCATCATCCTTTTCACACCCATCAGTTCCCCTTTCAAAGATGTTCTGTAGGAGAGCATTCAATTGACGCCCACGATTAGAGGCGGTTAGTACATCGACAAGCTTTGCATTCTTCATAACTACGCCCCATATGCTTTTCGTAGGTATAACTGAGCAATCACTTCCTGACCGTTCGCCATGTAAAGAAGCGCTGTTTTATAGGCTGATTTATCTTTGATGAAACTCATAGCTAAACCTCCAGTGAACTTAGAATGTGGATATCCCCAGCAATTAAGCCGTAATTAAATTTGATTGTTTATTCTTTTGTTTCTTATCGTGTGTTATTTGATTGCGTTTCTTCTATTTCTATATTTATGGTTTCTAGAGTGTTTACGACTAAGGTGATCAGCGCATGCTCTCTTTCATTTTCTTCGCTCGTCAATCTTTCGAGTGCAATCCATAATGATTCGGAGCAACAATGTATATTTGCGTTCCAGTTAGAAATGACATGCTCATTAATGTTGAGTTTATCCATGGTTATTTATTCTCCGGCCAGTCAGCACCAAACATCTCGTTTAGTTCATCCACCGCATGGGCAAGAGTCCTTTTGCATAAAAGAATTACAGCTGCGACATTTTCGTTCACCTCTGAATGTTGAACTAGAGAGAGACATTTAATCACCTCATCGACCTGGTGACATGTTTGCCTGAGGGTGTGGCTTTCCAATACCTGCTTCGTTACTTGGTTCATCTCATTGGCTCCATTGTTTGCCGGTGAGATGATTAAACATCATGTGAACTTAATTTTCAATATAATGTGTATTATTTTTATTATTTATCTCACAAAATGATGATTTTACTGTTTATTTAGTTTATAAAAAACCCGGCATAAGCCGGGTTAAAACAAATTCATGTTTACTTTTCTCACCAGAGGACACTGGTCCAGAACATACGACCAACAATTTCTACTTCTGACAATGGATGGTCTTCGGGTGGATGCTCCTCACTGTTGTAACTTCTTAAGCTCACACGGTCTGGGCCAATACGATAAAGCATTTTCAATCTCTTCCAACCATCTTGATTGACAGCGTAAACCTTCCCATCAACTATTCTTTTATCATCGCAGTTGATTGCGACTGTAGCCCCGTCAGGTATCAAAGGTTCCATACTGTTGCCCCGTGCTGGGAAGCACAATACCCCTGAACCATCAGACCTAGCTCCAACCCTGCGAAGAGTAGATTTTGAAAAGCGAATTTTAAAACCGTTGTAATCCTCCTCTGCCATACTTCCATCTCCGCATGCAAACTCTATATCTTTTAAAAACGGCACCTCCACCTCGTCATCATTGATTGGTGTAGAGCTGTCCCAAACATCGACAGTACCCCACTCGGATTCTGGGGCAATACTGGACTCCTTGGAAGGTAGCGATAAGTGTGATCTTGGGGTACCAGTGCCAGTTAGAATCCAACTCAGTGAATATCCCAACTTTTCACTAATGGCCTGTGCTGCAAAACGGCTAATTGCATTTCTCTTCATCCAATTGTTGACGCTTTGTGGTGATGAGTCAGTTAACTCTGCTAATTCTTTTTGCCGTAAATTCTCAGAATTCATAATGAATTCAAGGCGTTCTCTCATTGTGTCCATAAGCCCTCCAAGTTTTCCCTCATCATACACAAAATGTTTATTTATTCAATATACATAATGTTGATTTTATTTTGCTCATGAATTAACATGCGGTGAATTAAGTTCATTTGGTGTGAATTATGTTGAAAGACAAACTACATATCGCCACCCCGCTGGAAAAAGCAGTTTTCGCAGTTGGTGGTAAGCAAAAGGTTTTAGCGGAGCTCTTAGGCCTCTCGGCGCAAGCTATTACTCAGACTAAAAAACGGGGGGGGAAACTCCCTCTGCGATGGATGAGGGAGGTCATAGAGGTTACTGGTCTTAGCAAAGAAGATCTTTATCCAGATACTTTCCCCAACTCGCGAGGCGGGGCCAATGCCTCCTGACTACCGCAGCACAGTGATGCCTGAAGCATTCAGCCTAGCAGATGCGGAGTGGATTCAGGAGCAGTTGTTGAGGTTGTCTCCGTCGGTGCGGCAAAAAGCAATAACCAGATATGCAGATGTTTACCTGCTCACGATGGAAGAAGAGCTGGTGAGTTACCGGAAGGAGAACAAGGCAAGACACGAAGCAAACACCAGGCTTCGACTCTTCGCAGATACACATGCAAGAGCATTGCAGGGGTACACAGAGAAACCCCCTTCAATTGGTCAGTAATGACCCCCTTGATAGCGGAAGGACTTAAAGGTGTCTGGACGGCTAAATATCTCTTTTGATGGGGGAGAGGGAAGAGGGGGGTAAGGGGGGAGTTGGGTGTGGGGGCAGGAATAGCGCTTTTCCAGGAAGGTAGCACTTAGTTTAAGTAGATCACTGTATTGGTTGTGGTCTTTCAAAATGCGGCACAGCCGTTTAGACGGCTAGCAGTATCAAAGCAAATTAGGGCATTTCTCTGGAAAAGTTTTATTGCAGGGAGATGAAAGATTGAAAGGCGGCTGGTTGCCTTGCGGGAGGTCAACCAGCCATGTGAGGAGGAGTCTTTGAAAACCACATCACGTATTTATTATCGCATTACCCGGGAGGCTGCTCAATGCTAAGCATCACGCCTAACTTTGCTCAGGAGCGCGCACTGAACATGCTGCGCCGTGACTGGAAAGCCTATAACTCGTTTATGGTCTATGCACCAACGGGCAGCGGTAAAACTGGCCTGGCCGCATTTATCGCTGATGGTTTTGTTAGTCGCGGGATGCGAGTGCTGTTTGTGGCACCGTATACGATCCTGTTAAATCAGACGGCACAGCGCTTCACCGAATACGGCCTACCGGAAGAACAGATCAGCTTCATCTGGCGTGACCATCCGAACCAGGACCCAAAACTTCAGATTCAGATCGCCAGCGCCGACACGCTGATCCGCCGTAACTTCCCGGACAATATCGACCTGTTAATCATTGATGAAGCGCACCTGCGCCGCAAAAGCATCCTGGAATCAATCAAATACCTTACGACTAATACGGGCGTGAAAGTTATTGGCCTGTCGGGAACGCCGTTCTCTCCGTTCCTGGGCAGTTACTACGAACGCCTGATTAAACCTACGACTATTGCTGAACTGATCCAGCGCGGCGACCTGAGCGGCTATGAGTTTTACGCGCCTACAAAACCAGATCTGTCCGGCGTTAAAACAAAAAACACCGTTGAATTTGGGCGCGACTACAACGAAACCCAGCTGGCCGAAATCATGTGTGGTTCGGATCTGGTGGGTGACATCGTTGGTAACTGGCTGGAGAACGGCAGGGACCTGCCAACAGTCGCATTTTGCGTGAATGTGAACCATGCCAACTTCGTGACCATTCAGTTTAACCAGGCAGGCGTTAATGCTGAGGTAATGACAGCTGATACCCCACACGATGAGCGGCAGCTGATTATTCACCGCTTCGAAAGTGGAGCAACAAAAATCATTGTGAGCGTTGGCGTGCTGGTGGCTGGCTTCGATAGTGATGTGCGCTGCGTTATCTATGCCCGACCGACTAAAAGCGAAATCCGCTGGTTACAGGCGCTAGGGCGAGGCTTGCGAAAAGCACCTGGCAAAGAAACATGTCTCATCTTCGATCATAGCGGCACGGTGCACCGTCTCGGCTTCCCTGACGCGATTGAGTACGACGAGCTACGCAGCACTAGCGACGGCATGAAAGACGCTGCAGCACGCGATGCAGAAGAGCGAGAGGAGAAGCTTCCTAAAGAGTGCTCTGAGTGCCACTACATGAAACCGGCGGGCGTCTACGTCTGCCCTAAATGTGGTTTCAAGCCGCTGGTAGGCGAGGACGTGGAAACGGATACGCAGCGGAAAATCAAAAAGCTCGGTAAGGGTGAGGTTTCTTATACCAAAACTCAGAAACAAGCCTGGTGGAGCCAGATTAAATTTTACCAAAACATGCGGCTGTTAACGAGCAAGCCGATCAGTGATGGATGGTGTGCCAACACCTTCAAGGAAAAGTTTGGAGCCTGGCCAAACGGCTTGAGCCCGTTCCCGATGGAGATCACCCCGGAAGTCAGCAATTTCATAAAGCATAAGCAGATCGCATTTGCCAAAGCTAAGCAGAAGAGTGAACCAGCAGAGCAGAAAGGCGTTCATTCAGGCATTACGCCTTCCACTACCAGCCAAATTATTAACGCTCAGAAGCAATTAAAAGTTATGCGAGAAAGCCAGGGGGAAAGAGCATGAAAACCGTTGAAGCAGCGAAGGGGCACTGGCCTGTAATATTCGAGCACTATGGCCTGCCACCAGTAACCGGGAAAAATCACTTCAAAGGAGAATGCCCAGTTTGTGGGTCACGCGGTAAATATCGCAGTGACGACCACGAAGGCACCGGCTCCTGGATTTGTAAGTGCGGAAGCGGTGATGGTATGACGCTGCTGGTCAAAACACAGGGTAAGCCTTATGGCGTGCTGTGCCGTGAAATAGATGAGCTATTAGGCAATGACTATCAGCACCGCGTTGTGCCGATGAACACTACCGCGTCCAGCCTGCGGCAGCGTGTTATCAGTAAATTCTCTAAGCTGGTGGGCCTGCGCGGAACATCAGCCGCCCGGTATCTTTTCAACCGTGGGATCACCAAATTGCCAACCGAAGCCGTGCGTTTTTGTGACAAGGAGCGTTATCAGGGCCATGTGTTCCAGTCGCTATATTCGCTCGCGACGGACAACAAAGGCGAGCTCTGCTATCTGCACCGCACGTTACTCGATGGCGATAAAAAAGCGTCCCTGGGCAAAATTGAAGGTAATAAACTCCTCCGCTCACTGCAGGAGCAAACCTATCTCGATCATGCACAGTCCGTAGCTGTACGCATGTTCCCGATCGCCTCCACGATGGGTATTGCTGAAGGTATCGAAACGGCCTTATCTGCCCACCAGATTTACCACGTTAACACCTGGGCGACGTTGAACAGCGGCTTCATGAAGAAATTCCGGGCACCTGCGGGTGTTAAGCATCTCGTAATTTTTGCGGATATGGATAAAAACTCTGCAACGGGGCATGCAGCTGCATTTGAATGTGCCCACGCAAATTTGCTGGCAAAAAACGACATTGAGAAGGTAACGATCCGCTGGCCTGATAATGGAGATTTTAACGACCTCATCATTAACGGTGACCAGGTACGTGAGATGAATTTCATGAAAAAGGCGGCAGCATGAAACTTGAAGCATCTTTGAAACACTTCAGCCCGCAGGGACTGGCTATTACTTATAGGTTGGGAGATAACTGCAATGCGTGACATGTACGAAGTATTAGACCGCTGGGGCGCATGGGCAGCTTCTGATAATAGTGGTGTTGACTGGCAACCCATTGCTGCTGGCTTTAAGGGCTTAATCCCGCATGGTAAGAAATCTCGCCCACAATGCACGGACGACGAAGGGATCATGATTGACGGCTGCGTGGCGCGTTTGAGGAAATACAGGCCCGAGGAGCATGAACTCGTCATCGCTCACTTTGTTATCGGCATCTCATTACGTTCTATTGCGAAGAAGCGGAAGTGCTCAGACGGGACGATCAGGAAGGAATTACAAACTGCGCTAGGATTTATTGATGGATGTCTTGCAATGCTACCGCTTTGATTTTTTACCTGTGTAATGATACAAGGACACCCCCATATGTCTGACATAGTATGGCAGCTCTGTTGCGGGGTGTTTAGATACTGACTTAAAACGAAGCGGAATAGTCTCTGGCTCTAGTTCTACACCTTGAACATTTGCAGAGAAATAATTTTGCCAAGCGTTAAATTTAATCGATGATTTATCCGCTTTAATATAAATCAACATTCCGCCGTGGTCATCTCGACACGTACCTGTACCATATCGCTCAGTAAGCTGTATCCATCCATCATGAATATATTTTGGACCATCCCAGAGCTTAGCTTCACCTATCCATTCGAATTTGCCACGTTGATGTTTAACTAAAATATCAACGTGGCCACCATGTTGAGTATCATGCTCAGCATCGTATAGGCGACCTTTTAAAAAGGTTATGATACAAGAAGTTAGCTCGTCCTCACCCCATTTCACATCTTGATAGAAATGCTTATTGTTTTCTAAATCCTGAATGGCATCATCTATATCAATATATAACTGATTAACAAAGATTTCTTTTGTGGCTGCAAGTTTTCGTTGGACCATTCCACGTAAATCTGAATCGAATCTCATTAATGATTCAATATCAGCTAGGCTGAGATCTTGATCAATCATGGAGAGATTCCAAAAAATCGGACGGAGTGAAATAGGGGAAAAGATATTGGTTAAAATTATCGACCAATTTACCAGTTTCGGGGTGGTAAAATTTTCCAGTATCTAAGGCATGTGAAATCAAGTCATCATCTACAACCAGCGGTTCTTCCAAAGTATCATCAATATACTGAATGTGCATGTTTAAAAGATGAGCTCTATAACTTGAAAAATAATCTGTGGCCTTAATTAAAAGCACATAATCTTCAGGGGTGGTTATATCTAGCCCAGTGCCATTAATTAATGTTTTATATGTGAAATGCTTTATTTTTCGAGCATTTTTACTAGTTAAAAATATAAGAAGCGTGCGACAAACATAACGAGCCGGATCTTTAAAGTCCTGTTCGATCTGCCTAAAAATGTCACACATTTCTATTTTTTTCATTTTATTCCTGCTTGCTTTGCCTTTTTAGCTTCACAAGATTTAACCGATTCCAGAATTCTATTAACAATAAAAACCATAGATTCAATATTGTTGCAGTTGCTGGCGATAGCTTCGTACAACCGCTGTTTTGGGTTGTCAAGCATTGTACGCTTGCCGGGTAATGTTAGCTCGACAGACAAAATTTGTGAAGCGCTTTGCTTAAGATCCCAAATCTTACCCAACTTAAACTTTGTCAGAATCGGGCTGGCGGCTTCACCCCCATGGTGATAACTATCACGGCGCAAACATTGCTGGCTGGGCTTTAGCTTTAATGAGCTTGTGTTGCCATCAGCTGTAATGAACGAAACGTGAGAAACTCGGCCATCAATCTTTTCGTATAAATCCTGAATAGATCCAAAAAGTTCGATGGGTTTGTTCAAACTTATACCAGCATGCTCCTTTACAAATTTTTGCACTAAATGCTGCTGGTATTGGGATTCTGAGCGAGGTAGAACAGACAAATCCACTGATTGTATAAGTAGCTTTTCGGATGGAAGGAGCATTATACTGTTAAAACATTGTGTTACTTGCCGGGTCTTACATTTTATCTCTCCACCACTGGCGCGCAGCTCCATCCCAGCATCGCTAAGATGAGTTTGATCAAGTTCAATAACCTCAGTGTAATAAGCTTTAGAAACCAGAATTGCAGTTTCAATTTGATTTTCATTAATGATATCGAGCTTTAATTCAGCAAAATGTAAGTCTGCATCCGCAGCCAAAAGTTCTTCGTTTGAAAGAGGCGCCGGATATGCTTTAAGAAAGCTGCTCTCGTCCTTTTTTAACAAGGAAAAAGCTGACTGAATTTTTGCAACATCGCTGTCCTCAAGTCGGTACATAGTCAGTAATCTTGTACCGCTGAAGACTAGTCCTTTCCAGAAATCATCAATCACTTGTTTCAATGCTGAATCTTGCCGTACAGCGTGGTTCATACGTTCAATAAATGGATCTAAACCATTTGCTGTAATGCCCAAAGACGAGCCGAGTAACTTTCTTGTATTTCTCCAGCCAAACCTTGAATTGATGTTTCTGACCGTTTGCTCAAGCATTAACTCTTCCTTAAAGATATTCATTTTGGCCAAAGCCTTATACTAACTAAGTTTACAAAATCGCTAACGCGTACGCAAAAAGTATCGTAACCTGTTAAGAGTGGTCACTACGACACAGCACTTATACTCAAAAATAAACATTTCTGTTTTGCGTTAACCTCTTCTCCCCGTTAGGCTCTACCCCTCCAAATCGAGGAGGCACTTATGAAGAAATTGGTTATGGCATCAATCGCGCTTACGGTTGTTGGATGCTCTGCAAATGCTGAGCAAAGCAAACCGATCGGAAGGGCAAACCCAGCTTCTGAATACTGCGTTAAACAGGGCGGTAAGCTTGAAATCGTTAAAAATCCAGAAGGAGAGGTTGGTTACTGTTCTCTTCCGTCAGGTGAGCGGATTGAGGAGTGGGCGCTTTTTCGTCGTGATAATTCGCATGAAACCATTTCGAAATAATTAAAATATTTAATTACCATCGAGTTTTTTGCTGCCTCATGAAATAAGCGCATTGCCAATCAAATAAACCCGGGGTGGCTTGCTGGGTGATGTGCTTATTTGATGTGCGGTTACATTCAGCAAAAATCATATTATTTACATGGTTTATCATTACACATACTTTTCAGCCACGGCCCTTTAGCTCAGTTGGTTAGAGCGCGCGACTCATAATCGTTCGGACGCTGGTTCAATTCCAGCAAGGGCCGCCAGTTGCGGTAATCGTATAATGGCTATTACCTCAGCCTTCCAAGCTGATGATGCGGGTTCGATTCCCGCTGACCGCTCCAGTTAACGCTTTTCAGCCTGCGAAGAAGGGGTTGCCCGGAGTGGCTGGAAAGCACATTCGCATGAGCGCTGATTAATAGTTGATACGCACTATCGACCCTTAACGGCCACAGCCTCCAGCGCTCAGTCGAATGTGATGCTTAACCCGCCCAAAAGGCGGGTTTTGTGTTTCTGGCGGTTATCACCTGACTCTGTGCAATTCGTTGCGCGTTGCAGCTGCGATAAAAGCACTTCTGCTACCGTATTGCGGGTGGCCTTTCACTGCATCGTCGATTTGGTGTATTAATCGATGCGGCATCGTGATGTTAATTCGCTCGGCACGGCCATCAAACTTATCCATATTGATATGGATTAAAACCCACTGGCCGCCGACATACTCGGTAACGTTGTCAACTATATGTTCCTGCATTGAGCGGGGCTTCGGTATTTCCATGCCATGCTCAGCCAACGCCTCAAAATGCGCATCTATGGCGCCATGAGCATCAGCAATGGTTTCTTCGATAGTATCACCGGCAAAAATGCAGCCATCGACATCAGGGAACCAGCCGCTGGCGGAACCGTCTTCACCAATTTCTATAAATGCTGGGTAATGCATTTTTAACTCCCCGTGGTATTGGTTATAAAGGTACGCCCCGGAGGGCGCTTCCTTGTTTACTTAAGTCCTGCTTTCTTGAGTATTTGCCGGAGCGTTCCCGGTTTAATCTCTTTGCTGGGGTGGGGCACTGTTACAAGGTTTGGATTGTCTGGATTTTTGAAAGTGTGGTGACTACCTTTTACTCTTTCCAGCGTCCAGCCATTTTCCTCTAACAGCTTTATCAGCTCCGAACTCTTCAAGCGTCCTCCGTCTCGCCAACTGATATACACACTATACACACGATTATTGGTTGATGCAAGTTTTTGTGTGTGTGATACACACTTTTATGAGCTCACTTCGGTGGGACTTTTTCATATCTGCAATTTGAGCCTGCCATCATCGGCGGGCTTTTTTACGTTATCCATTTAAAGCAGGCCACAAAATGCCTCATCCAGTCGAAATCCCGGAAGACACCGGGTTAGGCTACCTCATCATTCTGTTATTCACATTGCTCGGTACGCTGGCGCGGGTGTTTCAAAACTGGATGAGCGGCAAGCCGATAAGCATTCTGTTCACCATTGGTCAGATAATTATTTCCATCTTCGCAAGTAGCATCATGCTGATGCTGGCCATACGTCTTGGCTGGCAGATATATGGTGTTTCAATTGCTTGCGGTTTATCGGCGTGGATGGGAATAAAAATATTGACGATATTCGAAAAAATGTTCACGGACCGCATAGAAAGGAAGAGTGATGAAAACAAGCGATAACGGCAGGCAATTTATTAGTGTTCATGAGGGCTGCAAGCTCAAGGCATACAAGGACGGTGGCGGAGTCTGGACTATCGGTTACGGACACACGAAAGGCGTGCAGAAGGGACAAGCAATCACTCAGGCGCAAGCTGATGAGTTCCTTGAGCAGGACCTGGCCCCGGTTGAGAGCTGCATTAACGAAAGCGTCAACGTTGATCTGAATCAGAACCAGTTCGATGCGCTGGCTGATTTTGTGTTCAACGTGGGCGAGAGCGCCTTTACCAGCTCGACGCTGCTGAAAAAGCTTAACGCTGGTGATTATCGCGGCGCAGCCGACCAGTTCACCCGCTGGGTGTATGACAACGATGTTTTTGTTCAGGGGTTGTATAACCGTCGCGTCGATGAAAAAACGCTGTTTCTGTCATGATTTTGGGCAGTGGCAGCCAACCTATAACTTTAACGGCCTCGCAAACGCGGGGCTTTTTTATATCTAAGGAGCAAGTAATGGCTACGCCAATTATCAAATATTTCGCATACGAGCATTTACCAGAACACCTTCAGGCGGTCAGCAAGCCACTTGGTGATCTAGCCCGGCAAATGGACGAGGCATTGCCTGACGGACCGGAAAAATCTGTTGGATTACGTAAGTTGCTTGAAGCGAAGGATGCTCTTGTCCGCGCAGCGATTAAGTAACCACTCCAGAGTATATTTCATCAATTTCAATAAGGCCCAACAATGCAAAAACACATTGGCGTAAAACTCATTAACGCAGTTTCGATGACTCGACAGGAATACAACACCCTGCGTGGCTGGCAGCTTCCACCCGATGAGAATGGCTCAGATGATGGCTATCTGGTTGAGTATCTGGACGGCGGAAAACCTAATACTGATGCCTATGCAGGTTACGTCAGCTGGAGCCCGAAAGAAGTTTTCGATAAGGCATACCGCCCTATTGCTGGTCTGAATTTCGGGTTGGCGATTGAAGCGCTTAAATCCGGTAAGCGTGTTGCTCGCGCTGGCTGGAACGGGAAGGGCATGTGGCTAGATCTCGTGCTCTCTCCTCGCAGTGGTGGTGCCAGAGCAGATCAGCTGCATTATACCATTGGAGGGCTGGATAACGGACTGTTGCCGTGGATTGGAATGAAGACAGCAGACGATTGCTTTGTTCCTTGGTTGGCGAGCCAGACTGATGTACTGGCGGAAGACTGGCAGATCATCGAGTAACCACTTCAGAGCGTCATTGCGATGGCGCTCGACAGTGTTTATTTAGGGGTTACATATTTGGAGATTATATGCAGGTCACTATCGACGGTGTCCCGTTTGCGCCTGTGTGCGTTACAGCAGGAAGAAGAATCGGCATAGCTATATCAACCCATAACAGGGCGAAAGTATTAAAAAGTACGCTCGATCAGCATCTGAAACACTTGCCCGCCGGTGCGCTGGTGGTTGTTATCGATGATGGTTCAAAGCCTGCTGCTGTGGTGCCTGATGGTGTGCAGTTGGTTCGTCATGATCAGTCGCTGGGTATTGTGGCCGCCAAAAACGCCAGCTTGCTGGCACTGATGGATGCAGGTTGTGAGCATCTGTTCTTGTGGGACGACGATGCTTGGCCTGTTGCCGATGGCTGGCACATGCCTTACGCTGAGTCGCCTGAGCCGCATCTTGCTTATCAGTTTCTCGACCTTTCTGGCCCGAAAAAGCTTAAAGACATGACCGTACTGCACCGGGATGAGCAGCATATCGCTTACACCGGGCAGCGTGGTGTCATGTTGTATTACCACCGCAGCGCGATTGAGAGAGTCGGCGGCTTCGACCCGGTGTATGGGCGCGGCATGTACGAGCACGGCGATTTGGCGCTGCGCATTCACAATGCAGGACTGACGACGTGGGCGTTTGCTGATGTGATTGGTTCTAACCGGCTAATTCATTCGCTGGACGAACATGAAGATGTCGAGCGCTCTGTTCCCCGCCTTGATCGTGAACAGCAGGTGAAGCGCAACGCCGGTATTTTTAATCACCGGCGTGATACCGGATACACCGGTTATGCTGATTTTCGCCCGCGCAGAAACCTTGTGCTGACAACGTTGCTGACCAGCCAGAAAGATCCGCAGCGCGGACAGCGCATGAAACCAGACCCAATGCAGTTGCAGGCGTGGGCAAAATCTATTCGCGGTGCTGACGCGGTCGTTCTGGCGGATGAACTGGCAACAGCTCCACCGGGCGCGCAACTGGTTAATGTTCCTGATGTGGCGATGAACGTCTATTTTCGCCGCTGGCTGCATATCTATCACTATCTGCGCGAACACCCGGAATACACGCATGTCTGGTGCACTGACGGCACTGATGTGGAAATGCTGCGGGAACCATGGCAGGTGATGCAGGCCGGTAAGGTGTACACCGGCTCAGAGCCTACGCTATATGCTGATAGCTGGGCCGCAAAAAACCACCCCGAAAAGCTCTACCAGGAATTTATCCGCGGGCACGCGAACGACGTCATGCTGAATGCGGGCCTGCTGGGTGGTAACCGAGACGATGTGTTGGCATTCGCGCATGGCATAGTGCGCCTGTTTTACCGCATCGAGAGCTACCGCTTCTGGAGGCTTGAGCAGGCCGCCAGTGCTGTTGGGGATATGATGGCCTTCGGGATTGTGGCTAAGTCGTTTGGCGATCGCATTGTTACCGGACCGCTTGTGCACACCATTTTTAAGTCCAACGGAACGGGCAAAGAGCTGGCCCTCTGGAGGCACAAATGAGAGTCGTCATCGTCGGGCATCACGCCAGACGGCAGCAAGCAGAAGGTCTGGCACGCTTACTCGACGCGCATCTACTGATGGATGAAGGCGAGCATGGTGCGAACGCTGGGCACAACCAGGCTATTGAATGGGCTGCCAGGCAGGTTGATCGGGTGATCGTTGTTGAAGATGATGCTCAGCCTGTTGCGGGGTTTAGAGAACTGGCGCAGGCATGGCTTGAGCGTTTTCCAGACCACCTTCTGTCTTTCTATCTTGGAACCGGGCGCCCGCCTCAGTATCAGCTGCACATTGCCACGCACCTGATTGCAGCTGACAGAACTGGTGCAGACCATATTATGCTGCCTCGTCTGATTCATGGCGTCTGTTACAGCGTGCCACCGTCTGGACTATCGAGGGTACTTTCGGGCTGGGAAAAGCATAAGCCCGCAGACTATGCCGTTGGCGATGCGTGGGGTGGCAAGGTTGTGTACCCGTGCCTGTCGTTGGTCGATCATCTTGACGGAGAATCACTTGAGCGCCCGCGAGCGATAAGGCGAGAACGGCGTAGAGCATGGCGACTGCATCCGGGATGCATAAATTAAAAGAGAAATGCAATGGCAAAGCTTCCCATGCTGGGCTCAAGGATTCAGGCTATCGATACACGCAGGATAAAGCCACTGGTGAGCGAAACGCTAAGGCTCAGTGGCGCAACACGCGTCACGATGAAGCGCAAGGTTTATGTTCGCGACGGTGGGATGTGCCAGCTCTGTGGGCGTGTTGTAGATTTGTGTGAGAGTGAGCTTGACCACAAGGTAGCCCTTCAGTTTGGAGGCAACAACGAACCTGAGAACCTGTGGACTCTCTGTATCCCCTGTCACGAAGACAAGACGAAACGAGAGAATTTCACTGGTGCTCCTGTTAATAGCTCACTGTGAATGATAACCATTCCTATCCATGCCCTCAAATAAATGAGAAATATTATCATTTGCATCTTGGCAGGGGGGGAGGGGCGCGCGCGGGAGCCCTTTTGCCGCTACACGGCGCACCCCCTCACGCGCAGAAAAAATCATGTTTTTCGAAAGTGGTTAACCTTCTGGTTAACCTGTTTAAGCGGGAGTTAACAATGCTGACAGGGCAAAAAAAGAAATATGCTGATGCCCTGAAAGAGGGAATGAAACAGCGTGAAGCCGCCATTCATGCGGGTTACAGCGAGAAGACGGCGAAAGTTAAGGGCAGTCAATTAGCAAAAGATCCGGATGTTGTTGCGTACCTGTCACGGATCGCCACAGATAAAAAAGTTAACTCTTCGGTTAACCAGGGGGCTGAGCGAAATTTGCCTGCAAGCGAGGGGGGCAGTGATGAGCTACCCGATCCCCTGAAGGTTATGGCCCGTATCATGCAGGACAATATTACTTCTGATCCGAAACTTGCTCTCGAAGCTGCTGCGAAGCTGGCACCATACGTCAGCCAAAAGAAAGGAGTGCCCGGAAAGAAAGAAGCGCGCAACGCTGCGGCAAAAAGCGCAATGAAAAAATTTGGTTCTATGGCACCGCCAAAACTGGTTGTGAACAATAAGGGATAGTGAATCAGAAATGAAAAAAAAAGCAGAAACTAAAAAAGCCACCACATCTGCCAATGTGATGGCCGGTACGAAACTTAACGATAAATGGTGTAAACAGGTTGCAAACGAATTTCTCCGTCGAATCAATGCAACAGCTTCCTGATGCTCGCGGCGATATCTTCGGGTGTTTCGGGCTGCGCTGAGTCCATGCCATTTGCAATTTGGTTTAACGTCATCGCAATTACATCACGATTGCGAATGGCATCATCCAGTAGACTGGCTGTTTTTCGATAAGAGTCCGCAAATTTCTTTTTATCAAGTTCTCCGATTTCGGCCACCTTTAATGACAGATGCACGATTGCAGCAGAATGCCCTGCAAGCAGAGCTACGATCATTTCAAGCTGTTCTTTAGTCAAAGTATTTGCTCCAATTTTATTGTAGTGAGCTGGAATGCTAACAAACCCCATACGATTGAAGTTGAGCAATCATGCCAGTTTTCTGATTGCTGCCCACGAACGGCACGACAGGTAACGGAGAGGATATGGTTCAGTGGACAACAGCCTGTCCTGATTGGGAGCACAGGCTTAGACACCATATGCCTGTTATTCCGCCCCCAATCTACCCAGAACAGGCTGAACAGGCATTATCTATATTTCGTGAATTACGGGTGTCAGATCTGCCCGGAAAACCCACTTTTGGCGAGTGCTCCGATCCCTGGGTATTCGATTACGTGGCTGCAATTTTTGGTGCATACGATGCGGATACCGGAAACCAGCTTATCCGTGAATATGGGCTGCTTATCGCCAAAAAGAATACCAAATCAACCATAGCTGCCGGGATCATGCTGACTGCATTGATTTTATGCTGGCGTGAAGATGAAGAGCATTTGATTCTGGCTCCCACCAAAGAAGTTGCTGATAACAGCTTCAAACCTGCCGCCGGAATGATCCGTGCAGATGACGAGCTGTCTGATATTTTTAATATTCAGGACCACATTCGCACAATTACGCACAGGGAAACACGCAATACGCTTAAGGTCGTGGCCGCAGAAACGGATACGGTATCCGGGAAGAAGGCTGGTCGGGTGCTGGTCGACGAACTTTGGCTTTTTGGTAAGCAGAAAAACGCCGAAGCGATGTTCATGGAGGCGCTGGGCGGCCAGGTATCCCGCAATGAAGGGTGGGTTATCTATCTGACCACGCAAAGTGACGGCCCGCCTGCGGGCGTGTTTAAGGAGCGACTCCAGTACTGGCGAGACGTGCGCGACGGCAAAATCCACGATCCGAAAACGTTAGGGGTTCTGTACGAATTTCCTGACGATATGGTGAAGGATAAAGCGTACCTCCAGCCTGAAAATTTCTACATTACCAACCCCAATATTGGCCGCTCCGTCAGTGAGGACTGGATAGCCGACAACCTTCTTAAAAACCAGTCGAAAACAGACGGCACGCTGCAGCAGTTTCTGGCAAAGCACCTCAATATTGAAATCGGGCTCAGCCTTCGCAGTGACCGCTGGGCTGGCGTTGATTTCTGGACTCCGCAGAAAGCTAAGCTTTCACTGACCCGAATTATTGAGCGCAGTGAAGTCATCGACGTGGGAGTGGACGGCGGTGGGCTTGATGATCTTCTCGGTATGACGGTCGTTGGCCGGGACCGTGTGACTAAAGAGTGGCTGAGCTGGAGCCATGCCTGGGCGCATGTTATTGCACTTGAGAGGCGTAAAAGCGAGGCGGCCAGACTGCATGATTTTGAGCGGGCAGGCGAGCTGACTATTGTTCAGCAGGCCGGGGATGATGTTATGGAGATGGCTGAATTCGTCAGCCAGATCCACAAAGCGGAGCTGCTGGACAAAATTGGTGTGGATCCGTCAGGTATCGGCTCCATTCTCGATGCGCTGATGAGTGTCGGCATTCCGGAAGAGGTCATCGTCGGTATCAGTCAGGGATGGCGGCTGGGAGGCGCTATCAAAACCACAGAGCGAAAGCTGGCGGAAGGCGTGCTGAAGCATGCCGATCAGGCGCTGATGGACTGGTGCGTGGGCAATGCCCGCGTTGAACCACGCGGCAATGCCATTCTGATCACCAAACAGTCCAGCGGTGCAGGCAAGATTGACCCGTTGATGGCCTTATTCAATGCAGTTTCGCTGATGGCGTTAAATCCGGCCGCCGTGAAGAAGGACTACAAAATATTCTTTATGTAACCCCACACCATCTATCAGACCCGCTTCGGCGGGTTTTTTTATGTCCGGAGGACAGCAATGAAGAACCGTGCATACAGTCTCGTGCAGGTGAAATCCGTTAACGAAGAGTTGAGGGAAATTACAGGGATCGCAAGTACCCCGGAGTCAGACCGCCATGGCGACATCATGGAGTTAAGCGGTGTGAAATTTACGCTGCCTATGAGTTTCCTCTGGCAACACAGGCATATGAGCCCGGTCGGGAGTGTGACCGATGCAAAGGTGACCAAAGATGGCATCGAGGTCCGTGCGCAGCTGGTCAAGCCGACCCCTGATATGCCACAGGATTTAATTGACCGGCTTGATGAGGCGTGGTCCTCAATTAAAACCGGGCTGGTACGCGGCCTCTCCATCGGTTTTCGCCCGACAGAATGGGCGTATATGGACGATGGCGGGATCCGCTTTATCGAATGGGAGTGGTATGAACTGTCCGCGGTCACCGTTCCGGCGAACGCCGATTGCACCATTCAGACCGTGAAATCTCTCGACCATCGCACGCTGGCCGCGTCAGGCAAACAGCGTGAAGAAGTTGAAAAACAGAAGTCAGCTGGCGTTACAGCTCCGAAATCGAATGTTAAAAAAGGAAATACAATGAATATCGCTGAACAAATTAAAGGGTTCGAAACAAAGCGCGCCACGCTGTCCGCCTCCCTCGAAGCCATCATGACAAAAGCCGCTGACGGTGGTCGCACGCTCGATGCAGAAGAAGACGAAGAGTACGAAGGTTTATCTTCTGAAATCAAAGCGGTTGATTCGCACCTTAAGCGCCTCCGCGATATGGAAGCGCTTGCGGCGGGTGCCGCGGTCCCTGTTACCGCCAAGGCTGCCGGTGGCACAGTAAGCGTTGTCGATAACGCGCGCTCCCCGGGAATCATTCGCGTGGAGCAGAAGCTGGAGAAGGGCATTGCCTTTGCGCGTTTTGCCAAGTCTCTGGCAGCGGCGAAGGGCAACCATATGCAGGCACTGGAGATTGCCAAAGCCAAATACCCGGACGATCCGAAACTGCATCATGTCCTGAAAGCGGCAGTAACAGCGGGTACCACAACCAATCTTGAATGGGCGGGTAATCTGGTCGAATACCAGGAGTTCACCGCTGATTTTATCGACTACCTGCGCCCCCAGACTATTATCGGCCGCTTCGGTAAGGACGGTATTCCTGCCCTGAAAAATGTGCCATTCAATGTGCGTATTCCGGCACAGACCTCCGGCGGTGCTGCCAGCTGGGTGGGTGAGGGGAAGGCCAAGCCATTGACGCAATTTGACTTTGGCTCCATCACTTTTGGGTACGCCAAAATTGCAGCGATTTCCGTACTGACCGATGAGCTGATTCGCTTTTCTACCCCATCGGCCGACACGCTGGTGCGAAATTCGCTCGCTGAGGCGGTGATTGAGCGCATGGATACGGATTTTGTCGATCCGGACAAGGCAGCAGAAGCCGGGGTGTCTCCGGCATCGATCACTAATGGCGTGGTGGCTATCCCGTCAACCGGCGATCCTGAGCGGGACGTTGAAGCGGCATTCGCTCAGTTCATTGCCGCCAACCTGTCACCGGCCAAAGGCGTCTGGCTGATGTCCAGCACCACCTCGCTGTCGCTGTCCATGATGCGCAACCCGCTCGGCCAGAAGGTTTATCCGGAGCTGACGCTGCTTGGCGGTACCTTCTTTGGTCTGCCGGTCATCGTTTCTCAGTATGTTGGCGATCAGCTGGTGCTGGTTAACGCCGGTGATGTTTATCTGGCTGACGATGGTCAGGTGATGATTGACGCCAGCCGCGAAGCCTCACTGGAAATGGCCTCTGCGCCAACTCAGGATGCCACGGCAGGCAGTGGCGCTCAGCTGGTGTCCATGTGGCAGACCAACAGCGTGGCCATTCGTGCGGAGCGCTGGATTAACTGGCAGCGCCGTCGCAACGAGGCGGTGGCAGTGGTCAGTGGCGTCAACTACAGCGGCACACCATCCAGCTGATAACCGGAGGCGGGAAGCCATTCCCGCTTTATCTATGAAGAAAATTCGCTATCTGAAACACACCCATGACGCTTACGCGGGCGAGGTTCGGTTCGTACCGGGCGGAACGGCGGACGTGCTCGTACTGTCCGGCGTCGCTGAGTACATGATGCACAGGGAAAAAGGCGCGGCAGCGTCAGTTTCGACACAACAGCAGGGGTCTTTGCAATGTGGAACCCGTTCCGGAGAAAAGAAAAATCGCTCCAGTCGCCGTCAGGGCACGGCAGCAGAGGGGGATGGTTCCCGATAATCGGCGAAGCATTTCCGGGGGCCTGGCAGCGTAACCTGGAAATCCGTCAGGAAACGGTGCTGGCCTACAACGCGGTCTTCTCATGCATGTCGCTTATCTCCGGAGATATTTCGAAGATGCCGGCCAGCCTGATGAAGCGGACTAAATCCGGCATATGGCAGCCAGAAGCGGAGGGCGAACTGCCCCGACTGCTGCGCAAGCCAAACAGCTTTCAGAACAGGATGCAGTTCTTTGAATGCTGGGTTAATTCGAAGCTCGCTGCGGGTAATACCTATGTGATCAAAATTCGTAATACGGGCGGGCGAGTGGTGGAGCTGCGCATTCTCGATCCACTTCGCGTTACGCCGCTGGTTTCACCAGATGGCCAGGTATTTTATCGCGTCAGCCCCGACAATCTTTCCGGCCTCACTGATGAGGTTATTGTTCCGGCCCGCGAAGTTATCCACGACAGGTTTAACTGCCTTTTCCACCCTCTTGTTGGCCTGTCACCTATCTTTGCCTGCGGTTTGCCTGCCACGCAGGGCAACAGCATTCTTGAAAACTCTACGGTTTTCTTCCAGAACGGCGGCAAGCCCAGCGGTATCATTTCATTGCCGGGCAGCGTCAGTGAAGAGAAGGCGCGGGAAATCAAGGCTAACTGGGATGCGGGGTACACCGGCGCCAACGCAGGTAAAACGGCCGTACTGTCTGACGGGGCGGACTACAAGCCGAACAGCATGACGGCAGCGGATGCGCAGACCATTGAGCAGCTGAAACTGGCCGGTGAAATTGTCTGTGCCGTGTTTCATGTGCCGACATACAAGGTGGGTATTGATGCGGCTCCTAAGTACGACAATATCGAAGCGCTCGAGCAGCAGTATTACTCGCAGTGCCTGCAAACCCTGATCGAGGCTATTGAGCTATCGCTGAACGACGCCTTTGACCTGGGTATCCATGAGAGCGTGGAATTTGAAACCGATGCTCTGCTTCGTATGGATACCGAACGGCGTTACACCACTTACAGCACTGCCGTCGGTTGCGGCATCCTTGCCCCTAATGAGGCACGGCTGAAAGAAAACCTGCCACCTGTTCCGGGGGGCGACTTCCCGTATATGCAGCAGCAGAACTACAGCCTTGAGGCGCTGGCCCGACGGGACGCGACGGCAGATCCGTTCGGGAAGCCAGCTGTTCCGGAGGTCACGCCACCGCCGGATTTGTCGGGTAATAAACGACTCTCACCGGCTGAATATGAGGCCATCAGGGCCATGGTCAAAGGAAGCATAGTCTGATGAATGATCGTGAACTGGAGATAATCAGAGCTGTCAGCGAGGAGTTTGGTCAGACACTGAAATCCCTTCGCGCTGATTTTGATAACCAGCTGAGCCTGCATCAAAAACAGCTGGCGCAGCAGGCAGAACAGCATGCCCGCGAGATTGATGCGCTGAAACAACTGATACCGGAGGCTGAAACGCTTATTGGTGCCGTTCAGAAGCGGATTGATATTCCCCCGGCACCGGCGTTGCCGGATATACCCGATCTAATCCGCAATGAGCTGAAATCAATACCGATACCAAAGGACGGTAAAAGCGCCAGCGCTGAAGACATACGCCCACTACTGCAGAAAATGGTTGATACGGCCGTTGCCTCACTCCCAGCGCCACAGAACGGTAAGGACTACGATCCTGATGTGCTGCAGCGTGCCGTTGAGCAGGCCGTTTCTGATGCTGTCGCTGCGCTGCCGGTACCAAAGGATGGCAAAAGCGTGACGGTCGATGACGTGCGGCCACTTCTGCAACAAATGGTCACCGCTGCCGTTCCGGATGTTGAATCACTTGTAAAAGCGACCCTTTCCTCCTTGCCCGCACCAGAGCCCGGTAAACCAGGTGAAAGTGGCCGTGATGCGCTGCAGCTGGAAATTCTACCAGCTATTGATCCAGAAAAATCCTGCCCCCGCGGGACCTATGCCACGCACAACGGCGGATTGTGGCGTGCCTATGAAAAGACACATGGGATGCGGGGCTGGGAATGTCTCGTTGATGGCGTGGGTGATATCAGTATCCAGCTTGCAGAAGACCAGCGCACTCTTTCCGTAGCGGTGGTACGCAGCAGCGGAGCCACTCAGACCAAAACCTTTGCCGTACCGGTGCAAATCTATCGAGGGGTATTCAAAAGCGGGGAAACCTATCAGCCTGGCGATACGGTCACATGGGCAGGATCGGTTTGGCACTGTAACAGCCCCGCGACGGATAAGCCCGGGGAGCCCGGCAGCAGCGGCTGGACACTCGCTGTGAAGCGCGGACGGGATGCAAGGGGGCAATCATGATCGAGTTGGTCACGCTTGAGCAGGTGAAAGAGCATCTGCGTGTCGATGGTGATGCGGATGATGCTGCCTACACATTACTTATTCAGGCGGGTAGTGCGGCATTGCTCAGCTGGATCCAGGGAAGCCGCAGCAGGGTAGTGGCAGAAAACAACACGCTCATTGAGGGGGAGGCGCTCAGCCGTTTGCAGACTGCGCTTCTGGTGCTTATAGGCTGGCTCGATCGTAATCGCGGCGGGGAAGATGAAGAGAAGCTGCAGCAGGGCTATCTGCCATTTTCGGTCACGATGCTGATTTATGATTTACGTCGCCCGACGGTCACCTGACGGCCAGGAGAGATAATGGATATTCCACAGAGAGAAATAGTTACCCGGTACCGCGTTCCCACCCCCGGAGAACTGAACCGACGCGTTACGTTCCGGACGAGGCAGGATGTTCCTGGAACTCATGGCGGAACCGACCCCATTTATGATGAACACTTCACCGTCTGGGCAAAAGTGCGACCGATTTCCGGTATTGCGTACCGTAACTCGGTACAGACCGGGGAAGTGGTGACGCATGCTATCACTATCCGTCTGCGCCCGGTCAACACCGATATGGAGGCGGTTCTGGATGGTCGGGTCTACCGGGTGATGCGGGCGCTGGATATGAACGATGAGCGTCGTTTCTCCTATATCGAGGTGAAAGAACTGGGTCTCGATGGCATTCAGGATGCAGTGCCTGATCCCTCATTTGGCGGAGGTTTTGGTTATGGCTGTGAATAAGAGCGGGTCTGGCGACTATATTCACGTCGATTTTCCTGGCGCACAGACGATTAATTTCAAGCGACCTGTTGTACGCCGGGCTTTCGCCAAAATTGGTCGCGCCATTCAGGAGGCGGCCCGGGATCGTGTTTCCCAGCGGCATGGCTCCCGGCCGGGCGAAGACCCTGGCTATTACTCTGGCCGCATGGCGCGATCTATTGGCTGGTTTGTACCGCGCGCAACGAGCAGGCGACCGGGCTTCATGGTCAAAATATCCCCCAATCAGAAGAAAGGCCGTGAAATGACGGCTATCGAAACACGCTCAGGTCCCCACAGCAGTGGATTTTATCCCGCTTACCTTCAGTTTGGTGTCCGGCGTGGCGCTCAGGCGCAGACTAAGGCTGGCCGGGGAGGCAAGCAGGTCAGGGTGAAAAAAGCTGGTGCATCGGGTGGCAGCGGGTGGCGAATTGTTCCCCGCGCTAACTTCATGACTGAATCCCTGAACGATAAGCGAGCATGGACTGAAAAAACGCTTTTCGCTGCACTGAAGCGCGCCGTTAAACCGGAGCCAGTGAAATTATGAAGCTGACGCAAATTATTGCTGCTGTGCGGGAGCGCGTTCCTGATTTCGGCGGGCGCGTTGATGGCTCTGCAAAATTCATGGTTGCAAAGGAAGCCGGAAAAATGGCTTTACCGTCGGCATACATCATTCCACTACATGATGAAACGGGCGTTCAGAAAAGTCAGACGGACTACTGGCAGAACTGCACCGACGGATTCAGCGTTGTTGTCGCGCTGGATAATCGCAGAGATGAAAAGGGGCTGAACGCAATTGATGATGCAACCGATATTGTCCGGACAAAGTTGTTTCGGGCGCTGCTGGGCTGGCAGCCAGAGAGAAAATATACCCGCGGTATCGAATACCGAGGTGGCCTTCTGCTGGACATGGACCGGGCCATCCTCTGGTACAAGTATGATTTCCAGGCAACGTTTGAACTCGATGCCGAGGACACCTGGCAGGACGGTGAGATAGATAACCTTCCCTGGCTTGAAACCGTTCATATCGATATTGACCTTATCGATCCCGGTAACGGGCCGGACGGCAATACTGATTTTCAGGTCGACATTCATTTACCTCATGACCCCACCTCATAACGGAGAACTCCGATGACCATTAGTTTTAATTCCATTCCGGAAGACGTGGCAGTGCCACTTTTCTGGGCTGAAATGGACAACAGTCAGGCCAATACGGCTAGCGGCAGCCAGCCTTCCATCATCTTCGGTCATCCTGTCGCCGACAGTTCACTGCCTGTCGCTGAACTCGTGCTGGTATCCAGCGTCAGCGAAATCAGGCAGCGCTACGGTGCCGGTAGTCAGATAGCACGCATGGTGGCTGCATACAGGGCCATCGACAGTACGGGGCCGCTATGGGCTATATCGGTACCGGAGCCTGAAGGCACCTATGCCAGCGGCGAGATCATGCTGACCGGGCAGGTGATTAACGCTGGTGTTATTTCCCTCTATATAGGAAAGACCCGTATTCAGACCGTAATATCGGCAGGCGATGATCTCGCCACCGTCGCAGCCAACCTTGCGGATAACATCAATACAAAGGCTGACTTGCCTGTCGATGCGCTGGTTGATGATACGACCGTCACGCTCACAGCGAAGAATGTCGGCCTGTGTGGGAATGGTATTCCTCTGTCTGTCAATTACTACGGCTCTGCTGGAGGCGAACATCTTCCAGACGGCGTGATGGTTACACTGACGCCGATGGCTGGCGGAGAAGGGGCACCCGACTTAACCGAGGCCGTGTCAATTCTGGGGGATGAGGAGGCGGATTTCATTGCTTTCCCGTACAGCGACAGCGCCAGTCTGGATGCCATCAAGCTCGCCATGAACGATACCTCCGGTCGCTGGGCTCCCGGGCGGCAGACCTACGGTCACGTTTACAGCGCCATGGCTGACACGCTGGAAAATCTTCAGGCGTTTGGCGCGATGCGCAACGATCAGCATGTCACGCTATCCGGATTCGAAATCGATACCCAGACCTGCACCGATGAGCTTGCCGCCATGACTGCAGCCAGAAATGCGGTCTTCATTCGTGCCGATCCGGCCCGGCCTACTCAAACCGGCGAACTCAACGGGGCGCTACCTGCGCCAGCTGGAAAACGTTTCAACAAAACCCAGCAAAACGTGCTGCTCGGTTCCGGTATTGCGACCTGTTATGCGCAGAGCGGCGGGCTGTACATCCAGCGTGCAATCACCACCTATCAGATGGACAGTTTTGGTAATGCCGATAACAGCTACCTGGACAGTGAAACCCTGCACACCAGTGCCTATGTACTGCGAACGCTCGAAACCTGCGTGACGAGCAAGTACCCCCGCGTAAAGCTGGCGAATGACGGGACGAGATTTGGTCCCGGACAGGCCATCGTGACGCCTGCAGTGATCAAAGCCGAAATGTGTGCGCAGTATCAGATTATGGAAGAGGCGGGGATCGTCGAGAATTTTGACCTGTTCAAACAATACCTTGTTGTTGAGCGGGATAAGAATGACAGCAACCGTGTGAATGTGCTCTTCCCGGCTGATTACATTAACCAGCTGCGCGTGTTCGCACTGGTTAACCAGTTCCGTTTACAGTATCAGGAGGCTGCGTAATGGCACGTATTGCTGGAACAACCTATTTCAAGCTGGACAGCGAGCAGCTTTCTCTGACGGGTGGTATTGAGGTGCCGCTTAATACGGTCGTCAGGGATGATGTGGTGGGGCTGGATGGCTCCGTTGATTATAAAGAAACCTTTCGCGCGCCGTATATCAAGGGCACCTTCAAGGTGCCTGCATCCTTCCCGATTAGCAAGATCACCCAGAGCATGAATATGACCGCCACAGCTGAGCTGGCTAACGGCCTGGTTTACGTTCTGCGTGAAGCCTGGCTGAGCGGAGAATCCAGTTTTAACGCTGAGGAAGGCACCGCCGACCTCGAATTCCATGGTGTATCAGGATTTTACCAATGATTATTATTCCGCTTTCTAAGCCTGTGCAGGTACATGGTTCTTCAGTTTCCGAGGTGGAGCTAAAGGATCCCACACTTGAGCAAATTCAGCGCTTCGGACTGCCAGCCTCAATGGACGGGGGGGGGAACTTCACCGTCAATGCCCAGGTTGCTGTTAAGTACATCCCCGAGCTTGCCGGAATACCGCCTTCATCATTAAACCACCTCACCCCCTTCGATATTAATAATTTGTGCTGGGCTATCTGGCGTTTTTTCATGATCCCTCCGACGCCGGAGCAGACCAATCCGGAAGCGACGGAATAATCGAGCAGCTGGAGCGCCGGGTTTATGACCTGGCGTATTTCTGGCGGGTAGATCCGTCAGTCCTCAAGGTAAAGCCTCTGGGGGAGTTGTTTGAAATGGAACGGAACGCCGTTCGTATCGCGGAGGCACAAAATCGTGGCAGATAGTTTTCAACTAAAAGCAATCATCACCGGTGTTGACCGGCTATCGCCGGTTCTGGACGGCATTTCCAGAAATGTTAAAAAATCTACGAAAGGTTTTAAAGAAAAAGCCCTGGTAGCCGGGGCATTTGGCACTGCCTGGTTGCTGGCGTTTGCGGATACCGTGAAATCTGCCATGGATTTTGAAAGCTCAATGGCGGACGTGAGGAAGGTCGTTAATTTTGACCGGCCGGAGCAGTTCCAGCAGATGAGCGATGATATCCTGAACATGTCCACTCAGCTGCCAATGGCTGCAACCGAGATTGCGAAAATCTTCGAGGCGGGTGGTCAGGCGGGTCTGGCCGCTAAAGATCTGCATCAGTTTGCGACTGATGCCGTTAAGATGGGCGTGGCCTTTGATGAGTCAGCAGAGAGCGCTGGTCAGCAAATGGCACAGTGGCGCGTTTCGCTCGGAATGACGCAGGAGCAGGTGGAGGCGCTGGCCGATCAGATAAACTATCTGGGAAATACTGGCCCCACGACGGCGGCAAAAATAACCGATACAGTTACTCGTATAGGCGTGCTGGGTAAGACAGTGGGATTTACGACCGCTCAGGTTGCTGCTCTTGCATCAACAATTGAAGCATCTGGTACAGAGTCAGAGGTAGCTGCGACAGCCATTAAAAAAGTTTTCACCACGTTAAGTGGTGCGATGTCTAAATCACAAATGCATGAACTTAAGTTACTGCATATTAACCCATCAAAACTTGCAAAGGATTTGCAAAAAGATGGCAAGAAGGCTCTGTTAAAAGTCTTTGATTCTATAAGCAAGGTTTCACCTGATAAACAGGTCAAGGTACTTAATACACTATTCGGTCAGGAGTCGATCCAGGCTATTACACCTTTGCTATCAAATTTAGACTTGCTGAAAGAAAATTTTGATAAAGTTGGTGATGCCGCTCGGTATGCTGGTTCTATGCAGAAAGAATATGCAAGCCGCGCGGATACAACTGCGAATAAAGTACAATTACTTCAAAACCAGCTACAGCAAATAAAAATCGAGACAGGTGATGCATTGTTGCCCGCCATCAGCGATGGGCTGGAGCAGGCAATGCCCCTGCTTAAAGAGGTTTCTAATTTTGTAAAAGCCAATCCCGAGATAGTAAAAATTGCCGCAGCCGCTGGCGCTGGCTTACTGGCTATCGGAGGAATGGCTACCGTTGGCCTTCTGGTAGCGGCAGTGGGTCCCGTTGGTTTATTGCTCGCATCTTTGGTTGGGGCTGGAGTATTCATTGCTGAGAACTGGAGCACCATAAAAGATGCATGGGAGCATGGTAAGCCTATGGCGCCAAAGCCGCTTACCGATAAACAGCAAACGGTTGCTGAGGCTTTCAATTTCAATAAGAGACCAGGAAATACAGGCTTTGGATATCTTGATGTACAAGGAGATATGGCAAAACATCAGGCCACTAATGATTTCCTTCGTGATTTCCTTGTTATCACGGGTAAGCAGGCGCCATCGCCATTCCCTCGAAGCACTAGCGGCCCTGGCTATAACTACAGCGCTCCGACAGGGCAGGAGATACTCACAGGGAGTCAGTCTCTTATACAGGGAGAAATGGTTGTGAGGTTTGAAAACACTCCACCAGGAACAAGAGTCTCAGAAGGAAAAACAAACGCACCCAATGTAAGGATTACGCCTGATGTCGGATATAGCCCTTATAGTCAATTTTCTGCAAGTTCTCTTATGCGATAATAGGTATCCAAAAATTATTGAATTGAAACATCATGAAGAAATATTTAATTACTGCTGTCGCGTCTTTCATTCTTATTCCATCAATTGTCAACGCTCAATGGTTAACTAAAACGGATGATGATCTTTTCAGCGGCGGTAAAAAAGCTATGTTGATCGGTAGCTTAAATAATTCATCTTCGGGCATCATCTTTGATTGCACATCAACTACTTTATCAGCAGCATATGTTGAGATGAATAAAACTACTGACATGTCGGGAGAAAGTGTTCCGGTAGATCTTATTTTCAAAGTAGACAGTAACGCAGCCGTAAAAATGGATGCAAAAATGATGCGAAGAAATGATACCACTGTCCAGGCATTTTCAGAGAACGCTGAACTGGCAAAGTCTGTATTAAAATCGTTGCGCGACGGCAAGAAAAAAGTAATGGTAGGAATTCAAACCACTGATGGTGGTAATCAGTCATCGCTGTCAGGTAATGTCTCTAACTCGACAAATGCAGTGAATAAATTTATCTCTGCCTGCGAAATAAAGTTGTAATAATCTAATTAAGCGTAATTTTATATGCTGAGAAAAATACATCATTCCGAACTCCCGATACAGCGGCCATGCGAAGGCCTGGCCGCTCCACTTAAGGAGTTCATCTATGAGAAATCGTGCATTGCGTCGGCATCACGAGAAACGGTTAAAGAAGAAACGCAGTAGGTATTTCAATATTGGTACTGGCTCACCACAGGCCATCGGCATTTGTTATCGCACGCCCTGTATGTGTTCATGTTGGATGTGTGGTTGCGATCGTAAGATTTTCGGCCGTCCGATGCAGGAAGTAAGAGCTTTGTTGCGATATTCAGATTAATAATACTGTCTTTACCGTTACATTTAACGATGCTTCCCACCCGAGCGTGAGATAGCTTAAGCAAAACAAAGCCCCGCCAGTTTATTCTGCTGCGGGGTTTTTTGTTGCCATAATATTACGGGAGAGCTATGGATACGTGGTTATATCGTTTACAGCCCGCAACATTCCGCGGCGTCTACTTCAAGGTAAGTGCCGATGAGGCGACCTACGGGCGCCGCAGTACGACGCATGAATACCCACTGCGCAATGTTCCATTTACCGATGATATGGGGCGCAAGGCACGGCGATACAGTATTTCCGCCTACCTGGTCGGCGGTGACTATATGGTTCAGCGCGACCGGCTGTTAACCGCGCTTGAGCTGGGTGGCCCCGGCACGCTTATCCACCCATTTTATGGCTCGCTCACTGTTCATGTCGATGGCGATATCAGGGTCAGTCATTCCCGCGACAACGGCGGCATGTGCGAGATATCGCTCCAGTTCGTTGAATCCGGCCAGCTCAACTATCCGACGTCTGGCGGTGCAACCGCTCAGAATGTTGTTACCGCGGCGGATAAGACCGACGCATCGCTGGGTGAAAAATTCCTGCAGGATTTTGGGCTGGATGGGTTTGCCGACTGGGTGACCGATGACGTGATAGGAAATGTCAGCGGAATGCTGGACGAAGTTATCAGCGTGTTTAATGTTGTCGATACCGCGGTTGCTGATGCCGCGCGCCTGCTACAGGGTGATTTATCGGTGCTGTTCCCGCCCCCCACGCAGGGCGCCGAGTTTATCAGACGTACGCAGGAGATGTGGGCTGCCGGCAGGAGCATTTACTTCAATACCGAAAGCGCCATTAGCGCAGTCGATAACCTGAAATATATTGCATCCGATTCCGCGCTGTCACCCCGTGGAAACTGGCCCGTGCTCAGCGCATCGGAGCAGCAGTCTGTTTCCTGTACAAATGCCACCGCCCAGCTGATGCGCGGCACTGCAATCTCGCAATCAGCCAGACAGTTTTCTGCGCTGCCGTCACCCGTCAGTTATAACGACGCCGTTAAATCTTCCGGAACAACGCATCCCGCCATTGGCGACTCACCGGACCGCACGCGGCAACGCCAGGTTCTGCCGGTCAGTTACGATCAGCTTACCCGCCAGCGGGTGACATACAACCGCCTGTTTGACCAGGAAGCCAGCAGGGTTCAGGGAGACTTACCTTTCATGATGCTGGAAGACCTGCGCCAGGCCGTGTCTCTTGATATACAGAGGCGACTACAGCAGACCGCGAAAGCGGTTGTTCGTAAGCCTGATGAGGTATCGCCCGCGGTTATTCTGGCTGCGGACTGGTATGACGATGCTGCGCGCGGTGCTGAAATTGTTGCGATGAATGACATTATTCATCCGGGCTTTGTGCCGCCACGACCACTGAGGGTAGCGTCCCGATGAACGACCACGATGTAACGCTGCGGGTGAACGGCAAGGATTTCTCCGGCTGGACCCGCGTCAACATTTCCGCTGGCATTGACCGTATTGCCAGGCATTTTGACGTTGAGATCACCCGTCAGTGGCCACAGTCCTCCGATCTGCACCATCTGGATTTGCCCGTCATTGAAGGCGATCTGGTTGAGGTGTTGATTGGAGATGACAAAGTGTTGACCGGCTATGTGGACGCAACTCCGCTGGGTTACGACGCTCAGCGCGTGCATGCCAGCATCAGCGGTCGAAGCAAAACGGAAGACCTGATCGACTGCAGCGCTCCGTCGCAGCCTGGTCAGTTCACGAACCGGACGCTGGCGCAGATTGTTTCGACGCTGGCAAAACCATTCGACGTTCAGGTTGTCAGCGCTACGCCGGAAAGCGAGGCATTAACCAGCTTCCAGGTAGATTACGGTGAGTCTATCAGCGAGGCGCTTAACCGGCTTCTGGGGCTTGAGCAGATACTGGCGTTTGATAATGCCGATGGCGCACTGGTCCTTGATACCGTCGGCAATGAAAAGGCCCACACCGCCCTGGTGCTGGGCGAAAATATTATCAGCGCTGACGGCCAGCGGGATTTCAGTAACCGTTTTTCTGAATACACCGTTTCGGGGCAGCGTGCTGGCACGGATCATGATTATGGTGAAGCCACCAACGCCAGAATAACAGCCACCGTAAAGGATCCTGCGGTGATGCGGTATCGCCCGCTAATGATTAAGCAGTGTGGCAACGCCACGCTGGCGACATGTAAAGCACGCGCGGAATATGAGCGGGCGAACAGGGAGGGACGCACGCTTGAGACAACGTACACCGTGGCGGGATGGCGGCAGGGCGATGGCTCACTCTGGCGGCCAAATCTGCGCGTGGTTGTCTGGGATCCGGTGATGGGCTTTGACAACACGGAGCTGGTGATAGCAGAGGCCAGCTGGACGCTGGACGACAGGGGCTTTATGACCCGGTTACGCGTTGGCCCGGCAATCACGTACATGCCTGAGCCAAAAGTCGGACGACGACACCGGCACAGACGGCGAAGAGATGATGAGGACTTCTGATGAAGGCAGCCTTCAGGCGCATTGAGCGCGCCATAGAAAATTTACTGGCCCGCGCGGTTGTCAGCGGGCTGAATACGGCAAATAAATGTCAGATGCTCCAGGTTGAACTGATGCCCGGCGAGCCGAAAGAAAACGTCGAACATCTGGAGCCTTATGGTTTTACCAGTGCGCCGCATAAAGGTGCTGAAGGTTTTGCTCTGTTCCCTGATGGCGACCGTTCACATGGGGTGGTCCTGATGGTGGCTGACAGGCGTTACCGCATCAAAGGACTACAGGCTGGCGAAGTGGCAATTTACACCGATGAAGGCGACAGCATTACGTTAAAGCGGGGCAATAGCATTGAGATCCAGACCAAAAATCTGATAGCGAATATGGAGACCTGCGCGCTCAATGCAACCGAAAAAATCACGCTTAATTCCCCGCTGGTGGAGGCCACAAAAGATATGAAAGCCGGTGGTGATATGATCGATAAAACATCTTCAATGCAGGCATTACGCGAAACCTACAACGGCCACGATCATGAATACGACGACGGCACAACCAAATCACCTAACCAGCAGATGTGACCCTATGATTTTTTATCTCAACGGCGAGCTGACCGACCCGACGGCGGTTATAAACCCACTGCCGCGTGCGGTGATCATCTCTCTTTTTTCCTGGCGACGAGCCAATACCGATGATAACGCACCGGAGCCGATGGGGTGGTGGGGCGACACGTATCCGACAGTGACCGGCGACAGAATTGGCTCGCGGCTCTGGCTGCTGGGCCGTGAAAAAATCACGAACGACACGCTAAACCGCGCCAGAGACTACGCGACCGAAGCGCTGCAGTGGATGACAGACGATGGTGTGGCAGCCCGCGTTGACGTTGAGTCCGTTCGCAGCGGCCTTACCGAGGCTGGCCTGAATATCATGATTTATCAGCGCGATGGCAGCACCTGGGATATGAAGTTCAATAATTACTGGAGATTACTCAACTATGGCTGACAGTGACTTTTATCGCCCGCCGCTTCCCGATCTTATCACCCAGCTTCGCAACGATATTCTTTCCCGGTTCCAGTCTGATGACATCCTCCGCCGCGCAGACGCTGAGGTCTATTCGCGCGCGGTGGCAGCCGCCGTCAATACGCTTTACGGTTACATTGACTATCTCGCCCGCAATATTCTTCCTGATGAAGCGAACGAACTGTGGCTGTACCGGCATGGAAACCTCAAAAAATGCCCGCGTAAACCTGCCGTCGAGGCAGCCGGCTGGGCGCGGTGGGACGGCGTTGATGACGGCGTCGCCATCGATGAAGGCGTGGAACTCCAGCGCGACGACCAGGTGACATTTATTACCACGGCTGCGGCGATATCGGCGGGCGGCACGTTACGGGTTCCGGTTGAGTGTGAAACGGCCGGATCGACAGGCAATACTGATGACGGAACAGCGCTTTCTCTTGTCAGCCCTGTGAGTGGACTGAGTTCACGCGCTGCAGCAGACAGCGTTGTCGGCGGAGCAGATATTGAAGGCGTGGAGCAATGGCGCGCCCGCATCATAGACCGCTGGTATTACGTCCCTCAGTCGGGAGCTGACGAGGATTATGTTATCTGGGCTGAAAGCGTACCGGGCATCAGTCGCGCCTGGACTTTCCGTAACTGGGCGGGCCTTGGCACGGTAGGTGTCATGTGCGCAACCGACGATGACACTAATCCAGTGCCTTCGGATGCCGAGCTGCAGGCGGTGTACGATTATATTGCCCCTCTGTCGCCGGTGGCTGGATCCAGTCTCCATGTTTTCGGACCAGCGCTTAAAATTGTCGATTTTCGCATTCTGGTGAATCCGGACACGGAAGAGGTGCGGGCGGCTGTTGAAAGCGAGCTGAAAGCCTGCCTTAAGCGGGACGGTGAGCCCGGCGGGGTGGTTGAAATATCACGCATGAACGAGGCCATCAGCGTAGCCGCCGGTGAGTTCAGCCACAACCTGCTGAGTCCAGCCGAAGATGTTCAGCTTGCTGATAACGAACTGCCGGTGGCCGGGACATTTACATGGAGCTGATAACCCGTACGGGCGACGATTATTTTCGTCTCCTTGAAAACCTGCTGCCGCGGGGTCCGGCATGGAGCGACAGCGATCCCCTGTTGGCCGGGATAGCGCCAACGCTGGCTGACGTTGAAGCACGAGCGCACGATCTTGTCCGGGAAACTGATCCGCGGCAGACGGTGGAGCTGATTGAGCGATGGGAAGCCTGCTGTGGGCTACCTGATTCCTGCTCAATCCCCGGCACTGAAACGCTGGCGCAGCGGCAGCAGCGGCTTGATGCAAAAATTAACGTAGCAGGGGGGATCACCGAATCATTTTATCTCAGCGTCCTTGACTCGCTCGGCTATCCGTCTGCAACCATCACAAAATATGAGGGCATGGGATTTGTATGCACCTCTCCCTGTACAGCCTCTCTCTATTCGGATGAGTGGAACTTCGTATGGCAGGTCAATTTTACTGAGGAAACAAAAATCAGTGACATGACATGCCTGTCGCAGTGCACTGAATCCCTGCGAACCTGGGGCGACACAACAGCCGAATGCGTTATTAACAAGCTGTGCCCTTCACATACCATCGTTTTATTCAGCTACCCACCGGAGGCTACACGTGCATCGTATTGATACATCAACTGCTCAGAAAGATAAGTTTGGGCCAGGCAAAAATGGTTTTACCGAAGGCAGCCCGCAGACGGGCGTGCCACCTACTGCGCTGAATGCTGCGTTTTTCGATTCTGTCCAGGAAGAGTTAGCAGCAGTAATTGAAGGCGCAGGGCTGGTGCTGGATCCGGACCAGAACAACCAGCTTGTAGAGGCAATATCAAAGATGATTACGACCTCCGTGCCTGAAGCACCGGTCACCAGCGTCAACGCGAAAACAGGGGCGGTGGTGCTTACCGCTGCAGATGTGGGTGCGCTGCCTGATAGCTACACACCTCCGGCGGCACCAGTTACCAGTGTCAATACAAAGACGGGGGCTGTGGTACTTAGTGCTGCGGATGTTGGAGCACTGCCTGATACTACCGTTATCCCACCGGTCCCAGATTTATCACCGTATGAAACAAAAGCCGATGCGAATGCCCGGTTTGTGCAGGGCGTGCAGTTGGGTGCCGAATTATCCGTTCCAAACGATGCCAGCGTTATTCATGCCGGAATTGGTTCATTCTGGTCGAGTGTAAATAGGGACCATTCTGGTGCGGATGATTTGAACTGGTATAGCAAACCGATTCAGATAAACATCAACGGAGTTTGGACTGTTATCCAAGGTTAATAAAAATGCAGAATATCAAAAATTTTAAAATAGTGAAGCCCACTGCTAAGCAGATAAAGTTATATAAATCAGCAGACGGCGCTGCCCCGGTGTTTTTGAAGTCAGATGATAATCAGGATTGGTACGAAGCTCAGAGGCTATTTGCAGATGATACAATAAAAATCATGTATGACAGCGCTGGAATAGTGCGTTCAGTGGTAGATAAACCGGTTCCTCAGCGTGGGGGCACTTACGCCGTTTCAATGTTATTCCCGATAAACATGAGCGTTGCTGAGATTGCAGTGGAAGATTATCCGACTGGCTGCACAATAGATGGCAGTTGGCAATACGATGGCACGACGATTTATCAGGATGAGCAAACCGTCAACAGCCGCGTGTATCAAAAAAACCTCGGCACACGTAACAAAGAAATGTCGAACGTCGCCGCTTACGCCTTTGCTATCCAGTCCAGCGCGGCCGTTGGCAATTCTCGCGACGGTGATGCCGACAATTTATTGACGCTACAGCAATACGCTGATGCGCTGCGCGATGTCGATTTGACTGTCGCCGATCCTGATTGGCCAGGTGCGCCTTCTTTCCTCTGAACGCCTGCCATTTCGCAGGCTTTTTTATATGGAGCCAAAATGTCCCTTACTATTAATCTTTCGGGGCGTTACTGCAGCCCGTTGGCTCAACCGCTGCCAGATGTGACGCTTGAGTTCGAAAGCCTGTTTAATTCATCACAGACTCAACTAAAGACTATTGTCAGCACAACCACAGATCAGGATGCGGCATATTCCATTGATTTAGTACCAAACTCATACAGTGTTTGCGAGTCATATGGGAAAAAGCGTAAGTGGCTCGGGAATATCATCATTTATCCCGATAGTCCGGATGGAACGCTTAACGAATTCCTGACGGCTTTCAAGCCGGATCAGGCACAGCCGGGTATCCTTGCCGAAATGGAAGAGATTCTGGAAGAAACTAAAGAGGTTGCAGCAAATGCGGGTTTTAATCCCCGAGGTGCCTTTAGTTCGGATATCGAATACCAAAAAAACGATTTGGTCCAATTTGATGGCAGCGAGTATCTGGCTACTGCTGATGTTACGGGAGTGGTGCCGCCTGCATCACCGTGGGAGCTTTTTGTTGCCGCTGGGGAAAAGGGCGAGAAAGGTGAGCAGGGTATTCAAGGGGAGTCGGGGGAAAAGGGAGAGCAGGGTTTGCAAGGGGAGTCGGGACCAGCCAATACGCTGATGGTCGGGACTGTGACGACGCTGGAGCCAGGGGAGGATGCTACCGCTGAAATCACCGGCGACGCACCAGATCAAACCATAAACTTCGGCATTCCGAAGGGAGAAGACGGAGGCTCCCACCCCTTCATCCCTGAAACATGGGATGCGCCCGGATCGATTGCGATGATGTACTACCAGGTATCATCGCAGACAGAGCCACGTCAGGCCGGGACTATATTTAGCGGTGGTTCATTCACTGCAGGCTGTGTGTTTAAAGATGGTCCTACCGGGGACGTAACACTGGAAAATCTGGGGCAAGCTGCGTCCGGAACATGGCGATTGCAGGGAATAGTGATGGCAGGTAATAAAGGGAGGTCAATGACGTTGGCGATGCGGATTGACGGGGCTGAACTACCGGCAAGGGTAATGCTGGAATCGGCACTGATCGGCAGCAGGGTAAAAAATTGTCGTTACTCTGCGCCGGATAACTCGATGATAGATTGTGAAGTGCTGGTAGGCGGGAAGTGGTATCCGTTTACAGCTTCGGCAAACGATAGTACGACATGGGGGCCGGTGATTTATGCGAATGCGGTAGCCGGGCAGTATGGAGTGGTAGAGATATACGCAGCGTAGGAAATGGCAGGAGGGAGTTTAGACCAGCTTCCAGACGTTAACCCAACTGAAGCCACCCCTGCCATATCTGGCGACAGATCGCAGACCATTTAAGCGGAAATTTGACAGGTTCCTTTCCTGCGTTCTGCCATTATTGGCGGCCGGGGTGATGTGAATTTATATTCCGTGTCGAGCGGTAATATAAACTCCTCACCCTGGCCATAATTCTAAAAAAAACGCCCATCGGACAGTGGGCGCTGCCATTATGGCAATGGATGGTTTCACGCAATGTTCTTTCAAGACAAATACTAAAGCGTGCCATTCGCTGTGTTTACCACTTAACTACCTTGTTTGGTAATTATCCATATCAAAATGTACGGGTTGTAATCGTTAGTTATAATCACGGTATGAAAAGGGACTATCAAAAAGGACAATGAAAATAACAAGCTACATGGGACAGGAATACAGCTTGTTAACGACCGCTCTTTCAGGCGCGTTAAGAAGCTGTTGGAAAGAAATACCAAAAATAAAAAGACAGTGGTCACATAGACTATGCGGGCCACCAGATTACTCGTTAACGAGCCAGAACTCAGCCTCTTCAAACATCTCTTCAATCAACCGGTTTAGCTTTTCTTTCTCTGTCTTCGTGCAGTCGCTGTTAACGGCGTTTGCCTGCATTGGCTTTACGCGCACATCAGCATCCAGGAAGATGCTGCGCACCCGTTTTGTAAGTTCAGCAAGAATAAGCTCCTTTGCACCAGGCAAACCTTCAACATTGCGTTTGTCGTAAACCAGTTCAACGTACATAACAACCTCCGATAATCGCTGTGATTACATACAGTATTTATACTGTTATTTTATACAGCATTAACGATAAATTGTGTAGCGCTTCAGAAGAGATTTTGGGGCATGGGTGGGGCAAAAAAATGTGTTTTGGGGCATAGATGGGGCATTATTGCACATATGAACTTTACTGAATTTCATATGTGCAGTCTTATTAACACACTGATTAAACTAAAAAATACGCATGCTCTTGGGCGTTCTTTAGTGATTTTAAAAATTACCGCGTCACGCAGTTGAAATGACGGGCGTAGTCCTCAAGGGAGGTTATGCCCAGCCGCACCCACTTAGGGTGGGACCATTGTGGAAGGCCTACATAGATCATTGTACCCGTCATCCTTCAAACTGTAGGGGTGTTGGCTGCACTCCTTCACCCCAGTCACTTACAAAAGTAAGCTCCAGGGGACTCTTTCCCGTGCCGCCTACCTTCAGCTCGAATGCTATAGGGTAGAAGGCACCCGTTTACAATACAGCCAGAACTTCTTCTGTAGTGCGAACGCGGCCAATACGCGGGAAGATATTGGTCATGCTGCCCTTGTGCTGGGCGGCGTCCGCTGCGGCACAGGCATCCTCGACAACGACCAGATTAAAGCCAAGTTCCCACGCGTTACGGGCGGTAGACTCCACGCCGATATTGGTGGAGATGCCGGTCAGCACGATGGTATCGATGCCACGACGACGAAGCTGCAGCTCAAGGTCGGTGCCGTAGAAGGCGCCCCACTGGCGCTTAGTGACTTCCAGATCGCTCTCTTTTTTGCCCAGAGCAGCCGGGTACTGCCACCAGTTTTCTGGCAGGGCGTGCGCACCGGCCTGCGCATCAACCGGCTGTTTCAGCGCTTCGGCAAAATCGTTCGACCAGCCTACGCGCACCATGATCACCGGCGAGCCGTTTGCACGGAATTTTTCGGCCAGTTTTGCGGAGCGAGCCACAACATCCTGCGCGGTATACGGACCACCGGCAAACGGCAGGATCCCTTCCTGTAAATCGATGACCACCAGCGCGGTGCGGGAAGGATTCAGTTCTAAAGTATTGGTTTGTGACATACGGCGACTCCGGTTCAAAATGGGTTTGCGGTGAATACCTTACGATGGAACCCCGGTTACACAGTTTACTATTTTTGTTAATTTTTGTGAGAATTGGCAAGTTCGGGCGCTTTAGAACGCACCAGTCGCTCGCTTCGGGCTTATCGCCGGGCATTATTTCCAGTATAATAGCCCCCTTTTTTCATCCATATCAGACAGACAAAAATAGCGGCCACCGTGGCGCCTGGCATGCAGGCAGCAACCCGTGCGCGGCTAATTAAAGGGATATCTCATGCGTACAGTATATTGCGGGCAGCTCAATCCATCCCATGTTGGGCAACAGGTCACGCTGTGTGGCTGGGTCAACCGTCGCCGTGATCTCGGTAGCCTTATCTTTATTGATATGCGCGATCGCGAAGGCATCGTGCAGGTGTTTTTCGACCCGGACCGTCAGGACGCGTTTAAGCTTGCTTCCGAACTGCGCAATGAGTTCTGCATTCAGATCACCGGCACCGTGCGTCCGCGTGATGAGAAAAACATCAACAAAGATATGGCTACCGGCGCGGTAGAAGTTTTCGCCACCGATCTGACCATCATCAACCGTTCAGAATCACTGCCGCTTGACTCTAACCATGTCAACACCGAAGAAGCGCGCCTGAAATTCCGCTATCTTGATCTGCGCCGCCCGGAAATGGCGAACCGACTGAAAACCCGCGCGAAGATCACCAGCTTCGTCCGCCGCTTTATGGACGACCACGGTTTCCTTGATATCGAAACCCCAATGCTGACCAAAGCCACGCCGGAAGGCGCGCGCGACTATCTGGTGCCAAGCCGCGTTCATAAAGGTAAGTTCTACGCGCTGCCTCAGTCCCCGCAGCTGTTCAAACAGCTGCTGATGATGTCCGGCTTCGACCGCTACTATCAGATCGTAAAATGCTTCCGTGACGAAGACTTGCGCGCCGACCGCCAGCCTGAATTCACCCAAATCGACGTCGAAACCTCCTTTATGACTGCGCCACAGGTGCGGGAAGTGATGGAAGAGCTGGTACGTAAACTGTGGCTGGACGTGCAGAACGTTGACCTGGGCGACTTCCCGGTGATGACCTTCGCCGAAGCCGAGCGCCGCTACGGCTCCGACAAGCCGGACCTGCGTAACCCGATGGAGCTGGTGGACGTAGCCGATCTGGTTAAGGACGTGGAGTTCAAGGTGTTCTCCGGCCCGGCTAACGATGCCAAAGGCCGCGTTGCCGCGCTGCGAGTGCCGGGTGGCGCACAGTTAAGCCGCAAACAGATTGACGATTACGGCAAGTTCATTGAGATTTACGGCGCGAAAGGGCTGGCTTACATCAAGGTGAACGAGCGCGCTAAAGGCATTGAAGGCATCTCCAGCCCGGTTGCCAAGTTCCTGAATGCTTCCATCGTGGAAGAGATTCTGGCCCGTACCGGCGCGCAGGACGGCGACATGATCTTCTTCGGTGCAGATAGCAAAAAAGTTGTTGCTGATGCGCTGGGCGCGCTGCGTCTGAAGATCGGTAAAGACCTGAAAATTACCGATGAGAACAAGTGGGCGCCGCTGTGGGTTATCGACTTCCCGATGTTCGAAGATGACGGTGAAGGCGGTCTGACCGCGATGCACCATCCGTTCACCGCGCCGAAAGACATGACGCCAGAGCAGCTGGCTGCCGATCCTGAAGCCGCCGTGGCTAACGCCTACGACATGGTTATCAACGGTTACGAAGTCGGCGGTGGCTCGGTGCGTATCCACAACGGCCAGATGCAGCAGACCGTGTTCGGCATCCTGGGTATTAATGAAGAAGACCAGCGCGAGAAGTTTGGCTTCCTGCTGGACGCGCTGAAATACGGTACTCCGCCGCACGCGGGCCTGGCGTTTGGCCTGGACCGTCTGACCATGCTGCTGACCGGAACCGACAACATCCGTGATGTTATCGCCTTCCCGAAAACTACCGCTGCGGCGTGTCTGATGACCGAAGCCCCAAGCTTCGCTAACCCAACGGCGCTGGCCGAGCTGGGCGTTGCGGTAATTAAAAAGGCTGAGAAAGAATAACATGGCCTTTAAGCGTCCCGTCTCGGTACTGGTGGTGATTTTCGCGCAGGATACCGGACGGGTGCTGATGCTACAGCGGCGCGACGATCCTGACTTCTGGCAGTCGGTTACCGGCAGCATAGAGGAGGGGGAAAGCGCGCTGCAGGCTGCACTTCGCGAAGTTAATGAAGAAGTCGCCATCGATGCTGCTCACGAGCAGATCGCCATGGTCGACTGTCAGCGTTGTGTGGAGTTTGAAATTTTTACACATTTGCGTCATCGCTACGCGCCGGGCATTACGCGCAATACAGAATACTGGTTCTGCCTTGCGCTGCCTCATGAACGCCAGATAACCATTACGGAACATCTGGCCTGGAAGTGGACCGACGCCAAAGCGGCGGCGGCCATGACCAAATCATGGAGCAACCGGCAGGCGATTGAAGAGTTTGTCATTGATGCCGCCTGAAAAAGGCGCTTTTGGAGATTGTTATGGCAGGTCATAGTAAGTGGGCCAACACGAAGCACCGCAAAGCGGCACAGGATGCCAAGCGCGGTAAGATTTTTACCAAAATTATCCGTGAGCTGGTGACAGCGGCCCGTCTGGGCGGCGGCGATGCAGGTTCCAACCCGCGTCTGCGTGCGGCTATTGATAAAGCGTTATCCAACAACATGACGCGCGACACCCTGAACCGTGCCATTGCACGCGGCGTGGGCGGCGATGAAGACGCGAACATGGAAACCATCATTTATGAAGGTTATGGCCCTGGCGGCTCCGCGGTCATGGTGGAGTGCCTGAGCGACAACCGCAACCGTACCGTGGCGGAAGTGCGCCATGCGTTCAACAAGTGTGGCGGTAATCTGGGCACCGACGGCTCCGTAGCCTACCTGTTCACCAAAAAAGGCGTCATCTCTTATGCCCCGGGCAAAGATGAAGACACCGTGATGGAAGCCGCGCTGGAAGCCGGTGCCGACGACGTTGTGACCTACGACGACGGCGCAATCGACGTCTTTACCGCATGGGAAGATATGGGTGCAGTGCGCGACGCGCTGGAAGCCGCAGGCCTGAAAGCTGACGAAGCAGAAATCTCTATGATCCCGTCCACCAAAGCGGACATGGATGCAGAGACCGCGCCTAAGCTGATGCGCCTGATCGACATGTTAGAAGACTGCGATGACGTGCAGGAGGTTTACCACAACGGTGAGATTTCTGACGAGGTGGCGGCAACCCTTTAATGGCGTTGTCCGCGACCGTTAACCTGTTTACGGGAGACGCGTGATGGCGATTATCCTCGGCATTGACCCGGGATCGCGCGTCACTGGCTACGGCGTTATCCGCCAGACCGGTCGCCAGCTGACCTATCTCGGCAGCGGCTGCATCCGTACTCAGGTAACCGACTTACCCTCGCGTCTGAAGCTAATCTACGCGGGGGTGAGCGAAATCATCACCCAGTTCCAGCCGGAATACTTCGCGATTGAATCCGTTTTTATGGCGAAGAACGCCGACTCGGCGCTCAAGTTAGGCCAGGCACGCGGCGCTGCGATTGTGGCGGCGGTAAATCAGGATCTGCCGGTATTTGAGTATGCCGCCCGTCAGGTAAAACAGACGGTGGTCGGCATCGGTAGCGCAGAGAAGAGCCAGGTGCAGCACATGGTGCGCACGCTGCTGAAACTCTCTGCTAACCCGCAGGCGGATGCGGCGGATGCGCTGGCGATTGCCATCACGCACTGTCACGTGACGCAGAACTCAATGCAGATGAGTGACACCCGGCTTAACCTGTCGCGGGGAAGATTAAAATAATTAAGGCTGGATATCTATCCAGCCTTTTTTATATGATAAGTAAAATTTTTTTAACCGTAGGAGCAGCATTGTGATTGGTCGACTCAGAGGTCTCATCCTTGAAAAACAGCCGCCTTTAGTTTTAATGGAAGTGGGCGGCGTAGGGTATGAAGTCCATATGCCGATGACCTGCTTCTATGAGCTGCCGGAAACCGGCAACGAAGCGGTAGTGTTTACCCAGTTCGTGGTGCGTGAAGACGCCCAGCTGCTGTATGGCTTCAACAACAAGCAGGAACGAACCCTGTTTCGCGAGCTGATTAAGGTGAACGGCGTTGGCCCGAAGTTGGCGCTGGCGATCCTGTCCGGCATGTCCGCGCAGCAGTTCGTGAACGCCGTTGAGCGTGAAGAAATCGGCTCGCTGGTCAAGCTGCCTGGCGTGGGCAAGAAAACCGCCGAGCGCCTGATTGTCGAAATGAAAGACCGCTTCAAAGGCATGCACGGCGATCTCTTTACTCCGGCGGCCGATCTGGTGCTGACCTCGCCTGAAAGCGGGGCGACGGACGACGCCGAGCAGGAAGCGGTTGCCGCGCTGGTGTCTCTGGGCTATAAACCTCAGGAAGCAAGCCGTATGGTCAGCAAAGTGGGCCGCGCCGGTGCCGATTGCGAAACCCTGATCCGCGAAGCACTCCGTGCCGCACTGTAGCGTTCCTGAGGTAGATAAAGGATGATTGAAGCAGACCGTCTGGTATCCCCGGACACCATCACCCCGGACGAGCTGATTGACCGGGCGATCCGTCCGCGAATGCTGGCGGATTATGTCGGCCAGCCGCAGGTTACCTCGCAAATGGAAATCTTTATCGAAGCGGCGAAGCTGCGCGGGGATGCGCTCGATCATCTGCTGATATTTGGCCCCCCGGGGCTGGGTAAAACGACCCTGGCTAATATCGTTGCCAACGAAATGGGCGTTAACCTGCGGACGACTTCCGGCCCGGTGCTGGAGAAAGCAGGGGACCTGGCGGCAATGCTTACCAATCTTGAGCCGCACGACGTGCTGTTCATCGATGAAATTCACCGCCTTTCCCCGGTCGTGGAAGAAGTGCTCTATCCGGCAATGGAAGACTACCAGCTGGATATCATGATTGGCGAAGGCCCGGCGGCCCGCTCCATCAAAATCGATCTCCCTCCGTTCACGCTGATTGGCGCAACCACGCGCGCAGGCTCCCTGACATCCCCGCTTCGCGACCGCTTTGGTATCGTGCAGCGGCTGGAGTTTTATCAGGTCAAAGATCTCCAGCACATCGTCGGGCGCAGCGCCAGCGTGCTGGGGCTTGAGATGAGCGAAGACGGCGCGTTCGAAGTGGCTAAACGCGCGCGCGGCACGCCGCGTATCGCTAACCGCCTGCTGCGCCGCGTGCGCGACTTTGCGGAAGTCCGTCACGACGGCACCATCAGCGCAGAAATCGCCGCCCAGGCGCTGGATATGCTGAACGTGGATACCGAAGGTTTTGACTATATGGACCGCAAGCTGCTGCTGGCGGTGATCGATAAGTTTCTTGGCGGCCCGGTAGGGCTGGATAACCTGGCGGCGGCCATCGGTGAAGAGCGTGAAACCATCGAGGACGTGCTGGAACCGTTCCTCATTCAGCAGGGCTTTTTACAGCGTACTCCGCGTGGCCGCATGGCAACGCCGCGCGCCTGGACCCACTTCGGGATTGTGCCGCCGGAGGCATAATTTTACGGCGTATGGCCGCCTAACGAACTCAGGCAACGCAGCGATCGTTCCACGTATCGCGATAGATAATGTTGCCTTCCGTATGCTTCCAGGTTATCGCCTCGTAGCGTAATTCAAGCGTTTCGAGGTGCGTGCTGCTCATGCCGCTGGGGGCCAGGTAGGGCGAGACAGTGGTGATTTTTACGTTTTCGAGAATGATAGTGAAATATTCAGACTCAATGCCTGATTCCAGAATGCGGTACATTTTTATCGTGGCTTTTTTCATGCGGCGGCCTTCACATACGGCGCGGTACAGCATGGGCGTGGTCTGGTCGAACTCTTTTTTTATGACGACAGGGCGGTGAACCCGCGTGCCGGTGAGCTTTCCCCAGCTGGGATCCACGGGAATGGTTACCCCGTGGGAAAAGGATTTTAGTTCGATAGAGCCTAAGCGCAGCGGCATTACACAGCTGCCAGGCACCGGAGAACCGTTTTCATCTTCAAGCCACAAATGTGCGGGTGTAGACATATAATTTCCTCTTTAGTTAATTTCTATAAAAATACTTTGCTGACAATTACCCTTTAGCGTAACGGGCAAAGACAAATATCATAAATAACGCAAATACCCCTATCGGCCACACTGGGCTTCCCGGAAAGAAATATCCTTGCGCTAATGCGAACAGGATGGTGGCTACTGCCGGGCCGGAGGAATAAAACATGGATCTAAAAAGCCGTCTGAAAAATCTCTTGATAAGATTCAGCATGATTATCAATTCATCCTTGTACTGCTTTCTGCAACGCCGCCAGAGCGTTTTGAATATGGGTTATTTAATTATGGTGACTTACCCTTTAGCGTAACGGGCAAAGACAAATATCATAAATATCGCAAATACCCCTATCGGCCACACTGGGCTTCCCGGAAAGAAATGCTCCTGTGCTAATGCGAACAGGATGGTGGCTACTGCCGGGCCGGAGGAATAAAACATGGATCTAAAAAGCCGCCTGAAAAATCTCTTGATAAGATTCAGCATGATTATCAATTCATCCTTGTCACGAGGTTTGCAACATCACATTGGCGTGTTCAAATAAGATTTAGTTATCTACCACGCTTTACCATTTGGCGTAACGAGCAACTATATACACCATGATTATCGCAAATATCCCTATAGGCCAGATTGGTCCATCAGGAAAAAATCTCACAAAAACAATGGCAAAGGCTAAGGTCAGCACTCCAGGGGCATAGGGATATACCATAGACCTGAATAGTCGCCTGAAAAACCGCCCGAGAAGATTCATTATCATCAAATCATCCTTGTAATGATGTCTACAATATCGCTATCTGACACCTGCTGCGCGTCAAGCGCACCGGCGTGCTCAAACAACGGCTCAATCAGAAAATACATCATTTCCAGCTCATGAGCGTATAGCGCGGAGTAATAGGCGGGCAAGGTAAAACGAAGCCGGTTAGCACTTTCCGCTGCCTTTTGTACGAGGCCGTACATACCTGCTAATGTTATCGCTCCATTTGCTGTGTGCGCTGCCAATTTACTTATATCAAGGCTTAGATTTAAGCCAACGGAGACCGAGGCGGCGGTGGCTAACGCAAATCCAGAGCCGGTCAAATAACTGGCGGCAATATGAATATTAACCGCCATCAGCATTTGCTTGATGCGCTCTATTTGGTCGTGCGTTTTGTATTTGAAAATTTCTTCAAAATAGATCTTAAGCATGTCATACACAACGTCGCTACCATGTATAAGATGGTAAACCCCTGTAGCAAATCGAATATCTTCCATCTTTTGCTGCTGGCAGACGTCCTGATATTCATCGGTAAAACAGGAGGCGTAAAACAACGCGCGTTTTGCGCCAGCGCCTATCGTCTCTATCTGCTTTGCTACCGCCTTGCCGACGCCCGTAACCGCGTGGTCAAGCTTAAGCGCGAGGATCTGATTAGACTGTAAATAACGAATGACTTCATTTCTGTAGTACATAGCCGCTCCTGGCTAACTGTTATTAAATCCTTTTGGAAACTTTAAGCGCTTTTAAGCGGGGTGTAAACGATGGGCGGCATTTTCTTTGTGACCAGAGTCTGAAATGACACGCTATCACGCAATAAGGAAGAAACAAAGACGAAGGGGAAAGGGGGAGTAACAAAACCCTCTCCAGGGGGAGAGGGTCAGAAGCAGGGCTATCTATTCAGGCTAAAAACTAAGCCAGCGTCTTTTTCATCATACTAACAACGAACAGTGCCGCAGCGCACAGCACTACCGACGGGCCAGCGGGCGTGTCGTAAAACGCCGAGAAGGTCAGCCCGCCCGTTACCGCCAGCATACCAACGCCAACGGCAATACCTGCCATTTGCTCCGGTGTGCGGGCAAATCTGCGGGCGGTTGCCGCCGGGATAATCAGCAGAGAGGTGATGATTAACGCCCCGACGAATTTCATTGCCACGCCGATGGTCAGCGCCGTCACCAGCATCAGCAGCATTTTGGTGCGCTGTAGATTTACGCCGTCTACGTGCGCCAGATCCTGGCTGATAGTCATCGACAATAAATTGCGCCACTGCCAGAGCAGCACGCCGACCACAACCAGAACGCCAGTTCCGATGGAAATCAGATCCGGCATCGTGACCGACAGCAGGTCGCCAAACAGGTAGGCCATAAGGTCAACCCGCACGTTTTTCATCAGGCTTACGACCACCAGGCCCAGCGACAGCGCGCTGTGCGCCATAATGCCCAGCAGGGTATCAATCGCCAGGTGAGGGCGCTTTTCAAGCCACACCAGCCCGATTGCCAGCAGCAGCGTCACCGTAATTACCGCATAAAACGGATTCACGTTCAGCAGCAGGCCAAATGCTACGCCGAGCAGGGAGGCATGGGAGAGCGTATCGCCAAAATAGGACATCCGCCGCCAGACAACGAAGGAGCCTAACGGGCCTGCCGCGCAGGCAAGCAGCATGCCGGCAAGCCAGCCGGGTAATAACAATTCAATCATGACTGGCCATTCCCTCTGCGCAGAATAATGCGTCCGGTTAGATCGTGACGGTGGTTATGGTGGTGGCGATATATCCCCAGCTGTTCGGCGCCGCGCTGGCCAAACATGGAGATAAATTCAGGGTGCATAGAGACGACCTCCGGCGTGCCGGAACAGCAGATGTGGTGATTCAGACACAGCACATCGTCCGTTTTTGCCATCACCAGATGCAGGTCGTGAGAAACCATTAGTACGGCGCAGTCCAGCTCGTGGCGAAGCTGGTCTATCAGGTTGTACAGCGCCAGCTGGCCGTTGACGTCAACGCCCTGTGTCGGCTCATCCAGCACCAGCAACTGCGGGCTGTTGAGCAGCGCACGGGCCAGCAGCACGCGCTGGTTTTCGCCGCCGGACAGTTTTTGCATTGGTGCGTCAACCAAATGGGCCGCCTGCACGCGTTTTAACGCGGGTAGGATATCCGCTTTCCTGACGCCAGGGCGCAGCCGCATAAAACGGTTAACCGTCAGCGGCAGCGTGGCGTCCAGATGAAGTTTTTGCGGCACATAGCCAATGCGCAGGTCGCGGTCACGCTTGATCGCCCCTTCATCAGGTGCTACGAGCCCCAGCACCACGCGGACGAGCGTAGATTTGCCTGCGCCATTGGGGCCAAGCAAGGTGAGGATTCGACCCGGCTTCAGGTCGAGCGAAATATCAGACAGCACGCGGCGCTGCCCGAACGAAACGGAGATATTTTCCAGTGATACTAAATTTGTCATGACAATTTCAGGGGTTGCAGAAGTTAGCGGATGTTATAATATCACACTTCTCACAATCACAATGATGATAAGTTGCATTATGTTACATAAAAACACAGTTCTTTGCGCAGCCCTTTCTACCGTGCTTTGGGGCGCTGCGGTGCTGCCAGCGCAGGCGGCGGTCGTGGCCTCCATTAAACCTTTAGGATTCATAGCTTCGGCCATTGCTGATGGGGTAACTACAACCGAGGTACTGCTTCCCGACGGGGCTTCCGAGCATGATTATTCACTTCGTCCGTCAGATGTAAAACGCTTACAGGGCGCGGACTTAGTTGTCTGGGTTGGGCCGGAGATGGAAGCCTTCATGCAGAAGTCCGTCAGCCAGTTACCTCAACAAAAACAAGTCACACTCTCAACGCTCGACGGCGTGAAACCGCTGCTCATGAAGGGCGGTGACGACGAAGATCATGAGCATGACGATCATGACCATTCAGCTAAAAATAGTGACGCCGATCATCATCATGGTGAATACAACATGCATATTTGGCTTAGCCCTGAGATAGCGCGCCTGTCGGCGGTTGCAATCCACGATAAATTAGTTGAACTTATCCCCGGAAATAAAGCCAAATTAGACGCCAACCTGCAGCGCTTCGAGTCAGCATTAGCCAGCACCGACAAGCAGGTTGGTACCGTGCTCGCACCATTGCAAGGCAAAGGGTACTTCGTTTTTCACGACGCCTACGGCTACTTTGAAAAACACTACGGATTAACGCCGCTGGGCCATTTTACCGTTAACCCTGAGATCCAGCCTGGTGCGCAGCGTTTACATGAGATCAGAACACAGTTGGTTGAGCACAAAGCGGTCTGCGTTTTTGCTGAGCCACAGTTCAGGCCAGCGGTTATCAATGCCGTAGCCAGAGGTACCAGCGTTCGCTCCGGCACGTTAGATCCTCTGGGAATCGGGGTCGCGCCCGGCAAAGACAGCTACATGCAGTTTTTGACCGGCCTTGCGAACCAATATGCGAGCTGCCTGAAAGGAGATTAACGAGGAAGTGAATACGTGCAACAGATAGCCCGCTCTGTCGCTCTGGCGTTTGATAATCTGTCCCGACCCCATCGCGTTATGCTGGGGTCGCTTACAGTCCTTACCTTAGCGGTCGCCGTCTGGCGGCCGTACGTCTACCACCCCGAAGCCAGCCCCGTCATTAAAACCATCGAGTTACAGAAAAGTGAAATTCACTCGCTTTTGCCTGAAGCGAGTGAGCCTATCGATCAGGCCACGCCTGACGGTGATGATGACGCCATCCCGCAGGATGAGCTGGATGACAAAACCGCCGGTGAAGCTGGCGTTCACGAATATGTCGTTTCTACAGGCGATACGCTCAGCAGCATTCTGAATCAGTATGGTATCGACATGGGCGATATCAGCCAGCTTGCGGCAGTGGATAAAGACCTTCGCAACCTGAAAATCGGTCAGCAAATATCCTGGACCCTGACCGACGACGGTCAGCTGCAGCGCCTGACGTGGGAAATGTCCCGTCGCGAAACCCGCACCTATGACCGTTCCGGCAGCACCTTTAAAGCCAGCAGCGAAATGCAGCAGGGCGATTGGGTGAACAGCGTGCTGAAAGGTACCGTTGGCGGCAGCTTCGTCACCAGCGCCAAAAACGCAGGCCTGACCAGCGCTGAAATCAGCTCAGTCATCAAAGCCATGCAGTGGCAGATGGACTTCCGCAAGCTGAAAAAAGGCGATGAGTTCTCGGTGCTGATGTCCCGCGAAATGCTGGACGGCAAGCGTGAACAAAGCCAGCTGATGGGCGTTCGCCTGCGTAGCAGCGGCAAAGACTATTACGCTATTCGCGCTGAGGACGGGAAATTCTACGACCGCAGCGGTTCCGGGCTGGCGAAGGGCTTTATGCGTTTCCCGACCGTGAAGCAGTTCCGTATCTCCTCTAACTTCAACCCGCGTCGCCTTAACCCGGTGACCGGGCGCATCGCACCTCACAGGGGTGTTGATTTCGCCATGCCGCAGGGGACGCCAGTGCTGGCGGTGGGCGACGGCGAAGTCATGATTGCCAAGCGTAGCGGGGCGGCAGGGTACTTTGTGGCAATTCGTCATGGCCGTACCTACACCACACGCTATATGCACCTGAAGAAGCTGCTGGTGAAACCAGGTCAGAAGGTAAAACGCGGTGACCGTATCGCGCTTTCCGGCAATACTGGCCGCTCTACTGGCCCACATCTGCACTATGAAGTGTGGATTAACCAGCAGGCTGTTAACCCGCTGACGGCGAAGCTGCCGCGTACAGAGGGTCTGGCGGGCAAAGATCGTCGCGAATACCTGGCTCAGGTTCGCGAAGTCACCCCGCAGCTGCGCTTCGATTAAGCCATTGCGGCGCGCATAAAATGAAAGCCGGTTCCGCGTAACCGGCTTTTTCTTTTGTCTGGCGGCATCTGCGCCACTAAACTACCGCTACATTCATAGAACAATGATTTGAAGCGGTACTGAGAATCTGCATGGAAAAAGCAAAAAAAAATCATAGCGAATTCATTCCTGAGTTTCAAAAGGCCTTCTGGCACCCGCGCTACTGGGGCGCGTGGCTGGGCGTTGGGGCTTTTGCCGGGCTGGCGCTACTGCCGCCCTCGCTGCGCGATCCGCTACTAGGCAAAGTTGGTCGGATCGCCGGTCGCTTTGGCAAAAGCGCGCGGCGCCGCGCACAAATCAACCTGCTTTACTGTTTCCCCGAACTCCCGGAAGCCGAACGCGAAGCAGTTATCGACGAGATGTTTGCCACCGCGCCGCAGGCGATGGTGATGATGGCCGAGCTTGGCCTGCGCGATCCGAAAAAGGTGATGCAGCGCGTGGACTGGCACGGCAAAGAGATTATCGACGAGCTGAAGGCTAACGGAGAGAACGTGATCTTCCTGGTGCCGCACGGCTGGGGCGTGGATATTCCCGCGATGCTGCTGGCCTCCGAGGGGCAGAAGATGGCGGCAATGTTCCATAACCAGGGTAACGCGCTGTTTGACTACGTATGGAATACGGTACGCCGCCGTTTTGGTGGCCGCCTGCATGCCCGTAACGACGGCATCAAACCGTTTATCAGTTCGGTGCGCCAGGGTTACTGGGGCTACTATCTGCCGGACCAGGATCACGGCGCTGAGCACAGCGAATTCGTGGACTTCTTTGCCACCTATAAGGCGACGCTGCCGGCCATTGGCCGTCTGATGAAGGTCTGCCGCGCGCGCGTCGTGCCGCTGTTCCCGGTTTACAACGGTAACACCCACCGTCTGGATATTTTTATTCGTCCGCCAATGGATGATTTAACGGATGCAGACGATAACCGCATCGCGCGGCGCATGAACGAAGAGGTGGAGATTTTTGTCCGCCCGAATCCGGAGCAGTACACCTGGATCCTGAAGCTGCTGAAAACGCGCAAAGAGGGAGAAACTGAACCCTACAAGCGTAAAGAGCTTTATCCTAAGAAGTAAGAAAGGGGCCGAAAGCTCCCTAAATGGATGACAAACATCTCTTTTAGTTCGGATAAGCGTAGGGTCATCCGACACGGCAGCTATCAATGGTGGATGGCGCTCTCGCTTATCCACCCTACAAAACCAGAAATAAGAAAGGGGCCAAAAAGGCCCCTTTTTTTGTGACACAATTCGTTACTCGACGCAAAGAATACGCGTGGTGTTGGTTGTGCCGATGGTACTCATCACGTCGCCCTGGGTGACGATAACCAGATCACCGGACATCAGGTAGCCCTTATCACGCAGCAGATTAACCGCATCGCTGGCTGCCGCAACGCCGTCGCTGGCGCTGTCGAAATGTACCGGCGTCACGCCACGGTACAGGGAGGTCAGGTTCAGGGTACGTTCATGACGGGACATGGCGAAGATTGGCAGGCCGGAGCTGATACGCGAGGTCATCAGCGCGGTGCGGCCGGATTCGGTCATGGTGATGATGGCGGTAACCCCTTTCAGGTGGTTGGCCGCATACATCGCCGACATGGCAATCGCTTCTTCCACATTGTCGAACTGCACGTCGAGACGGTGTTTGGAAACGTTGATGCTTGGGATTTTTTCCGCACCCAGACAAACTCGCGCCATTGCGGCCACGGTTTCGGCAGGGTACTGGCCCGCTGCGGTTTCCGCTGACAGCATTACCGCATCGGTACCATCCAGCACGGCGTTTGCCACGTCCATGACTTCCGCACGGGTTGGCATTGGGTTGGTGATCATCGACTCCATCATCTGGGTCGCGGTGATCACCGCACGGTTCAGCTTACGCGCGCGGCGGATCAGGGTTTTCTGAATGCCGACCAGCTCAGGGTCGCCAATTTCAACGCCCAGATCGCCACGGGCAACCATGACTACGTCTGACGCCAGGATCACATCGTCCATGGCTGCTTCGTCGCAGACGGCTTCCGCACGCTCTACTTTCGCCACAATCTTCGCATCGCAACCTGCTTCACGAGCCAGGCGACGAGCATAGTTCAGGTCTTCGCCACAGCGTGGGAAGGAGACAGCCAGGTAATCAACGCCAATTTTTGCAGCTGTGAGGATATCTGATTTGTCTTTTTCGGTTAGCGCTTCTGCGGACAGGCCGCCACCGAGTTTGTTAATGCCTTTATTGTTGGAGAGCGGGCCACCGACGGTCACTTCGGTGAAGACTTTCATGCCCTGAACTTCCAGCACTTTTAACTGTACGCGACCATCATCCAGCAGCAGGATGTCGCCGGTTACCACGTCGGCAGGCAGACCTTTATAGTCGATGCCAACGCGTTCTTTATCGCCTTCACCTTTACCCAGATTGGCATCAAGCAGGAATTTGTCGCCAATATTGAGGAAGACCTTGCCTTCTTTGAAGGTGGACACGCGAATTTTCGGACCCTGCAAATCGCCCAGAATAGCGACATGACGACCCAGTTTCGCGGCAATTTCACGAACCTTATCCGCACGCAGCTGGTGGTCTTCCGCCGTGCCGTGAGAGAAGTTCATGCGCACCACGTTGGCACCGGCGGCGATAATCTTTTCCAGATTGTTATCGCGGTCTGTGGCCGGGCCTAAGGTGGTAACGATTTTGGTTCTGCGTAGCCGTCTGGACATGTATTACTCCGTTGACTGAAACAACTTTGGTGTTGCGTGAACAAAAAACTCGGTATGTCAGGGGGCGCCAAAAAGCGCCAAAAGACAACTTAACCGAATGACCTTAAAAGTTACAGCTTTGTTATGCCCGTCATCCTTCGAGCTGCAGGGGGGTTAGCTGCAAAAATTCCCCCCAGTCACTTACTTACTTAAGTAAGCATCCTGGGGATGAATTTCCTGGCCGCCTACCTGCAACTCGAATGATATAGGGCACGTTAATAGTGAATTAAGTATTATCGCCAGTGGCGAGGGTCCCTTTATCAAAGCGCGATTCCTTAAGCGCGTCTTTGACTCGCTTCAAGTTATCTCTGAATTTTGCGCCGCGGCGCAGCGTGAAACCCGTTGCCAGCACGTCGATGACCGTCAGCTGCGCCAGGCGTGAAACCATGGGCATATAAATGTCGGTGTCTTCCGGCACGTCGAGCAGCAGCGAGAGGGTGGCTTCCTGCGCAAGTGGTGAGCCATGAGAGGTGATAGCCAGCACCATGGCATCGTTTTCGCGGGCAAGCCTGGCGAGCTCCACCAGGTTTTTTGTTCTTCCCGTGTGCGAGATAAGTACAATCACATCTTCTGCGCTGCAGTTCATACAGCTCATGCGCTGCATCACCACGTCGTCAGAATAGAAAACTGGCACGTTGAAGCGGAAAAATTTATTCATGGCATCATGGGCGACCGCCGCCGAGGCGCCCAGCCCAAAGAAGGCAATTTTCTTGGCCTGGGTAAGTAAATCTACCGCGCGGTTGACCGCCGCAATGTCCAGCGACTGTCTGACCTGGTCAAGGCTTGCCATGGCGGATTCGAAGATTTTGCCGGTGTAGGCGGTAACATTGTCATCCTCGTCAACATTCCGGTTTACATAAGGCGTACCATTCGCCAGACTTTGTGCCAGATGTAATTTAAAATCCGGAAAGCCTTTAGTTTCCAGGCGACGGCAGAAGCGGTTAACCGTAGGTTCGCTGACGTCTGCCTGGCGGGCGAGCGTGGCAATGCTTGAGTGAATGGCATCCTGAGGCGTGGCGAGAATCACTTCTGCGACTTTACGCTCTGATTTGCTAAGGTGCTCCAGCTGTGACTGGATTTTTTCCAGCATGTTCATATAGCAATGCTCATGGATTTTATCGATTTCAGCAAGTGAAGAAATCGAGACGGGTTTTAGCAAGAATATACGCTCGCGATACCCCTTAAGGGCAGGTAAATCGAGACGAACTTGTTGTTTTTTTTCATTACATGATCGACATCTAACTTTCGGCATGATGGGAACGAACGGACAGGCGTTAGAAAATTTCACTTTAGTCCCGTTGCTGCCGCACTTAATGCGGTGAGCACGAACGGACAATCGGCGTTGGTTTAGATAACAGATAAAAAGCGCTACATTGCTTTGTAATTTAATTACAAGAGTGACCTGGTACTAGATACCCGTAACGAGGAGAACAACATGGCGGTAACGCAGACAGCTCAGGCATGTGACCTGGTGATTTTCGGTGCAAAAGGCGACCTTGCGCGTCGGAAACTGCTGCCATCCCTGTACCAGCTGGAAAAAGCGGGTCAGGTCCATCCTGACACCCGTATTCTGGGTGTTGGTCGTGCAGACTGGAGCAAAGAGGCGTACACCAAAGTAGTACGTGAAGCGCTCGAAACGTTCATGAAAGAAAAAATCGATGAAAGCCTGTGGGATAAGCTGAGCAGCCGCCTCGATTTCTGCAACCTGGACGTCAACGATACCGCGGCATTCAGCAAGCTGGGCAAAATGCTCGACCAGCAGAATCGCGTCACCATCAACTATTTTGCCATGCCGCCAAGCACCTTTGGCGCGATTTGTAAGGGGCTGGGCAAGGCGAAGCTGAACGCCAAGCCTGCTCGTGTGGTGATGGAGAAACCGCTGGGCACCTCTCTTGCTACCTCCCAGGAAATCAACGACCAGGTGGGCGAGTACTTTGAAGAGTGCCAGGTTTACCGTATTGACCACTACTTAGGAAAAGAGACGGTTCTGAACCTGCTGGCGCTGCGTTTTGCCAACTCCCTGTTTGCCAATAACTGGGATAACAAAACCATCGATCACGTGGAAATCACCGTGGCCGAAGAGGTAGGCATCGAAGGGCGCTGGGGTTACTTTGACCAGGCCGGTCAGATGCGCGACATGATCCAGAACCACCTGCTGCAAATCCTGTGCATGATTGCCATGTCCCCGCCGTCCGATCTCACTGCCGACCATATCCGCGATGAGAAAGTGAAGGTGCTCCAGTCCCTGCGCCGCATCGACCGCAGCAACGTGCGTGAAAAAACCGTGCGTGGCCAGTACACCGCAGGCTTTGCTCAGGGTAAAAAAGTACCGGGTTACCTGGAAGAAGAGGGGGCTAACAAGTCCAGCTCCACGGAGACTTTTGTCGCTATTCGCGTGGATATCGATAACTGGCGCTGGGCGGGCGTGCCTTTCTACCTGCGAACCGGTAAGCGTCTGCCGACCAAGTGCTCTGAAGTTGTGGTTTACTTTAAAAACCCGGCCCTGAACCTGTTTAAAGATTCCTGGCAGGATCTGCCGCAGAACAAACTGACCATTCGCCTGCAGCCGGACGAAGGCGTGGATATTCAGATCCTCAACAAAGTCCCGGGGCTTGAGCATAAGCACAACCTGCAGACCACCAAGCTGGATCTGAGCTACTCCGAAACCTTCAACGAAACGCACCTTGCGGACGCCTACGAGCGTTTACTGCTGGAAACCATGCGTGGTATTCAGGCGCTGTTCGTACGCCGTGACGAAGTAGAGGAAGCCTGGAAGTGGGTCGACTCCATCACCGAGGCCTGGGCTGCCGATAACGACGCGCCTAAGCCTTACCAGGCCGGCACCTGGGGGCCGGTAGCCTCCGTTGCGATGATCACCCGCGACGGCCACTCCTGGAACGAGTTCGAGTAAGCCTGGCCGGTAAAACAGGCTTTGTTTTACCGGTAACATGATCTCCCTCATACGGGGTAGAGATTTTTGTAATTAAAAGCCCTGACTGGATTCACCAGCAGGGCTTTTTTAATTACACTAGCGAAAGCGATCTTGCCCTGAAGCACCGAGGGCGGCTGGTTTAAGAGTGTAACCGCCGCAGAAATTTCCCTCCGTGCATACTGCGACGGCAGCCACTTTATGAGGTACCTCTATGAATCCTAATATGTTACGCGTAACAAAGCGCATTGTTGAACGCTCTAAAGCGACGCGCGAGGCCTACCTTGCCCGCATCGAAAAAGCGAAGAGCAATACGGTTCACCGCTCCGAACTGGCGTGCGGCAATCTCGCCCATGGTTTTGCCGCCTGCCAGCCAGAGGATAAAGCCGCGCTGAAAAGCATGCTGCGTAACAACATCGCGATGATTACCTCCTATAACGACATGCTCTCGGCGCACCAGCCCTACGAGAACTATCCCGACCAGATCCGCAAGGCTCTGCACTCCGTGGGCGCGGTGGGTCAGGTTGCGGGCGGCGTTCCGGCAATGTGCGACGGCGTGACCCAGGGGCAGGACGGCATGGAGCTCTCTCTGCTGAGCCGTGAAGTTATCGCTATGTCCACCGCGGTTGGCCTTTCTCACAACATGTTTGACGGCGCGCTCTACCTTGGCGTCTGCGACAAAATTGTCCCGGGCCTTGCTATGGCGGCGCTGTCATTCGGTCATCTTCCAGCGGTCTTTATCCCGTCAGGCCCGATGGCGAGCGGCCTTGCCAACAAAGAGAAAGTCCGCATTCGCCAGCTTTACGCGGAAGGCAAAGTGGACCGCAGCGCGCTGCTGGAGTCGGAGGCCGCGTCTTACCACGCGCCGGGCACCTGCACTTTTTACGGCACCGCCAATACCAACCAGATGGTGATTGAGTTTATGGGGATGCAGCTGCCGGGCTCTTCCTTCGTTCATCCTGATGCGCCGCTGCGCCAGGCGCTGACGGCTGCCGCCGCGCGCCAGGTTACGCGCCTTACCGGCAACGGCAACGACTGGATGCCGCTGGGTAAGATGATTGACGAGAAGGTGGTGGTGAACGGCATCGTTGCTCTGCTGGCAACCGGTGGATCTACCAACCACACTATGCACCTCGTTGCTATGGCACGCGCCGCAGGGATTATCATCAACTGGGATGATTTCTCCGATCTTTCAGACGTGGTGCCGCTGCTGGCTCGCCTGTATCCAAATGGCCCGGCGGACATTAACCACTTCCAGGCAGCAGGCGGCGTGCCCGTGCTAATTCGTGAATTGCTGAAGGGCGGCTTGCTGCACGAAGACGTCAACACGGTAGCCGGTTTTGGCCTGCATCATTACACCATGGAACCGTGGCTGGATAACGGCAGGCTCGCCTGGCGTGAGGGCGCGGAAACGGCGCTGGACAGCGAGGTCATCGCCACCTTCGACAAACCTTTCTCTAAACACGGCGGCACAAAAGTGCTTAGCGGCAACCTCGGGCGCGCGGTCATGAAAACCTCCGCCGTACCGGTTGAAAATCAGGTTATCGAAGCCCCGGCGGTGATTTTTGAAAGCCAGCACGACGTGTTACCTGCTTTCGAAGCGGGCCTGCTTGACCGTGACTGCGTGGTTGTCGTCCGCCACCAGGGGCCAAAAGCGAACGGCATGCCAGAATTACATAAACTTATGCCGCCACTTGGGGTATTATTGGACCGCTGTTTCAAAATTGCGTTAGTCACCGACGGGCGACTTTCTGGCGCATCCGGCAAAGTGCCGTCCGCTATCCATGTTACCCCGGAAGCCTACGACGGCGGCCTGCTGGCTAAGGTTCAGGAAGGCGATATGATCCGCGTGAACGGGCAGACGGGTGAACTGACGCTGCTGGTGGATGAAGCCGAACTGGCAAAACGTACGGCGTTCCATCCTGATTTGAGTGCTGAACGCGTGGGAACCGGCCGTGAATTATTCGGCGCGCTGCGCGAGCAGCTGTCCGGCGCGGAGCAGGGCGCAACCTGCATTAAATTTTAACGACCGGCGCGGCGCGTGCCGCAGCGGTAACGAAATTATAAAGTTGGCTTAAGAGGCTCTCTGATGAAAAACTGGAAAACAACCGCGGAACAGATCCTGAAAACGGGTCCGGTCGTTCCTGTTATCGTACTGAACAAGCTGGAACACGCCGTGCCGATGGCGAAAGCGCTGGTGGCTGGCGGTGTTCGCGTACTGGAAGTGACCCTGCGTACGCCGTGCGCGATGGATGCAATTCGCGCTATCGCTAAAGAAGTGCCGGAAGCGATAATCGGTGCGGGCACCGTGCTGAATGCTCAGCAGCTGGCCGAAGTGACCGAAGCTGGCGCGCAGTTCGCCATCAGCCCTGGCCTGACCGAGCCGCTGCTGAAAGCGGCAACCGAAGGCACCATCCCGCTGATCCCGGGTATCAGCACCGTTTCCGAACTGATGCTGGGTATGGACTACGGCCTGAAAGAGTTTAAATTCTTCCCGGCTGAAGCGAACGGCGGCACCAAAGCATTACAGGCTATCGCGGGTCCTTTCGCCAACGTGCGTTTCTGCCCGACCGGGGGCATCTCTCCTGCTAACTACCGTGATTATCTGGCGCTGAAAAGCGTGCTGTGCATCGGTGGTTCATGGCTGGTGCCTGCGGACGCGCTGGAAGCGGGTGATTACGACCGTATCACCAAGCTTGCCCGCGAAGCGGTTGAAGGCGCGAAAGCGTAATTCTGACCTGCTAAAGCAAATCCCTCTCCTTGCGGGGAGGGATAATTTCTTTACCCTTCTACTTTTATCGCTGCCGCAGACTTCATCGCGCGCCCGACCGCATTATCCACGCTGCTGCCCGTTGCCAGGGCCACGCCCATCCTGCGTTTACCGTTAATATCCGGCTTGCCAAACAGGCGAACCTGCAAACCTGCGCCCAGCGCGGCTGCAACGTTGCCGAACTGCACGTTATTGCTGTCCAGCTCCGGGAGGATTACAGCGGAAGCCGCCGGGCCATACTGACGGATCTCGCCAATCGGCAGGCCAAGGAAAGCGCGGACGTGAAGAGCGAATTCGGAGAGATCCTGTGAAATTAACGTCACCATGCCGGTGTCGTGCGGACGAGGGGAGACTTCGCTGAAAATCACTTCGTCGCCGCACACGAACAGCTCTACGCCAAACAGCCCATAGCCGCCCAGCGCAACGACCACCTTCCCGGCAATTTCCTGAGCGCGGGCGAGGGCGACATCGCTCATCTGCTGCGGCTGCCAGGATTCCCGGTAATCGCCGTCTTCCTGGCGGTGGCCTATCGGCGCGCAGAAATGAACGCCGTCAACGGCGCTGATGGTCAGCAGGGTAATTTCATAATCGAAATTCACCACGCCTTCAACAATCACTTTTCCTTTGCCAGCGCGGCCGCCAAGCTGGGCATATTCCCAGGCTTCAGCAAGCTGGTCATGGGTGCGCACAAAGCTTTGACCTTTCCCTGAGGAGCTCATCACCGGCTTGATGATGCACGGCAGACCAATCTCTTCCACGGCAACAAGGAAATCCGCTTCGGTATCGGCGAAACGATAGTCCGAGGTTGGCAGCTCAAGTTCTTCCGCGGCAAGTCGACGAATACCTTCGCGGTTCATGGTCAGCTTAGTGGCGCGGGCGCAGGGCACGACGTGCTGGCCTTCCTGCTCAAGCTCAATCAGCATGTCGGTAGCGATGGCTTCAATTTCAGGAACGATGTAATCAGGTTTTTCGGCAAGCACCAGCGCTTTTAGCTGCTGCGCATCCAGCATATTAATCACGTGGCTGCGATGAGCAACTTGCATGGCCGGCGCATCGGCATAGCGGTCTACGGCTATCACTTCCAGCCCTAAACGCTGGCATTCAATCGCCACTTCTTTACCCAGTTCACCAGAACCTAACAGCATAACCCGCGTGGCCGCTGGCCGCAGGGCCGTTCCCAACATTGACATAATCTGCTTACCCGTTGTGATAAAATAAACGGCCGCAGTATAAACGAAAACGTTTGCGTGCGCAGCGCCTTTCCCACTTGCGGAGCATGTGCAATACATCTATACTGTATAAATAAACAGGTAATCGGAGCTGCAAAATGGCGGTTGAAATTAAATATGTGGTAGTGCGAGAGGGGCAAGAAAAGATGGCTTTCGCCAGTAAAAAAGATGCCGATGCATATGACAAAATGCTCGACCTGGCGGAAGTGCTGGGCGACTGGCTGCAGCACAGCCCGGTAGCCTTTGAAGAAGGTCAGAGCGACGTGCTGGCCATGTGGCTGGCGGAAAATAAAGATGTGCTTTCAAATGTGCTGAAAAGCGGCAAATTGCCGGAGACCGAAGCACCTGCGCCAGCTGAAAGCTGCGCGGAGAGTATGGAAGAGGCAAACGTTGCCGACCATCCTGCCCGTAAACGTACAAAGGCCGCTTAAGTACCAGACAGCCTTGCACAATAATGGTTTTGTACCAGGCTTTTTCTGTGCAATCAGCATCAGGAGAACATGATGAACAAAACTGGAATTACGCTGTGTACGGCTCTTTGCCTGAGCAGTTTTCTTGCGGCCGCAGCGGATCCTCATAAAGTAAAAATTACGCCCTGCGAAGGGCTTGATGCGGACGGCATTGCCAACGTCATCAAAGGCGACTACCAGCAAAACCGCATTGTCAGCTGGCCGGACGATCGCAAAAAGCTGGGCCAGGCCGACCCGGTTGCCTGGGTAAACAGTAAAGAAGTCACCGGCAAGAACGACCAGTGGAAAGTTCCGCTTACCATTCGTGGTATGAACACGGATATCCATTACACCGTGCTGGTTGACTGTAAAAAAGGCACGGCTGACTACCAGCGATGATCCCTGCGCCGGGGCCTCCCGGCGCGGCTATTTTCTCATCTTTAGTCTTATCAGACAGTTCTTGACACCCCTTCGCTTACTCTCAGTGGGTTAAGTCACAGACTAAGGATGCCTTCCATGAGTAATTGGTTACAACAGATCCAGTCGATGCTCGGACAAACCGGCCTGACGGGCCAGCAATCCCAGACCTCACAGCCCTCGAACGGTGCCGCCGGAAACGAACAGGGGCTAAGCAAGCTGCTGGTGCCTGGCGCGCTGGGCGGCCTTGCCGGTCTGCTGCTGGCGAGCAAGTCCTCCCGTAAATTGCTTACCAAATACGGTACCAGCGCGCTGCTGGTGGGCGGCGGGGCCGTCGCGGGAAGCGTGCTGTGGAACAAATACAAGGACCGGGTGCGCCAGACGCATCAGGACGAACCGCAGTTCGGGCAGCAGCAATCTCCGGTAGACGTGCGCACGCGCCGGTTGATTATGGCGCTGGTGTTTGCCGCGAAGAGCGACGGGCATATTGATGACAAAGAGCGGCAGGTCATTGATCAGCAGCTCAGGGACGCCAATATCGAAGGGCCGGGGCGGGCGCTGATTCAGGAAGCCATCGACCAGCCGCTGGACCCAAAACGCCTCGCCGTGGACGTCAAAAACGAGGAAGAAGCCCTCGAGCTTTATTTCCTGAGCTGTGCGGCCATTGATGTCGATCATTTCATGGAACGCAGCTATCTCAACGCGTTAGGCGACGAGCTGAAAATCCCGCAGGATGTGCGTGACGGCATTGAACAGGATATCAAACAACAAAAGCTTAGCCTGCCGGGATAACCCCGGCGTGGCCCCATTCAGCAGCCGGTTAAGCCCCGGCATTTTCCTCAAAAGCTCTCGTTTCGCTTGCAAGCCTGTCTGAATTTGCCACCCTTACAGGGTGTTAACTAAAAATGACTAACGACATGCCACCAAAAGCGCAAAAGATCCCACATACCATGCAGCTGCATGGAGACACTCGTATCGACAACTACTACTGGTTGCGCGACGACGACCGCGAAAGCCCTGACGTGCTTAACTATTTACATCAGGAGAACGACTACGGGCGGCGGGTTATGACCTCACAGCAGGCGCTGCAGGATCGGCTGCTGAAAGAGATGGTCGACCGTGTCCCACAGCATGATATTTCCGCCCCTTACACGCATAATGGCTACCGGTACCGGCACGTCTACGAGACGGGCAACGAATATGCCATCTACCAGCGGCAGTCGGTAATGCTCGAGGAATGGGACGAGTGGGAAACTCTGCTCGATGCCAATCGCCGCGCGGCCCATAGCGAATTTTATACTATGGGTGGCATGGCCATTACCCTGGACAATACGATCATGGCGCTGGCGGAAGACTATCTGTCGCGCCGCCAGTACGGGCTGCGCTTTCGTAATCTGGAAACCGGCAACTGGTATCCGGAAGTGCTGACCAACGTCACGCCGAGTTTTGTCTGGGCCAACGATTCCGCAACGCTTTACTACGTCCGCAAGCACCCTAAGACGCTGCTGCCTTACCAGGTCTGGCAGCACACCGTGGGGCACCCGACCGCGGCCGATCGGCTGATCTACGAAGAGAAAGACGAGACGTTTTACGTCAGCGTACATATCACTACTTCGCGCCGCTATATCCTTATCCATCTTGGCAGCGCCACGACGAGTGAAGTCCTGCTGCTGGACGCCGAGTTGGTGGATGCGGAGCCGCTGTGCTTCCTGCCGCGCCGTAAAGATCACGAATATACGCTCGACCACTATCAGCATAACTTTTACCTGCGCTCTAACCGCGAGGGGAAAAACTTCGGGCTGTACCGCAGCAAAGTTCGCGATGAAAAACAGTGGGAGGTGCTTATTCCGGCGCGTGAGAACATCATGCTGGAAGGCTTCACGCTGTTTACCGACTGGCTGGTGGTGGAAGAGCGCCAGTACGGCCTGACCAGCCTGCGGCAGATTAACCGCAAAACGCGGGAGGTGACTGGGATTGCGTTCGACGATCCGGCCTACGTGACGTGGCTTGGCTATAACCCGGAACCTGAGTCCTCGCGGCTGCGCTACGGTTATTCGTCGATGACCACACCGGATACGCTCTTTGAGCTGGACATGAACAGCGGAGAGCGGCGCGTTATCAAACAAACTAAAGTGCCGGGCTTTGACGCTGACAATTATCTCAGCGAGCACCTCTGGGTGACCGCCCGGGACGGTGTACAGGTTCCGGTTTCACTCGTATACCATCGCCAGCATTTCCAGCGCGGCAAAAATCCTTTGCTGGTTTACGGCTACGGCTCCTACGGCAGCAGCATGGACGCGGACTTCAGTGGCAGCCGCCTGAGCCTGCTGGACAGGGGATTTGTCTATGCCATTGCCCATATTCGCGGCGGCGGCGAGCTGGGCCAGCAGTGGTACGAAGAGGGCAAATACCTCAAGAAGATGAACACCTTCAACGATTACCTCGACGTGTGCGACGCGCTGCTCCATCAGGGGTACGGCGACCCGGACCTTCTGTATGGCATGGGAGGAAGCGCCGGAGGTATGCTGATGGGAGCGGTTATCAATATGCGTCCGGAGCTGTTTCACGGTGTTATCGCGCAGGTGCCTTTCGTTGATGTGGTAACCACCATGCTGGATGAATCCATTCCGCTAACGACCGGGGAGTTCGAAGAGTGGGGGAATCCGCAGAACGAAGAGTATTACTTCTATATGAAGGGCTACAGCCCCTACGACCAGGTGAGCGAGCTGGAGTATCCGCATATGCTGGTGACCACGGGCCTGCACGATTCGCAGGTGCAGTACTGGGAGCCTGCGAAGTGGGTCGCAAAACTGCGCGATATGAAACGCGGCGATAATCTTCTGCTGCTGTGTACCGACATGGATTCCGGCCACGGCGGGAAATCCGGACGCTTTAAATCCTATGAAGGGGTGGCGCTGGAGTACGCCTTTTTGATTGCCCTGGCCCAGGGGACGCTGCCAGGGCGGGAAGGGGAGTAATTTTACTCCCCTTCCAGATAATGCTTCAGCGTCATACGCAGATCCGGCGTAAGCTCCTTGATGTTTTTCAGCATCCAGCGCAGGTAACCCGGATCGTCCTGAGCTATCTCCTCGATTTTCCTGCCGCGGTATTTGCCGAACATCATGGTGCTGACCAGTGCGGGGCGCCCGGTGATGCTCACCATCTGCTCCGGCGTCCAGCCTGATTCATCCATAATGCGGATCAGCAGCGCGCCGGTGATATAGCAGTCGTACAATGCCCGGTGGTGATGCAGGTCGGCGGGAAGATCGACTTCCAGCTTCAGCGATTTGTATAACGCCATATTGCTGTACTTGATCCCCGGCCACAGGCGCCGCGCAAGCTTTACGGTACAAATCCAGTCGCCGGGCATATCGGGCAGCATCCGCTGGTCAAAACTGGCGTTGTGTGCAACGTAGTAAGGGCTGCCGTGGTAGCGGGGAATAACCTCTTCAATCCATGGCTTATCGGCCACCATCGCCTCGGTGATCTTATGGATGGCCATCGCCTGATGGCTGATAGGGCGGTCCGGGCGAACCAGATCGCTCATCGGATTAACAATCCTTCCGCCTTCTATATCGACGGACGCGACTTCCACCACGCCTCCCTGCAGGCCGCAGGTTTCCGTATCGATAACGCGCAGCATAATGACTCCTTCTGGGCTTACGTTTGCTGAGGCGCTAGCGTAAAGGAATGATCTCGCCGTGCCAACCCTTCTCATCACGACGCCCGACCGCCAGCAGCTCGCCGTGATCCGCCCGCACAACCAGCTGCCCAAGGCTATCCCAGCAGGCGCTGCGCCCGGCGGTGCGGTGTGGGCCGGTAGAAAAAGCATGATTTGCGAACAGCACTGGTAAGTTGTATTTATGCGCCCAGCGCTGCAAATACATCTCATCATGCTGACAGTTAGCTTCGTTCACGAAGGTTCCCGTTGCATAAAGGTCCGCCCCCAATGCTGCCGCGGTGCGCGGCCAGATCTCTTCATTGCTGGCCCCACAATGCCCCATTGCGACGCTGCGATTATGTTTCCCGACTAAAGGCGTGTGCTGCTCATGAACAACATTGTCAGAACAGGATTTCGGCTTACAGCAGGAGACGCGGGAGCCGTCGGGCAGAAAGCCCACGGAGCCAATGGAAACACATTCATCGCACAGCAGTAGCATGCCAACCACAATCGTCATCTGAAACTCAACGGCGGCATCCTGAATGGGGGTTAAACGTTCATCGCTGAAGTGAAGGGCGAGGGAAATGTGCTGTTCCGGCTGAAAACCGGTGAGGGAAAGCTCGGGGAAAATCAACAGGTCGATTTTCTCGGCAGCGGCCTGATGTATAAACTGCAGATGATGCGAGATGTTGGCCTGTAAATCGCCAGGCCTGGCGCCATACTGCGCCGCTGCAACGTTCCATAGTGGCATAGCTTCTTCCTTAATCAATTCACCTCGCCAGCCCATCCCCGGGCCGTGACAGGCGAGCTTTAGCTCATGGTCAACTGAACAAGAAAAATCTTAGCACTACTTATGTAATGTTGCTTAAGTTAGTTTATTTTTACTTAACTTTTGGCTCGTAAGGCAGGCGGGACAGGTGCACAGAGGCTAATTGGTGAGCGATTAATCTTTCGCGGAACCAGCCCCTTAGATTTTCCGGCTGTTCGCGCTCCACCACTTCAGCAATGACGGGCATGTTGTAACGCTCTTTAAACGCTACCCCGGCGGCGGCAAGATCGACATTCACTTTGTCCATTTCATCCTGGGGTAAATCGGCGAGATTGTAGTTCATAAGCTTCTCCTTTCTGGTCATCGCAGAAGGTACTTGCAGATGAACCCGATGACAAGTCTTTACACGCATTGATAGCCGTTCTCATCTCGACTTGACCGCCGCTCGGGGTTATCCTTTCGCGCACTGGCATAATAAAAAGGAATAGTTGATATGGCTTTCACCACCCCGCGTATCCTCGCCGCCGCAGCATTTTTCGCTGCGATTGCCGCTTCTCCTGCCGCATTCGCTCATGCTCATCTTAAACATCAGTATCCGGCTGCGGACGCCGCGGTTACTGCCGCACCGCAGGCGCTGACCCTTGATTTTTCCGAAGGAATTGAACCGAATTTCAGCGGCGTGGCCGTTACCGGTCCCGGGCAGGCAACAGTTAAAACCGGTGCGGTTAAGCGCAATGAGAAAGACAACAAACAGCTAATCGTGCCGCTGGAAGAGTCGTTAAAGCCGGGTGATTACAAGGTTGACTGGCACGTGGTGTCCGTAGACGGGCACAAAACCAAAGGGAACTACAGCTTCTCCGTGAAATAAGCGCGATGCTGTCGACGCTTTTTATCGCGCTACGGTTCGTCCACTTCGCTTCGTTAATGGTGCTGTTTGGCAGCACTGTTTGCAGCGCGCTCCTTGCCCCGCAGGCGTTCAAACCCGTACTGGTTACGCGGCTTGCTAAGCAATGGCGCGCCGCCATCTGGCTGAGCTTAATCAGCGGGCTGGCAATGTTGAGCGTGCAGGCGGGCCTGATGGGCAACGGCTGGGTTGACACCGTTAACCCGCAGGTCTGGCAGGCTGTGCTGGGCACCCGGTTCGGCGCGGTCTGGATATGGCAGATATTGCTCGGCGTAGTGACCGTTGTGGTGTATCTGCTTAAACCCAGAGCGTTGCAGAGCGTGCTGATGCTGCTGGCGGCGGCCCAGCTAATCCTGCTTGCCGGTGTCGGCCATGCTGCTATGCGCGAGGGGATGGCGGGCGGCGTTCAACGTATTAATCACGCTGTTCATCTGCTTAGCGCAGCCTGGTGGGCGGGGGGCCTGCTTCCCCTGCTGATGTGTATGCATATGGCGCGTAAACCCCGCTGGCGACAGGCAGCGATCACGGCAATGATGCGTTTTTCGCGCTACGGGCACCTTGCCGTTGCCGCAGTGATTGTGACCGGCGGAGTTAACGGCCTGATGATCCTCGGCTGGTCCCTGCCGCTGGACAGTGCCTATGTGCAATTGTTGCTGCTAAAAGTTGCCCTTGTGGCAGTAATGGTGACAATAGCGCTGATAAACCGCTATTTTCTGGTGCCGCGCATGAACGGCCCCACGGATGCGGCGCAGATTCGTTTTATCCAGCTGACCTGGCTGGAAGTGATTTTGTCGGTAGCGGTCCTCCTTGCGGTGAGCACCTTTGCTACCTGGGAGCCGTTCTGACGGCAGCTTGCCTGAGAGAGAGAGATGAAAAAGAGTATTTTGACGCTGTTATTACTGTCCCTAAGCGGTACGGCGCTTGCGGCACCGCAAATCATCACGGTAAGCCGTTTTGAGGTAGGCAAAGAGAAATGGGCGTTTAACCGCGAAGAGGTGATGCTGAGCTGCCGGGCGGATCATGCCCTGTTTGCCATCAACCCGAGCACCCTGATGCAGTATCCGCTGAACGACGAAGCCGAACAGCTGGTGAAAAGCGGCAAAACGACCGGACAGCCAATAAGCGTGATTCAGGTTGACGATCCTAACGCACCCGGCCAGAAAATGAGCCTCGCGCCGTTTATCGAACGCGCCGAAAAGCTGTGTAAATAGCACCACCCTCCAGATTTATGCCAAAAAAAACAGCAATAGCCGAAAAACGGTTATTGCTGTTTTTATTATAATAATCACCTGACGAAAGGTTTTTTTCCGAACACTTCAGGGCCGGACTGGAAAACCTGCGGCGGTAATCTATTCTTAATAGGCAAGGCGACTAAGCCTGCATTAATGCCAACTTTTAGCGCACGGCTCTCTCCCAAGAGCCATTTCCCTGGACCGAATATAGGAATCGTATTCGGTCTTTTTTTATCCGAAATATAGCGATTTAACTCTTTCCCTGGTCTCGCCGCAAACAGTGTTTTTTATCATATCGCCGGGGTCTTCGATGTCCAGCAGTTTTTTTAACATTTCAGCTACTTTTTCAAGCCGTTTAGTTATAGCTCATGCTGCCTGGATAATGCTTAGCTATAAATGCAGCTTTTGCAGGAGAAAATGATTTTGTTCACGTTAAAAAGAGTAGAGGGTTATTAAAAGCCAGATATATTGGATAGCTCATTGTTATTTATAAAAAAATTTCTTACAAAGACCGCCTTGCTGATAAAAAACGCGTTTTGTACCTTGGTACATCAGTTCATCTGTTACCCAGAATACCCCGTAATAATAGGGCTAATGAAATAAAAGATAGGGTTAAGCAGTAATGATGATTTAGCGTTGATCGCTATTTGCACTATTGCCTTAGCACGACAATTTCTTGCAGGTAAATTCACGGATAAGCTTAAAAATGGAAAAAAAAACATCATGAAAAAAATCGTACTCATCGCCTCCGGCCTTCTTATATTAGTGAGTCACGCCAGCCTTGCCGGAACTAAAACGCTGGTGGAATACGGCGTCGTGCAGCAGAGCCACGTCATTGCCGGCGCGCAGGGGGTTTACCATCCGCTGCGCAGCGCCGCTGCCGGTGCGCTGGGAGGCGTTGTTGGCCACCAGTTTGGCAACGGTAAGGGAAAAAAGGCGATGACCGCTGGCGGTGCCGTCGCAGGGGTCGCGGCTTCCCGTTATAATCAGAGTCAGCAGCAGGGTATCCAGAAGGTCGATCTACTGATTAAAACCGACAGCGGGCAAACAATTGACGTTGTGCAGACGCTTAACGGCAACCTCGTCTTCAATCCTGGCGATAAGGTCCGCATTCTGACCCGGGGCTCAAATACCAACGTCGATAAGGCGGTCTGATACCAGTCAAAGAACGGTCCTTCAGCCCTGGCATTCGCCGGGGCTTTTTACATTCATTAGCATCCTCACGATTCTGCAAGTACAATCACGTCCAGCCTGGCCACACCCGCCCGTGAAGGCGCGGTAATAAAAACGACAAACCTGCAAAGACAACTCTATGACAACCATTCAAGCACAGACGCATGCGAGGGAGAATTCTCTTGGCGCTGTCTTACGCTCTCCGCGACTGCTCGTACGGGAAACCCTGGCTGGTGTGATCACAGCGCTGGCGCTGATCCCTGAAGTTATCTCTTTTTCCGTTATTGCCGGGGTCGATCCGAAGGTCAGCCTTGTCGCGTCCATCGTGCTTTGCCTGGCGATGTCAGTGCTCGGCGGTCGTCCGGCGGTGGTGACGGCGGCGGCAGGTTCCGTGGCGTTAGTTATCGGACCGATGGTGCATCAGTATGGCGTGGGATATATTTTGCCCGCAGTCGTGCTGGGTGGGCTGATCCAGATCCTGTTCGGCGTGACTGGTCTTGCGCGCATGATGCGTTATATCCCGCTTTCCGTGATGACCGGATTTGTGAACGCGCTGGGTATTCTGATTTTCTTTGCCCAGGTGCCGCACGTCTGGGGAAACAGCCCGTTAGTCTGGGGATTATTCGCAGCAACGCTGGCGATAGTGCTTTTGCTGCCACGCGTGTTCAAAACCGTCCCGTCGCCGCTGGTGGCAATCGTGGTCATCACCGTTGCCAGCGTGGCGATGGGCTGGACGATGCCAACGGTAGGGGATACCGGCCCGATGAAAGCTGGCCTGCCCGGTCTGACCGAGCTGATGGTTCCGCTGAGCCTGGATACGCTGCGTATTATCTGGCCGTGTGCATTGAGCATCGCGTTTGTAGGCCTGATGGAGTCTCTGCTGACGGCGAAGCTGGTGGACGATCTGACGGATACGCCGTCCAGCAAACGCCGCGAATGCTGGGGGCTTGGGCTGTCTAACATTTTTGCCGGGTTCTACGGCGGCATCGCGGGCTGCGCGATGATCGGACAGACCATCGTCAACGTCGAGCTGGGCAAGGGCCGCACGCGTATTTCTACGCTGGCCGCAGGCCTGGTGCTTCTGCTGCTGGTAACCGGCCTCAGCGACATGATGGCAAAGATCCCGATGGTGGTGCTGGCGGGCATTATGATGATTGTGGCGGTTAAAACGCTTAACTGGCACAGCGTAAAACCGTCGACCTTAAGGCGCATGCCGGTACCGGAGACGCTGGTGATGATCGTCACGGTTGTCGTCACCGTCTATACGGGGAATCTGGCCATCGGCGTGCTGGGCGGCGTGATTTTCGCCATGATGCTGTTTGCCCGCCGTATCGCCCACGTTGTTCGCGCGGAGCGTAAGCTCGCGTATGATGGTAGCTCCGTTCGCTATACGGTGACCGGGCCGCTGTTCTTCGCCAGCAGTAACGATCTGTTCGAACATTTCCGCTACGCCGACGACCCGCAGCACGTCATTATCGACCTGTCACACGCGCAGATATGGGATGCCTCAACCGTCGCGGTGCTGGACGCTATTGAAACCCGCTACCGGCGCTATGAGAGCAGAGTAGAAATCGTTGGCCTGGATATTCGCAGCGCGGACTTCCACGAACGGCTCACAGGTAAACTGTAATCCTCTTCACACCGGTAGCCCGCAAGGGGTTACCGGTCAATTTAGTGTTTATCACCGCCCTCTGGGGCCTGCATCACACTTTTCCCTATAAATCGCTGCCGTCGAGAGCGTTCGAATCATAAGCTGGCGAATTAAACATTTCCTTAACATTATCGTTGCGGCTGCGGCGGAATAATCTTATTACTATTTAACCGCTTATATTGCAGGGCGGTCCCGCATCTTAATAACAAAAATGTACAGGATGATGTATGACGACAAAACCCGCCGCCGGGGCCTGCGCGGAAGCGAGCATATTCCAGACGTTAAAAACCTTTCCGTGCACCGTTCACGCACTGCTATTTTTTACGCTCGTCATCCGGTTCAGCTATTTTATGGCATGGCCGTTTATCGCGGTGATCATGACGCAGAATTACCATATGTCGCCGATTGCCATTGGCATGGCGATGACCAGCAGCGCGCTGATTTCGGTGGTGCTCGGCATGTACGGCGGGCAGATCTCCGACAGGCTTGGCCGACGGGTTATTCTTCTGCTGGGCTGCGGTTTTTCCGCCGTGGGGTATATGACGCTTGCCCTTGCCACGGGAATGGGGCTGTTTATCACCGGACTGATGATCATCGGCGTGTGCTTTGCGTGGGTCGACCCGCCGGTCCGCGCCCTGATGAGTGACCTGCTCGGTGACCGCCATCGCCGCGCGCTTGCCCTGCAAATGCGTTATTACCTGATTAACGTTGCGGCGGTGTTTGGCCCGCTGGTAGGGATTGTTTTCGGCCTCACGTCCCAGAAAGGCACGTTTTTAATCACCGGGCTGACCTATCTGCCGTTCTTCGTTTACGTGCTGCTCTTTATCCCGGCGGGAAAACTGTTAAGCGAACAGCAGGCCAGCAGCGGCCCAACGGTTAAGCTGCATCAGGTGATGGGCATCATCGCCAGGGATAAAATCTACGTTGCGGCGCTGCTGTGCAGCATTTTATGCAGCATCGTCTTTATCCATTACGAGGCGGTATTGCCGCAGTATTTATTGTTGCTTAACGCGAACGCGGCGGTGAAGCTCATCACCCTTATTCTGGTGACTAACGCCTGCACCGTGCTGGTGTTTCAGACCTTCATCGTGCGTTTTATGGCGCAGATTAATCTGCCGAAACGTATTTTGCTGGGCGGGGCGATCTTTGCTTTTTCGCAGCTTTGCTTTTTTGCCACGCGCTCGACGGAAACCTGGGTATGGCTCATGGTCACCGGCATTTTCAGCATGGGGGAGGCAATTCTGATGCCTAATCTTAATATTCTGCTCGACCAGCTGGCCCCCGCCGAACACCGCGGTGCCTATCTTGGCGCCTCCACGCTGACGACGCTGGGGATCGCAGCCGGGCCGTTAATAGGCGGCTTGATGCTAGCCCTTACCGGAGCAGGGGTATTCATCAGCACCGCCTTGCTGAGCCTGCTGTTGTGCGCGATTATCTACGCCTGCAGGGTCAGCATGCTGTCACGCCTGCAGAATGCATAATAAAGGGGGATAGAAATGATTACGGAAGCACCTGAGTTAGACACTGAGCGGCTGACGCTACGCCAGATAACACTGGACGATTTTGACGAGCTGGCGGCCTGCTGGGCCGACCCTGAAATGGTGAAATTTATCGGCAATGGCCAGCCGCAAAGTGCTGAGATGACCTGGGGTCGCCTGCTGCGTTATATCGGCCACTGGCACGCGTTTGGCTACGGCTACTGGGCACTCTTTGAGAAATCAACGGGGCGCTATATCGGCTCGTTTGGTTTTCAGGAAGCCCATCGCGATCTCACTCCGCCGCTGGAATACCCGGAGGCAGGCTGGTCTCTGATCCCGGCAGTACAGGGAATGGGGTACGCAAAGGAAGCGCTAAAGGCGATTTTAACCTGGGCGGACGGCGCGTTTGACGGGCCAGTATGCTGCATTATTGACGACGACAACCAGCGCTCCATTCACCTTGCCGAAAGCAACGGCTTTCTTTTTCGACACTTTGTAACCTACCACGGTAAACGGGTGCGAATGTTGGTTCGTCACCCCTCCTGATTTGGCTCTGGCCTATACTGAATTATTGGGTACAGGCCGGGGGTGACGCTATGTATCAGCGGATTGACGGTGAAAACTGGCGGCATATTTATATCGTGGGCGATCTGCATGGCTGCCTGACGAAGCTGGTCGCGCAGCTGATAGCCTGCAATTTCGACCCCTGGCAGGATCTGGTGATCTCCGTGGGCGATGTGATCGACCGTGGTCCGGACAGCCCTGGCGCCTCGCCCTGCTGGATAAACGCTGGTTCAGGGCGGTACGCGGTAATCATGAAGAAATGGCATTAGCCGCGCTGGAGCACGGTGACGGGATGCTGTGGGGAATGAACGGCGGCGACTGGTTTCGGGGGCTGACAGCCTCAAGACATGACTGGGTGCGGGCAGCCTTACTGCGCAGCGGCAAGCTGCCGCTGATTATCGAGCTACACACCGGCGATAAACTGTTCGTCATTGCCCATGCGGATTATCCTTCTTCTGATTACGCCTGGAACAAGCCGGTTGACCAACATCGGCTGGTGTGGAGCCGTGACAGGCTCACACGCAGTATGGCGGGGGAAGGCGAGAGCATCACCGGTGCCGATGAGTTTTATTTCGGGCATACGCCGCTTAAAAACAGTGCCCATTTTTACAACCAGAATTATATCGATACCGGAGCGGTATTTGGCAACCAGCTGACGCTGGTCCAGGTGCAGTAGCGGCTAGAGGTCGCTGTACTCCTGCGCCGGACGCCAGAAGCTGTCGATAAATTCCTCTACCGGGTAACAGCCCCCGTGCCGCATACGCTGCTCATCCATCGCCGACAGGCACTGCTGTTCCGTGTTAAACACATCAATGACGATATCGTCGCAGCCGCCGTCCAAGTAACAAACAAATAAAACCAAAGCAAACATTAGCGCCTCTTGACCGCTCCGTTTAGTTTTATTGTAGGGGATCCGTCGGAAAGAGGGGATATCCGGAAGTTTAAAAATAACCCGCCTGGCGACGGGTTCATTCTGGATCAGGCAAGGCGCATGACCCACGCATCGGACTTCTGGTCGTAATGCTGACGGTAAAGTACGGAGTGTTCGCCGTCCAGCACGGCAGGGATACTGGTTTCATCATCCCAGGCATCAAGCTGCATGCACAGGTCAGGGTCGGATTTACAAGGGATCGTTAACGTTCGTTCCCCCTGCTGCTCGCCGTGCAGTTCGGCATCGTCGATTTCGAACATGCCTATGCGTACGTTGGTTTTCGTCATCTCGCTCTCCTTTTTGCACCCGGTGTGGTATGACCAGTTCGGTCACCCACTTTTCAGCCTAGTCAACTGTGCAAAAAGTGCCAAATAAAAAGCGATCATTTTTAAGGTTAATTAACGGCTGCCAGCGAACAGCTTGCCGTCGCGAACCAGCTCTCGCGGATAGCTATTCTTCAGGCGCGATCCTATTTTTTTCGCCAGCCCAACGGGCTGTCCCTGATAGGTCACTACAACGTCATCAGACACCGGCGAGGTTTCCGGATAGACATCTCGTCCGTGATACCACTCGTCCGCTTCAGCCTCGGTCAGCTCGAAGGCCAGAGCGCAATCCCCTTTGACCAGAGCGATGACGGCTTCGTGCTGCCAGCGGTATCCCTTGTTGTACTGCTCCGCCAGGCGCAGGCCGATGCGCGAGAAGCGTACTTTCCCAAACAAAGGGATCATCTCCTCCGGGAAAAGCCAGACTTCTTTGTCGCGCTGCCACAGCTTGAGTCCGTCGCCCCAGCTAATACCCACTTTCTCAGCGGAGGCGATTACGTCAGCGGCCTGGCGACCGTGGAGCGGCGTAAACGGAAACTTGCCGACTTTGTAGCCCGGCGTCGGAAGCTTCTCGACTGAGGCCGTTTTCCGCAGGCGGGCGACGAAAAAACCTTCACAGTCGTAAATCTGGGGGAAGACATGCAGGAAGCCTTCCGGGGTAATCGCTTTGCCCGCGTCCGGGAACAGGTCGTTAAGCGGATCGACCTCCACCGCGTCCGGCCATTCATCAAGCAGCCACTGGCAAATTTGCTGGTTTTCTTCGCGGTTCAGCGTGCAGGTTGAGTAAATCAGCGTGCCGCCCGGCTTCAGGGCGTGAAACGCACTTGCAATCAGCTCGCGCTGGGTATCGGCGATGCCGGAAGTGCTTTCGGGCGTCCAGTTTCGCAGCGCATCGGGATCCTTACGCACCACGCCTTCACCGGAGCAGGGGGCATCAAGCAGAATGGCATCAAAGCATTCCGGGAGCGCCGCGCCAAACACCCGGCCGTCGAAGTGGGTCAGGGCGACGTTGCTGATGCCGCAGCGGCTGATGTTCGCGTGCAGCACTTTTACGCGGCTGGCGGAGTATTCGTTGGCAAGAATCGCGCCGTTGTTCCCCATCCGGGCCGCAATCTGGGTAGTTTTGGAACCGGGGGCGGCGGCCACGTCCATGATGCGCTGCGGGTCACGGCCGTCGGCGAACAGGGCCGCTACGGGCAGCATGGAGCTGGCCTCCTGAATGTAGAACATACCGCTCAGGTGTTCGGCGGTGCTGCCCAGCGGCAGGTTTTCTTCGTCTTCTCGCTCGATCCAGAATCCTTCCGCACACCACGGAATCGGCGTCAACTGCCAGTTGTAGGGCGCAACCAGCGCCAGGAAGTCGGCAACGGAGATCTTAAGGGTGTTAACGCGCAGGCTGCGGCGCAGCGGACGCTGGCTGTACTGGATAAAATCGTCGAGCGTGAGGCCAACCGGGAGCGCGTCACGCATGACGTCAAGAAATGCCTGCGGGAGGAAAACGGAGTGAGATTGAGCCACGAAGGGAGTTCCAGAGAAAAATAAGGCGCGCATTATAGCATAAAAAAAGCCCCGGTTATTTCTGGGGCTCCAGACTGATACAAGCTCAAATCGAATGAAACTCGAAAAGATCCCGCCAAATAAATAACAAGGAAAATCAATTCGTTGATTTTCGCCTGCTAATCACAAAGAAGGAAAAACCACGCTTTTTCCTTCTTTGTCAACATTCTTGAGCCCCGGTTATTTCCGGGGCTGATGGTCAGAATATTACCTAGCGCGGCAGGGCGGTGCCCCACTGACGCCACTCTTTTGGCTCGCTTTCCAGCAGCAGGAAATGTTTACCCGGTTCGGCTTTCGGCGCCAGCGGCGTTCCCGGAGGCGTGGCAAACGCGATGCCACCGCGAATGAATTGGTTGAATGTGCCTGTTTTAACGACGCCGCCCGTCAGCCCAAAATCAAGACTGTAGCCTGATGCCAGCCAGAACACCGAGCTGTCGCGCACGAGGTGCTGGAAGCGCTTGCTGATGCGCAGCCCTACCATCACACGGTCGGAGAGGCTGCCCAACGTCAGGCCGGTTACGGTACCAACTTCAACGCCACGGAACAGCACCGGCGTTCCGATGCTCAGCCCGCCGGCTTCCGCCACCTCAAGCACAACGTTCAGACCGTCGGAATAGCGGGAGTCGGTAATTGTTGCTTCCTGTAGTTCAAAATGACGGCGCGCCGAGCCGTGGCCCGGCTCAACGTTGATATAAGGCTGCAGAATCGTATCCAGATTGTCGATGCCCCCTGCTGAAATCTTCGGCGTGACTACCGAGAAGCGCGTACCGCCGCGGGCGAAGGTTTTCACGAACTCGGGGTAGAGCACTGCTTTGGCCATCACTTCGCTGCGCGAGGCGGTGAGGTTGATGGACTCCAGCTGGCCGATATCAATACCGAGATAACGGATTGGCATCCCCTCCGAGAGCTTATTGGCATCATAAGTATGCAGAATAATCTGGCTACCTACCGCGCGCGCGGCGGTTTCCGAGGCATAAAGCACCCGCTTATCGTTTTTCGTCAGGCCCGCTCCGGCACCGCTCAGGTTATCGAAACTGATGGCACCTTTCAGGGCACGGGAAAGCGGAGAGGCCTGCACGGTCAGGCCGTTGCCGTTAAGCTGCACACGGGCGCCACCTTCAGCCCAGAATATGCTGTTAGCGGTAAGCAGATGGCGGAATTCTGGCTTGATATGCACGTCGATATCGAAACTGTTCGCTTTAGGGCGCACGGTGATAATCTCGCCGACCTGGAACTTACGGTACAGCACTACGGATCCGGTCTGGATATCCGGCAGGCTGGAGGCCGTCAGGGTCAGCGTGGTTGTCGGTAAATCGCTCAGGCTGTTTTCAACCGCCTTTTCCAGATTGGCATACAGAGGGTAGGTCGATTTCATCTCGCCTTTGTTACCGGGCAGCACGCGGATGCCTCCGCTCAACCACTCGCTGGCGCTGGCGCCGAGAAACTCAACGCCGTCCATGCCCAGCTTGACGTCAAGGCGGCTGTTGACCACGAATTTGCTGTCGCCCTGCAGCAGATGGCGATACTGCGGCTCGATGGCTACCGCGAAGCTGACGCCTTTTTTGCTCAGCGAGCGCTCCAGAACCTGACCAATCTGAATACCGTGCAGGATAACCGGCTGGCCCGCATCAATGCCGTAGCTTTCCGACGCCGTCAGCGTTAGCGTCAGCACATTTGGCTGCTGCAGCGGCGTTTTGTCGCTCGGCAGGATCACGAAATGGTCCTGAGGGTCACCTTCGCCGGGAACAAGCTCGAAGGTTTTGCCGGTAAGCAGGCTACTGATGCTCGGGTTATTCAGGGAAATTTTAGGGCTGCGCAGTTCGATGCGCGTACCGGTGCGCAATAAATTCACCACGCCTGGGTCAACGGTCATTTCACCGGTGACAGCGCCACCAGGGTTTAGATCCAGCTTAGTCAGGGTGCCGACCTCCAGCCCCTGGTACATCAGCGGCGTTGAGTCAGCCTTCAGACCTGCACCGTCCGGCAGATCAAGTTTTACCAGTACGCCCCGTTGGCTGTGGGCCAGGTCTTCGTACAGACCAAATTCGTCGTCGGCTTTAGCCTGGGCTGATTTTTCCGGGGAGTCAAAGGCGATTGCACCGTTGACCAGCGCGGCCAGGCTTTCGAGCTGCACATGCGCGCCGCTCAGGCTGATGTCAGATTTCACGCCCGAGACATTCCAGAAGCGGCTACCTTTTTTCACGAGGCTTGTGAAGCGGCGATCGATGAGCACGTCAATGGTGACGCCCTGTTTGTTTTGATTAATGGTGTAGTCGTAAACGCGGCCAACCGGGATCTTACGGAAGTAAACCAGCGAGCCGCTGTTCAGCGAGCCGAGGTCCGGGGCGTGCAGGTGGATCATTAATTCACCGTTATTCAGGCGATATTTCGGCTGGGTATCCAGCGCGGTAAAATGATTTTTAGGCTCGCCTTTGCCCGGCATCATGCCAATATAGTTCCCGCCGACCAGTGCATCCAGGCCTGAAACGCCCGCCAGCGAAGCTTTCGGCGTGACCAGCCAGAATTGTGTCTCTTCGCGCAGCGCATCTTTTATATCGCTTTTGATGCTGACTTGTACTGCAATCTTATTGAGGTTTTTCCCCAGGCTTATGCTCTGCACGGTGCCGACTTCCACGCCCTGAAAACGAACGGGCGTTCGCCCGGCGACGATGCCGTCAGCTGATACAAAGTCGATGGTCGCGGTGGTTCCCCGCTCCTGATACGTGGTCCAGATAAGCCAGCTCGTAATCAGCAGGGCGATAATCGGCAGCAGCCAGAAAGGGGAGATCCGGCGTTTTGTTTTAATTCGCGCTTCAGTCGGTGAAGCGGGCGTTTCCTGACTCATGTGCGTCCCAAAGTAGTCGGCTATCCAGCCATTCGACAGCAAGAATAGTTAAAATAACCGCCGCGCCAAAATAAAACGCAGCCGGTCCCATAGTAAATGCCAGCAGCTGATCGCGGTTGACCAGTGACATGGTGAGTGCGATGACGAACAAATCCAGCATTGACCAGCGGCCAATCCAGGTAATAAAGCGCAGCAGCAGGATACGCGTACGCAGGCCGCTTTCACACTTGAAGTGGATGCTCAGCAGCAGGGTGAGCATCACAATCACTTTAGTAAAGGGGACGAGAATACTGGCAATAAACACCACAATCGCCACGGGAATGTTGCCGCTGGCTAAAGAGATAATGCCCGAGAGGATCGTATCTTCCTGGCGGGAACCATTGACGTAAATAATAGATATCGGCAGCAGGTTCGCAGGCAAAAGGAACATGATTGACGCTATAAGCGCCGCCCATGACTTTTGCAGGCTTTGCCTGCGGCGATTGCGTAGGGGCACGTGGCAGCGAGGACAGCGCCCCCGCTCGTCGGGAACTCCCGTGAAATGGCAGCCCAGACAGACGCGGAGCTGGGCGTTGTAAGCCCGCGGTGGCCGCTGGGGATAAAAACGTTCCCAGAGCTGCTCAACGTTAAGATGGATCATCGTCATCAGGCTCAGCACGACCAGCGCTACAAAGGCTACCAGGCCCACCCCCGGCTGCATAAAAGCATACTCTTTAACCTTAATCGACGCCACGCCGACGCCGACCAGATAGATATCGAGCATCACCCACTCTTTGAGCTTATCGAGCATCAGCAGAACGGGACGCAGATTCATGCCCAGGATGTTGCCGAAGTAGAGGAAGATGATGGCCGCCACCAGCGTGGCCGGCGCACCAACCGCACAGAACAGCACCATTGCTGCAGTGACCGGGTCACCCTGATGTGTCATCTGCCAGATGCCCTGGAAGACGTTGGCATCGATTTTGGTGCCTAATAGCCAGATACGCACCAGCGGCTCGGTGAAGGCCACCGGCATCAGCAGGAGCATGGCAACCGCCATCGCAGTCAAACGGGTCATTGACCAGTCCCGTCCGTGATGCACTTTGGCATCACAACGTGGGCAGTACGCGCTCTGGGAGGATTTAACCTGCGGCAGCGAGAAAAGGGTATCGCATTCCGGGCAACGCTGATAACGTGCCTCCGGCAAAACCTGACTAATGGCTTGTATTTTCATGTTTCGTCGTTGGCCAGGAAGAGCAGTACGGCATGTCGTCTCTCGGTCAGTTATAAATTATTCATTAAGCCTATAGTAATTCATAAAAGGATACACCTTGTGGCGCAGCGCATTTAGTGCTTATTTTAGTATGCTATGCAGTAGAGTCAGATAACAAATGGTTACTCAATGAACAAAGAACAATTTTACGCGGATTTGAATCGCGATTTCAGTGCATTAATGGCAGGTGAAACAAGTTTTTTAGCCACGCTGGCCAATACCAGCGCGCTGTTGTTTGAACGTCTGGAGGGGGTGAACTGGGCAGGCTTCTATCTTCTTGAATTTAATACGTTGGTGCTGGGCCCGTTCCAGGGCAAAATCGCCTGCGTACGCATTCCGGTTGGTAAAGGGGTGTGCGGCACGGCGGTCTCTACGGCTCAGGTTCAGCGGGTGGAAGATGTGCATGCCTTTGATGGCCATATCGCCTGCGACGCATCAAGTAATTCCGAAATCGTCTTCCCGCTGGTGGTAAAGGACGAAATCGTGGGCGTTCTGGATATTGACAGCACCGAATATGGGCGCTTCTCCCCGGAAGACCAACAAGGCTTATCCCAACTGGTTGCGCAGCTTTCGGAGCTGCTCGCCGCTACGGATTATAAAAAATTCTTCACTCGATAGCATGATAAGCAACGGATAACGTGGCATTTGCTGATAGCGTCATTATAATGTCGCCTGTTCATGCCCGCGGTTTGTTGGCTACGCCGTTGTAATCAGGAAATTTCATGGAAAATCAACCCAAGTTGAATAGCAGCAAAGAAGTTATCGCCTTTCTGGCAGAGCGTTTCCCCCAGTGCTTTAGCGCTGAAGGTGAAGCTCGCCCCCTGAAGATTGGAATCTTCCAGGATCTGGTCGCGCGCGTTGAAGGCGAAATGAGCCTCAGTAAGACTCAGCTTCGCTCCGCGCTACGTCTTTATACTTCAAGCTGGCGTTACCTGTACGGTATCAAAGTCGGTGCAGTGCGCGTCGACCTCGACGGCAACCCTTGTGGGGAGCTGGACGAGCAACACGTAGAGCATGCCCGCAAGCAGCTCGAAGAAGCAAAAGCTCGCGTTCAGGCTCAGCGTGCCGAACAGCAAGCGAAAAAACGTGAAGCCGCAATTGCTAACGGTGAGACTGTCGTAGACAAGCCTCGTCGTGAGCGCAAACCACGCCCGGCTGCTCAGGCTCCACGTCGCAAAGAAACTTCAGAGCGTAAACCACGCGCTGATAAACCGGCTGCACCTGCGCCGCGTGAAGAGAAACGCACGCCAGTTACAGATATTTCGGCTCTGCAGGTAGGCCAGGCAATTAAAGTCAAAGCGGGCAACAACGCGATGGATGCCACCGTACTGGAAATTACCAAAGATGGCGTCCGTGTACAGCTGACTTCTGGTATGGCTATGATTGTACGCGCAGAACACTTGTCGTTCTGAAACGGAGGCCAGACCCGGGCATGAACAAACTCTTTAGGCTTACGGCCGTCGCCAGTCTGTTATTCTTTGCAGGCAGCACGCTGGCCGTTGAGAACATCACGCGTGCCGATCAGATTCCGCAGCTAAAGGAAGAAGCTCAGCATGCCACGGTGAGTGAGCGCGTAACCTCGCGCTTTACTCGCTCGCATTACCGCCAGTTCGATCTGGATCAAAACTTCTCTGCCAAAATCTTTGACCGCTACCTTAATTTGCTCGACTACAGCCACAACGTGCTGCTTGCCAGCGACGTTGAGCAGTATGCGGCGAAGAAAGGGCAGATTGGCGACGAGTTGCGTTCCGGCAAGCTGGATGTATTTTACGATTTGTACAATCTGGGTCAGAAGCGCCGTTTTGAACGTTATCAGTATGCGCTGAAGGTGTTAGAACGTCCGATGGACTTTACCGGTAACGACACCTTTAATCTCGACCGCAGCAAATCGCCCTGGCCGACCAGCGTTGATGAGCTAAATAAACTCTGGGACGGCAAGGTTAAGTACGACGAGCTCAGCCTGAAGCTGACCGGTAAAGACGAGAAAGAAATTCGTGAGACGCTGACCAAGCGCTATCATTTTGCGATACGACGCCTGGCGCAGAGCAACAGCGAAGACGTCTTCTCTCTGGCTATGACCGCATTTGCCCACGAAATCGACCCGCACACCAACTACCTCTCTCCGCGCAATACCGAGCAGTTCAACACCGAAATGAGCCTTTCTCTGGAAGGTATCGGTGCCGTGCTGCAAATGGACGATGACTACACGGTTATCAATTCCATGGTCGCGGGCGGACCGGCTGCGAAAAGCAAAGCGATTACCGTTGGCGATCGTATTGTTGGCGTGGGCCAGACGGGTAAAGGCATGGTCGATGTCATCGGCTGGCGTCTTGACGACGTGGTGGCGTTAATAAAAGGACCGAAGGGCAGCAAAGTGCGCCTTGAGATCCTGCCAGCCGGTAAGGGAACCAAAACCCGTATCGTCACGTTGACGCGCGAACGTATTCGCCTCGAAGACCGCGCCGTGAAGCTGACGGTCAAAACCGTCGGTAAAGACAAAGTCGGCGTGCTGGATATTCCCGGCTTCTACGTGGGCCTGACGGATGATGTCAAAGTCCAGCTGCAGAAAATGGAAAAACAGAACGTGAAGAGCGTGATCATTGATCTGCGTTCTAACGGTGGCGGCGCGCTGACCGAAGCGGTCTCCCTATCCGGCCTGTTTATCCCAAGCGGCCCGGTCGTTCAGGTGCGCGATAACAACGGCAAGGTCCGTGAAGATAGCGATACCGACGGCGTGGTTTATTATAAAGGCCCGCTGGTGGTAATGGTTGACCGCTTCAGCGCGTCCGCATCCGAAATCTTTGCTGCTGCTATGCAGGATTACGGTCGTGCGCTGATTGTTGGCGAGCCTACCTTCGGTAAAGGCACCGTGCAGCAGTATCGTTCTCTGAATCGTATTTACGATCAAATGCTGCGCCCGGAATGGCCTGCTCTGGGCTCCGTGCAGTACACCATTCAGAAGTTCTACCGCGTCAACGGCGGCAGTACTCAACGTAAGGGTGTTACGCCGGACGTCATGATGCCTACCGGCACGCAAGAGACTGAAACCGGTGAGAAGTTCGAAGATAACGCGCTTCCGTGGGACAGCATCAATGCTGCCACCTACGTGAAATCTGGCGATATGGCACCATTCGAACCTAAGCTGTTGAAAATGCATCAGGAGCGCATCGCTGCGGATCCAGAATTCCAGTACATCTCGAAGGACATTGCCCGGTTCAATGCCCTGAAAGAGAAACGCAGCATCATCTCTTTGAATCTCGCCCAGCGTGAGAAAGAAAATCAGGAAGATGACGCCACGCGACTGGCCCGCATTAACGACCGCTACAAGCGTGCAGGCAAAGCACCGCTGAAAAAGCTGGAAGATTTGCCGAAGGATTATCAGGAACCCGACCCGTATCTTGATGAAACGGTTCACATTGCCCTCGACCTCTCGAAGATGGAACAGGACAAGCCGGCGGAACAACCGGCACCCGCGAAGTAATCCTCCAACGGGCCCGTTAAAACGGGCCCGTTTTTCTACCTCTCTCAAGGCACGTCAGCCCCGTCTCCGTTTAATGTAAAGATATGTATTATTAATCACTTGTGAAGCCGCAAGGCTTGAAAATGGCGGGCTTGCCCCTACGATGTGGGGTAACGCACAGTGCGTATATTGAAAACCGAGGTAAAAAGAAAATTATGATGCGTATCGGGCTTTTCCTGCTGACCAACCTTGCGGTTATGGTCGTTTTCGGGCTGGTGCTAAGCCTGACGGGGATCCAGTCAAGCAGCGTTTCCGGTCTGATGATCATGGCGGTACTGTTTGGCTTTGGCGGTTCAATCGTCTCATTGCTGATGTCGAAGTGGATGGCACTGCGCTCGGTAGGTGGGGAAGTGATTGAACAACCGCGTAACGAAACAGAGCGCTGGCTGCTTGAGACTGTTCGTCGTCAGTCGCAGCAGGCGGGTATCGCGATGCCTCAGGTGGCTATTTATCATGCGCCGGACATCAACGCCTTTGCGACGGGTGCCCGTCGTGATGCTTCACTGGTCGCCGTCAGCACCGGACTGTTACAGAACATGAGCCGAGATGAAGCTGAGGCCGTGATCGCTCACGAAATCAGCCACGTCGCCAACGGCGATATGGTCACCATGACGCTGATTCAGGGCGTGGTGAACACTTTCGTTATCTTTATTTCACGTATCATCGCGCAGGTAGCTTCCGGCTTCCTGTCCGGCAACCGGGACGAGGGCGAAAGCAGCAACGGTAACCCGCTGGTTTATTTCGCCGTGGCAACGGTGCTGGAGATAGTGTTTGGTATTCTGGCTAGCATTATCACCATGTGGTTCTCGCGCCACCGCGAATTCCACGCTGATGCGGGCTCGGCAAAACTGGTTGGGCGTGAAAAAATGATTGCTGCGCTGCAGCGTCTGAAAACCAGCTATGAGCCGCAGGAGGCCAGCAGCATGATGGCGTTTTGCATCAACGGCAAGGCGAAGTCCATGAGCGAGCTGTTCATGACTCACCCGCCTCTGGACAAACGTATCGAAGCGCTGCGTAACGGTGACTACCTGAAGTAAGCGATGCAGAAGTGAAAAAGCGAGCCGGAAGGCTCGCTTTTTTTATGCCTGAATTCTGGGCTGTGACATCCGCAGACTGCTGACGATTGCGGCAAGGGTCGCGAAACTGCCTGCCAGAATCAGCGACGCGTGGGTGCCATGATCGTGGGATAGGTTGAACATCAGCGCGACCAGAGCCGCACCGGTGCTTTGTCCCAGTAAACGTGCGGTACCCAACATACCGCTGGCTCCCCCGCTGCGATGGCGCGGAGCCGACGAGATAATCGTGTGGTTGTTTGGCGACTGGAAAAGACCAAAGCCCGCCCCGCAGAGGATCATCCGCCAGACAATATCGATGTCGCTCGGATTATGCGGTAGCATCGCCAGTGCGAACAGCCCGCAGGCCATCACTGCAAGCCCAATCCCTCCCAGCAGGCCCGCATGGAAACGTTCGATCAGGTACCCGGCAAGCGGGGCCATCACCATTGTTGCCAGCGGCCACGGCGTCAGCAGCAGCCCGGTTTCAACCTCGCTGCGACCCAGCGTCGTCTGCAGGAAGAAGGGCAGAGAGACAAACGCCAGCATCTGGGCCGCGAATGAACAAACCGAGGTGCCAATTGAAAGGGAGAAAATCGGGATGCGCAGCAGGTCGACCGGCAAAATGGGGAACGGAAGGGCAAGCTGACGGCGGATAAAGAAATAGCCAATGACCAGCAGCGCCGCCAGCTCACCGATGATCAACGTGCCGGACTGCCCCTGCGAGAATCCGCTGATGGCGGAAATCAGCAGCCCGAAGGTCAGCGCATTCATCACGGCGCTTGGGATATCAAACCGCTGCCCCTGAGATTTTTGCTGGTTGGGCGGCAGATAGCGTAGCGCAAAAAAAAACGCCACAACGCCGATTGGCACGTTGATTAAAAACAGCCACTGCCAGGAGGCGACGGAAAGAATGGCGGCTGCTACTGTTGGCCCCGCAGCGGAAGAGACGGCCACGATAAACGAGTTGATGCCCATGCCGCGGCCGAGAAATCGCTGCGGATAGATAAGCCGTATCAGAGCGGTGTTAACGCTCATCAGCGCAGCCCCGCCGAAGCCCTGTAATACGCGCGCCACCGTCAGCATGGGAAGTGAAGTGGAGAGGGCGCAGAACAGTGATGTCATGCAGAACAGCACCAGACCGCACTGGTAAACCCGCCGGTAGCCAAAAAGATCGCCGAGGAACGACATTGATAGCAGCGAGACGATAATCGCTATCTGGTAGCTGTTCACCACCCAGATGGATTCGGCAGGACTGGCGTTAAGATCGTGAGCAATCGTGGGAAGCGCTACGTTGGCAATTGCGCCATCAAGTACGGCTATAGTGATGCCGAGCGTGATAGCGAAAATGGCGCCATAACGCTGGGGCATCGGCAGCCCGTCAGATAAGGGTTTATCCATAAGGAAGTACAACTTAATAGAAGTCATTTTGCGAACTGTAATTTTAGCATCGATATTTCCGTGACAGGTCGCAGATTTGTAACGAAATCGGATTGTTACGTTGCGGTGAACCGTTGGGCAATTTATACTAAAAACCAGTTCTGATTTTTATAAAACATGTGCGATCGAGGTGATTATGGCTATCGCAGATCTGGATAAACAACCTGATTCTGTCTCATCCGTCCTGAAAGTTTTTGGCATTCTGCAGGCGCTTGGCGAAGAACGCGAAATTGGCATCACTGAGCTTTCGCAGCGCGTCATGATGTCGAAAAGCACCGTCTATCGCTTTTTGCAAACCATGAAGTCGCTGGGCTATGTGGCTCAGGAAGGGGAGTCGGAGAAATATTCGCTGACCCTGAAACTGTTTGAGCTGGGTGCTCGGGCCCTGCAGAACGTAGACTTAATCCGCAGCGCGGATATTCAGATGCGTGAACTGTCGCGTCTGACCAAAGAGACGATCCATCTGGGCGCGCTGGATGAAGACAGTATTGTTTACATTCACAAAATCGACTCTATGTACAACCTGCGCATGTACTCCCGTGTGGGCCGCCGTAATCCGCTGTACAGCACGGCAATCGGTAAAGTTTTGCTGGCGTGGCGTGACCGTGAGGAAGTTAAAGAGATCCTCGCAGAAGTTGAATACAACCGCAGCACCGAGCGCACTATTACCAGCACCGAAGAGCTGCTGCCGTTGCTGGATCAGGTTCTCGAGCAGGGCTATGGTGAAGATAACGAAGAGCAGGAAGAGGGGTTGCGCTGCATTGGCGTACCTGTGTTCGATCGTTTTGGCGTGGTGATTGCCGGGCTGAGTATCTCTTTCCCGACGCTGCGCTTCTCAGAGGACCGCCTGCACGAATATGTTGAAATACTCCACGACGCCGCGCGTACTATTTCTAAACAAATGGGCTATCACGATTATCCGTTTTAATGGCGAAGTGTGAACTTCGGGTTTGCAGGGTGGATAGGCATCAGCGACCTCCACTAATGGCACTACGCTTATCCGGCCAACAAAAAAGTTTGCCAGCAATAAAAAACGCCGCATTAAGCGGCGTTTTTTATTGCTGCAGCGAAAAATTAATCGTTATCAACGACCGTTTCGCTTTTGCGCAGTATCGGGCAGTTCGTTAAGCCGATGATACCGCTGTCGGTGTGTACAAACTGTGCGGTCACAACATCCCTGGCCGTTAAATATTTGCACTGCAGGCCCAGGCCTGCCGCATTCTCATTGCTGCCAATAAGCATGCCGTAGCCGGACAAAAGTAAACCGATCCACAAAAGCGCAATGACAATAATGGTGCGGATCATAAAACGCATAGAAGCCTCTTTTTTTACTGTGTAATCTGCCCTTAAGCGTAGAGGATAATGCTTAGCAAACAATAACAAGATTCCTAATTATCAATAGCAAGGACGGTTAAGTCAGGTTTAAGTTATCAGTGTTAGGCTTGGCAGTATCAAGCTGAATGGGAGAGGTGAGTGAAAAAGTTCTGGTGGGTTATCGCTGCGGGGATTATTGTCGCCTGTCTGCTGCTGTGGACGCAAATGGTCAACGTCATGTGCGATCAGGACGTGCAATTCTTCAGCGGCATCTGCACGATTAATAAATTTATCCCCTGGTAGGACTTTTCGGCGTCCGGGTGATTTCCTTGTTCGCGGGCAGGTGTAGAATAGCGCGTTTTGTTGAGGTGGTAACATGAACGAACTAAACGTTGGCGTATTGAACATCGCGTCTCTCGCGGTCTCTCTGGTTGTGCTGGTGGTAGGGCTGGTTTTATGGTTCTTTGTTAACCGTGCAAGCAGCCGCGCGAATGAGCAGGTCGTCCTGCTTGAAGCGCTGCTCGATCAGCAAAAGCGTCAGAATGCGCTGCTGCGTCGTCTGTGCGAAGCAAACGAGCCGGAAGTAGAAAAGAAAGAAACCGCATCGAAGGCAGAAGATGACGATCGGGATGATTTCGTCCGCCTGGTCGCTGAACGGTAGAAGTGGTTGTGCGGTGACCTCGGAAACGTTAAGGAACTTAGATGCCGTTTAAAAACCCGTGGTACGATCCGCAGCGCTCTCATCATCGGCCCGATGGCTTTAGAAATCTGCACCCTCTGGAACGCGACGCCGGCGATGTAAAGCGTTGGCGCGATCAGCGAAAAGCCCAGGGGCTACCGCATCCTCCGGGCGAGGGTTACCCTGCCTTTATTGACCGCTGGTGGCAAAAAGCCAGCGTGACCGGAGTAGACGATCGAGTCTGGTGGCTGGGGCATGCCAGCCTGCTGCTACGCTTGCAGGAAAAATATCTGCTAACTGACCCCGTCTTCTCTGGAAGGGCCTCGCCGCTCTCATTTGCGGGTCCGCAGCGAAAAACTCCCGTATCCCTTAGCATTCGGGATCTACCGCAGCTTGACGCGGTTTTTATCTCTCACAACCATTACGATCACCTCGATTACCGCACGGTGCGGCAAATACTTCGCCGCTTTCCTGATGTACATTTTTTTGTTCCTCTGGGCCTGAAGCAGTGGTTTGTCAGGCGGGGCGCGAAACAGGTTACCGAACTGGACTGGTGGCAGGCCGTTAGCTGGCACGGGATGAGCTTTACCGCCGTTCCAGCTCAGCACTGGAGCATGCGTTCGTTCTGGGATCGCAATCGAAGCCTGTGGTGCGGCTGGGTCATGGAAGCTCAGGATTTCCGCTTCTGGTTCAGCGGCGATACGGGTTATACCAGCGATCTGGCTGAAATAGCCTTACGGCTGGGGCCGCTGGACGCGGCGGCGATTCCGATTGGCGCCTATGCTCCCCGCTGGTTTATGGGGTCACATCATATGGATCCGCAGCAGGCAGTTTCGCTCTGGCAGCAAATTGGCCGCCCTTTGACCATCCCCATTCATTGGGGGGTGTTTGAACTGGCAGACGAATCGCTGGATATGCCGCCGCAGGAGCTAAGCGAGGCGCTATCTGCTGCCCGGGAAGCAGAAGAGCGGTTTATACCGCTGCGTATTGGTCAAAGTTTACCCTTATTTAAACGTGCAGGTTTATAATGCGATCGTCGCGGTATGTTTTATTTTTAATGTGAACATTCGCGTAACAAAGTGTGAAGTATATTTAGCGAAACGTTTGTTTGCCCTCCGATGGCGCAGCCTGTCATTAAACTTTCATTATATTGGTGCAATATAATTGCCTGACAGCTCAAGCTTTATTCTATTTATCTGTTGCGGTAAAAAACACCCCGGCAGAAGTCCTGAAAAATCGGTTGTCCATTGCTCTTTTATTGCATATTTATGCAACAATAATCATAAGGCGGTGCAAGGGGCTGCGCGGTTTTTCTCTCTTCGCCTGGACGAAGTGAAGTCTTTGAGCTAATGTAAAAAAGTTGTCGTGACGGTGCTGACACTGGCGCTGCGGTGAATGTACGTTCGCCAGGCGTTTTATTCACTAAGTCTGTATTTGTTTTTCACCTGCAAATCACTGACTTTCTGGAATTGTGCGACGGATCGATACATGCTTAAAAATGGCTTGCCATTGTTTACGTTGTATGTAATAACACTTTGGGTCAAACGAGGTACAGTTCTGTTTATGTGTGGCATTTTCAGTAAAGAAGTTCTGAGTAAACACGTTGTCGTTGAATACCGCTTCTCTGCCGAGCCTTATATTAGTGCCTCAAGCAGTAACGTCTCTGTTTTATCTAAGTTATGCCTGCGGGCGAAGAAAACTATCTAAGGAATTTGCAAAATGGCAAAGATTAAAGGTCAAGTTAAGTGGTTCAACGAGTCTAAAGGTTTTGGTTTCATTACTCCTGCTGACGGCAGCAAAGATGTGTTCGTACATTTCTCTGCAATCCAGGGTAACGGCTTCAAAACTCTGGCTGAAGGCCAGAACGTTGAGTTCGAAATCCAGGACGGCCAGAAAGGCCCTGCTGCAGTTAACGTGACTGCCATCTAATTCTGCTGAATTAGGCCGGGCGTTGAACGCCTAATTGAGTTAAAAGCCTCGCTCCGGTAGCGGGGCTTTTTAATGCTCGAAATAAACACAACTTCTTTCAAAGTGTGACTAAAACCCAGCCCGCGTTGCCTCTTGTTGCAAACCGGTGAAGGATGTAGCACTGTTCCCTCACAAAATACGCGTATATCTGTTTAAACTTTCAATCACTTAAGTTTTGCTAAGGATTGATTGTGAGGAAAGACAGTGCGCCGCTGATTGGCAATTTTATCCAGTGGCGATTTGGCCTGCTTTGTCTGGCGATTTTGCTCTGCCTGCTCTTCTTATTAGGGCGTGTGGCCTGGCTGCAGATTATCTCCCCGGACAATCTGGTAAAACAGGAAGATATGCGCTCCCTGCGCGAGAAACCCATTATCGTCCCGCGCGGTATGATTGAAGACCGTGACGGACGCCCGCTGGCGGTTAGCGTACCGGTAGAAGCCATCTGGGCCGATCCAAAAACCATTATGGAAAAAGGCGGCGTTCAGGTTGACCGCCGCTGGAAAGCGCTGGCCAACGCGCTCCATGTTCCATTGAGCCAAATTGCCGCGCGTATCCATCAGAACGACCGCAGCCGCTTTATCTATCTTGCCCGCCAGCTCGATCCGCAGCAGGCTGCCTGGATAGACAAACTAAATATTCCGGGTATTGCGACCCGTGAAGAATCCCGCCGCTTTTACCCCGCCGGCCACGTCGCCTCCAACCTGCTAGGTTTTACGAATATTGATGACCAGGGTATTGAAGGCGTTGAGAAGAGCTTTAACCGCCAGCTTACGGGCATGTCAGGCGAGCGACTGGTGCGTAAAGATCGTCACGGCCACGTGATTGAAAATATCACCGAGACTCCGGCAAGCCCGGCACACAATATTATTCTCAGCATCGATGAGCGCCTGCAGACGGTAACGGAAGATGCGCTAAGCAACGCCGTGTCGTGGAACAAAGCCGAGTCGGGAGCCGCGGTCATTATTGATGTTAATACGGGCGAAGTGCTGGCGATGGCGAGCTGCCCGACCTTTAACCCGAACAATCGTGAAGGGGCGACACTCAACGATTTTCGCAATCGCGCAATCAGTGACACCTTCGAACCGGGCTCAACCGTTAAGCCGATGGTGATTATGACGGCGCTGAAAAAGGGTATCGTGCGCCCGGACAGCGTGGTGGATACCCATCCGTATACTATCGACGGGCACCGCATTCGCGACGTAGGCTATTATCCGCAGCTGACGCTGACCGGCATCCTGCAAAAATCCAGTGATACCGGCGTATCCCACCTGTCGCTGGCGATGCCGATTCAGGCATTAATCGATACCTATAAAGGCTTCGGCTTTGGCTCACCCACCGGGCTGGGCCTGACCGGGGAGAGCAGCGGGCTGATGCCTAACCGCCAGCGTTGGGGACAGCTCGACCGCGCGACGTTCTCCTTTGGCTACGGCCTGATGGTTACGCCGCTTCAGCTCGCGCATGTTTACGCTACCATCGGGAGCTACGGCATCGCCCGTCCGCTGTCCATCACCCGCGTCGATCCGCCGGTTGAAGGCAAGCGGGTCATGTCCGCAGAAATAACTCACGAAGTAGAACATATGATGGAAAGCGTGGCGTTACCCGGCGGCGGCGGAATCAAAGCGGCGGTACACGGCTATCGCGTGGCGATAAAAACCGGGACGGCCAAGAAAATTGGCGATGACGGCAAGTACGTTAATAAATATATCGCCTATACAGCAGGGGTGGCACCGGCTAGTAATCCGCGCTTCGCGCTGGTCGTTGTCCTTAATAATCCTTCAAACGGAGCCTACTATGGCGGTGCGGTTGCGGCTCCCGTGTTCAGCCAAATAATGGGTGACGTACTGCGCCTGGAAAACATTAAGCCGGACGGCCTGGCGCCGGGAGATGACAACCTGGTAGTGCTTAACAAGGAAAAGTCCGTCCCTCCCGCTCCTTGAGCACTTTTCGTGACGGGGCGTAAGCGTTACACTTGCGCCCTTAATCGTTACCGGGAGCCACCATGTCCTACCTCTGCCCACTCTGCCACTCGCCGTTAGCCCTGAAAGAAAAAAATTTTGTTTGCCCCCAGGGGCACCAGTTCGACAAGGCGAAAGAGGGCTACGTTAATCTGCTGCCCGTTCAGCATAAGCGATCGAAGGATCCGGGTGACAGCAGTGAAATGATGCAGGCCCGCCGGGCTTTTCTTGATGCCGGACATTACCAGCCTCTGCGCGACAAAATTTGCCAGCAGTTAACTATGGTGGCACCTGAAACGCTGCTGGATATCGGCTGTGGGGAAGGGTATTACACTGCGGTCTTTGCGGAAGTTTTACCGGGTGAAGTGAAGCATATCTGGGGTCTGGACGTTTCAAAAGTTGCCGTTCGCTATGCGGCAAAACGCTATCCGCAGGTGGAGTTTTGCGTGGCCTCAAGCCATCGCTTACCCTTTGCCGACGGCAGCCTGGATGCCGTTGTGCGCATCTTTGCTCCGTGTAAGGCAGAAGAGCTGGCCCGGGTGGTTAAACCTGGCGGTACTGTAATAACGGCAACCCCCGGTCCCCGCCATTTGATGCAGCTCAAAGGGCTGATTTATCAGGACGTCATCCTGCACCCGGAAGACGTTGAGACCCTTCCAGGTTTCGAAGCGGTGCAGACGGAACGGACCGGCTGGCCGATGACGCTGAAGGGGGAGGAGGCGGTGGCGCTGTTACAAATGACGCCGTTTGCCTGGCGTGCCCGTCCGGAAATCTGGCAGCAGCTGAAGGCGGAAACGGCGTTTGCATGCGACACTGATTTTATCGTTCGCGTCTGGCGACGCGAAGGCAATGTTTAAGGGTGGAAGTGGCCGTAGAGGATCTGGCAGCCGATACCGATTAGCACCAGCCCGCCGAGGATCTCGGCGCGTTTGCCAAGCATCGGGCCGATAAAACGGCCTATCATCATCCCCAGCGTGGACATAACCATAGTAGCGCAGCCGATGGCGAGCGCCGTTTCGATGATGTTCACCTTCAGGAAGGCCAGGCCTACCCCGACGGCCATCGCATCAAGGCTTGTGGCAATCGCCGTCGTCACCAACAGCCAGAAACCATGGCGCTGCAGCTTCGGCGCGTCTTCGTCGTCCCCGCCCCGACAGCCTTCAATCAGCATTCGCCCGCCGAGGAACACCAGCAGAATAAAGGCTACCCAGTGATTCCACTCGAGGACGACCTGGCTTGCCAGCAGGCCAAGGCACCAGCCAATAAGGGGGGTAATGGTTTCAATGACGCCGAAAATCAGGCCGGTGCGAAGCGCTTCAGAAAATCTGGGCTTGTGCAGGGAGGCACCTTTCCCGATTGATGCAGCGAAAGCATCCATCGACATGCCAAATGCGAGCAGAATTGTTGCGGAGAGATTCATGATGACGCCTCAGTTGGGGATATCCATATACACGCAGCCCACCCCCAACTTACGATGGTCACGTGCCTATGGTCTCGCCTACTCATGACTGAGTCGTACATGCCACGTTTAATCCCTTTCTGGACCCTAACGAGTATGTTGACATGTACATTTTCACGGCCTGGGCGGCGAAAATCGGCTACTCCCCAACGACGGGCGCAACCTTAACATAATTTTTTAAATCAAAACAATATTTGATATTAAATTTATCGCAGGCAAATGATAACGATTTTCATTTATAAAATAAGGTAATCAGGATGTTAACAAGAAAGGTTAAATAATCATCTGAAATAGCAGTGGCTATATTTTAAAAGGGGTTGTAATTATTAAAGATATAGTCACTGCTATTTTTTAAGCTATTGAGATGCAACAAGAAGATTATAAATTTTCTCTAGATCTTCTATATTTTTCACCCGAATAAGCAGGCGGCGCTGTTCTAATTGCATTACCAGCACGCCATCTTCAGATAAATTCATTTCTTTAATGCGGGAATAGAGGATCCAGACGCCGGCGAAGAAAAATCCCTCATTTTTAAACAGCAGCTTAGGCTGACGGATCCAGGAAAGATATATTGCAATCAGTGCCAGGGCAGATAATAGCCAGGTGGTGACCACGGTGCCGTGATTGGTGACATTGTTGTAGATAAGAATGCCGATCAGGAAGACAAAGATCGTGCTGTCGATGCGGTTACGGCGCAGCAGGGGGATGGCGAGCCGCGTTTTGCCCTTAAGCCTCTCCATGATGAATTCGTCGTAAATTGCCCAGCCGAGCAGCAGCACAATGAACACCACCAGTACAACATCCGTTAACGACATCACTTCTCCCCATGCTTAAAAATAAAAAACCGGGGCTTTGCCCCGGTTTGTAGTACTGCTTACTTACAGACCCAGCAGGCCGATAGCATAACCGACAATACCGATGACAAAGAAGCCCATAATGATCCACAGCGCGTTCACTTTCTTACGCAGCAGCCACATACAGGCGAAGGTCAACAGCAGCGGCACGAGGCCCGGCATCAGCTGATCGAGGATAGTCTGCACGGTGGTCACTTTCACCGCGCCGGTCTGGTCGGTTATTTTCGACACGACCAGCGGTATGTTAACGTGCGTCCACTTGTTAACCAGCGCCCCCATGACAAAGAGGCCGAGAATGGACGCCCCCTCGGTCAGTTTCTGCAGGAAGCCGCCGCCCATATCCTTAACGATATCGATCCCTTTACGG